>CAZTWK010000059.1:0-19330 GCA_964617805.1 uncultured Fibrobacteraceae bacterium | reverse complement strand
GCCGACTACCCCACCGCGGGCCTGGTGGCCACCCTCTCCTCGTACCCGGCCGTGCGCACCGGCTCGGTGGCCAAGCTGGCGGCCAACTTCTACCGCGCCCGCCTCTTCAGCGCCGCCGAGGGTACCGTGGACGTGGAGTTCGACGGCGCCAACGGCACGCAGATCTCCCTGACCGCGGTGATCGAGAAGCGGGACGGCACCGGCGTCATCGAGCACATCGCCCTGGACGGCAGCAACGATGCCGACACCTCGCTGTCGGTGCCTCGCGAGGACATCCTCGAGGTCGGCTTCTGCATCGGCAACGGCGCGACCAGCGGCGGCTCGGCGTCCTACACCCTGACCGTCGACCAGACCGACGTGGTGACCACGCCGGCGATCACGCTCAACCCCCTGTCCTTCGACAAGACGCTGGACATCGACCAGGTCGATACCGAGCCCCTGACGGTCAGCAACTCGGGCGAGGCCGGATCGGTGCTGGTCTACGCGGTGGCCGAACAGGCCGCTCCGCCCAAGTCGAACGATGTCGACAAGAGCATCGCCGGCTCCACCATGACCACCCTGACCACCGAGTACGTGCCGGGCACGTCGGTGGCGCTCGAGTTCACTGTATATAATGCGAGCACCGACGACGAGTGGCTGACCGACGCGACGCTGAACTTCCCCTCCGGCATCACCGTCAACTCGTCGACCGCCTTCAGCGGCGGCACCTATGGCGACATGACCTCGGACGGCAGCACCGGCAACGGCGCCCTGGTCTCCTGGCACGGCGACACCGGCTCACCGAACTACTACGGCGTGATCGTCGGGGGCGAGTCCGCCCAGGCCACCGTCAACGTGACCTTCGACGCCGGGCTGAGCGGCAGCCAGAACATCGCCTTCTCCATCTCCGGCGACGAATGGGGCGGCACGCCCCACACGGTCAGCGGCAACATCACGCTGACCTCGTCCGGCCCCACCCTGTCGCTGATCTCCCCGAACGGCGGCGAGTCCTTCGCGATCGGCGACAACCCCACCATCACCTGGGGCAGCTCGGGCACCCTGGCCGACGTCAAGATCGACCTGAGCCGCAACGGCGGCGGCGGTTGGGAATCGGTCGTCGCCAGCACGCCCAACGACGGCGCCTTCGGCTGGACCGTCACCGGCCCCGCCTCGTCCGACTGCCTGATCCGCGTCAGCAGCCTGGACGACGCGGTCAGCGACGCCAGCGACGCGGTCTTCACCATCTACCAGGACGTGAGCTGGGTGTCGGTGCTGCCGGCGGGCGGATCGCTGGGCCAGGGCGAAAACGACATCCTGACGGTGACCTTCGACAGCACCGGCCTGGTGGCGGGCGACTACACCGCCTACCTCGTGTTCACCCACAACGCGCCCGGCAGCCCGGACGTGGTGCCGGTGACCCTGCACGTCAACGATCCGGGGACCGGCGTCGACGTGGCGGGCGTGTTCCACCTGCGCGGCAACTACCCCAACCCCTTCAACCCGGCGACCGACATCGTCTTCACCCTGCCCGCGGCGGGCGCGGCGAAGGTGGACGTCCTGGACATGAAGGGGCGCCTGGTGCGCACCGTCTGGAGCGGCGACCTGGAAGCGGGACTGCACAGCTTCAAGTGGGACGGTCGCGACGCGACCGGCCGCACCGTGGCGGCGGGCAGCTACCTCGGCCGCCTCACCACAGCCGACCGCTCGGCGACGTGCAAGATGACGTTGGCCAAGTGACGGATCCCGAAACAGGAGACGGGCCCCGCCTCGGCGGGGCCCGATCCTGTTCACCACGACCCGACGGTTGCCGTTTCCGGCTTGGTTGTATTTGACGCCTGAAATTCGAATATGATATTATGTTCGGTCCCCATCCCCGAAACCACATGGAGTCCAAAAGTGAAAACCAGCGCCGCCGTCCTGCTGCTGATCATCCCCGGCCTCGCCTTCGCCCAGACCGAAGTCAGCGGCCCCCAGTCCGGGACCTGGACATCCGCCGGTTCGCCCTACCTGGTGACCGGAGAAGTCGTCGTCCCCGCCGGTCAGGTCCTGACCATAGATCCCGGCGTGGAGATCAACTTCCAGGGTCACCACAAGTTCACCGTCAACGGCGACCTGCAGGCGATGGGCGCCGAGAACGACTCCATCCGTTTCACCACCGACACCCCGTCGACCGGCTGGGGCGGCATCCGGATCGACTCCTCCGACATCAGCGCTCTCGCCTACTGCCGGATCGAATACGGCAAGACCGCGGGCGACTATCCCGACATGCACGGCGGCGGTCTGGCCCTGCTTGGATCCGATGCCGTGGTGACGAACTGCGTGTTCGCGGACAACGACGCCACGGCCGACGACCTCGGCATGGGCGGCGCGGTTTACGCGACCGGTACCGGCAGCCCCGCCGAACCCCTGACCCGTTTCGTCGACTGCCGGTTCATCAGGAACCACGCCTACGGCGAGGGCGGCGCCATCAAGTTCACCGGCGACATGAACACCGAGATCACGGGTTGCGAGTTCATCGAGAACGACTGCAACTACGGGGGCGGGGCCATCTCCTGCTACATCGTGTACGACACCATGGTGACGAACTGCCTCTTCACCGACAACTACACCATGTTCGCCAACGGCGGCGCCATCAACACGCTCGGCAGCGGCAACACCATCTTCCTGGTCAACTGCACGTTCACGGGCAATACCGCGGTGACAGGGGACGGCGGCGCCGTCGATCTGGCCTACGGCACGGGGTATTTCGTGAACACGATCGTCTTCGAGAACCACGGCATGTACAGCGACGACGTCTTCCTGAACTGGGGCGGATACGCCGAGATCCACCACTGCAACCTGCCCTTCCCGTCGGGCGCGACGGGCGGCGACAACATCGACGAGGATCCCATGTTCGTCGACGGCTTCAACCTCGACGAATTTTCTCCCTGCGTGAACGAAGGTACCGCGTACATCGTCCTCGGCGGCCAGGCGGTCGACCTGGGCCCGGATCAGTATTGCGGCCCGGCGCCGGACATGGGCGCCTACGAGTACTGCGACGCGACCGGCGTGGACGACGATCCGCCGGCCGTGTTCCGGATGGATCAGAACCACCCGAACCCGTTCAACCCGGCGACCCGCATCGTCTTCACCCTGCCCGCGGCGGGGCCGGCGAGGGTCGACGTCCTGGACATGAAGGGGCGCCTGGTGCGCGCGGTGTGGAGCGGCGACCTGGAAGCGGGCCCGCACGGCTTCGCGTGGGACGGTCGCGACGACGCGGGCCGCGCCGTGGCGGCGGGCAGCTACCTCGGCCGCCTCACCACGGCCGATCGTTCGGCGACCTGCAAGATGACGCTGGCCAAATAGGCCGGCCCGTCTGGTATCGGCTCCGATAGGCGAGCCCCTGGTCGGGGGCTCGCTTTTCATCTGCTGAGTTGACGCCTCCGCGGGCCCGCGGCTACGCGCGTACCGGTCACGACTGGGACTTCCGCTCGTTCTCCAGCTCGGCCGCACCGCCGAGTCGAGCCGTCTGGGCGTCATGATGGAGAACACAGGTTCCATTGATGGCATCGCAGGAGCTGCGCCCAATGGCGGATCGACTGTCGTCGACACTTGTGGTTGCCATGCACGGCACGATGACTGCATGATGGGCGGCGAGGTATGCGAGACGAGCACCCTCTTCCGGGACGAACCCCTGTGGACCTGATGATCGCCGCCGCCGACTACAATCTCATCCTGGAGCACGTCGAGGTGTCGCCCCCGCTGGAACGATCGTTGCGGGCAGGCCTGGTGGAGGGCACGTTCCTGCGCTTTTCCCTGGCGGACGATGAGGCGATGGAACTCCTGGCCGCCGTGATCGTCACCGCCGCCGGAGGCGACCGGAAGCGACGCCGCGCCCTGAAGCGCCTGGCGGGAAAGCTCGGCGAGAAGCTGGAGCGCGCCGGCGTATCGCTGGACGTCGCGGACGAGGCCCTCGGGCGGGCGCAGGACACCTACAACAACGCCCGCCGGGAGGATCTGGGCGGGTTCTCTCCCCGGGAACTGCACGTGCTTTTCTCGAACGACTGGTCTCCGGATTCGCCCGGCCTCCGGTTGCGTGGGGATATCCCGGCCGATCTGTTGAACGAATCCGAAGTCCTCCACAACGCGCGCGCCATGCTGCAGGTGCTGGCTGATGGAGGCACGAAAGCCACGACCGCCGGCAACCTGAACCGGGCCTTCGTGGGGGACATGTTGATGTCGATGCGTTTCCGCCAAGGCTATCTCGAGGAGCTGCGTCGCTTCAACAAGGTGATCAACGAGCAGGATGCATGGCTCGTGCACGACCTGCGCGTCGTTCTCGAACTCGCCCATCTCGTCCGCAAGATCAAGGGACGCTTCCACGTGACGAAGCGCGGGCGCGGCCTGCTTCACGACGACCGCGCGGGCGCCATGTTCGCCCTGCTTGTCGAAACGACGTTCCGCGTCTTCAACCTGAGCTACCACGACCGTCTGCCCGAGCTGCCGGAGTTCCAGGAAGTGATCGCCTATCCCTTGGCGATCCTGTGCCGCATGCCGGCCGGGTGGCGCGATTATCCAGCCCTGGCGTCCGAGTTGCTGCACCCCGCGGTCGCCGAGATGCTGCCGCACAACGAGTATCTGGATCACGGGGAGGCGTTGATCCGCATCCGCCTGATCGAACGGCTGGAGGCGCTGGGGCTGGTCGAGACGCGACGCGAGGAGCACGAAGTCACCCACTACCTGGACAGACTGACCCGCGTGCGTCGGACACCGCTCTGCGAGGCGGTCCTGGAGCTCGGTTTGTGATGCGGATCCGAAACGGCTAGGGCCGGGCGGGACCGGCCGACCGGCTTATCATGCATATGTCGCCAGCGGCCTGACGAAGGTCGACTCCGCCAGCTGATACGACTCCGACCCAGGATAAACGACGGCCGTCTCCGCCAGGCCCAACGTATCGATCGCACTGCGCAGCGACCGCGTCATTTTGGGCGCCAGCGTGCGTTTGAATTCGAAGCCGAGCAGGCGGGAACCGTCCTCGACCACGAGATCTATCTCGGCGCCGGTGTGCACGGCCCAGAAGAAACAGTGCCGCTCATCGGCGCCGAGCGAACGGATGACCTGCTCCATGGCGAAACTTTCCCACGAGGCGCCGGCCACCGGGTGGCCGGTCAGGTCGGTGATATCCCGGATCCCGAGCAGGGCGTGCAGAAGCCCCGTGTCGCGCAGGTATACCTTCGGCGACCTGACCTGACGTTTGCCCGTGTTGGCGAGATAAGGCGGGAGCGTCCGCGCCATGTAGGTGTCGCGCAGGATGTCGAGGTAGGCGCGGGCGGTCGTGTGGGCCACACCCAGGGCGCCGCCGATCCGCGAGCCGTTCCAGAGTTGGCCGTGACCGTGCGCGAGCATCGTCCAGAAGCGTCGCAGCAGGCCGGGGGGCAGGTTGATGCCCAGACCGGGCAGGTCGCGCTCAAGATAGGTCTGGATGAAGTCCTGTCGCCAGAGATCGCCCGCCGCGTCGTCGGGGGCCAGGAAGGATCGCGGGAACCCTCCGCGGACCCAGAGGTCGTCGGCTGCCGCCGGGTCGATCTCGTCCAGGCCGAATCCCGTCAGCTCGTAGTAGCTGATGCGCCCCGCGAGGCTCTCGGAGCTCTGGCGCAGGAGGTGCGGCGAGGCGCTGCCGAGCACGAGAAAACGGGCCGGCGGCCCGGGGCGGTCGGCCAGGACGCGCAGGACGGGGAATAGATCCGGCAGGCGCTGGATCTCGTCGAGGATCACGAGTCCCTCGAGCGATTCCAGGGTGAGCTGCGGGTCGGCGAGGCGGGCCAGGTCGGAGGGTTTCTCGAGGTCGAAAAGCGTGATCGGTCCCGCCCAGCTCTCGCCGATCGCGTGCGCGAGCGTCGTCTTGCCCACTTGGCGAGCGCCGACGATGGCCACGACCGGGTACAGGTCGAGACGACGGCGGATCTCGGTGGCGTGGAGTACGCGAGGGATCATGTAGGCACAATAACCATGAAATATGAGCACGTCAAACTCAATTTTCACAAATAACGGTTTTGCCTTGGCGTAGGTTCAGTCTCGCGTCTCGCCTGCTCCGATGCCAGGTGCTCCCTTGGCTCTTGCGCCCCGTAATCGTCGTACTCGTTGCCGGGCTTCTACTTGCGCGCCGCGAGGGCCCCGACCAGCACGTAGGCGGCCTGCAGGTACGAGGTCGGGCAGAGCGGGAAGCACTCCTTGCAGGCCTCGCATTCGCGGGCGGCGATCTCGGGCAGGAAGCTGATCTCCTTGCGTATGCCCCGGTCGATGAAGCCGACGGCGTGCAGCCCCTTCACCTCCGCGCAGTAGCGGACGCACAGTCCGCAGTGGATGCAGAAGGAGGCCTCCTTCTCGAAGCGGTCGCGGTCCGCGCCGTACTCCGCGGCTAGGTCCTGCAGGGGCGGGGAATCGGGGGCGTGGGCCAGGAGCAGCTCCAGGAGCGTCTTGCGGATGCGGTCGATCTTCTCGCTGCGTGTGCGGACGATCAGGTCGGGGGCCGCCGGATACACGCAGGACACCACGAGCCGGCTCCAGCCGCCCACCTCCACCTCGACGATACACAGGCGGCAGCCCCCGAAGGGCTCCAGGGCGTCGTGGAGGCAGAGGGTGGGGATCTCGATCCCCGCCTCGCGGGCCGCTTCCAGCACGGTCTTGCCTTCGGTCGTCAGGACGTCCCGGCCGTCGATCTGCAGGCGGATGTCGCTCATTTCCCCGCCCCCTTCGTGAGTACCCGATCGGCCATCGGCAGGGGATCCGGCACGGGCTCGCCCGAGAACTTCCTCACGGCGTCGAACTTGGCGGGGCAGATCTCCAAACACACGCCGCAGGCGTCGCACTTGTCCTGGTCGATGACGTGGATCTGCTTCTTGCCGCCCTCGATGCCCTGCGAGGGGCAGGCCTTCATGCAGAGCAGGCAGGCCTTGCACTTCTCGGGGTCGATCCAGTACGAGGTCAATTCCTTGCAGGACAGGGCCGGGCACCGCTTCTCCGCGATGTGCGCCTCGTACTCCGCGCGGAAGTAGCGCAGCGTGCTCAGGAACGGGTTGGCGGCGCTCTGGCCGAGGCCGCACAGGGAGGCCTCGGAGAGCACCTCGGACAGTTCCTCGAGGGTCTCGATGTCGCCGTCGCGGCCCTGGCCGGCGCAGATGTTGGTCAGGATCCCGTGCATCTGCCGCAGGCCCTCGCGACAGGGGAGGCACTTGCCGCAGGACTCCTCCGTCAGGAAGTCGATGAAGTACCTGGCGACGTCCACCATGCAGTTGTCCTCGTCCATGACGATCATGCCGCCGGAGCCCATCATCGACCCGGCGTCGGCCAGCTCGTCGAAACCGACCTCGAGATGCAGCATCTCCGCGGGGAGACAGCCGCCCGAGGGCCCGCCCGTCTGCACGGCCTTGAAGGCCTTCCCGTCCGGTATGCCGCCGCCGATCCCGTGGATGATGTCGTCGAGCGGCATGCCCATGGGCACTTCCACCAGGCCGGTGTTCGTGATCTTGCCGACCAGGGAGAAGATCTTCGTGCCCTTGCTGCCGTCGGTGCCGATCCGCGTGAACCACTCCGCGCCCCGGTCGACGATCAACGGCACGTTGGCCCAGGTCTCGACGTTGTTCAGCACGGTGGGCTTGCCCCACAGCCCCTTCACGTTGGAGCGGACGTACTTCGGCCGGGGCTCGCCGACCCGGCCCTCGAGGGCCGTCATCAGCGCGGTGGACTCGCCGCAGACGAAGGCGCCGGCCCCCTTGTGGACCTTGATCGTGAAGTCGAAGCCGGAGCCGAGGATGTTCTCGCCCAGCAGGCCGCGGGCCTCGGCCTGCGAGATAGCATGGACCACGTTCTTGACCGCGAGGGGGTATTCCTGCCGGACGTAGATGTAGCCCTCCTTGGCGCCGATGGTGAAGCCGCCGATCATCAGCCCCTCGAGGACGGAGTGGGGGTTGCCTTCCAGGAGCGCGCGGTCCATGAACGCCCCGGGGTCCCCCTCGTCGGCGTTGACGAGCACGTACTTGGGCTCGTCGGGGGCGTCGCGCGATCCCTCCCACTTGCGTCCCGCGGGGAAGCCGGCGCCCCCGCGTCCGCGCAGGTTGGAGGTCTTGATCTCCTCGAGCACCGCTTCGGGGCCGATCTCGAAGGCCTTGACCAGCGCCGCGTAGCCGCCGATGGCCAGGTAGTCGTCGAGGCTGCGCGAATCGATCCGGATGTTGCTCGACAGCAGGGTCCGTTCCTGTTGCCTGTAGAAGGGGATGTCGGCCTCGCGGGCCACCCGCTCGCCCGTGGCGGGATCCTCGTAGAGCAGGCGCTCGACCACCTCGTGACCCTTGAGGCTGCGCGAGACGATCTCCGGGACGTCCTCGGGCGTGACCTGGAGGTAGCAGGTCTCCTTGGGATGGAGGACCACCACGGGGCCCCGCTCGCAGAAGCCCGGGCAGCCGGTGCCCCGGGTGTCGACGTCCGCGTCGAGCCCCTGCGCCGCGAGTTCGGTCTCGAAGGCGGCGATCACCTCGCTGGCCCCGGACGCCAGACATCCCGCTCCGGCACAAACCGAGACGCACGGCCGGTCGGCGGCCCGGCCCTCGACCAGCTCCTGCCGGTGCGCGTCCAGTTCCTGCGGTGTGGCGAATCTCGTCATGGACGTCCTCTACTCGTAGTTCTTCAGCACGTCTTCCGTGCGCGCGGTCGATACCTTGCCGTGGGTCTTGCCGTCGATCTCCAGCACCGGCCCCAGCGCGCAGCAGCCGAGGCAGTTGACGGTCTCCAGGCTGAATTTCAGGTCCACGTCCGTCTCGCCGGGCCCGAGGCCGGTCAGCTCCTGCACCGTGTCCAGGACCCGCGGCGCGCCGCGGACGTGGCAGGCGGTGCCCAGGCAGACGTGCACCTGGTGGCGGCCCTTGGGCACCAGGCTGAACGCCTTGTAGAACGTGGTGATGTGCTGGACCAGGGCCGGCGGGACCTCCAGCCGTTCGCTGATCCGGTCCAGGGCGTCCTGGGGCAGCCAGTGGTTCTCGCCCTGGACGTCGAGCAGCACCTGGATCAGCGCGTCGGCCTCGGCCCCGTGCTCGTCGATGATCCGGTCGACGCGTTCGCGATCCATGACGGCTTCGTTCACTCCGTTGCCTGCCTTGTTTCTCCCGCGAGGGCGTAACGTTTCTGTTCCATGGCGTACCGGACCAGACTCTGCCGGGACGTGTCGTTCATGAGCCTGGAGACGTCGGACGGGTCCAGGCCCAGGCGTTCGGAGATCTCCCGGGTCGACATCGGCCTCTCCCGCAGCAGCATCAGGATCTGGCTGACGGCCAGCTTGTCGGCGATCAGCTCGTCGAAGAGCCGGTTGGTCGCGTCGCTCTCGTAGAAGGCCTCGTACGCGGCCAGCGACTTCTCCGGGATGCGCAGCTTCTCCCGTTCCACCAGCTTCAGGTAGGGGAGCAGGCGGTTCACGGCTTCCAGCTTCAGCTTCAGGTCGGGCGCGGCGATCCCCTCGCCCTCGCCGAGCGGCCCCAGGTCGCGCAGCCGCGCAGCGAAGTCGCTCATGATCTCGGCGAAGCGGGTGCCCTCGGCGGCCGAGATCCACTCGAGGCGCAGCCGTCCGGGGTCGACACCCACGGACGTCATGAGCTTCTTGCACATGTACATGTTGGCCAGGGCGTCGTAGTTGCCCTCGGTGACGTAGTGGCACTCGCCCGGCCAGCAGCCGCCGACGATCACGCCGTCGGCGCCGCGCAGGTACGCGCGCAGCACGAAGGCCAGGTCCACGCGGCCGGTGCACATCAGGCGGATGATCCGGATCTCCGGCGCATAGCTTTGTCTGGTCACGCCAGACAGGTCCGCGGCCGAGTACGCTCACCAGTTGCAGAGGAAGGCGACGATTCTCGGCGTGTGTCCGATGGCCGTCATGCTCCCACCTCCTTCTTCGCTTCGGAACCAAGCGGGGCGGCCAGCGCCGCGTCGATCTGGCTGAAGACCTCTTCGTTGGTGTAGTGCCGCAGGACGACCGCGTCGGTCGGGCACTTGGCGCAGCACAGGCCGTCCCCCTTGCAGAGCGCGGGGTTCACCTCGGCCTTGCGGCCCGCCGGCGTCTCGCGCCAGTGGATCGCGTCGTAGCTGCAGGCCGTGATGCACGCGCCGCAGGACACGCAGTCGTCCTCGGCGACCTCGCAGACGGAGCCGGAGGCGGCGACCGTCTCGTGCGAGAGCAGCGTGACGGCCCGACCGGCGGCGCCGTAGGCCTGGCTGACCGCTTCCGACAGGTGCTTGGGGTAGTGGCCGGATCCGCACATGAAGACGCCGTCGGCGGCGAAGTCCACCGGCCGCAGCTTCACGTGGGCTTCCTGGAAGAAGCCGTCGGGATTGACGGGCACCTTGAAGAGCCGCGTGATCTCGGGCGCGTCCGCCGAGGGCACCACGGCGGCGGACAGGGCCACCAGGTCGGCGTCGAGCTGCAGCCGCTTGCCGAGCACCGGATCGGGTACGGTCACGCGCAGGGCGGACGTGCCACCTCCGGATGCCTCCACCACCGGCCTGTCGTCCGGCTCCCAGCGCACGAAGTCGACGCCCAGGTCGGCCGCCTCGCGATAGCGGTCCTCGCTGAAGCCGTAGGTCCGCATGTCCCGGTAGAGGATGGAGATGGTCATGTCGGGGCGCTTCGCCTTCAGCGCCAGCGCGTTCTTGACGGCCTGGCTGCAGCAGACCCGGGCGCAGTAGTCGCGGCCCTCCTGCCGGCAGCCGACGCACTGGATCATCACCAGGCTGTCGGCGCTCGCGACGGCGTCGTCGTCCCCGGCGAGCCGCTCCTCCAGTTCCAGCTGGGTCAGCACCCGCTCGTCCTCGCCGTACATGTACTCGGTGGGCACGTGCTCGTCGGCGCCGGTGGCGAGGATGGCGGCGCCGTGCTCGATGGTCTTGACCCGGCCCTCCGTCTCCACCGTGGTGACGAAGCTGCCCACGTAGCCGGTCACGTTGGTGATGGTCGCCTCGTGGGACACATGGATCAGCTGGTGCTTGTAGACCCGCTGAACCAGGTCTCGGAGCCAGGCCTGGACGTCCAGGCCGTCGAGCGTGGTCCGGATCCGCAGCGCCATGCCGCCCAGGTCCTTCTCCTTCTCGACCAGGTGGACCTCGAAGCCCTGGTCGGCCAGGCCCAGGGCGCTCGTCATGCCCGCCACGCCGCCGCCGACCACCAGGGCGGTCTTGTCGACGGGCAGCTGGAACTCGTCGAGGGGTTCGAGGCCGATGGTCCGGGCCACCGACATGCGCACGATGTCCTTGGCCTTGGCGGTGGCCTCCTCCTTCTGCTTCGAGTGCACCCACGAGCAGTGCTCGCGGATGTTGGCCATGTCGAAGAAATACTGGTTGATGCCGCCTTCGCGCAGCGTGTCGCGGAACAGCGGCTCGTGCGTGCGGGGCGTGCAGGCCGCCACCACCACGCGGTTCAGTCCCTTCTCGCGGATCGTGTCGGCGATCTGCGCGGCCGCGTCGGTCGAGCAGATGAACAGGCCCTCCTCGGCGTGGACGACGTTCTCCAGATCCTTGGAGTACTCGACCAGCGACGGGATGTTCACCACGCGCCCGATGTTCGCGCCGCAGTGGCAGGCGAACACGCCGACCCGGGGTTCCTCCTCGGAGACGTCGCGTTCCTCGGGATAGACGCGCTCGGTGTCCAGCTTGCCGCGCCGGGATTTGAGCAGCGCGCCGGCCAGGGCGCTGGCGCCGCTGGCGCCCATCACCGACTCCGGGATGTCCATCGGGCCCCTGAAGGCGCCGCTGACGAACACGCCCGGCCGCGTGGTCTCGACGGGGTTGACGGGATTGGTCTTGCAGAAGCCGTGCGCGTCGAGCTCGATGCCGAACTGCCCGGCCATGTCCACGGCCCGGGCGGGCGGCCCCAGCCCCACGCCCAGCACCACCAGGTCGAACTCCTGCTCCTGCACGCCCGCGTCGTCGGTGGCGTAGCGGATCGTCACGTTGTTCGTCCCGGGGATCTCGCGGCCCACGTCCACGTAGCTGCGGATGAACTCGACCCCGGGCAGGTTCTCCGTGCGCTTGTAGAACCGCTCGAAGTCCTTGCCGAAGGAACGGATGTCGTTGTGGAAGACGACCGCCTCGACATCCGCGTCGTGATCCTTGGTCAGGATCACCTGCTTCTGGATGTACGAGCAGCAGACCGACGAGCAGTAGCTGTGGCCGCCCTCCTGGACCTGGCGGGACCCGACGCAGTGGATCCAGGCGATCTTGTGCGGGTGCTTCTTGTCCGACGGGCGCAGGATCTCGCCCTCGTGGGGTCCGGTGGAGCAGAGCAGACGCTCGAAATCGAGGCTCGTCACCACGTTCGGGTATCTGCCGTAGCCGTAGTCGCCCCGCAGCCGGGGGTCGAACACGCCGAAGCCCGGCGAGAGGACGATGGCCCCCACGTTGACGACCTGCTTGCGCGCCTTCTGCCGCAGGTCGATCGCGTTGTTCTTGCAGACGCTCTCGCAGATGGTGCACCGCTCGTCTTCCAGGAAACGGCACTGCTTGTCGATGTAGGGCACCAGCGGCACGGCCTGGGAGAAGTAGATGTGGATGGCCTTGTTGTCGGACAGCGACTGGTTGAACAGGTCCGGCACGGGGATCGGGCAGTACTCCGCGCAGACCGTGCAGCCGGTGCAGAGGTCCTCGTTCACGTAGCGGGGCTTGCGGGTCAGCGTGACCTCGAAGTCGCCGGCCTCGCCCTCGATCGTGTCGACCTCGGTGTAGGTCAGGATCTCGATGTTGGGATGCCGGTCGCACTCGATGAACTTGGGCGACTCGATGCACATGGAGCAGTCGTTGGTGGGGAAGGTCTTGTCGAGCTGGGCCATCTTGCCGCCGATGGTCGGCGACTGCTCGATCAGGTAGACCTTGAACCCCGACGAGGCGAGATCGAGCGCGGCCTGGATGCCGCTGATCCCGCCGCCGACCACCATGACGTCCCCGTAGTCGCGTTCGGACGTGCTCATGGTGTCGCCCCGCTTCCGCCGAGCGACTCCAGGACGACCTCGGTGAGGTCCCTGATCCGCAGGGGATCCTCGTCCGGCAGGGAGAGCCGGCCCTCCTCGAAGTTGCTGATGCAATAGGGGCACGACGTGACCAGCACCTCGGCGCCGACCTCCTGCGCCTGCGCCAGCCGGAGGTTGCCGAAGCGCTCCTCCTTGTCGGTATGCATCCAGATCCGCCCGCCCCCGCCGCCGCAGCAGAGGCTGTGCTCCCGCGACTCGGGCAGCTCCACGCACTCCAGGCCGGGCACCGCGTTCAGCACGTCGCGGGGCGCGTCGAAGCAGTCGTTGTGCCGGCCGAGGTAGCAGGGATCGTGGAAGGCGACGCGCTTGTCGACCGGCCCGTCCAGCACGAGCCGTCCCGCGTCGATCAGCTCCTTCAGGTACTGCGTGATGTGGACCACCTCGAGGTTCATCATGAACTCGGAGTACTCGTTCCTGAAGGTGTGGTAGCAGTGCGGCGAGGAGACGAGGATCCGTTTGACGCCGTGGTCGATGAAGGCCTTGATGTTGTCGCGGGCCAGGGCCTTGAACTTCTCCTCCTCGCCCGCCTTGCGGATGCTCTCGCCGCAGCAGCTCTCCCGGTCGCCCAGGATGCCGAAGTCCACGCCGGCCCGCTCGAGGATGCCGGCCGTGGCCACCGCCACTTTCATGTTGCGCGGATCGTAGCTGTAGTAGCAGCCCACGAAGTAGAGGATCTCCATGCCCTCGGTGTACGGCTTGACCGAGAGACCTTCGGCCCAGTCCGTCCGTTCGCCCCGGGCCTTGCCCAGGGGATTGCCGTCGCTGACGAGGCTCGCGCCCACGCCGGGCAGCGTGTTCGCCACGCCGGAGTACACGCCGTAGGCCGCGGCGATCCGGCGCATGGCGACGCCCACCTCGATCTGTCCCACGCCCCGGGGGCATGCCGCCGGGCAGGTGCCGCAGGTCGAGCAGCGCCACAGGTCGTCGAGTTCGATGTCCGGCAGCCCGAGGGCCGCCTGGCGGACGATCCTGCGGATGCTGAAGTCCGTCACCCGGTTCCAGGGGCAGACCACGTCGCACTTGCCGCACTGGTAGCAGACCTTGAAGGACTCTCCTCCGGCCTCCTTGACCGCGTCGATGATTTCCGCCAGTGGACTGACCGTCTCCACGGTGTTCACCATTCCCGGTTCGTTCGTCAGGACTTCTTCGCGTTCCGCTCCACGGCGTCGATCACCTTCGACCAGCCGTGCTTGTGGGCGAGGGCTTCCAGTCCCGCGTCCAGCTCCTCGACCGAGACCTGCTCCTCGGCCTCCTCTTCCTCCCACTCCTCGTAGACCAGCGCGTCCGCCAGGCACCAGGTGACGCACAGCGGCTCCTCGAGCGTCGGGTCGGATTCGCACATGTCGCACTTGAGCGGCAGACCGGAGTCCGGCTCCTTGAACAGGTCGCGCGACGGGCAGGAGGCCCGGCAGAAGGTGCAGTCGTCGTATTCCTTGCCGTCGATCGTGTACTTGTCGCGGCCCGCGCACTCGGCGGCGGTGTACTCGCCGGCGAACACGGGGATGTAGATGTCGGACAGGGGATCCATGATCACGCGGATGCGCGAGCGCGACGGGTTGTTGCTGCTGTACTTGGGCGCGGCGTGGGAGGCGGAGCAGATCACCTCGCAACCCCGGCAGCCGTTGCACTTGTCCACGTCGATCCGGATCCGCTTGACGATCTTCTTCTTCGGCCCGCTCACGATCCGCTTCCCTCGCTGGGGCCTGCCGGGGCCGGCGCCTCTTCCTCGTCGGTCAGGATCCCCCGCGCCGTGAAATCCTCGAGCACGTAGTCCAGGTCCAGCTCCAGCAGGGACTCGCGTGTGGGGATGCCCTCGCGGTTCCAGCCCTTGAACTCGTAGTAGGTGTCGAGCAGGTGCTGCTCGAGCTCGGGGAAGCGCCGCTTCCAGTGGTCGTCCGGGGGCGCCTCGTCCACCCGCCGCATGCCCCGGCGGATGTTGAGGGCGCGGACCAGGTCGCGGTTGCGCCGGGTGAGGTGCGACAGGGAGTCCTCGTCGAGATCGAGCCCGGCCCCGGCCGAGATCAGCGGGGGCAGGTTGTGGATGTGGAACGGCGGCTTGTAGGGGAAGGACGACAGGCCCGCGCACATGCCGGTGCTGTCGTCGATGTAGTGCATCTTCTCCTGCCAGTTCACGATCTCGCAGCTCGCCTCGGCGCTCGGGTAGTTGGGAATCGAGTTGTCGCCGCGCAGCTCCCAGTCCTCGAACCACTTCTTGAAGCGATCGTCCGGGACCTGGGGCCAGTTCTCGGTGAAGTCCTCCCGCTCCTCGCGGGTCGGGAACGGCGCCTGGGGGAAGTTGCCCTCGATCTGGGTGATGTTGGCCTTCTCGCCGGTGCAGTACATCAGGAAGTACATCTGGTTGAGCATGCCCAGCTTGAGCGGCAGCTGCTCCGTCTTCTTGATGTTGTTGTGCGCGTATTCCTGCGCGCCGTTGCCGATCTTCTCGGCGGCCCAGTAGGTGCCGTCGGCCAGGACGTCGCCGATGCCCTCGCGCCGGACGATGTGGTCGAGCAGCCAGTAGAACCGACCCTCGTTGTCCAGGGGCATGCCCGGGAAGTCCTTGTCCTCGAGGATGCCGGCCTCGAGCAGTTCGATGGCGAAGGCCATGGTCTGCGGCGCCGAGAAGGCGTCCACGCCGTGCTCGGTGGCCTTCTGGGCGATGCGCAGGCCGAACTCCAGGTCCGAGAACGCGCCCATGGTGTACGTCAGCTTGGAGAAGCACTTCATCATGTACGAGCACATGCGCGTGTCGACGGAGATGGCCGCGCCGCACTTCATGGGGCAGTTGTAGCAGCTCAGCAGCCGGGTCCGCATGTCGTCCATGGTCTTCGTCCAGGTCTCGTGGACCTCGTCGGTCCAGAAGCCCTTGCGGCGGACGCGGGCGTTGCCCCAGGCGAAGTTCTCGGTGTGCCACTTCTCGTCGTCGATGGCCATCTCCTGCGGCGAGCCGAGGCCGGCCAGGATGGGCATCACGCCCGGGATGGGATTCTTCTCGCGGTGCTTGATGAAGGCCAGCGACTCGTTGCAGAGCTGCATGTAGGCGGCGGGGTCGGCGATGTGGATGTCCCCGGACCCCTGGACGGCGATGGCCTTGAGGTTCTTGTCGCCCATCACGGCGCCCAGGCCGAGCCGGCTGGCGCTGGACCGCCCCTGCTCGATCGACGCGAAGAAGCACCGGTTCTCGCCGGCCAACCCGATCGACGAGACCGCGGCGTTCGGCTGCTCCAGTTCCTGGCGGATGACCTCGGCGCTCTCGAGGGTGCCCAGGCCCATGAGGTGCTTCGCGTTCCGCAGCTCCACCTTGTCGTCGTGGATCCACAGGAAGACGGGCTCGGGGGACTTGCCGCTGAAAATGATCTTGTCGTACCCGGCGCGCTTCAGCTCCGGCCCGAAGAAACCGCCCATCATCGAGAACCCGAACAACCGGGTCTGCGGCGAGATGGCCGACACGACGGTGCGGTTGCAGCTCGGCGCGGGCGTCCCCACCAGCAGTCCGGTGCCGAAGATGAGCAGGTTCTCCGGGTCGAAGTGCTGGACCTCCGGGGGCACCCGGTCCCAGAACAGCTTGGCGTTGGTGCCCAGCCCCCCGAGATGCAGCCCGGTGAGCTGCGGGTCCGTGGCCACCCGCTCGATGTTGCCGCGGGCCAGGTCGACTTCCAGGTTGAATCCGGTCTCTGCGTATCTCATGGGGTACCCCCGCGGTCGACGTTGGAGGCGGAAACGGTCGATATGTACGGGAAAAAGGCGATCCGCCGCGCGGCGAGGGGGTGGAAGTCGGCGTGAAGGCCCTGGAGAGGCGAGGCGAAGGGGGGAGGTCGTTTACGCGTGGTTTCGAGAGTCATTGTCAGCTCCCGTTCGAACGTCCGTTCGAATTATGTATCGTCTAGAAAATACACGGCTTTAGGGACTTTGTCAAGCTGGATCAACCCGCGAAGGGTCCGACCGCCCACAGCACCAGGCAGACCGTTACCGTGGCGGCCAGGGCCGTGCGGGGGTGCCCCGCGGCCTGGTTCGCCAGCTGGCGGCCGAGCCAGAGGCCGGCGGGCACGACGATCAGCGCCACGAGCGCGCCCCGGCTCCCCGGATACAGCGTGTGCTCGCCGATCCGCGCGAGACCGCCCTCGGCCCAGTACCTGTACTCGAAGATCCAGGCCATGGTGGCGGCGAAGAGGAAACAGCTCAGATAGGAGCTGGTCACGCCCGTGAGGGCGGCGCGGAGGTAGGCCCTGCGGTCGGGACGCCACAGGAGCGTGGCCGCGAGGTCGAAGGCGACGCCCAGCAGGGCGATCCCCATCAGGTGGCAGACGAAGGGCGCCGTGTTGACCGTCTTGAAGAGCACGGCGATCCCGGCCATGGCGATGGAGATGCCGAAGCGGTTCACCAGCGCGCGGCCCGTGGCGAGCAGGAGCAGGCCCACGCCCGTGAGCAGGAGCGTCTCGCCGCCGATCAGCTCGCTCAGTCCCCAGGCCGAGGCCAGCAGGACCACGCAGATCATGCGCCAGTTGCCCCTGGTCTCCGGTTTCGTCCCGTCTTCGATTTCGGGGTGGGGTGTATTGTGGTGCACTGTTCACTCCTTGTGGATCGCGATGCCGGGCTCCGGGCCGGGATCGTAGCATGGATCCCGCGGCGGATAAGCAGCGAAATGTCCGTTCTCAGCCCCGGGTCTCCGCCGCCTTGATCCGCCCCCGTCCCCAGATCAGGAAGTAGCGGAAGTTGGCGGTGGCGTGGCTGGAGATCACAGAACAGAACGCGATGACGGCGAGGACCCACACGCCCGCACCGCCGAAGGACGGCAGGAGGGCGAGTATGATCAGCTTGACGAGCGTCACCTGGCCGCGCAGCTGCAGCAGGAACCCGCCGCTCTCGTACAGGTCCAGGCAGAACATCAGCAGGCCGGACAGCATGGCGGCCAGGAACCAGGGCGCGCGGTCGCCGGGCGCGACCTCGAAGACGAAGGCGCCGAGATAGATCCCGGCGAAGACGACGTGGGTGGCGCGGGCCAGCATCTTCGCCCAGCGCTGCCCGGGATAGCGCCGCGGCTCCGGCGGGATCAGGAAGCGGAAGAAACGTCCGCTGGGAATGTATTCCGGCTGCTTCATTCCACCTGGACCCCTGCCACACCTTGCATGACGCCAAAGACTTACAAAGCCGAACAATTGTTCGAATCGCATTGTAGCGATGTGCGGCGAGGTTGTCAATTGGAATGGGAGCCGATCGCGTAGCCGGCGGGTGCGGGCCCGTGGGACCTACCAGCCCCAATCCCCCTCGATGTTCATCTGGTCGCGGAGCTTCTGGGCGGCCTCGCCGTACTCCTTCAGCGAATCGCCGTCGAAGACGAAGGTGGCCCGCTCGTCGCAGACGCGGCTGAACAGGACCTTGGCGGGTTTCTGGTCGGGCATTTCGTCGTCGACCATCACCAGCTCGCAGAACTGGTCCAGCTTCTTGCTGGTCAGGGACTCGGAGCAGGCCGGGCAGTGGAATTCGACCGTGTCGCCGGCCTCGACCCGGCTGCAGAACCCCTTGTCGCAGATCAGCTGGTAGTCGCCGAGCTTCGAGCTCATGAGCACCAGTCCGCGCTGTCCCTCGAAGACGGCGGCCAGGATCACGCGCACGTTCGGATTCAGAACGGCGTGGCAGTGGGGGCAGCAGTAGTCGAGGGACATGGTCGGCGACCTTTCACTGGGACGGTCAGGACAGGGACTCGATGATCAAGGCGTTGCCCTGGCCACCGCCGATGCACATGGTCACCAGCCCGTAGCGCTCCTTCTTGCGGCGCAGGGCGTAGGCGCAGGTCAACGTCAGGACCGCGCCGGTGGCCCCGAGGGGGTGTCCCATGGCGATGGCGTTGCCCATGGGATTGATCTTCCCGGGATCGATGCCCATCTCCTCGAAATCCTTGATGCAGGCCAGGGCCTGGGGCGCGAAGGCCTCGTTGAGTTCGACGTGGTCGATGTCGCCGCCCGAGAGGCCGGCCTGCGCCAGCGCGGTCCGCGTGGCGGGCACGGGGCCCCAGCCCATGATCTGCGGATCGCAGGCGGCGGTGCCCAGGCCCACGACGCGGGCCAGGGGTTTCAGGCCGTGCTTGGCGGCGTCGTCCTCGAAGCCCAGGACCATGGCCGCGGCGCCGTCGACCACGGCGCTGGCGTTGCCGGCGGTGATGATGCCGCCCATCTCGAAGGCGGCGCGCAGGCGGGCCATCTTGGCCAGGCTGATGTCGTCCATGATATGAGTGTCGTGTTTGACGACGGTGTCGGGTGCGCCGCCGGTGCCGGGGACGGTGACGGGCGCGATCTCCTCGTCGAACCAGCCGG
>CAZTWK010000058.1:11929-19620 GCA_964617805.1 uncultured Fibrobacteraceae bacterium | reverse complement strand
AGGATCGCGTCGACGCGCACGGGTCTCGACTTGTGGCGGTCGTCGCTCATTCGCTCGGTTCGATCCGGCCTTCGTTCACCGTCCAACGCCTCGCCCGGCCGGGACACCACTCCTGGACGTCCTCGGCTCGCGCGGTGGCGATGAAGATCTGGTGGTCGCGTGAGGTCATGTCCTGGATCTGCCGGGAGCGTTCCTTGTCCAGCTCGCTGAAGATATCGTCGAAAAAAAGAATGGGCCTCGTCTGGCGCTTCCGGAAGACCAGTTCGCCCTGGGCGAGCTTCAAGGCGATGGCCGCGGAACGGGTCTCGCCCTGTGACCCGAATGTCCGCAGACACACCTCTTCGAGCCGGATTTCTACATCGTCGGTATGGGGACCAGCGAGGCTTCTTCCCCGCTTGATCTCATCCTCTATAATATAATCAAAAACGCGTAGAATCTCTCCCTTTAATTCGGCCTCCGAACGACCTTTTTGGTCGATATCAATCCCTTGCGAATAAATGAGTTGCAGGCTCGCAGACGCGCCCGTGAGCTCGGCGTGGACGCGGTCCGCCGCGTCGGCCAGTTCCCGCACGTAGAGGGCCCTCGCGGCGAGCAGCGGCGCGGCGTGCTCGGCCATCTCCCGGTTCCAGATTTCCAGGTCCGCGCGCAGGCACGGATCGGGTCGGAAACCGCCCCTCAGGTCGCGCAGCAGGCGCATCTTCTGGCGCAGGGCGCGGCGGTAGCGGCGCAGGCTGTCGAGGTAGTCCCGGTCGAGTCCGCTGAGGCCGGCGTCGAGGAAACGGCGCCGGTTGTCGGGACCGCCGCGCACCAGGTCGACCGTCTGGGGGTCGTAGACGACCGTGGGCAGCCGCCCGACCAGCAGGTGCTTACGGGCCAGGGTCTCGCCGTCGAGGCGGAAGCGGCGGCCTCCGTCGCGCTGGAGCGCGAATTCGAAGACCCGCTCGGCGTCGCCCTCGCCTTCGGCCTCCACGCGGACCCGCGTCGCCTCCCTGTCGAAGGCCACCAGGTCGCGGTCGGAGGCGCCGCGGTACGAACGGCCGAGAGCGGGGTAGTTGAGGGCCTCGAGCAGGTTGCTCTTACCCTGGCCGTTGTTGCCCAGGAAGATGTTCACACCGGGTGAAAAAGCGAGTCGGACCTCCGCCAGGTTGCGGAAGTCCGACAGATCTGCCGCGCGCAGCCTCATCAATCGGAGGTCAGGCGCAGGGGCATCAGCAGGCAGAGCAGGTCGTCCCCGTCGTCGGAGCCGGCCGGCGAGACCAGGGCCGCGCTCTGGGGGTCCTTCATGGAGAGTTCCACCGAGTCCGTGACGATGTTCTTCAGGACATCGAGCAGGTAGTTGTAGTTGAAGCCGATCTCGATGGCGTCGCCGTCGTAGGAGACGGGCAGCTCGTCCTCGGCGCGGCTGCCGTCGGTGCCGGTGGCGCTCAGTTCCAGGCGCCCGTTCTCGATGCCGAGGCGGATCTGGCTGGTGACCCGGTCCGCGGTGATCGACACGCGGCGCACGGCGCCGATGAAGGCCTCGCGGTCGATGGTCATGGTCATGTTGTTGGTCTTGGGGATGACCGCCGTGTAGTCGGGGAACGGACCCTCCAGCAGGCGCGTGTGCAGCACCGTCTCGCCCATGCGGAAGCTGAGCTGGTTGTCGGTGAAGAAGACCTCGGACTTGTCGGTGCCCTCGGCCAGGCGCGCGAACTGCAGCAGGCCCTGGGTGTCGGTGATGAGGCTCACCACGTCCTTGACGCCCCAGTCGGTGTCGCGGGTGATGCGGGCCAGGCGGTGGGCGTCGGTCGCCACCATGGTCAGCGAGGTGGGTTTGAGCTCCCACAGGATGCCCATCAGGGCGGGGCGCGTCTCGTCGCGGGAGACGGCGTAGGCGGTGGACTTGATCATGCGCACGAGATTGCCCGTTTCCGCCTCCAGGCTCTTCTTCTCGTTCAGGACCGGCAGGGCCGGGAACTCCTCGGCGTTCATGCTGGACTCGCTGAGGCTGGCCTTGCCGGAGCTCACGCTCACGCGGCCGTCCTTCTCGGAGATCTCGACCTCGCCCGAGGCCAGGCTGCGCACGAAGGAGACGAATTTGACCGCCGGAACGGCGATCCGGCCGGGCTTCTTCACGTCCACGTCGGTCGTGCCGGTGGTCACCGACATGTCCAGGTTGGTCGCGGAGACGGTCAGCCTGTCGTCGTCGGCCTCCAGCAGCACGCAGGTCAGGATCGGCATGGTGGTCTTGCCGGGCACGACGTTGGCGACGATGCCCAGGGCTTTCTGCAGATCCGTCTGCTGGATCGTGAACTTCAAGAGCGGTCCTCCGGTCTGGTGTTTCGCGCGGCGCGAACAGCTCCGCGTATCAAGGGAGGCCTATGATAAGGAGTCCCCCCCCACGCATCAAGTCTTATGAAATAAGTAGAAGTAATAGTAGAGCCTGTGGATGGTGTGGAAGACTCCCGGAATGGCGCCTGCGGGACCCTCAGCGGGAGGCTGGGGGGAATCCGCGATGTGCAGTACCGGGGAGTCGCGCGTGGATGAAGCGGAAGGTTTCCACGGGCAGGCTCCGGATCCCCCTTTCTTGCACCCGTCATGCACGCCTTTTTCCACAGCCCGCAAGGAGGTGTCGGGATGCGAGCGGTCTCACATCCCGGCGGTCAAGTCTTTCAAGGTACCCCTGAAGAGAGGATCTTCCTGACTCAGCTTGTGGATCTTCCTGCAGGCGTGCATGACGGTGGTGTGGTCGCGGCCGCCGTAGGCGCGGCCGATCTGGGTGAGGGTGGCGCCGACCCGTTCCCGGGCGATGTACATGCTGACCTGACGCGCCAGAGCTAGGTCCTGGGTGCGCCTTTTGGACTTGAGCTGATCGACCGTGACGCCGTAGTGCTCGCACACCACTTTCATGGCATCGGCGATCGTAGCCGCTCTGGCTGGCGAGGCCTGGATGATGGAGGAGAGAACCTCCGAGGCCATGTCCAGGTTGATCTCGCTGCCGGTCAGACTCGCAAACGCCAGGAGCTTGATCAGCGCCCCCTCCAGATTGCGGATGTTGTTGGTGACGTTGTCGGCGATGAACTCGATGACATCGTCGGAGATGTAGATGTTGTTGGTCTCGACCTTCTTCTTGAGGATCGCGATGCGCGTCTCGAGGTCCGGCGCCTGGATGTCCACCATGAGTCCCCACTCGAAACGCGAGCGCAGGCGCTCCTCGAGGGTGGGAATCTCCTTGGGCGGCCGGTCCGAGGTCAGGACGATCTGCTTGTTGTCGTGGTAGAGCGCGTTGAAGGTGTGGAAGAACTCCTCCTGGGTGGATTCCTTGCCGGCCAGGAAGGCCACGTCGTCCACCAGCAGCAGGTCCACGTTGCGGTACTCGCTCTTGAACTCGTAGGTGCGGTTGCGCTGGATCGACCAGATGAGGTCGTTCATGAACTGCTCGGCCGTGACGTAGCACACCTTCTTGAGCGGGTCGGCGATCGACACCGCGTTGCCGATGGCGTGCATGAGGTGGGTCTTGCCCAGCCCCACGCCGCCGTGGATGAACAGGGGATTGTAGCCGGCGCCGAGGTTGTCGCTCACCGCCACCGAGGCGGCCGTCGCCAGCTTGGAGCCCGAGCCGATCACGAAGTTGAGGAAGGTGTAGTCCTTGTTCAGGTAGACGCGGCCGGGCGTCTTGTCGACGTTCGCGTTCTGCACGGGCAGCTCGGCGCTCTCGGTCAGGGCGGCCGAGAAGTCGAAGAGGTCGCCCTTCTGCTCGGTCGCCTCCTTCTCCACGTTGAAGGTGCAGCGCACGGGGCGTCCGAAGTGGTCGGAGAGGGTGCCGCAGAGCATCTCGGTGTGATGCTCGCAGAACCAGTCCTGGAAGAAGCGGTCGGGACAGATCAGGTGAACGCTGTCGTTGTCCCAACTCTTGGGCTTCAACGGCAGGAACCAGGTCTCGAAGGTCTGCTGGGAAACCTTCTGCCGGATCGTGTCGAGAATCACGTCCCAGTAGTCGGTCAAGGAGGCTAACTCCATCTCAGAATCTGCTCACTTTTTTTGACAGACATCCCCAACCGGCGGTGAGATATCCACATCTCACAAATCCACACAAACAAAGCAATTCGAGCTGGTTATGAAAATCGACCCTTGGTTGTTTTGTTGATTATCCACAACAAACGCGAAATGTGGATAATCCAAATGCTGGTCGCCGTCGTTTTCAACACCTGTGAAGAGGAAACTAGCATGGCGAAAAAACGGCTGCAAGAAGTTTCTTCACGACCTTGTGATTTTCTTTCATCTATTTGGGGCCCAAGCTGTTATGTAATTCCACCCCGGCGCGGGTCTCCCTGTGGATGAAAGGGGGATCACGATCCCCCGAATTGAAGTATGGGGACAATCAAAATCCATATATTTCGAGCAAGTTGCGGATCCACCTTGACATGCGGGGGGTGTATACCTAATCTTTCCCGGTTCATTTCCGGCTAACTTTCAGGAGGACGGTCCGTTGAAGAGGACATTTCAGCCCAGCAACTTGAAGCGGGCCAGAAAGCACGGTTTCCGCAAGCGCATGTCGACCAAGGCAGGACGTCTGATCCTGAAGCGTCGGCGCGCCAAGGGCCGCAAGACACTGAGCGCCTAGGGCCCCGTCGTGGCGCCCGCACGTCGTGGCGCCCGGCCTCGAGACAGATATCGTGAACGACCGGAGGCCGAGCGTGAAACCGAGATCGCTCACACGCCGCTCCGAGTTCGCGACAGTCTACGAGAAGGGCCGCAAACTGGTCGGCCGGTCGTGCGTGCTCTACCTGTTGCCCGCGACCGATGACGCCCGCGCCGTGGTGGCCAGCCGCAAGGTCGGCGGCGCCGTGCAGCGCAACCGGGCGAAGCGCTTGCTCAGGCACATGATCCAGGCGGTCATCTTCCCCGAGTTCGATACCTTGGCGAAGACGACCGCCTCGCTCTTGAAGGAAGACGGCCCCACGGAGGCCGCGCCGGACAACAAGACAGGACTCTGGGTGGTCGCGGTCGCGCGCAAGCGCATCCTGGACCTCGACATCCACGCCGTCGTGGCAGAAGCCGGCAAGATGCTGGCCGATTTCATTCTCGACGCAGGTCACGACGCGTCCGGGTCCCCGGGCCGAGGTCCGGATCAAGCAAGCTGATGCGCCGCCGATTCCGTCGAAGTCCGGGCGCACGGCCGCGGTTGGTTACTGAGGCATGTGGCGACTTCCCTACCTGCTGGTCCGTCTCTATCAGCGGCTGCTCTCGCCGCTGCTTCCCTCGACCTGCCGTTTCGAGCCCACCTGTTCCACGTACGCCGCGGAATCCCTGCGCAGCCACGGTTTGTGGCGCGGCACCGCCCTGTCCCTGAAACGCATCGCGCGCTGCCACCCCTTCAATCCCGGCGGCCACGATCCGGTGCCGGCCACTCCCGGCGACCTCCCGCATGCACACGATGGAGATGAATGTCATGGATAGACGCACCGTCCTGGCCATGGTCCTCTTCCTGGGGATCTTTCTGATCTGGACCAAGGTCATGGAACGCAACTACACGCCCGAGCCCGGCGCCGCGGACAGCCTGGCCGCGGTGGCCGCCGTCGAGAGCGGCGAGCCGGCCGTGACGGAGCGCGAGACGTACGAGCGCCCCGAGGCGACGCCCGCGACGGAGCCCCCGGCCCAGCCGGCCGTCACGCCCACCGCGGACACGGTCCTGAGCTTCCCGCCCGCGGGTCACGGGGAGTGCACGGTCAACACGGACCTCTACCGGGTGACCCTCACCGAGGCCGGCGGCGTCATCTCGAGCTGGCTCGGCCACGCCTTCCCGGGGCTCGAAGAGGGATCCGTGGAACTCGTGCCCGCCCGGGGCGACCTCGACCCGCCGCGCGCCGGCGACGTGCTCGAGTTCGAGCGGGGAGGCCTGGACCTGACCGGGGTCTCCTTCCAGCCGGCCGGGCCCCGCACGCTGGACATCGGCCCCGGCGCCGCGCCGCGCGACCTGGTCCTGAGGGCCGAGTCGGCCGAGGGCGTCGTGATCGAGAAGACCTTCACCTTCACGCCCGGCACCTACGCCATCGGCGTGCGCTACACGGTGCTGGCCGAGAACGACGCGGCCCGCGCGGCCGTGGACGCCGTCCTGGGCCATCCCCAGACCACACGCTTCCGCTGGAACCAGGGCATCGCCGTCACCGAGGAGCACGTGGAAGCCATGATGCGCGGCGGCGCGAACGGCCGCAGCTTCGGGATGGTCGGCGAGGAGCTGCAGTTCCGCAAGCAGGGCGACCTGGGCAAGGACAACGGCAAGGGCGTCGGCGCCTTCCGCGGCTCGGTGCGCTTCGCCGGACTGCAGAGCAAGTACTTCTCCATCCTGGGCTTCCTGCCGGACGCCCTCGAGACGGCCACCGAAGGCCGCATCCGCCTCGGCGGCGACGCCGAGACCGGCCAGCAGTCCTGGGAGCTCGAGCTGCCCCTGCGCGGCGACTCGCGACGCTCCGGCGCCGGCCTGTCCCTGTACATGGGACCGAGCGACTACTACCGCTTCCGCTCCCACGGGGTCTCCCTGGAGCGGACGGTCAACCTGGGCTGGAAGTGGATCCAGCCCATCTCCGAACTCGTGCTCAAGCTCATGAACTGGCTGCACAAGTTCATCCCCAACTACGGTTGGGTCATCGTCATCATCTCCATCCTGAGCAAGCTGGTCTTCTACCCGCTCACCGCACGCGGCACGCGGGCCATGAAGAAGATGCAGGAGTCCCAGGCGCGCCTCAAACCCAAGCTCGACGCCATCAAGAAGAAGCACGGCGGCGACGCCCAGCGCGTGAACCAGGAGACGATGAAGCTCTACAAGGAGGAAGGGGTGAACCCCATGGCGGGCATGGCCGGCTGTTTGCCGATCCTGATCCAGATGCC
This sequence comes from uncultured Fibrobacteraceae bacterium, assembly GCA_964617805.1. Lineage (GTDB taxonomy): Bacteria > Krumholzibacteriota > Krumholzibacteriia > LZORAL124-64-63 > LZORAL124-64-63 > JAHIYU01. The sequence goes on along the minus strand of CAZTWK010000058.1, from coordinate 12,753 downwards.
GGTCTTCCTCGCCCTCTACCAGGTCCTCTACAACATGGTGGACCTGCGCATGGCGCCGTGGATCCTGTGGATCAACGACCTGTCCCAGCCCGACGCCCTGTTCACCTTGCCCTTCTCGCTGCCTCTGATGGGCTCCTACTTCAACCTGTTGCCCCTGATCATGGCGGTGTCGACCTATCTGCAGACCAAGCTGACACCCCAGTCGGGCGCGGGCGGACAGATGGCGGCCATGACCACCATCATGCCCATCATGATGCTCTTCTTCCTCTACAACATGCCGTCCGGTCTGGTGATCTACTGGACCATCAACACCATGATGACGGCTTTCCAGAGCTGGCAGGTCAACCGATCGACGCCGGCCGTGGGAGGTGCCGAAGCCTGATGAACGACAAGAACAAGCCAGAACGCATAGAAAGCAGCGCAGCCACCGTCGACGAGGCCATTTCGGAGGCCCTGTTGCGGCTCGGCGCGCGACGCGACGAGGTGGAGATCGAAGTGGTCGAGGAGGGCCGGTCCGGCGTGCTGGGCGTGTTCGGCCGCCGCCAGGCCCGCGTCGTCGCCACCCGCAAGCAGCGCAAGCGCACCCGGGGCCGTCGCGGCGGACGCCGCCGCGGAGGCCGCAAGTCCGGCCCGCCGCCCGAGGCGCGCCGCGACGACGCCGGCGGCCGCCGCGAGGCCGCCCCGCGTGATTACAAGTCCCGGTCCCGCCGCGAACCCGCGACGGCCGACGCCGGGAGCGGTCGCCCCCACGGTCGCCGCGACGAGGGACGCCCGGCCGAAGCCGCTCCCGCCGCCGAGCGGAGCGAGCGCCCGCGTCGCGAGCC
>CAZTWK010000058.1:0-11829 GCA_964617805.1 uncultured Fibrobacteraceae bacterium | reverse complement strand
CCCGAGCGCGCGCGCCGGGCGCCGGCGAGTCCCGACGCCACGCCCCATCCGGTGGGCGAGCCCCTGGCCGCGGCCGATCTGGTCAAGCCGACCCGGGGACTGTCCATGGACGACGCGGCCGAGGTCCAGCGGGCCTGCGCCGAGGAGCTGATGCGGCGCGCCGGCTTCCCCAGCCGTTGCACCGTCCTCGAGGGCGAGTACAACCAGGTGAAGATCACCGTGGACACCGACAGCGCGGCCGTGCTGATCGGCCGCCGCGGCAGCACCATCGACTCGGTGGAGCACCTGGTCGAGCGCATGGCCAACCAGGCGGTGGACGACCACGCGCGCATGAACCTGGACATCAACAACTACCGCCGCCGGCGCGAGGGCCAGCTCACGGCCAACGCCGAGGACGCCGCGCGCCAGATGCTCGAGTCCGGCAAGGACGTGCACACGCCGCCCCTGAGCCCCCGGGAGCGGCGCATCGTGCACATGGCCATCGCCGACATCAAGGGCGTGACGACCTACACCGCCGGCCAGGGGCCGGACCGTCACGTGGTGGTCACGAGCGACGACGACAAGGGCAGCGCGCCCAAGGAGGCGCCGGTCGAGGCCGAGGCGGCCGCACCGGAAGCACCGGAAGCGCCCGACATCCAGACGGACGCCGAGACCGCGCCCGAGGAACAATCCGAGGAGACGCCGGAGACGGACGACGCGTAGGCGCCGCCATCACCGGCAGGGAACGACGGGGCGGCGCGCATGGCCGCCCCGTCTGACGACCGGGAGTCGCCCCTTGCGCGACGGACACGACCACACGACGCACGACACCATCGCGGCCCTGGCCACCCCGGAGGGGGAGGGCGGCCTGGCCGTGGTGCGCGTGAGCGGGCCGCGCGCCGTGAAGATCGCCGCCGCCCTGCTCTCCGGCGACGCGTCCCCGGAGCTGACGTCGCATCGCGCCTTCGTGGGCGTCCCGCGCGACCTGCGCACCGGCGACGCCCTTGACGAGGCGGTGGTGCTGCCCATGCTGGCGCCCCGCTCCTACACCGGCGAGGACGTGGTGGAATTCCACTGCCACGGCGGGCGCCTGCCCGCGCGCGGTGTGATCGAGGCCTGTCTGGCGGCGGGCGCGCGCCCGGCCGGCCCTGGCGAGTTCACGCGGCGCGCCTTCCTGAATGGCCGCCTGAGCCTGGACCAGGCCGAAGCCGTGGCCGATCTCGTCGCCTCGGAAACCCGCCTCGCCGCCAAGGGTGCCCTGCGCCAGCTACGTGGCGCCTTCAAGCGCCGCATGGGTGAACTCGAGGCGCCCCTGCTGGCTCTGCTCGCCGAACTGGAGGGCGGTCTCGAGTTCGGCGAGGAGGAGGCGCAGGAAGTCGGCCCAGACGAAATCCTGTCCGTCCTGGACGCTGCACTCGCCCGCGTGGACGGATTGCTCGCCCACGCCCGCGCGGGACGCCTGCTGCGCGAAGGCGTGCAGGTGGTTCTGGTCGGTCCCCCCAACGCCGGCAAGAGCTCGCTCTTCAACGCCCTGCTGGACGCATCGCGCGCCCTGGTCGATCACGAGCCGGGCACCACGCGTGACGTGGTCGAGGCGCGGCTCTCGCACCGGGGGTGCATCTTCAACCTGCACGACACCGCGGGCCTGCGTGAGGACGGCGGACGTGTGGAGAGCATGGGCGTGGAACGCGCCCGGCGCGCCGCCGCCACCGCCGACCTGGTGCTGCGGGTGGTGGATCTGTCGTCCGGGTCCTACGATGTCGAACCGGTGGCGGACCTGGACGCGCCGGTCCTGGTGGTCGGCGCCAAGGCCGACCTGCTCGACGAGGCCGGGCTGCGCGACGTCGATGCGTCCGTCCTCGTCACGTCCGCCCGCGACGGGCGGGGGGTGGCACGGCTCAAGGACGCACTCCACGCCGCCTCCTCCTCCGAACGCCTGGACGAGGCGGTGTCGCTGGGCGTGGTGCTCAACCGGCGCCACGTCCACCAGCTCGAGACCTTCCGCGACGGGCTGCGCGACCTGCGCGTGACCGTGGACGACGGGACGGCCCAGGAGGTGGTCTGCTCCCTGCTCCAGTCGGCACTCTGCGAACTCGGCGAGGTCACCGGCCGCGTCTTCACGGAGAAGCTGCTGGGCGAGATCTTTGACCGCTTCTGTATTGGTAAGTAATTGAAAATAAACAAGTTATGAAACATACACCTTTCGAGATCATCGTCGTCGGCGGCGGACACGCCGGGATCGAGGCAGCCCTCGCGGCGGCCCGTCTCGGCGCGCGCGCGGCCCTGGTCACCCACGACCGCGACGAGATCGGACGCATGCCCTGCAACCCCGCCATCGGGGGCCTCGGCAAGGGGCACCTGGTCAAGGAGATCGACGCACTCGGCGGCGAGATGGGCCGCGCCATCGACCGGGCCGGGATCCACTTCCGCATCCTGAACCGGCGCAAGGGGCCGGCGGTCCAGGCACCGCGCGCCCAGGCCGACAAGGCCCTCTACCAGTCACTCATGTGCGAGGTCGTGCGCGCGCAGCCGGGGCTCGAGGTGATCGAGGCCGACGTGACCGGCCTGCTCTGGGAGGAGGCCCCGGGAGGCCGCCGTATCAGCGGGGTGAAGCTGGACGCCGGCCGCGAGCTCGCGGGCGGGCGTGTCGTACTCTGCACGGGCACCTTTCTCGGCGGGTTGATGCACACCGGCGAGGCGCGGGTCCCGGGCGGGCGCGAGGGCGCCGCCGCCTCGCTGGCCCTCGGCGCTTCGCTGGTCGCGGCCGGGCTGGAACTGGTGCGTCTGAAGACCGGCACGCCGCCCCGCCTTCACCGCAACTCAATCGACTACGAGCGTGTCGAGCGTCAGCGGGGCGACCCGGACCCGGCGCCCTTCTCCTTCCGCACCCGCGACTTCGCGCCCGAGCAGATCGACTGCCACGTCACGCACACCAACGCGCGCACCCACGAGATCATCGGGGCGAACCTCACGCGCTCGCCTCTCTACGGCGGCATCATCGAGGGCACCGGTCCGCGCTACTGTCCGTCCATCGAGGACAAGGTGGTGCGCTTCGCCGACAAGACCCGCCACTTCGTCTTCCTGGAGCCCGAGGGCCGCGACTGCGAGGAGGTCTACGTCAACGGCCTGTCGACGAGCCTGCCCCGCGACGTGCAGGAGGACATGATCCGCAGCATCGTCGGGCTCGAGTCGGCGGAGCTGACCCGCTACGGCTACGCGGTGGAATACGACAGCGTGCCCTCCTGGCAGGTGCAGGCCAGCCTCGAGACCAAGCCGATCTCCGGGCTCTTCCTGGCGGGACAGATCCTCGGCACTTCCGGCTATGAAGAGGCCGCCGCCCAGGGTCTGGCGGCGGGCGTGAACGCGGCGCGCGATCTGGCGGGCCTGGCGCCGATCCTCTTTCCGCGGGACCGATCTTACATGGGCGTCCTGCTGGACGACCTGGTGACCAAGGAGATCACCGAGCCCTACCGCATGTTCACCTCCCGCGCCGAGAGCCGCCTGTATCTGCGCTGCGACAACGTCGCCGAGCGCATGCTCCCGACGGCTCGCGAGATCGGCCTGCTCGACGCCGGCGATCTCGACCGGCTGGCCGCCCGGGCCGAGGCGGCACGCCGCACGGAAGTCTGCCTGCGCACGGCCCGCACCCGCGACGCGCTGACGGGCCACCGGGCGCCGGCGGCCGCGCTGCTCAAGCGTCCCGAGAACGATATCCATGATCTGCTGGCCGGGGATGCCGACCTGCGCGCCCATCTGGACGCCCTGCACGCCGAGGCGGCGGGCGCGGCCGGTCTTTCCACCCACGACCTGCGCGAAGCCGAGACGCAGGCGGCCCTGGATATCCGCTACGCGGGCTACATCTCCCGCCAGGACAAGATGTTGCGTAATCAGCGCCATCTGGATAATCTCGAGTTGCCGCCTGACACGGACTACGCCACCCTGACGGCCCTGAGCTCCGAGGCGCGCGAAAAGCTGGCCAATATGCGGCCGGCGACCCTCGGCCAGGCGAGCCGCATCGACGGGGTGCGGCAGTCGGATCTGGCCATCCTGAGCGTCCTGATGCGGAAGGCGAGCCGCGATGACTGAGCGAACGGGACGGATCGAGAGCGCCCTGGCCCGCTACCGGGAAGAGGTGCTGCGCTGGAACGCGAGCTTCAACCTGGTGTCCCGGATCGATGCGGAGTCGCGCCTAGAGTCCCTGATCGCGGAATGCGTCGCGGCCTTCCGGACCTGGACGGAGGATGTCCGACCCGCCGTCCGGGATATGCTGCCGGCCTGCCCATCCGATCTCCATTTCGTCGACCTCGGCTCCGGCGCCGGATTGCCCGGCCTCGTCTGGCATCTGCTGGCCGAGGACGCCGGTTTCGGATTCGGCGACGCGGGATCCCTCCTGGTCGAGCCCCGCGAGAAGCGGGCCTGGTTCCTGGAGCAGACCGCCGCGCGGATGGAGTTGAAGAGTTTGCGCGTCGGGATGGACCAGTGGGGCCTACGCTCGGGGCTGAAGGGCGAGGACCTGCCGGAGGCGGTCACGGGCCTGATCACGCTCAAGGCCTTGCGCTTGACGGACGCCGAGATCATCGCCGGCTGGAAGCGTTATCGCGGAGACGCCTGCGCCGACAACCTCGTTATCTGCCGCTTTTACGGGCCGGACGGGAATCTGGATGGGGCGCTGTGTGAGCGTCTCGGTCTTCCCTTGGGCCGGACCCAGCTCTTTCCCATCGCGTCGCTCCCCGCGCCCAAACACCTGTTGGTCTCCTGCTACCCCTCCCTCTGAGCGGGTTCCACGTGGAACCTTCCCGGGGGCGAGTCCTCGGAGATGTTCCATGTGGAACATACGCCCGGGTTGAACGCTACAGGCCTGATACTTCGTACATGCAGGGTCGTATGCCGGGTTCGGCTTTCAAGAGAGCATCAACTTCGGGGTTTATGCACAGGTTTGTTGTTCCAATTGTGGATAGCTGACGAAATCGGCTGGACACCTCTCGCTTTTTGGCGCTATCTTCCGATTTCGGTCCTCCACACCAACAAGCTGAATCCCATCTGGAAGATCCGGATCCGACGGGAGCGACATGGCCAAGATCATCTCCATTTCCAATCAGAAGGGCGGGGTGGGCAAGACGACCACCGCGGTCAACCTCTGCGCCTGCCTGGCGGCGGCCGAGCGGCGCACCCTGTTGCTGGACCTGGATCCCCAGGGCAACGCGACCAGCGGCTGCGGGTTGACGGACTTCAAGCTGACGAGCTACGAGCTCCTGCTCGGCAACGCCGTGCTGAAGGACTGCGCCCACGACACCAACATACCCTACCTCGACCTGGTGCCCAGCGACCGGCGGCTGGCCGGCGCGGAGATCGAACTGGTGTCCCAGGTCTCGCGGGAGAGGTTCCTGGCGAGCGCCCTCGAGGGTGTGGTCGAGGACTACGACTTCGTGATCATCGACACGCCGCCCAGTCTCGGCCTGCTGACCCTCAACGCCCTGACCGCCGCCCACTCGGTGCTGATCCCGATCCAGTGCGAGTACTATGCGCTGGAGGGGTTGAGCCAGCTCCTGAGCACCGTGCAGATCGTGCAGAAGAGCCTGAACAGATCGTTGCGCATCGAGGGTGTCTTGCTGACCATGTTCGACCGGCGCCTGAAGCTGTCCAACCAGGTGGCCGAGGAGGCCATCGGCTACTTCGACGACACCGTCTTCGAGACCAAGATTCCCCGCAACGTGCGGCTGAGCGAGGCGCCGTCCTTCGGCAAGCCCATCCTGCTCTATGACGTGGAGTGCCAGGGGTCCCAGAGTTACATGGAGCTCGCCGGCGAGATCATCGCCAAGAACCGTAGCGCGGCCGAGGCGAAGGCCTAGGAGGAGAACGATGAATCCGAAACAAGACCGAGTGCTCGGACGCGGCCTGTCGGCTCTCATTTCCGGCGCGACCACCGAGACGGGCGTCAACCTGGGCGACCGCGAAGCGAGCATGGTGCCCCTGGACGCCATCGGACTCAACCCCGCGCAGCCACGTAAGATATTTAAAGACAACACGTTACGCGAATTGGCGGATTCAATTCGCCAGGTCGGCGTCCTGCAGCCCGTCCTGCTGCGGCGACTGAAGCCCGGCGAGGACCGCCCCTTGAGCCTGGACGACCGGCTGGACCCGGACGGTCCCGGTTCCACGGGCGGCGACCTGGAATACTGCCTCGTGGCCGGCGAGCGGCGCCTGCGCGCCGCCCACCTGGCGGGCGTCGAGACCATCCCGGCCCTGATCTGCTCCTACGAGGAGGCCGAGTCCCTGAAGATCGCGCTGCTGGAGAATATCCAGCGCGAGGATCTCAACCCCATCGAGGAAGCCTCGGCCTACCAGAGCCTGCTCGACGCGTACGGCGCCACGCAGGAAGAGCTGTCGGTGATGCTCGGCAAGAGCCGCAGCGGCGTGACCAACACCCTGCGCCTGCTGTCGCTCGAGACGGAGATCCAGGAGATGCTCCAGGACGAGCGCATCACGCGGGGCCACGCCAAGGTCCTGCTGGGCCTGACGGACGCGAGCGCGCGGCTGCGCCTGGCGCGGCTGTGCCGCAATCGCGGGCTGTCGGTGCGCGAGTGCGAGAAGCGCGTGCGGAATATGCTGACCGGCGGCACTGGTGCCTCCGGTGCGACGCGCAAGCGCACCAGGCGCGCGGCGGCCGAAGAGACCCGCGAGGTGCGCGTCCTGCGCGAGCGCGTGGAAGCGCGCTTCGGGGCGCCCGTGCAGATCGAACGCGACAAGGACGGGCGCGGCAACATCGCGCTACGCTTCTTCACCGACGACGACCTGCTGCGCCTGCTGTCGCTGATGGGCATCGACACCGACCTGTCCTGAACCGCAAGGGCGCAAAGGTAACCTGTTGCTAAGAAATAAATTACAAAAGCGCCCGCGGCTGCGGACCCGCTTCGACCCCCTGCTGGTCCTGCTGGCCGTGGCGAGCGGCGCCCTGCTGGTGGCCATCGCGCTGGGCTCGACACAGCTGCTGGCCCACCTGCGCTCGGGGCAGCCACTCTTCGCCGCGCCCGACGAGGGCGGGCTCGGCCTCTTCTCCCAGATCTGGTCCATCGTGTCGCTGTTCCTCTTCGTGGCGGTGGGCTGGGGATTCTGGGCCATCTTCCGCCGCCGGCAGTTCGACGACCTGCGCCTGCGCCGTTCCGAACGCAAGTACCGCGACATCATCAACCACGCCGGCGAGGCCATCTTCCTGCTCGACAGCTCGGGCCGCGTGCTGGAGTGGAACAAGGCGGCCGAGTCGCTCTTCGCCGCGCCGCGCCGCAAGGTGCTGGGCAAGCCCTTCCGCGAGATCCACATCTGCTACGGCGTGGAGATCGAGAAGGCCATGGGCGATTCGGTGCGGCTGAACCGCAGCATACATTTCGAGTTTCCCCTGCGCCGGCGCGGCCGCCAGGAGCTGGGGCAGCTCGCCATGACCGTCTCGCACATCGCGGGCGGCCCGGTGCGCGCGGGAGGCGACGGCGCGCAGGCCTTCGTGGTCATCGCCCGCGACATCACCTCGGAGAAGAAGCTCGAGGCGCGCATGAGCGAGACCGAAAAGCTGGCCGGCATCGGCCAGTTCGCCGCCGGCATCGCGCACCAGCTCAACACGCCCCTGGGCTCGATCCTGCTCTCGGCGCAGATGCTCGAGGAGTCCGTGGACTCGGACGACGACACCGAGGACGTGCAGCGCATCATCCGGCAGACGGCCCAGTGCCGGTCCATCATCAAGGGCCTGCTCAACTTCGCGCGTCCCTCGGGCGGCGAGCGTGTGCGGCTGGACCTGGCCGACGTGGTGCGCGACACGGTATTCCTCATGGAGAAGCCCATCCGCGTGCAGAACGTGGACGTGACCGTGGACGCCCACGACCGCGGCACCATCACCGGCAACCGCAACGAGATCGAGCAGGTGGTCTTCAACCTGCTGGCCAACTCGCTGGACGCCATGCCCGCGGGCGGCAAGATCACCATCGGCGTCGACCGGGGCGATCCCGGCGAGGTGGAGATGGTCTTCGCCGACGACGGGGAGGGCGTGCCCGAGGAGTTCCGCGACGACGTCTTCCTGCCCTTCTTCACCACCAAGGAATACGGCAAGGGCACGGGGCTGGGCCTGTCCATCGTGGCGCGCATCATCCACGAGCACGGCGGCCGCATCGAGCTGGCGCGCAGCGAGGGCGCGCGCTTCCACATGGCGTTCCCCGCCCACCGGCCGGGCGTGGCCGGGACGAGCGCGTCCCTGATCGAGACCGAGGGAACCGACCCCGCGCGGGACGAGGACCGTACCGCCGAGAAGGAGTAGAGCCTTGCTGCTGCGCTTCCCGCCGCACACGCGGATCATCGTGATCCCCAGCGACGACCACAGCACCAACGAGTTCAACATCAGCCGACGGCTGCTGCTGGCCCTGACGGCCATGCTGGTGCTGGCGACGCTGCTGTTCCTGGTGGTGATCCTGTCCTACGCGACCCTGCTCAAGCAGGCGCGGCAGGTGCCCGAGCTGCAGGGACGCCTGGTGACCGCCAACGCCCAGCTGGTGCGGGTCCAGGAGCTGAACCGCGAGCTCGAGGAGATGCGCGACGTCCAGGAACGCATCCTCACCATGCTGGGCGTGGGACAGGTGCTCGCCGATCCCGACGCCGCCGGCGACGCCGACCCGGCCGATCCGCTGCGCGCCCGGCTCGGCGAGGTGGCCGGCGTGATCATGACGCCGCCGCCCGACGTGTGGCCCGTCGCCGGGCAGGTCACGCGCGAGTTCGAGAGCGGCAACCTGGTGCAGGGACGGGCGCCCCACTACGGCCTCGACCTCGTGGCGCCGGTGGGAACGGAGGTGCGCGCGGCGGGCCGCGGCATCGTCCAGAGCGCCGGCTGGGACGACGATCTGGGAAACTATGTTGAAATTCGCCACGGTTTCGGTTACGTAACCATCTATGGGCACTGCAGTCGCCTGGTCGCCCAGACCGGCGATCGCGTGGAGCCTGGACAGGTCGTCGCCGAGCTGGGCGGCACGGGCCGCGCGTCCGCGCCGCACCTGCATTTCGAGATCTGGCGCGACGGCGAGGCCGTCGATCCCCGGATCGTGATACCGGGCGACCCCGGCGAGGGATAGAGTGGAACCGGAACGGAGACCGGAGTTCCGCGGCGCATCCGCAAGTACGCGGTCGCCCCGGGCGGTCCTTAAGGAGGTTTGTGATGTTCGGTAAGGATCCTGAGAACCAAGACATCGACAATCGCCAGACATCGATCCTGGCCCAGGGCTGCAAGTTCGACGGCAAGGTCGAGGCCACGGGCACCTTCCGCATCGAGGGGGAATTCAAGGGCAACATCGCCACGCCCGAGAACCTGATCATCGGCAAGACCGGCATGGTCAACGCCTCGGTGAAGGTCAAGAACGCCATCATCGGCGGGCAGCTCTTCGGCGACATCGTCGCCGAGAACAAGATCGAACTACAGAGCGGCTCGCACGTGGAAGGCGACATCAAGACCAAGCGCCTGGTCATCGACGAGGGCGTCTTCTTCGAGGGGAACTGCAGCATGGGCGGACCGCGCACGGGCGTGACGAAGCCCCCCGCGGCGACCCCGTCCGCGCAACCCGCCGGCCAGCCGGCCGGCAGCGCCGGCAAGTAGGCGAAAAAGGCGTAGAATACCCGTTTTCGCCCTGTTATTTATTTGACTTTCATGGGCGAGAGACACTTGTTTGTGCCGGTTTTCGGAACGAGCCGAAAGCCGGCGCATCTTTGACTGATCCGGGCCAACGGGGTGCCTTGTGACGGACGGCCCCCAGAACAGGAACCGCGGCCGCCGCATGCGGGACGTGGGCGTCTACACGACGATTCCCACCATGCTCGTGGTCGGACCCGTGCTGGGGTACCTGCTCGGCCACTGGGCCGCCGGCAAGTGGGGGCACGCCCCCCTCTTCGAGGCCGGCGGCGCGGCGCTCGGGCTGCTCGCGGCGGCCCGGCAGGTCTGGCTGCTGCTGAAGCTGCAGGGGAGACGCAAGTGAGCTCGACTCTGCTGAGGAAAGCGCGGCTCTGGACCCTCGCCGTCGCGATCGTCGCCGCGCTGGTCATGAGCCGCTTCACGGACACGCGCTTCGTGCTCGGCTTTCTCGGTTCGGCCGTCTGGTCGGTGATCGGTTTCTGGCTCGTGGAGGCGCTGATCCGCAAGGCGCTGTTGCCGGCCGAGGCCGGCCGCGACCGCGGCGCCATCGCCTGGCTCGTGGCGGGCAAGGTGGCGCTCTACGCAGGGGGCATCTGGGTCCTGCTGCGGGGATTCGTGCCGGCGATGAGTTGCATCTACGGCGTCTCGCTGATCCTGATCGTGCTGGTGATTACAGTGCTGGTGATCCGACCGAGTCTCGCACCGGAGAGGCTCGCGGAACGGGGAGACCATGAATAGGAAGACCAGTCTCTCGCCGCTGCTCGTCCTCGTCGCCGCCCTCGCGCTGATGGCCGGCGCGGCGTACGCCGATCCCGAGACGGACCACGGCGAGGTCCACGCCGACGAGCACGCCGTCGAGGCTCACGCCGACGAGCACGGTGCTGACGTTCACGATGCCGAACACGCCGACGAGCACGGCGAGCACGCTGCCCACGGCGAGGAAGCCCACGGCGACGACCACGCCCACGACCCCTACCACCTGCCGAACTTCATCTCCATCTTCTTCGGCAAGTACCTCCAGGGCGACAAGGCCGGCTTCCTGGACCCCCTCTTCTCCCTGGTCGCCTGCGTGCTGATCGTCTTCGCCATGTCGCGCGCGGCCCGGCGCAGCGACGGCGGCCTCAGCCGGCCGACCCGCTTCCAGGCGGCCATCGAGATGCTGATGGGCGGCCTGTACAATCTCTTCGAGGGCGCCATCGGGCCCACCGCCCGGCGCTACACGCCCTACCTGGGCACGCTGTTCATCTTCATCCTGCTCAACAATTTCATGGGGCTGGTGCCCTTCTTCCACGCGTCGACGTCGAGCCTCAACACCACGGCGGCGCTGGCGGTGTGCACCTTCCTCTACGTGCAGTTCACGGGCATCCGCGAGAACGGCCCGCTGGGCTACCTGCATCACATGGCGGGCTCGCCCCGCAGCGCGGTGGAGTGGATCTTCGTGCCGCTGATGTTCCCGCTGCACGTCCTGGGCGAGTTCATCAAGCCCCTGAGCCTGAGCCTGCGACTGTTCGGCAACGTGATGGGCGAGGACAAGCTCATCGCCGTCTTCGTGGTGCTCGGCGCGGGTATGTTCGCGTTCGTCAATTCGCCGATCGGCATCCCCATCCAGGTACCGATCGTTTTTCTGGCGCTGATGACGAGCACCATCCAGGCGCTGGTCTTCACGTTGCTGTCGACGATTTACATTAGCCTGATGCTGCCCCACGGGGAACACGGGCATTGATACCGGAGAACATCCGGAGACCAAGGGCGCTCGCCCGTCAAACGACCTGAACAAGGTGTAGGAGGAACAATGGATCTCTTAGGTTTGGCTCCCCTCGGCGTTGGTATCGCCGCGATCGGTTCCGCTCTCGGCCTGGGCCGGGCTATCGGTTCCGCCATGGAGGCCATGGGCCGTCAGCCCGAGGCCATCCCCCAGATCCAGATCGCGATGATCATTGGTTGCGCCTTCATCGAGGCCCTGACCATTTACGCGCTGTTGATCGTAATCCTGCTGATGGGCAAGCTCGGCTGATCCGAGTCGTCGCAAGGTCTCCGGTGACGGCTGGGGGCGGCGTCGAATCGCCGCCCCGCCGCAATCGCCGGAGAAACGAGCGTCGGCAGCGGAAGGTGTGACATGGAACTGAACATACCCGTCGTCCTGACCAACATCGCGGGCTTCGTGATCGTGGTCTGGATCCTCGCGAAGTTCGCGT
>CAZTWK010000057.1:0-21052 GCA_964617805.1 uncultured Fibrobacteraceae bacterium | reverse complement strand
CCTGCTCGGGGGAGGACTTGCACCTCCAAGACGATGCCCATGCCGGGCGTACCGAGAAAGGGGGCCCGGTCCAGCCGGGCCCCCTTCGCGTCGACGGTTCGCCGCTACTCGAAGAGGCTCTTCACCGAACCCCAGGTCGCTTCCTCGTTGGGCACCGAGGGCTGCACATGGACGATCCCGTCCATGCCGATGCCCACGTGGGGGCGGCAGAAGTAGGGGTAGTCGCCCACCGTGTCGAACTCGAACGAGAAGAACGGGTTCGACCCGTCCAGCGTGGCATCGAAGAAGTCGCCGGCGTTGGGGTCGGCGTTGTCGATGCCGCTGGTCACGGTGTGGCCGCCTCCGGACCAGAGCCACTCCACAGTATCGCCCACGGTGATCGTGATCTCGTCCGGGGTGAAGGCGAACCCCGCCTGAACGACCATCAGGGTGGCGGCGGAGGCGGGCACGGCCAGGAGCAGGATGAACAGTGCGTTAACAAGATGCTTCATTGAATTCTCCCTCGGATTCAAGTGCGGCGTGGCGGGCCGCCGTAAGTCCATACTCGGCACACATGTAATGAAAAAAGATAGTTACTGTCAACTTTCCGCGACACCCCCGTCGAGCTCACCTGACCAGCATTAGCCGCCCCGTCGCGAGCGTGGCGCCGTCGCCCGTCACGCGGGCGAAGTAGGCGCCGCTGGGCAGTGTTTCGCCGCCGTCGCCGGTGCCGTCCCAGTCGAGGCGGATCTCTCCCGCGGACAACCGCCCCGACGCGAGTGTGCGCACGCCGCGGCCGCGGGCGTCGTGGATGGTCACACGCGCGTCCGTGTCCCGGGACAGGGCGAAGACCAGGGTCGTGCGCGGATTGAAGGGATTGGGCCGGACGGCCACCCTGTTCGAGGACGGTGTCGGCACGTCCACGGCGGTGTCCGTGCCGAGTGGCAGGAAGTCCTCGATCCCGAAGGTCGGCAGGTTCGAGCCGGTGATCACCAGCTTGGGGCGCTCGGTCAGCGGCGGCGAGGCGTAGCGCAAGCGGACGCGCACCTCGTCGCAGACCAGCACCTCGTCACCGATCTCGGGCCGGAAGATGGCCTGTCCGGCGAAGACGAGTCCCAGTTCGAGCACGGGCAGCGCCTTGCCGCCGATGTGCACGCGGTCGACCCAGCGCGAGGACGCGATCGCGGGTGCGCCGCCCTCGAAGACGCCCAGGGGGATCGTGGTGCCGGGCGCGCCGGCGAAGGTGCCGCCGCCCACGGGCACGCCGCCGTCGTAGGCCGCGACTGCGCCCCCGTCGATGGAGACCTCCGTCCAGATGTCGAAGAAGGCGTCGGGGCCCGTCCAGGAGAGGGTCGCCTCGGCGAGGAGCCCCAGGGCCGGGTCGCCCCAGCCGAAACCGATGGCGGCGCCCGGCGCGCCCGTGGCCAGCGGGTTGAACGTGACGTTGCCGCCCTCCTCGAACAGGGGATTGATCCCCACGCCGTCCTCGCCCGAGGAGCCGATGTTCGTGACCTCCAGGCGGCAGACGCCGACCTCGCAGACGCCCGTCAGGTGCGCGTCGCCGAAGCTGCGGCAGGCTATGTCGCGGTGGATCACGCCCTCGGCGTGCAGGTGGGCCAGGCCGCCGGGCGCGCCGGACATCAGGATCTCGGCGCCGTCGGTGCGCGGCACGCCGGCCGGCAGGCCGGTGAACTGGAAGGCGAAGGTGTCCGCGGTGACCGCGGGCCGGCCGGAGATGGCCATGGCCAACGGCACGCCCGCGCCCACCGCGCCGCTCGCGATCAGGGAGCCGCCGGCGTCGAACTGGCCGGCGAAGACGAAGTCCTCGGCCTGCGCGCCGGACGTCTGCACCGTCACGAGACCCGCCGGCGGCGGCCAGGCGAACTCGACGGCATCCTGCATCACGCCGTTCGCGAGCAGCAGCGCCCACACCGAGGTCGGCGTCATGACCTCGGCGGCGAGGGAGGCCGACAGCGTCTGCTGGCCGATGTTCTCGCAGCTGAGAAGCACGTGCTCGGAGCTCAGCTTGCCCAGCTCGACCCGGCCCATCTTGCAGACGATCGTCTCGCAGGCCACGCCGTTGCCCACCACGACCCGCCAGCCGTCGAGTTCGCCTACGTCCACGGCCACGCCGTCCTCGCCCGACGAGCCGATGTTCGAGACCGTCAGCGTCCCCCCCGCGCCTAAGGCGAGCTGGGCCTGTCCCAGCGGCAGGTGCGGCAGGCCGTGGGCCCAGACGGGGTCGGGCGCGACCACATGGACGAGGCCCGACATGCCGAAGGACTCGTGGGGCCGGCAGAAGTAGGGCAGGTCGCCCGCCGCGACCGGCGCGTATTCCACGACCGGCGCGACGGCGGTCAGGGGCGCGTCGAAGAACTCGCCCGCGTCGGGATCGGCGGCGCCGGTGCCGCTGGTGACGGTATGGTTGCCGCCACCCCAGCGCCATTCGATCGTGTCGCCGAGAGCGATCGTGACCTCGCCGGGCACGAAGGAGAGCCCCGACTGCATGATCTGGACCCGAGCCGCGAGGGCGGCCTGGGCGACGACGACGAGGAACAGGGGGACGACGAGTCGAAGGACAGGCCTGGACAGCATGACGTACCTCGCGGGCCGAGGGGTTGTGGGCGGGGAAGATATAGGATGGATTATATCTTATTTCATGCGATTTGACCAGGGCCCGCGCGCGGATACGGCTCAGATGTAGAAACGCGCCCCTTCGCGCGCCTCCGCCGGCGTCACCTTCCAGCCCCGGCAGATCCACACGGTCAGCTCGCTCTCGTAGGGCATGGCCAGTCCGGCGCGGTGGACGGCGACCGCTTCCACCGAGTCGAAGACCTCCTCGAGCCGCGACCGCGGCACGCCCACCGCCACGAGCAGATCCGGCGCGAAGTCGGCGGGCCACCAGCCGTGGCAGCTGTTGTGCCCGCTGACCGCCGGACGCACCCCCTCGGACAGCCCCCAGTAGTTGAGCGCCCCGCACTCGCCGTAGTTGCCGGCCAGCACCAGGCAGGCGGCGCGTTCCCCGGGCGTCAGGCCGTCGGTGACCCCGCGGACCGTCTGCGCCAGTTCCTCCCAGCCGAAGCGGTCGGCGAAGTGCTGGGGCAGCGCGCCCACGGCGCTGACCTCGGCGTTGCGAGGCGCGAGACCGAGGGTCTGCGTCCAGGACACGAAGCCCGTGGGCGAGAGCAGGGGGATGGCCAGCGGCGCCACGATCAGGCCCGCGGTGGCTACCAGCAACGGCAGGGCGAAGGCCGATACGCGCGCGACGAGCCGGTGGCGCGACAGCCAGTCGGTGACCAGCACCGAGCCGGCGGCCAGGAGCATGGGATAGGCCGTCCCCAGGTAGTAGGGCTTGGCGTGGGACAGGGTGAGCCACGCGGCCACCACGACGAAGGCGACCCCCAGCGGGCGCCAGGTGCGCAGGCGCGGCAACGCCAGCAGGCCGACCAGGCCGATCGCCCACAACGGCAGGTACGCCGGATGGGCCATCAGCAGCTGCTCGTTCCAGAAGTCGCCGGCACTCATGGCCACGATCTTGTGCTCGCGGGCGTTGCGGATGAACTCGAGGGTCGGCCAGCCGTTGACGATCTGCCAGATGCCGTGGGGCAGCAGCAGGAGGAAGGCGATGAGGCTGCCCGTCAGTCTCTGGCGGGAAACCAGTTCGCGGCGCAGCGGCGAGAGCACGAAGCCGGCGCCCAGCCCCACGACCAGGAAGAGCACCGAGTACTTGTTGAGCAGGCCCAGGCCCACGGCCAGCCCCGCCCCCCACCACCAGCGCCGGTCGGCGGCGGGATCGAGCAGGCGGCAGACGATCCAGGCGATCAGCACCCAGAAGGCCACGTCGAAGGAATTCATGCTGTAGAAGCCGCCCTGGGCGAGCAGCGCGGGCATGAAACCCACCGCGACCGCGGACGTGACCTGCGCGACGGCGCCGCCGCGCATCTCGCGGGCCAGCAGGCCGGCGCCGAGCGACGTCGCGCCCACCAGCAACGCGGGGGGAATGCGCAGGGCGAGGACGGAGGCTCCGAAGACCGTCTTCCACAGCCCCAGGAAGACCATCGCCAGCGGCGGATGGTCCACGTAGCCCCAGGCCGGGTGGTCGGCGCACATGAGGTAGTAGTACTCGTCGCGGAAGATGCCGTAGCGGCCGGCGGTCGACAGCAGCAGCGCGGCCAGGAAGACGGCGACGAACCAGACGAGGAGCGACAGGGGCGGTCGGCGATCGAGCGTGGTCATGGCGTACCTCCGCGATCAGGCTATCATTCCAGGGAGGACGTGACCACCCGCCACGGGAGGGAAACCGCATGCTCGCCGACTACATCGCCGCGCGCCTCGCCGAGGCCGACCGCATACCCGCCGAGCGCACCGACATGCTGCGACGCCTGGCGGAGCACGTCGGCGCGTGCCGCGAGGCCGGGCGGACGACGCGGTTCACCTTCATCTGCACGCACAACTCCCGGCGCAGCCACCTGGCGCAGATCTGGGCCCGGGTCGCCGCCGACCACTTCGCCGTGCCCGGGGTCGAGACCCACTCCGGCGGCACCGAGGCCACCGCCCTCGCGCCGGGGGTCGTGGGCGCCCTGCGCCGCGCCGGCTTCCTGGTCGAGCGCACCGGCGAGGGCGACAATCCCGTCTACCGGATCCGCTACGGTGACGACGCGCCGCCGTTGACCGCCTTCTCCAAGATCTTCGACCGTCCCCCCAACCCCACCTCGGACTTCTGCGCCGTGATGACCTGTGCCGAGGCCGACGCGGGCTGCCCGGTCGTACCCGGCGCCGCCGCGCGGATCGCCCTGCCCTACGAGGACCCCAAGGACCACGACGGCACCGAGCGCGAAACCGAGATGTACGACGCCCGCTGCCGGCAGATCGCGCGGGAGATGCTGTACGCATTCTCGCGGGTGACCAACTGAGGAGTTGCATAGCACGACCGTTCGTTCTATTATAGAGACATGACCAAGGGCGAAAACACCAAGCGTACGATCCTCGACTACGCGGCCAGCCTGGCCAGCCGCATCGGCCTGGAGGGCCTGACCATCGGGCGTCTGGCCGAGGATCTGGACATGTCCAAGAGCGGGGTGTTCGCCCACTTCGGTTCCAAGGAGGCCCTGCAGCTCGCCGTGCTGGATCACGCGGACCGGAGTTTCATGGAGCTGGTGGTCAGGCCGGCCTTCCAATCCCCAGCGGGCGAGCCGCGCCTCGAGGGGCTCTTCGAACACTGGCTGTCGTGGGTCAAGTCGACGCAGTTCGAGGGCGGCTGCCTCTTCGTCAAGGCCACCACGCAGTACGACGACCAGCCGGGCGTGATTCGCGATTACCTGATCGCGATCCAGAAGCGCTGGGTGGACGGCCTGGCCGAGGCCGCCCGGCGGGCCATCGCGGTGGGGCATTTCCGCCGCGATCTGGACCCGGAACAGTTCGCCTTCGAGTTCTACGCGGTCCTCGTCGGCTACCACAACATGCGGCGACTGCTGAGCGAACCCCGCGCGGACGCCTTCGTCGCCGAAACCTTCCGCAATCTCCTGGACAGGAGCCACTAGAAAGGACGGAGTCATGTCGCACACCGCCACTCTGGATCCAAATAATAGCACGAACGTTCGTATTCTAGCCCCCACCCTGCTGAAACGCTCCTGCCGGCTCATGTCCCGCCTGGCGCCCGGGATGTCCAGTCGCGCCGCGGCCCGGCTGTTCACTTGCTCCCACGGCGTCCGCGAGAACACCGCCCGCGAGAGGCTCTGGCTGGGCGACGCGAGTCCCTTCGAGCTGGACTGCGGCGGCCACACCCTGGCGGCCTGGTCCTGGGGCGACGGCCCGACCGTCCTGCTGCACCACGGCTGGCACGGACGCGGCGCCCAGCTCGGCGCCTTCGTCGCACCCCTGGTCGAGGCGGGCTTCAGCGTGGTGACCTACGACGCGCCGGCCCACGGCGCCTCGCCGGGCCGCTTCACCAACGGCGTCGAGATGGCGCGCATCATCGCCGAGGCGAGCCGGCAACTGCACGGACTGCACGCCGTGGTCGCCCACAGCCTGGGCTGCCTGTCCACGGCCTACGCCCTGCGCAGCCACCTACCCATCGAGCGGCTCGTCTTCGTGGCGCCGCCCGCGGACATGGTCACCTATTCGCGCCAGTTCGCCGCTGCCCTCGGCCTCACCGACCGGGTCTACGACGGCATGATCGCGCACTTCGAGTCGACGCTGGACATGGACTGGCGCGACTTCGAGGTCGAGCGCCTGGCGGAGGCCGACCGGCTGGCGCGCGGGCGCCAGACGCCGCTGCTGGTGATCCACGACCGGGATGACCTCCAGGCGCCTTGCGCCCACGGCCAGCGCCTGCATGCGGCCTGGGAAGGCTCGCGGTTCCAACTGACCGAGGGGCTGGGCCACAACCGCATCCTGGGCGACGCGGGCGTCGTGCGGCGGGCCGTCGACTTCCTGGCCGGGCCGTGATCCCGTCCGCCCGGATCAGCGGATGAGGACCACCTTGCGCGTGCCGCTCGCGGCCCCCTCGACGGCGATGAAGTAGACGCCCGAGGCCAGGCGCACGCCCGCGTCGTCGTGCCCGTCCCACAGGAAGGGACGGCGTCCGGCGAGGGCCGACCCGGCGTGAAGGGTGCGCACCACCCGGCCCGCGAGGTCCACGATCGAGACCCGTAGCGGGCCCGCGGCAGGGACCTCGACCGCGAAGGCGATCGAGCCGGCGCTCGGATTCGGATTGAGCGATGTGAACACGATGCCGGCGTCGCCGCCCGCCGGCGCCTCGACGCCCACGGTGGCGTCGAAGCCGAGGATCTCCACGTCATCGATGTTCCAGCCCGCGTAGGGGAAGGCGTCGGGCATGCCGATCTCGTAGCCCCACCGCAGGTAGAGGGTCGACTGGTCGTCGGCCACTTCGGAGAGGTCGTGGACCTGCTCCGACCAGGCGGTCTCGGCGATGTCGCCGCTGTCCGGATTCTCCCAGACCGGAACCCAGGTCTCGCCGTCGTTGGACGCCTCGATGGTGGCGTGGACGTAGGGACGATAGTCCGTGTTGAGCCAGCGCTTGAAGCGCAGCTTCACCTGTGTCAATCCCGAGCAGTCGAGCGCGTCGGTGGTGAGGTGGTAGGGGCCGCCCTCGACCGTGTCGTAGTCGCCCTCCAGGTCCACGCCGCAGACGTTCGCGCCCGTGGCGCCGGCGGCGGGGTCGGGCTGTCCGTACTGGTCGCCGCCCAGGCCCGCGGGCGCGCCGAAGGCCCACTCCCCTTCCCGGCTCCAGCCTGGATCCTCGTCCATGTCGAAGACGTGTACGGGCTCCGAGATGCCGACCTGCAGGCGGACCCGGCGATAGGTGTCCCCATCGTGGTCGGTGAGGTTGACGAAGTCGACGATGGCGTCGTGGGCGCCGTTCGGCAACGTGCCGGCCTCCGCGTTGAACGAGGCCGTCACCTCCGTCTCGCCGTGGGGCGGGAGCACGCCGCCGGCGTCGTCCAGGTCGAGCCAGGACGCGGACGCCGAGACATCGTACGCGAGCGGCTCGGCGTTGCGGTTGAGCAGCCGGTAGGTGATCGACTCCGGCGCGAAGGGGCCGCCCGCCGCGCCCTCGGCCGCGAAGAGGTCGAGGGGCGTGACGGTCAGGCCGCCCCGCTTCACCATGCGCAGCGAGGGGTCGCCGAAGAGGATCCAGGTGTAGAACATGTCGACGCCGCTGCCCTCGGGATGGCCCACAGGATACTCGTCCATCATCAGGCACGAGCCGGCGTAGCAGAGGGTGCC
Organism: uncultured Fibrobacteraceae bacterium; assembly: GCA_964617805.1. Taxonomy (GTDB): domain Bacteria; phylum Krumholzibacteriota; class Krumholzibacteriia; order LZORAL124-64-63; family LZORAL124-64-63; genus JAHIYU01. The sequence goes on along the minus strand of CAZTWK010000057.1, from coordinate 13,324 downwards.
GAGGGTCAGGTGGGATTCGGTGACGAAGAGGTCGGCGATCTCGTCCTGGGCCGCCATGGGCGGGTCCCAGTACTGCCCCCACGAGGCCGCGTAGCAGGCGATCCCGCCGCTCGGCTCGCCCAGGTGGGTGGCCCGCAGCCAGCTCTCGCCGAAGCAGGTCTGACCCCCGAAGTCGCCCGTGCTGCAGGCGCAGCTTATGATCCAGGGCAGCATGCCGACGTTGGACAGGGCGTCCACGCCGGTGATGCCGAAGCCGGTCGTCGACCACCCGCTCACGCCGCCGTGTCCGCAGTAGTTGACGACGCCGCGGCCCGCGTTCAGGCCCGCGCCCACCGCGGCCCAGGCGGCGCCGGGGTCGTAGAGTTCGTCCACCTCGGTGAAGCCGTGGGCCAGCAGGTCCTCGCGGATGAGCGCGACGTGCTCCCAGTCCATCTCGCCGTCGTCGCCCGGGCCCTCGTCCGAGCCGATGCCCATGCCGCGCCGGTACCAGTCCTGTTCGGTGGCCGGGAGCGTCTCGTAGGCGATGACGCGGTCCACCTGCGTGTCCATGTGCTCGGGGATCTCCGCCGAGAAGCGGCCCACCATGATGTCGGGATAGGTATCGTCGCCCGCCAGCAGCGCGTAGACCGGATCCGCCTCGGCGTCGGACACCTCGTAGAAGGTCGGCACCTGCTCGACGTCGCCGGCCAGCAGCAAAAAGGCCAGGTCGCTCGTGTCGTAGACGGACTGCACGTGGGCCTTGATCGACGCCGCGTCGCCGCCCAGCGACGACACCGGCACGATCTGCGTGTCGATGCCCGTCGCGATCTTGTGGGTCGCCAGCCGCTGCAGGTGCGGCAGCCAGGCGTCGTGGGCGATGATCAGCAGGTCCCCGTCCTCGTCGAGGGGATCGTAGCGCCCGTCGGGAGCGAAGTTGACGAAGTGGCGCGCGTAGAGCGTGCGGAAGGAGCGGTCCGGCCGGCGGCTTCCGGGCCGCCGCACGTTCACCTCGCCCATGCCGTCGGCGACGATCTCCACGGTCATCTCGGTGTAGACGCGCAGCACGCGCGTGACGGGATTGTACTGGAAGGGATTCACGGTGCAGAGCACGCCGCGGTGGTCGCGCAGGATGTACGGGCGGCCCAGCTCCGCGAGAGGGCCGGGATGAAAAGCGTCCCGCGCGTACGCCGCGCCGAAGACGTGGGGCGCCGCGTCCCGGTCGACGCTGCGCAGCAGATGCCCCCGGGATGGCGCGATGCGGACGTTCCGCACCTCGTGATACGCGCCGTCGAGCACCCGGACCGACACATGCGCGTCGTCGGGAATGATGAAACTGCGCGACACGTCCGGCAGCGCCGGCGCACCGCGCTCCATCATCAGGCTCTCGCAGCCGAGCTGCAGGTCGAGGTGCGCCTGTCCGTCGATGTCCACCACGCGAGCCGTGTGGTCGCCGAAGCGGTAGTCGATCACGATCCGCTCGGGCCGGTTCTCGACCACATCGACAGCCACGGTGGCGGCCTCCGACGTGAGGGTCGTGAACAGGGCGATCAGGATCAGGATGGGAACGAGTGCGGCATGCGGTCGTCGATGGCTCGTTGCAAGAATAGACATGGCAGCCCCCCTGCTGGCCTCGTCATCGTGCCTCGCCGGCGCATCTCCCGGCGCCGGGGCTCCATTATACCACGTCCGGGCGTCCGCGGGTCGATGGACGCGGTGCGGCCCCGCGAAGACCGGAACCATCATGTCCGAAAACGTCCAGCGCCATGAGAAACGGGATGCTATCCTGATCCCCATGGAACTCGACCACGACATCTGCCACCGCGCCCTGCGCAGCCGCGACGCCCGCTTCGACGGACGCTTCTTCACGGGCGTCACCAGCACGGGCATCTATTGCCGGCCCGTCTGTCCGGCGCGGACGCCGCGCGCCGACAACTGCACCTTCTTCACGTGCGCGGCCGCCGCCGAGGAGGCCGGTTTCCGGCCGTGTCGCCGCTGCCGACCAGAGACGGCCCCCGGCACCCCGGCCTGGCGCGGGACCTCGACCACCGTGTCGCGGGCCCTGTGCCTGATCGACGACGGCGCCCTCGACCGGACGGGCGTGGAGGACCTGGCCGGACGGCTCGGCGTCGGCGACCGTCACCTGCGCCGCCTCTTCGCCGAGCACCTCGGCGCCTCTCCGCTCGCGGTGGCCCAGACGCGGCGCGCCCACTTCGCCAAGCGGATGATCGAGCAGACGACCCTGTCCATGACCCGCATCGCCCTCGCGGCGGGCTACCGCAACGTGCGCCGCTTCAACGCGGCCGTGCGCCGCTCTTTCGATCGCACGCCGACCGAGATCCGCGCGCGCGCCCACGCCGCCGGCCGGCCCGCCAGCGGTGGCACCGTCTCCCTCGATCTGCCGTACCGGGAACCCTTCGACTGGGCCGGTCTGCTCGGCTGGCTCGCGCCGCGGGCGATCCCGGGCGTCGAGCAGGTGACGGGACGCACCTATCGCCGCACCGTCTCCCACGCGACCTTCACCGGGGTGATCACACTGGCACCGGCCGGCGGGACGAGGCCGGGACTCCGGTTGAGCGCGCCCGTGGAGGCGTCGCCCGTGCTGCTGCCCATGGCCGATCGGGCGCGTACCCTCTGCGATCTCGGCGCCGACCCCGCCGTCATCGCCGAGCTGCTGGGCGCCGATCCCCGCCTCGCCGGCATCGCCCGCCGGCACCCCGGCCTGCGCGTGCCCGGTTGCTGGGACCGTTTCGAGCTGGCCGTGCGCGCCATCCTGGGGCAACAGGTCACCGTGGCCGGGGCGACCCGGCTGACGGGCCGGCTGGCCGACCGCTTCGGCCGGCCCTGCGACGCGGCCGAGGGATTCCGTCTCTTCCCGCGGCCCCGGGATCTGGCCGACGCCGACGTCGCCGCCATCGGCCTGCCGGCCGCCCGGGCGCGGACCATCCGCACCCTCGCCCGCGCGGTGTGCGACGGCGAACCGATCCTGGAGCTGGCCCCGGACCTGGACACGGCGATCGCACGCCTGACCACGCTGCCGGGCGTCGGCGACTGGACCGCCCAGTACATCGCCATGCGCGCCCTGCGTGAGCCCGACGCCTTCCCGGCCGGCGACCTGGGTCTGCGCAAGGCCCTGGCCGACGCGTCCGGCCGGCTGCCGACGGCCGCCGCCCTCAGGCGTCGCGCCGAGACCTGGCGCCCGTGGCGCGCCTACGCCGCCATGCTCCTGTGGCGCGACCACGCCGCCCCCCGAGAAAGGACGGACGATGACACATCGTGAAGGAACCGCGCTGATCGACAGCCCGCTGGGCAAGTTCCTGCTGACCGCCCGCGCGACCGGCCTGACGCACCTGCTCTTCGCCGACCACCGGGGCCGGCCCGTGTTCGAGACCTGTCGTCCCACCGGCGACGACTCGCCGGCCGCGGCGCGCATCCTGCGCGAAACGGAGCGACAGCTCCGCGCGTACTTCGCCGGCCGCCGCCGCGAGTTCGACCTGCCGCTGGCCCCCGGGGGCACGGCCTTCCAGCGGGAGGTCTGGACCGCCCTGTGCGACATCCCCTACGGCCGCACGATCAGCTACGGCGACCTGGCGCGGCGCATCGGCCGCGCGCGGGCGGTGCGCGCCGTCGGCGCGGCCAACGGCGCCAACCCCATCTCCATCATCGTGCCCTGTCACAGGGTGATCGGCAGCGACCGCCGCCTGACGGGGTACGGGGGCGGTCTGCCGGCCAAGAAACGGCTGCTCGAACTGGAGGGGGCGAGGCTGGAGGGGGACCGGCTGGTCTGAGCGATCCACGGGCGCCCTCCGAGCACGCACATCCGGATCTGTGGTATCATTGCCGGCGATCGCCGGATACAGCCCTCCCCGCCCGGGCCCAACGCAACGGCTCCCACGCCGCAGACCACGAGGTCGCCATGAACCGTCTAGCCACCGTCATCGTCATTCTCGGCCTGGCCGCCACGGCCGGCTTCCTCCTGCTGCCCGCTTCGACCGACGAGCCGGAGGAGGGCCGCTGGTACGCCGCCGAGCGCCTGCGCCTGCAGGACGCCCTGCTCCGCGCCGAGCCCGGCTCGTCGCTGGCCTTCAAGCTGGAGACCAAGATCGCCCGCCTGGACGCCCGGCGCGACGGCGAGCCCCAGCCCGGCTTCCCGGACGAGTTCAACCGCATGCTCCACGACAGGAAGGTGCCGGCCGACCGTCGCGCACCGGAGTACGCGCCGGGCTACCGCCTCCGCGAGCTGGCGCGCGCGCCACGCGCCGCCAAGGCGGAGCCCCTGGACTGGCGGAGCCGCGGCCCAGGCAACGTGGCCGGACGCGCCCGCGGACTGATCGTCGATCCCGACGACCCGACCGGCCTGACCTGGTTCATCGCCTCGGTGGGCGGCGGCGTCTGGTGGACCGGCGACGGCGGCCTCAATTGGACCGAGCAGACGGACGATCTGCCCGTGGTGGCCATCCAGTGCCTCGCCATGGCCCCGTCGGATCACGACGTCATCTACGCGGGCACCGGCGAGAGCTTCTACAACATCGACACCCTCCACGGCAACGGCATGCTCAAGTCCACGGACCGGGGCGCCACCTGGACGCCCCTGCCCAGCACCCTGGACGACCCGCGCTTCCAGAACGTGTCGCGCATCATCGTCTCGCCCGTCGATCCGGACCTGGTGGTGGCCTCGACGACCACCGGCCGCTACCTGGACCACGTCATCGGCACCTCGAGCATCTTCCGCTCCACCGACGGGGGCGCCACCTGGAACGAGGTGCACACCGAGTACGGCGTCACCTATCCCGGCGGCGACCGCATCCTGCAGGTGATCGCCGATCCCACCGACTTCTCCATCCAGTACGCGGCGGTCCACGGCAAGGGGATCCTCAAGTCCATGGACGCGGGCCTGTCCTGGTCCTATCACAACAGCGGCATCGCCGACTTCGAAGGCCGTTTCGAGATGGCCATCTCGCCCGTGGATCCGAAATACCTCTTCGCCGCCTCGGAAGGCACCGCCCACTCGGAACTCTGGGTATCATGGGACGGCGCCGGGGAATGGCACGAGACCTTCGAGGACGGGACCGAGCCAGTCTGGCTGGGCGCCCAGGGCTGGTACGACAACGCCATCGTCTGCCATCCGACCGACGCGTCGATCGTGTACGTGGGCGGACTAGAACTCTGGCGGATCGACCTGGATGTCGTCGGCAGCGTCATGCCCCTGCGCACCTCGACACCCCTGGCCAGCTACGGCTTCCCCCACCCCGACCACCACGTGCTGGAGATCGTCCACGTGGGCGGCGACTGGTGGCTGCTGGGCACCAACGACGGCGGCGTGACCCGCACCACCACCGGCGACACGGGCTTCGTCTCGCCCATCGACGGCATGGTGACGACCCAGTTCTACGGCGTGGACAAGCGGCCCGGCGCCAGCGCCTACATCGGGGGCATGCAGGACAACGGCACCTGGCGCTCGCCGGTCGATCCCGACGCGGGCACGCCCTGGACCTACGCGATCGGGGGCGACGGCTACGAGACCTCCTGGCACTCCGACGACCCGCTGAAGATCCTCGGCGGCTACCAGTTCAACGGCCTGCGCCGTTCCCTGGACGGCGGCTCGACCTGGGAGAGCGCCACCGACGGTCTGACCGACGTCGGCAGCGGCGACGCGCCCTTCGTCACCAAGATCGGCAAGAGCACCGCGCGCCCCGACCACGTCTTCGCCGTGGGCGCCTCGGGCGTGTGGCGCTCCACGGACTTCGGCGACAACTGGAACCTCTCGACGGTCGTCACGGGCACCCTGGGCGACCTGCATTCCTTCATGGACGTGCGCGTGTCGGCGGCCGATCCCGACGTGGTGTGGGCCGGCATCCGCATGGGCGCCGACGGCGACATCCTGGTCTCCATCGACGGCGGCGTGACCTTCAACGCCGCCGCCGACTACACCGGCGCCACCATGGGCCTCATCTCCGGCCTGGCCACCGATCCCCACGACAGCCAGACGGCCTACGTGCTCTTCTCCTTCGCCACGCGGCCCAAGGTCCTGCGCACCACCGACCTGGGCGCCACCTGGACGGACATCACCGGCTACGCCGGCGGGGGGCCCAGCACCAACGGCTTCCCCGACGTGGCGGTCTACGACCTGATGGTCTTCCCCAACGACCCCGACCGCCTCTGGGTGGGCTCGGAGATCGGGCTGATCGAATCGACCGACGGGGGCGCCACGTGGGGCGTGGCCGACAACGGCCTGCCGTCGGTCGGCATCTGGAAGCTGGCCGCGGTGGAGGACGAGATCGTGCTGGCCACCCACGGCCGCGGCATCTGGACCGTGACCGATCCGGCGCTCATGGCGGGCAGCACCTACAAGCCGCTCATCGAACATGCGGCCCAGCGGCCCGAGGGCGACCTCCACCTGGAGTTCAACCTGCGCTCGGCCTACGACTCGACCCAGGTCTGGGTCGACGGCGCCGTCGCGACCGTCTACGGCCCCAACACGCCCCTGCAGACGGAGACCCTGGACCTGCCCGTCCTGACCGCGCACACCAGCACGGTTTTCGCGCGCGGCTTCCTGGACGGCGTCGCCTACGACTCGGTGACGCGCGAGGTGGACGTGATCGTCCTGCTCGAGGCGGGCACCGACTACGCCAACGACGTGAACTCCGCCGTCGACGCCGACGACTTCCAGAGCAGCGGCTTCGGCTACGCCGTCCCGGCCGGCTTCAACCACGGCGCCCTGCACACGACGCACGACTACGCGCCCAACGCCAACTACGTCGCCACGCTGCTCCAGCCCATCATCCTCGCCGAGACCACCACCCTGAGCTTCGACGAGGTGGTGATCGTGGAGATCGGGGCCGCCGGCAGCGTCTACGGCGGCTGGGACTTCTACGACTACGTGGTCGTCGAGGGCACCTCCGACGGCATCCACTGGGTCCCCGTAACCGACGGCTACGACTCGCGCGACCACGCGGACTGGGAGTTCTACGAGCAGATCGCCGAGGACGGCAACCCGGACCTCTACCACACGCGCGTCATCACCCTGAACGACACATTCTCGCAGGGCGAGACGATCCTGCTGCGGTGGCGCCTCTACTCGGACGCCTGGGTCGAGCGGTGGGGCTGGGCGATCGACAACATCGAGATCGTGTCCGAGGGCTCGACCGCCGCGGACGACCTGCCCGCCGCCCTGGCCCTGGCGCCCAACCACCCCAACCCCTTCAACGCCGCGACCACGATCTCCTTCGACCTGCCGCGGCCCGACCGCGTGCGCCTGGAGATCCTCGACCTGCGGGGCCGCCGCGTGCGGGTCCTGGCCCGGGGGCTCCACGACGCGGGCACCCACACGGTCGCGTGGGACGGTCGCGACGAGCGGGGGGCGGCGGTCGCTTCCGGCACCTACGTCTACCGGCTGCAGACCGGGGAGCGGGTGCTGAGCCAGAAGATGGCCCTGCTCAAGTAGACGGCGACGGGTCCGACATCACACGTAGGCGATGCGGACCCGTCTGCCATGCTGCGCGGAAGTCCGGCATGCCTCCCTCGAACCGGGACGTCCCATGACCCACACCCTCCACCGCCACGGCGCCGACGACAACCTCGAGCGTGACTTCGTGGTGCTCACCCTCGAGAACCGCGCCCGCGTCGCGCCGTCGCGGCGCGAGCGCCTGGAGGCGCGCTTCCCGCGGGTGTACGGGCTGCTCAAGCGGGTGTTCTTCGGCCTCGGCCTCGACCGCTTCCTCAACCGCGCCGGCCTGCCCGGGGGCGACGCGGGCCTCGACTGGACGAAGGTCTGCCACTCGCGCGACGAGCTGCGCGCGCATCTCGAGCGCCTCCGCCGGGCCGACACCGGCCGCTCGGTGGTGGTCTCGGGCGTCTTCGAGGCGGTGAACGCCTGCCTGTCGGACCTGGATCTGCGACCCCACACGGTGCAGTACTCCCTGGGCTGCTTCGGCCGCACCGAGCGCCTGCCGCGCGAGGAGACGCTGGAGATCACCACGCTGTGCGGCCATCACCTGGTGTCGCCGCGGCTGGTGGAGAAGCTGGCGCGGGACGTCGACGCGGGCGACGCGACACGGGAGGAAGCCGCGGCGGCCATGGGCGACCTCTGCCTCTGCCGGATCTTCAACGAGCGCCGGGCCGCCGAGCTCCTGGCCGGAGCGGGGAGGTGAGCCGCCCGTGCGCATAGACGTCGACCGCTGCACCGCCTGCGGCGAATGCCACCCCTACTGCCCCACCGAGGCCATCTCCGGTGAGGAGGGCTTCGGCGCGATCGACGCCGACCTGTGCGTGGAGTGCTACGTGTGCCTGCGCTCGGACGTCTGTCCCGGCGGGGCCTTCGTCGAGGACGAGTTGGCGTGGCCGCGCATCCTGCGCCACACCTTCAGCGCGGTGCGGCCGGTCCAGGGCGGCACGGGCATGATCGACGGACGGGGCACCCCCGAGATGAAGACCAACGACGTGACCGGCCGCTACGGGCCGGGCGAGGTGGGCTTCACCGTCGACGTCGGGCGCCCGGGCCTGGGGACCACCTTCGCGGACGTGGAGACGATCGCCATGGCCGCGGCGGCGGCCGGGGCGGTCATCGAGCCCGCGAATCCCGTCAGCCGCCTCATGACAGACCTCGCCACGGGCGCCATCCGCGCGGACGTCAAGGGCGAGCGGGTCCTGTCCTGCGTGCTGGAATTCCGGGTCGCGGAGGCGGGCTGCCTCGAGGTGATCGCCGCCCTGGAGCGGGTCGGCGCGGAAGTCGACACCGTCTTCAGCGTGGGCTGCATCTCGCGCTGCCGCGAGGACGGCACGGCCCCGGTCGAGGAACTGCTGGACCGGGCCGGGATCTCCTGCCGGCCGAACGGGAAGACGAACATCGGCTTGGGGCGGGCCTAGAGACGGCTTCGCACCCTCTGGACCGCCCGCCGGCATAATACTATTCTATTTTTATCCTCTTTATGGTAGAGTCCTGCACGTCGCCAATCGATCCCCGAACGCGCATGGAGGTCGAAGTGAATCGAACGAGTGCAGGAACAGGCGCCCGTCCCTTGCCGCACCGCCGCGCCGCGGGCCGATCGGCGACCTTGCTGTTGACCCTCGTCTGCCCCCTGCTGGCGCTCCTCGCCCCCGCACCGGCCTCGGCCCAGGACAACATCACGGAGCTCGCGGTCATCCGGGGCGGAAACTCCGGCATCCAACCGCCGCTGGGCTTTACGCGGATCGACGTCGACCTGAACCAGGGCGCCTACGGCGACTACATCTACCTCTGCTACAAGCGGGGCGTCGGCGCGCCGATCACCGGCCTCGCCGTCACGCTGAACGATGGCGTGCCGCCGTCGCAGGCGGGCTTCGTGCGCATCGACGTCGACCTGAACGACGGCGCCGGCGGAGCCTACGTCTACCTGTGGCACACCAAGGATCCCGGCTGCGCCGCCGTTCGCGAGATCATCGTCGAGAGCTTCGGCGAGCCGCCGACGACCCCGCCGCCTCCCGGCTTCACGCGCATCGGCGTCGATCTCAACGAGAACGCGGGGGGCCGGTACCTCTATTTCGCATACAGGATGTTCTAGGCGCCGGCAACCGGAGGAGACCCAGATATGGACGCGTACCGCCACCTGACCGGATGCCTGCTCGCGCTGCTCCTGACGGGGATGCTGGCAGGCTGTTCCAGCGAGGACACGCCCACCGGGCCGGAGCCGGAGCCGGAAACCAACCTACCCGCCGTGCCGACACCGGGTTCGACCGGCGAACTCCTGCCGGCCAAGTCCGACGACCTGATCATCGGCATGTCCGACCCGCTCGACGACTTCGCCCCCCTGGCGAACCGGCTGCGCATCATGCTCGATGACGGCACCCTGACCTGGTACGACGTCTTCCGCCGCGTCCTGCTGGCCTGCGGCGGCGCCCTGGCCGAGAACACGAGCGACCCCGCGGCCCTCGACCCCACCTACCTCGGCGCGCCTCCGCGCCTGCTGCACCAGCGTTACTGGCGCAAGCTCAAGCAGGTCACGCTGGACCCCGGCACCACCTACGAGCAGGAGGAGACCATCTCCTACGGCACGTCGGTATCCCACGAGCAGAGCCGTGAATTCTCGCGGACCATGGGCATCGAGCTGGAGGCCGGCGGCGGCTGGGGGCCCTTCTCGGCCTCGGTCACCACCAGCTACGAGCAGACCGAGACGGGGAGCGAGGTGCATGCCGTGACCTTCAGCGAGGAGAGCTCGTTCACCGAGACCTTCACGGTGCAGTCGGACCCGGACCGCACCATCGTCTACGCCCTCTGGCAGCTGGTGGACAAGTTCTCGTTCGTGGACGCGGACACGGTGCGGATCCACGACTCGTCCTCGCTGCTGCACGTGGAGATGCCGGAGATCGCGGACATCGAGTTCCCCAACCGGGACGTGATCTACCAGTCGGTCACCCGCTTCGACTGACGCGGGGGGAGTTCCCTCTTCGGTGAGTCGGGACGGGGGCGCTCAGCCCCGCCGGGAGATGCGCCGCCGCGTGCCGCCGCCCCGCCGACGCGCCGTCGACGACATGCCGCCGCGGTGGTCCGAGCGCGACTGTCCCCGCTTCTTCTCCGTGCGACGGTAGCCCTGGCGCTCGGGCGCGTAGCTGCCGTAGTCGAAGTCGTCCAGGATGCGGCGCTCGATTTCGTAGCCCAGCACGTGTTCCACGCGGTGGACCAGGGGCTCGTCGGCCTGGGTGGCCAGGGTGAAGGCGGTGCCGGTTTTCAGGGCTCGCCCCGTGCGGCCGATGCGGTGGGTGTAGGCGTCTACGGTCGAGGGCATGTCGTAGTTGATCACGTGGGTCACGTTGGAGATGTCGATGCCGCGCGCCGCGATGTCGGTGGCCACCAGGATGTCGTACTTCCCCTTGCGGAACCCGTCGATGGCCTGCTGACGCTTGGTCTGGGGCATGTTGCCCTGCAGGCAGGCCACGTTGTGCCCCTTCTTGCCCAGGATCGTGGCCAGGTTGCGCGCCCGGTGCTTGGTGCGCGTGAAGATCAGGACGCGGCCCGAGGCGTGGGACTTCAGCATCTTCTGCAGCAGCGGCTGCCGCAGGCGGTCGGTGCAGGGAAAGAGGGCGTGCGACACGGTCTCGGCCGGGGCGCGCGCGTCCACCTGCACGGTGACGGGGTCCACGAGCACCTGGTCGGCCAGGTCGCGGATGTAGGTCGGCATCGTCGCCGAGAAGAAGAGGTTCTGGCGCTCTTTCGGGAGCAGGGAGATGATGCGCTTGATGTCGGGCAGGAAGCCCATGTCGAACATGTGGTCGGCCTCGTCCAGCACGAGCACCTCGATGCGCGAGAGGTCGATGTCGCCGTTCCCGTAGTGGTCGAGCAGGCGTCCCGGACAGGCCACGACCACCTCGACGCCGCGGCGCAGCACCTCGATCTGCGGGTTCTTGCCCACGCCGCCGTAGAGGGTGACCGTGCGCAGGTCGGTCCGGTTGCCGAGCAGCTTGAAGTGGTCGTTGATCTGCTCGGCCAGCTCGCGCGTGGGCGCGACGATCAGGCAGCGCGGGTCGCCCAGCTCGCCGTCGAGCAGGTGCTCGAGGATGGGCAGGGCGAAGGCGGCGGTCTTGCCGGTCCCGGTCTGGGCCAGGCCGAGCACGTCCCGTCCCTCGAGAATGGAGGGTATGGACTCTTCCTGGATGGGGGTCGGGTTCTCGTATCCGGCGTCTTCGATCCCGTCTTCCAACCAGGGATCGAGTTTGAAATGGGTGAAACTCATCGAGTCAAGCTCCTGACTCCGCAGAGCCAAGTCGCGTTATCTCAGCTCGTCTTTGCATGGGGTCGATTCGGGTAGGTGTACGCGGGCGATCCAATCGCCGATTCCGCAGGTGAAGATAGTCGTTCAGGTCGTGAACCGCCAGGAGTCGTTGATCTTCTGTCGCTCCTGGTTACTTCTCTCCGGCTCGCGCCCTTCCTTGTGCTATAGTGAGATCGGCTGATGGAGAATCGAAGAGACCGCTTTTTAGGAGGGGGAGCGATATGATACGCAAGAACGGATGGCTGACGATTCCGCCCCTGCTGGCCCTGCTCTGCCTGGGCTCGCCCGCCGCCCTGGCCGCCACCTACACGGTCGACGCCGGCGGCACGGGAGACTACCTGACCATCGGCGAGGCCCTGTCCGTGGCCGCGGGCGGCGACACCATCCAGGTCCTGCCCGGGACCTACGCGGAGAACCTGAGCATCGACGCGGCGATCACCCTCTCCTCCACCGCGGGCAGCCCGACGACCATCATCGACGGTCCGGCCACCAACGAGGACGTGGTCGCCGTCACCGTCGACGGCGTCGTCCTGGAGGGCTTCACCCTCACGGGCGGACGCTACGGCCTGAACGTGGACGACGCCGCGTCCGGCTTCACAACCAGCGGTTGCTTGATCGAGGAGACGGGCTCGTTGCCCGTCTACCTGCCGCTGGGACTGGTGCCGACGGTCGTACCGGCTCTCGTGCTGACGCCCCACGCCTCGGGCCAGTACGACGGCATCGGCGTGAGGGGCGGCACCATCGAGACCTCCATGGTCTGGCCCCTGCCGCCGGCGGGCTTCGTCTATTACCTGCAGAGCGCGACCATCAACGTGGTCGGCGCCGCGGGGCCCGTGCTCATGATCGCGCCCGGGACGATCGTCAAGTCGTGGTTCAGCCACTTCGAGATCGCCAGCGGCAGCCAGCCCGGCGGCCTCGTCGCCAACGGCGTCACCTTCACCTCGGTCTACGACGACGACGGCGGCGACACGGACGGCTCGGCCATCGCGCCGGCCGCCGCCAACTGGCACCGCATGGATTTCAACGCCGCGGCCCGCACGGACTCCTGCCTGATCACCAACTGCGAGATCCGCTACGGGGGCAACGGCGGGGGCGTGGTCCTGGTGGACGACAGCGACCCCACCGTCAGCGGCTGCACCTTCACCGAAAACGCCGGTTCGCTCTACGTCTATTCGAGCCCCGGCAGCGCGGCCTCCCTGGTCGGCAACACCGTCAACCAGGGCGCCAGCATGCCCATCGCCACGAACATCGACTGCCTCGACAACCTGGTCTTCGGCAACACCATCGTCCCGCGCGGCGACGACGTGTACAACGCCATCCGGCTCTTCAACTCCACCGTCACCGAATCGTACACCCTTCCGGTCCCTCCCCACGGCTTCAACTACTACATGTCCAGCGCCACCATCAACGTGGCCGGCGCCTCGGGACCGGTGCTGACCCTCTCCCCCGGGCTGATCATCAAGTCGTGGTTCAGCCATTTCGAGATCGCCAGCGCGACGCAGCCCGGCGGCCTGGTCGCCGACGGCGTCACCTTCACCTCGGCCCGCGACGACGTGAACGGCGACACCGACGGCACGACCCTCGCGCCGGCCGCCGCCAACTGG
>CAZTWK010000056.1:0-21251 GCA_964617805.1 uncultured Fibrobacteraceae bacterium | reverse complement strand
GCAGAAGACCTAGGGATGGGATAGCTCCCTGGGGTATCGAGGCATGGTCCCGGGGTGTGGACCTGTCGTTCCGGGGGGCGCTCGCCGCCGACTTCCTGTCGGCGGCTCGCTCGAATTCCGGGTCCTTCCGCCCTCCTGGCTCCAGGACCCTCCATACGCCCCCGGAACGACAGGTCCACACCCCGGGACCACAGCCGATCCCAGGGAGCTGTCCCATCACCGGTCAAAAGGATTTTTCGGGGCGCGGAACTCTAGGGTTTGTCAGGATCGCCTGCGTGAATAGAGGAAGATGATCACCCCGAGGCAGATCGTGGACGCCACCAATGCAAGCCAGTCGGTGGTGATGGTGCCGTCGGTGCGGTCGGCCATGCCGCCCTGGGCGAAGAGCAGCAGCAGCGAGAGGCCGTTGTGGGCCGCGTGGGTGAGGATGCAGGCGGTCAGCGACCGGGTCTGCTCGTAGATGTGGGCGAGCAGGAGACCCAGGCCCACCAGGCCGAAGAGGAACCAGGGCTCGCCGTGGGCCAGACCGAAGATGATGGATGAGATCAGCGCCGCGGGCAGGTAGCCCCAGTAGCGGCGGCCGAGGCGGTAGACGAGGCCGCGGAAGACCAGTTCCTCGGCCACCGGGCCGCAGACGGTCACGGCCACCACGGCGATGACGATGCGCGGCGTGGTGGTGGGGAAGTGCTCGTTGTAGAAGGCGATCCAATCCTGGGAAGGCGGGTGCAATCCGTAGGAGAGGCCCGCGAGGAATGAGGCCGGCACCAGGGCGGCCACCGCGGCCAGGATCGCCAGCAGGGCGACCGACAGGGGGGGGCGGTCGAGGTCGAAATCCCTCGAGAGGGAGCCGTCCTGGCCGCGCACGACCAGGACGGCCAGTCCCAGCACCAGCAGGCCGCCGGCGCTGACGGCCGCGAACATGTCCCCGGTGTAGGTGTAGGTGACCGTCTGCAGCACGAGGTTGGCGGCGCTCCAGAGCACGGCCAGCATGGTCAGCCGCGGGGTGCTCCAGCGCGACCAGATGGTGTCCGGACGGCTCAGACCCATGGGGTCGTCACGCCTCTGGTGGCCCGGACCCGACATCGTGCGTCTCCTCCGTGAAAGGGCTTCGGCGCCTTGGCAGCCGGTCCCCGACACTGTAGTATGCTCCGAGCGAAGTCGAAAGGAAAGAGAGGCCATGGAGACGTCAGCCGACACGCGGGCCATCAAGGCCGTGATCTTCGACCTGGACAACACCCTCACGGATTTCATGAAGGCCAAGAGCGTGGCCATCGGCGCTGCTGCCGATGCGATGATCGACGCCGGGCTGAAGATGGACTCCCAGGAGGTGGTCGACCGCATCTTCGCTATCTACGACGAGGTGGGCATCGAGAACCAGCGGGTGTTCAACCGCTTCCTGGAGGACGTGACCGGCGGCGTGGACGACCGCGTGCTCGCCGCGGCGGTGGTCGCCTACCGGCGCGCCCGCGAGGCCCAGCTCGTGCCCTATCCCCACGTGCGGCCGACCCTGCTGGCGCTGGTCAAGCACGGCTACAAGCTGGCCGTGGTCAGCGACGCCCCGCGCTTCGAGGCCTGGCTGCGGCTCTGCTACCTGCGCCTGCTCCACGTCTTCGATGTGGTGCTGACCCACGACGACACCGGCCACACCAAGCCCAGCCCGGTGCCCTTCCAGATGGCGCTCGAAAGGCTGGAGGTGGCGCCCCACGAGACGGTGATGATCGGGGACTGGCCCGAGCGCGACATCGTCGGCGGCCTGGACGCCGGTCTGCACACGGTCTACGCCCGCTACGGGGACACCTACGGTTCGGCGGACCGCAAGCGCACGACCGACTCGGGTGCCCACTTCGAGGTCGACGACCTGTCGCAGCTGCTCGGCGTGATCGAGTCCCTCAACGCGGCGCGGGGGGAGGCCTGAGATGCGCATCGCCACCGCGGCCCAGATGGCGGCCATCGACCGCGAGACCATCGACGGCGGCGTGCCCGGCCTGGCGCTCATGGAGACCGCCGGCCGCGAGATGACCTGGCAGCTCCTGCGGGAGTTTCCCGAGCTGTCGCCGCCCGTGGCGATCACGGTGGTCTGCGGCAAGGGCAACAACGGCGGCGACGGCCTGGTGCTGGCGCGGCTGCTGGAAACCCTCGGCTTCGAGGTGCACGTCGTGCTGCTGGCGCCGGCCGACGCCCTCTCGCCGGACGCCGCGGCCAACCTGGCGCGCCTCCCGGACTCGGTGACCCGCGAGTCGGTCCCGCCCTCAAGCTGGGTCGAGCGGGCCCGCGAGCGCTGCGTGGAGTCGGAGCTGATCGTGGACGCCGTCTTCGGCACCGGCATCGTGCCACCGGTGCGCGATGGCTACGCCGACCTCTTCGCGGCCCTCAACGACGGGCCCTGCGCGATCCTCAGCCTGGACGTCCCCTCGGGGGTGGCGGGCGACAGCGGCGCGGTCGATCCGGTCGCCGTGCGCGCCGACGCCACCGTCACCGTCGGCCTGCCCAAGCTGGGCCTGCTGCTGCCGCCCGGCCGCG
The DNA here is from genome assembly GCA_964617805.1 of uncultured Fibrobacteraceae bacterium. Lineage (GTDB taxonomy): Bacteria > Krumholzibacteriota > Krumholzibacteriia > LZORAL124-64-63 > LZORAL124-64-63 > JAHIYU01. Next base: position 18,731 of record CAZTWK010000056.1, on the reverse strand, counting down.
ACCACGCCGGACGCCTCTCGGTGGTGGACATCGGTTTCGAGCCGGAGACCTGCGAGCGCCACACTGGCGACCTCCACTACCTGCTGCCCGCCGACTACGCCGACCTGCTGCCGCCCCGCGCCTCCGACGCCCACAAGTACGGCGCCGGCACGACCCTGGTCCTGGCGGGCTCGCGGCGCTTCGGCGGTGCCGCCCTGCTGGCGGGACTGGGCGCCCTGCGCTCGGGCGCCGGCCTGGTCACCCTGGCCCTGCCGGAAAACCACGCCACCGCGGCCCTGGGCTTCCTCCCCGAGGCCCTGGTGCGGCCGCTGCCTACCGGGTCCGGCGGCGCCATCGCGCCCCTGGCCGGCGACGCCTGGTCCGACCTGCTCCAGCGCCAGGACGCCCTGGCGGTGGGGCCCGGCCTGGGCGACGACCCCGCGACCGACGCCTGGCTCGTCGATCTGCTCGCCGGCGTAGACCGCCCGCTGGTGGTCGACGCCGACGGCCTGTCCGCCTACGCGCGCGCGGGCCGTGAACCGGCCTTCGCCCACGGCGAGGTCGTCCTCACGCCCCACGGCGGCGAGCTGGCCCGCCTGGCCGGCGACACGGCCGGGCGCCTGCGCGAGGATCGCCTGGGCGTCGTGCCCGAGCTGGCGCGGCGCTGGGGCGCGGTGCTGGTGGCCAAGGGATCGCCGACGCTCGTGGCGTCCCCCGACGGCGCGGTGGTGGTCAATCCCACCGGCGACGACGCCCTGGCCCACGGCGGCACCGGCGACGTGCTCACCGGTCTGATCGGCGGCCTGCTGGCCCAGGGCGCCCCGGCCTTCGACGCGGCCCTGCTGGGCTGCTGGCTCCACGGCCGCGCGGGCGAACTGGCCACCGCCGCGGCGGGCTCGCGGCGCACGCTGCTGGCCCGCGAGGTCGCCGACCGGCTGGGCGAGGCCTACGCCGAGCTGGAGGTCGGCCCGTGAGGGTACTCGGCATCGAGACCTCCTGCGACGACACCAGCGTGGCCCTCTACGACGACGCGGCCGGCGTGCTGGAGAACCTGGTCTCGAGCCAGGTCGACCTGCACGACCACTTCGGCGGCGTGGTGCCCGAGCTGGCCTCGCGCGCCCACCTGGTCAACCTGCTGCCCCTGGTGGACCACCTGTTCTCCCGCCAAGGGATCGAGGCCGGCGACCTGGACGGCGTCGCCGTCACGGCGGGCCCTGGTTTGATCGGCGCCCTGCTGGTGGGTCTGTCCACGGCCAAGGCCATCTGCTGGGCCACCGGCCGGCCCCTGGTCGGCGTTCACCACATCGAGGGTCACATCCTGGCCAACCAGCTCAGCGCGCCCATGGTGCTGCCGGCGGCGGTGCTCGTGGTCTCGGGCGGGCACACCGAGGTGGTGCTCATGAGCGAGGTCGGGCGCTACGAGCGCCTGGGCTGGACCCTGGACGACGCGGCCGGCGAGTGCTTCGACAAGACCGCCCAACTGCTCGGGTTGCCCTATCCGGGCGGACCGGCCATCGACCGCCGGGCCGTCGACGGTCGCCCGGGCCGCTTCGAGCTGCCGCGCCCCCTGCGGCGCGATCCCCGCGTGATCTTCAGCTTCAGCGGACTCAAGACGGCCGTGCGCGTCCTGGTGGCTGGTCTTCCCAAGCCCTTGTCGGAGCAGGATGTAGCCGATATCTGTCACGCTCTGCGCGAGGCGGTGGTGGACGTGCTGACGATGCGGCTCGTCCAGGCCGCCCGTGAGCACGAGGTGTCCGCCCTCTACCTGGCCGGCGGCGTGGCCGCCAACAGCCTGCTGCGCGAACGGACCGCCTCGGAAGCGGCCAGAATGGGGCTCAAATTCCTGCCACCGGAGCCCGCATACTGCACGGACAACGCCGCCATGATCGCCTGTGCCGGCCAGGCCCGTCTCGCCGCCGGAATCTCGGATCCCCTTAGCCTGGACAGTTTTGCGCGCCGTCCCCTCGAATCCTGGCGCTGATTCCCGACCCGACGATCCCCCCTTCCCGATGATGTCCGGTCAGGGGGCATGATGGCACGCGCTTTGCGTGCTTGCGCGTGGCCACGCCCACAAGGGGCGATGGACATTCAATTTGCACGGATGGGTGGTCAATGAGGGAGACGGAGACGATACTCGTCATCGACGACGAGTTGCATATCCGGACCATTCTGACATATATGCTCGAGCAGGCCGGCTTCCAGGTGCTCCAGGCCGCCAACGGCGCCGAGGCACTTGAGATGATGGATGATTTCTTGCCGGATCTGATCCTCCTGGACATCATGATGCCGGACATGGACGGCTACGAGGTCCTCACGCGGATCCGCGAGCAGTTCCGGACCCACAACCTGCCGGTGATCCTGCTCACCGCCCACGGCGACACGACCCAGAAGGTGCGCGGCCTGCGCGCGGGGGCCAACGACTACCTGGTCAAACCCTTCGTGCCCGAGGAGCTCATGCTCCGGGTGCGCAACATGCTCGAGCTGAGCCGCAACCACCGCGACGCCAACCCCCTGACCGGCCTGCCCGGCAACCGGGCCATCGACGCGGAACTGGGCCGGCGCCTGGAAGGGGATCGGGCCTACGGCTACTGCTACTGCGACCTGGACCTCTTCAAGGCCTACAACGACTACTACGGCTACTCGCGGGGGGACCGGTTGCTGACCATGCTGGCCGACACCCTCGTGAGCGAGATCATGCGGCTGGACGAGAGCGCGTTCCTGGGCCACGTGGGCGGGGACGACTTCGTGGCCATCACCGGGGCAGACGAAGCCGAGGTCTTCGCCCGGAACGTGGTCGCCAATTTCGACGCGCGCATCGCCGAGCTCTACGAACCGATGGACTGGAGCCGCGGCTACGTCGAGCTGCCGGACCGCGGCGGCCTGACCAAGCGCTTTCCGCCGGTCTCGCTGACCGTGGCCGTGATCACCGACCGCGACGGCCGCTTCGGCCATGTGGGCCGGCTCAACGCCGTGGCGGCGGAACTGAAGCAGTACGGCAAGACGCTGCCCGGCAGCGTGGTCGTCACCGAACGACGCGGCGAACGGGACACCGTCGAACCCGTCGTCTCCGCCACCGGCACCGACGAGGTATGACAGCGCGGGACGCCGCGCACGGGAGAGAAGGCACATGGACGGACCGAGGGTACTGATCGTCGAGGACGAGGGCGCGCTGGCCAACCTGCTGGCGCAGGCGCTGCAGAACGAGGGCTGCGAGGTCGCCCTGTCCCGCGACGGCATCGACTGCATGAACAAGGTCACGGGCTTCGCACCGGACGTGATCGTCATGGACATCATGATGCCCCGGCTCGACGGCATCGACACCACGCGCCTGATACGGCGCAACCCGGGCTACGACAACACGGTGATCGTGGCGTTGTCCGCCCGGACGGACCCAGCCACCAAGCAGGAGATGCTGGCGGCCGGCGCGGACCTCTTCTTCGACAAGCCCTTCGTGATGAGCCGGCTCATCGCGGAGATCCGCGAGGCCGTCGCCGCCAGGGCGGGGTTCCCCTGGCTGAGAGGACGGGACAGATGAACAGCATGACCGAGATGATGGCCGTCGTGCCGGCCGGCGTCGCCGCCGCGCCGGGGGGGCTGTGGCCCTACGCCGCGGCCATCCTCCTGCTGGCCGCGGGCATGGCCTGGCAGATATGGCGCGTGAAGCAGCGCAGCCGCGTGCTGCGCGAACGGCAGGAGCGCGTGCGCGGCCTGGAGAGCCTGCTGGTGATCTCGGCGCGCATCCACGCCTACCGGGATCCCGACCACCTGCTGGGCGAGGTGGCCGAGTCCGTGCGCGAGTCCCTCGGCTTCCGCATGGTCCTGCTGCGCATCTACGACCTGGCCGAGCGCACCTTCGAGGCGCGCGCCTTCGCGGGCATCGACGAGGAGGGCGTCCAGTACCTGCGCCACACGCCGGTCTCGTTGGCCGAGTTCCGCAAGATGGCGCTGCCCCAGTTCCAGGTCTCCAACAGCTACTTCATCAAGCACGACATGGAGGGCGCCGGGCAAGCCATGGCCGGCGGCTATGTGCCCGACCTGGGCGAGCGCCAGGAAGGGGAGTGGCACGAGGAGGACGGCCTGATCATCCCGTTGACCTCGCCCGAGGGCGAGATCGTGGGCTACCTGAGCGTGGACGATCCCATCGACCGCAAGATCCCGTCGCTGCAGCGCATCCAGATGCTGGAGTTCTTCGCCCAGCAGGCCGCCACGGCCATCGCCTCGGCGGAGCTCTACTCGCGCCTGCACAACCAGAACCAGGAGCTTACGCGCTCGGCCGACCGGCTGCGCTACCACAACGAGCTCAAGAACAACTTCGTGGCCAACGTGAGCCACGAGCTGCGCACGCCCCTGACCTCCATCAAGGCCTACAGCGAGGCCCTGCTGCACGGACGCGGCAAGATGGAGGCCGAGGCCGAGCGCGAGTTCCTCCAGGTGATCCACCACGAGAGCGAGAAGCTCACGGGCATCGTCAACAACCTGCTGGACCTCGAGCGCATGGAGCGCGAACAGGTCACCTTCAACCGGCACCAGGCCGACCTGGTGGCCCTGGTGCGCGGGCTGGAGGGCGCGGCGCGCAACCAGGCCGAGGCCAAGAACATCGATTTCTCGGTGCACCTGGACCGCGACGAGATCCTGCTCGGCGTCGACGCCGACCTGGTCCGCCAGCTCATCCGCCACCTGATCGACAACGCCTTCAAGTTCACGCCCAGCGGCGGCAAGGTGCACCTGTCGGTGATGGACGGCGTGTCCTCGGTGCGCATCGTGGTCGAGGACAACGGGATCGGAGTCCCGGACAACAAGATGTCCTACATCTTCGACCGCTTCTACCAGGTGGACGGCTCGTCGACGCGCGAGCACGGAGGGCAGGGCATCGGCCTGGCCATCTGCCGCGACATCGTGGCGCGCCACGGCGGACGCATCTGGGGCGAGCGCGTGCAGCCGCGCGGCGTGCGCTTCAACGCGCTGCTGCCGCGACGGGACGAGATCATCAGGCGCGGCACCGACAACGGCCGCCACACCATTTTCGGCGACGTGCCGGAGTTCGCGGAGAAGCTGATTCACTGGGTCGGCGAGCTGATGCGCGTGCGCATCGTGTCGCTGATGGTGCCCGACCAGGGCGGCGAGCACTTGGTGATCGAGGCGGCCATGGGCCTCGAGGACGCCGTGGTGCAGGACACGCGTCTGCAGCGCGGCGAGGGCATCGCGGGGCGCGTCTGGAAGGAGGGCGAGGCGATCCTCGTCGAGGACATCGCCGTGGACGAGCGCTCGCTCACCGACGCCTCGCGCCCGCGCTACGAGACCGGCTCCTTCCTCAGCGCGCCCGTGCGGTGCGACGACGAGGTGGTGGGCGTGGTCAACGTCAACAACCGGCTCGACGGGCAACCCTTCACCGAGCGCGACAAGCTCCTGCTCGACGTGCTCTCGGCGCGCCTGGGCCTGATCCTGGCCCGCGTCACCGAGCAGCAGCGCGGCAACCGCGAGTTCGCCGACCTGAGCCAGGCCCTGCGCAAGAGCGTGGCCATCCGGCGCGCCCGCCACGACGAGCTGGCCGAGGTGTGCCACGAGATCTGCATCGCCACGGCCCAGCGCATGCACCTGCAGCACGAGGATCTGGGCGGACTGGCCTTCGCCCTGCAGACCTACGACCTGGGGCTCTCGGGCATCCCGGACGACATCCTGCACAAGACGCCGCCGCTGGAGCCCGAGGAGTGGGAGATCATCCAGCAGCACGTCCACCTCAGCCTGGAGATGATCAAGTCCCTGGACGCGCCGGCGCAGGTGCACGACATGGTCCTGTACCACCACGAGCAGTACGACGGCACCGGCTATCCGGAGGGCCTGGCGGGCGACGACATCCCCCTGGGCTCGCGCCTGATGAGCCTGGCCGACAGCCTGACCGCCATGCTGCAGGGGCGGCCCTACAAGCGGGCCGTGTCCCTGGACACGGCGCTCACCGAGATCGAGCAGCGCGCCGGCAACCAGTTCTGCCCGCGTTGCGTGGCGATCTACGTGGACGAGGCCCGCCGCTATGCGGACCGCATCGGCGAGATCCAGCGGGCGCGCTCCCTGGCGGCCGGCGGCGAACCCGAGCGGGCCGAGTCGAAGACGGAGCGGCCCGAGCCGCAGACCGAGCCCGTCGCCTGAGGCGCGGCGGAGGCATCGCGAGGAAGACCGGAAACCGATCACGCACTGGAGGCGGAACGTTGCGCAAGATCCTGATCGTCGACGACGAGCCCTACATCCTGAACATCCTGGACTTCAGCCTCGATGCCGAGGGCTACATGGTCCTGCAGGCCGCCGACGGCGACGAGGCCCTGCGCGTGGCGGCGGAACAGTCGCCCGACCTGATCATCATGGACGTCATGATGCCGCGCCTCGACGGCTTCGAGACCTGCCGGCGCCTCAAGGAGAACGTGAACACCATGGACATCCCCGTGGTGCTGCTCACCGCCCGCAACAGCCGCGAGGACCGCGCCCGCGGCGACGAGGTGAAGGCCGACGGCTACATGACGAAACCCTTCAGCCCGCAGCGACTGCTGGATACCGTCCAGCAGTACCTGGGCGTGGCCAAGTAGGCCGGTCCCGGCTCGCGCCGGGGCACCCACCCTGCTCCGCTCGCAGGGGAGAGGGACGTCGCGACCACGTGTCGCGACGTCCCTACCATTTCCGCCACCGTCGTTGCTCCCCGGGGACGGCCCGTGTATCCTCCCGGTCGGAGGCGACCCCTTGACCCGAGATCTGACGCACGAGCCCGGGACCCGGCTGGCCGAGGTGGCCCTGCCCGTCCCGCTGCCGCAGACCTTCACCTACCTGATCCCCGCGGACTGGGACGATCCCGTGCGCGAAGGGGATCTGGTCGCGGCCCCCTTCGGCCGTCGCAAGGCGGTGACGGGCCTGGTGGTCGCCGTGAGCCGCGCGCCCGGGGAGGTCGCCGAGCGCGACGGCCACCGCTTGCGCCCGCTCGCGAAGCGCTTCGGCCCCGCCTACGCCGTCACCGGCGACCGGCGCCGCCTGCTGGACTGGATGTGCGGCTACTACGCCCTGCCTCCCGGCGAGCTGGTGCCCCTTTTCCACCCGCCCGCGCCCGGCACGAAAGGGCGCGCGTCACGAACCGCCGCGGTCGACTTCCCCCTGGACGATCCCGCCGACATCCGTCTCACGCCCGATCAGTCGCGGGCCGTGGACGCCGCCGTCGACCATCTCGACCGCGCCGCCTTCGGCGTGCAGCTGCTGCACGGCGTGACCGGCAGCGGCAAGACGGAGGTCTACCTGCGCGCCATCGCCGAGACCCTCGACCGGGGGCGAAGCGCCATCTACCTGCTGCCCGAGATCGCGCTGACGCCCCAGACCGAGGCGCGCATCCGCGCCCGCTTCGGCGACACGGTGGCGACCCTGCACAGCGCCCTGTCCGCCGGCCAGCGGTGCCGCGTCCACGAGGCGGCCGCCGCCGGCGAGGTGCGGGTGGTGGTGGGGCCGCGCTCGGCCCTCTTCGCGCCGGTGCGCGACCTGGGCCTGGTGGTGATGGACGAGGAGCACGAGACCTCCTACAAGCAGGAGGAGAAGCCGCGCTACCACGCCCGCCACGCGGCGGTGGTGCGCGCCCGGGAGGCGGGCGCCTTCGTGATCCTAGGTTCGGCCACGCCCGACCTCGAGAGCGTGCGCAACGCGCGCGACGGCCGCTACGGCCTGGTCGAGCTGTCGGACCGCCCCGTGGGGCAGACGCCGACGGTGGAGATCGTCGACATGCGCGAGGAGCGCGGCGAGGACGGGTTCTCGCCCGACCTGCTGCGGGCCCTCGAGGCCACGCTGGCGGCCGGGCGCCAGGCCATCCTCTACTACAACCGCCGCGGCTACGCCCGCGTGCTGCAGTGCGCGTCCTGCGGCGAGGCCGTGCCCTGTCCGAGCTGCGACATCGGCCTGACCGTGCACCTGCGGCCGCGCCGCCTGCTCTGCCACTACTGCGGCCACGCCCGCCCGGCGCCCGACGCCTGTCCGGACTGCGGCGGCGCCGAGTTCCTGCCGGCCGGCGGCGGCACCGAGAAGCTGGAGCTGGCCCTCTCGGCCCACTTCCCGGGCGCGCGCATCCTGCGCCTCGACCAGGACACGACGCGGCGGCGGGGCAGCCACGCCCGCATCCTCGCCGCCTTCGCCGGGGGAGAGGCGGGCATCCTCGTCGGCACGCAGATGGTGGCCAAGGGGCACCACTTCCCCGGGGTCGACCTGGTGGGCGTGCTGGCGGCCGACGACGGCCTCTCGCTGCCCGACTACCGGGCCCACGAACGCTCCTTCCAGCTGCTGACCCAGGTGGCCGGCCGCACCGGCCGCGACGGGGCCGGCGCGGTGATCTTCCAGACCTGGCAGCCCGACCACCCGGTGCTGCGCCAGGCCGCCGCCCAGGACACGCGGGCCTTCGCGGACGAGGAACTGGCCGTGCGCGAGACCGTAGGCTACCCGCCCTGCCGGCGCATGCTGCGCCTGGCCCTGACCAGCCGCCGCCTCGGTGAGGTGACGGGGGCCGCGGAGACCCTGGCGGAGCTGATCCGCGGCGGCCTGCGCAATCCCGGCCTGGAGGTGCTGGGGCCGGCTCCCGCCGTGTTCGCGCGCCTCCACGACCGCTACCGCTACCAGCTCCTGATCAAGGGCCCGCTGTCCGGCGCGGAGAAGGGCTGGCTCGCCGACTGCGCCCGTCGCCTGGGCGCGCGGACGCGGGGCCTGGACGTCATGCTGGACGTGGATCCGGTGGGCATGTGGTGAGCGGTCGCTCAATCCCCGCTTTGGCACACGAGCGTCATGAATTGAAACAGACGGGTTAGCGGGCAGACCGCTGCCTGGACCACTATTCGTGTCATCCTTGTCGGTGGTCGTGGCATCGTCCACCTGCCATCGACGCAGCTTCCCCCGTGCTACCCGAGGAGGTACACCATGCGACGTTTCGTGATAATGACTGCGGTTCTGATGATCGCGACGGCACCGGCCGCCGCCGAGATCGTCACCGTCGAGTTCTTCGGCAATGTCGAGTACAACCAGGTCAACAGCGGCCTCTTTGCCGACGTCAACCCCGGTGACAGCGTATACGCGGCCTTCTACGTGGATTCCGACGTCTACGTGGACAGCCCCAACTACAACGTCCGCGGCTACGAGGTGGACCTGAGCTCCTTCATCCTGCACATCGGCTCGGTGGGCCCCGTGGCCCTGGTGGATCCCCAGCCCGCCGGCCCGGCCTACTTCTGCATCCGCGAGTCCGATCCCGTGGCCGACGGCTTCCATTTCGCCAACGAGATCGACTGGGCTTCCGTGGTGCCGTCCCTCGACGTGCCCGGGCAGCTGGATCCCTACTTCACCATGCGCTGGAGCGTGGGTTACGACGGGTCCACCCTGCCGTCGCTCGACATCCTCGATTGCCTGGGCGCCTACGACTACACGGGCCTGACCAACTTCTACACGGTCGTCCACGACGCCTGGGCCGAGCCCATCGGCATGGAGTACGGCGAGATCCGCATCTCGACCGGCCTGGTGGCCAACGAGGAGATGAGCTTCGGCGACGTGAAGAACCTGTACCGCTAGACGGTCCATCGACCGGCCTTTGCCGGGGGATGCGGCTCCTCGCCGTGTCCCCCGGTCGTATGCCGGGGGGACGGCATCCTCGTCCCTTTTGTCCCTCCGATTGAAACGACCCCGTCAGATGCTGTATCATACCGATACGGGACCCCGCCACGTCCGCAAGACCACCGAAAGGACCGGGATGAACGCGCACCTACGCAGCGTCGCCGCACCGGCGTCCAGACGCCTCGCCGCCATGCTCCTGCTGACGGGATCGTTGCTCGCGGCCGCGGCCTCCGCCCCTGCCAACGAGCGGGACCACGGCCGCGGCTACGTGAAGCCGGCCGATCACGACCGCATCTACGCCGAGAGGCTGCGGCCGGTGGAGGTGAGGCAGGAGCTGCCCGAGTTCTTCAGCTGGGTCACCCAGGGCGGCATGACCCCGGTCAAGAACCAGGGGAGCTGCGGCTCCTGCTGGGCCTTCGCCGGCATCGGCCAGATCGAGGCCCACCTGAAGATCTACTACGGCCAGGAGCTGGACCTGTCCGAGCAGCAGATCATCGACTGCAATCCCTACGGCGACGACTGCGGCGGGGGCTGGCAGGGCTCGGTCTACTGGGTCGCCTCCAACTACGGCGTCACGCGCGAGGCCGCGATCCCCTACCAGGCCGGGGGGGGAGGCTGCACGGAGACCGACTACCTGCCCTTCGCCTTCGTCGACGACTGGTACTACATCCCCAACGAGATCGACCAGATCAAGACGGCCCTGCTGGACGGCCCCGTCTGCGCCGGCGTCTTCGCGGGCGAGACCCTTGAAGAGTACAACAGCGGCTGCATCGACTCGCCCATCGGGGGCTGGACCAACCACCTGATCGTGATCGTGGGCTGGGACGACCGCGGCTGCGGGGGCACCGGCGCCTGGATCTGCAAGAATTCCTGGGGCCCCGGCTGGGGCAGCTACGGGTACTTCAACATCGGCTACGGCGTCTCGGCGATCGGCGAGGCCGCCAGCCAGATCGAACTGGCGATCCCCCCGGTGGACGTGGTCCTGCACGGGCCCGACCCGGACCTCGAGCTCTTCGCCCACGACACGATCGAGGTCTCGTGGAGCACCCACGACGCGCCGTGTTCCTACGTGGACATCTGGGTCGGCGAGGAGGGGTTCTTCGACACCCGGATCGCCCAGGGGATGCCGCCGAGCGGCTCCTTCGCCTGGGAGCTGCCCAACTTCTCCACCGACCGCATGCGCTTTTGCGTGGTGGCCGACGGGGACACCCGCGTCGGCTTCGACATCTCCGATTCCTACACGGTGGTCGGGCACAAGACGGTCTACGTGTCGACCCTGGGCAGCGACACGCCGCCCTACGAGACGCCCGCCACCGCCGCTCACGACATCTCCGCGGCGGTCTTGACCTGCGCCGGCCGCGACACGGTGCTCGTGGCCGGCGGCGACTACGCGGGCACCGCGGGCATCGACGGGTCGGTGTGGCTGATCGGCGGCTGGGACGACGCCTTCGCCGTCTACGACCCCCAGGCCCACCCCACCCGCATCCAGTCCACGACCAGCGGACTGATCTTCCTCAACGCGCCGGCGGGATACTCCGGGGTGGTGGGCGTGGAGTTCCACGATTGCATCGGCGTGGTGGGCAGCATGCCGGCCCACGGCTACCACGGCGGCGGCGTGTACTGCAGCAATTCGTCGCCCCTGATCCGGGACTGCACCTTCGTCGACAACAGCGCCGATCCCTACGGCGGCTACGGCGTCGGCGGCGGCCTGGCCGCCTACGGGGGGAGCCCGCGCCTGGAAGACTGCGTCTTCATCGGCGGACTTGCCGACCAGGGCGGCGCCGTGGCGCTCTTCGATCCCGTCGCGGCGGAGATCGTCGACTGCGAGTTCCTGTCCAACGACGGCGTGCAGACCGGCCCCGGCCACGAGGGGGGCGCGCTGTACGTGCGCGGCGGCTCGGTGACGCTGTCCGGCAACCGTTTCGAGGGCAACGGCACCGTCCATCGCGGGGGCGCCCTCTACGCGGAGGACGCGGACCTGGACCTCGTGGACAACGTCTTCGTCGGCAACCAGGCCCGGGACGCCGGCGGCGCGATCGCGATCCACGGCGGGACGCTGTCGATGCGGGGGGGCGCGCTGACGGGCAACGCGTCGGCCGAGGCGCCCGGCGCCGGCCTGCACGCGGACCAGGCCGACGCCGAGGTGCGGAACGTGCTGGTGTCCGCCAACACCACCCCGGTCCACGCCGCGGGCGTCTACCTGGACCAGTCCGGCACGGCCGCGGTGGAGAACTGCATCTTCATGGACAACGTGGGCGGGGGCCCTCATCTCGGCACCGCGCTCATCTCGGGGGGCGAATCGCTGGTCTTCCGCAACAACATCGTGGCGGACAACCAGGGCGGCGGCATCGTCGCCGGCGCCGCCGCCTCGATCGTCGACTACAACCAGTACTGGAACAACGGGGCGGACGTGCCGGGCTGGACACCCGGTCCCCACGACCTGTTCACGGCGCCGCTGTTCGTGGACACCGCGGGCGGAGACTACGGCCTGGCCCTGCACGCGCCCGGCCTGGACCGGGGCGATCCCGAACCGGCCTGCAACGACCTGGACGCCTCGCGCAACGACCTGGGCCTGTGCGGCGGGCCCCTCGCCCTCGCCGCGGCCCCTGCGGCGATCCAGGGCGCCCAGCTCGTCGATCTGGGCGACGGCCGCCTGGAGGTGAGCTGGGATCCGAACACCGAGCCCGACGTGGACCGCTACGTGGTCTACACCGGGACGGCCTCGCCCTTCGTGCCCGCGCCCGAGCGCGTGGTGGCGGAGGTGCCGCACCCGGGGCACGACTGGATCGACGAGGCGCCCGCGGGCGGGTACTACCTGGTGGTGGCCGTGGACGCGGCCGGCCACGTGGGCGGCTACTCGGAACAGGTGGGGGACGCCACTCCCGTGGACGACGGCGCGACGCCCCGGGCCCTGGCCGTGCGTGGCGTCACGCCGAATCCCTTCAACCCCCGGACCCGGGTGGCTTTCGACGTGCCGGGGTCCGGCCCGGTGCGGGTGCGGATCCACGACACGCGCGGCCGGGTGGTGCGGCGGCTGGTGTCGGCGGACCTGCCGGCGGGCCGCCACGAGACCGTCTGGGACGGCCGCGACGACGCGGGATCGCCCGTGGCGGCGGGCGTCTACCTGGTGCGGATCAGCGACGGCCGGCGCAGCGCCGCGGCGAAGCTCGTGCTGGCCAAGTAGCCGGGAGACGGCGCTCCAAAGGGCGGAGGGGGGCCTGGGCCCCCCCCCGCGGGCCCGCCGGAGCGCCAAATCATGAAAACACAGTGTCATAAGTGGACCGAATTCCTCCACCACGGTAGTCTTGCCAAGACCCCACGCTATCGACTATAATTAGATGTCGCGAACGGAAGAGGTGCGATCCCGCTCATCCGTCTCGCGCTTCACACCCCGCCATACAGGACAAGACCCATCGAAAGGATCGGGATGTCTTCGTGTACCGATACGGTCGCCGTGACCCATTCGCGCCGTTGCGCCTTCGCGCTGCTGGCCGGTCTGCTCCTCGTCGCCGCGACACCCGCGCTGGCCGACTGGGAGGCCGACGTCGCCTGGCTCGAGAGCCGCACGCCCGAGGAACGGGCCAACATGTTCGGCTTCGTCCAGTCGCCGGACCACGCACGCGAGTACGCCGAGCATCTGCGCGAAATGCCCGACAAGAGGCAGTTGCCAGACGTCTTCAGCTGGGCGACCCAGGGCGGACTGACGGTGGCCAAGGACCAGGGCGGCTGCGGTTCCTGCTGGTCCTTCGCCGCCATGGGCCAGATCGAGGCCCACATGAAGATTTATTACGGCCAGGAACTCGACCTCTCCGAGCAGCAGGGCATCGACTGCAATCCCTACGGCGCCGACTGCGACGGGGGCTGGGCCTCGGCGGTGTACAACGTGGCCATGACCAACGGTCTGGTGCGCGAGGCCGCACTGCCCTACAACGAGTCCTCGTCGAATCCCTGCACCCAGAGCAGCTACCTGCCCTTCGCCTTCCTGGACAACTGGTACTACGTGTCCTCGAGCGTGACCGCGATCAAGACGGCCCTGCTCGACGGCCCCGTCTGCTCGTCCATGGACGCGGACGAACCCTTCCCGAGCTACGTCGACGGCTGCTATTCCGATCCGGGCGGCCCCTACACCAACCACCTGATCGTGATCGTCGGCTGGAACGACTACGGCTGCGAGGGCCAGGGGGCCTGGATCTGCAAGAACTCCTGGGGCACCGACTTCGGCAACGACGGCCTCTTCGTCATCGAATACGGCGCCGCCCTGATCGGCACCAACGTCACCCAGATCCAGCTGGACGTGCCGCCGGTCGACGTGGTCCTGCAGGGTCCGGACCCGGCGTTCGAGTACTACGCCGGCGAGCCCATGGAGATCACCTGGACCACCTTGGACGCGCCCTGCACCAACGTCGACATCTGGATCGGCATGGACGGGGTCTTCGACACCCAGATCGCCGACGGCACGCCCAACGACGGCTCCTTCACCTGGATCATCGACAACGTCACCACCGACGCCATGCGCATCTGCGTGGTGGCCGACGGCGACACCCGCAACGGCTTCGACATCTCCGACAGCTACTCCGTGGTCGGCCACAAGACGCTCTACGTGTCCGCGCTGGGCAGTAACACCGCGCCCTACGCCACGCCGGCCACCGCCGCCCACACCATCGTCGACGCGGTCGCCTACTGCAGCGGCCGCGACACCGTGCTGGTGGCCGAGGGCGACTACATCGGCTCGGTGGGCGTCAACGGCCCGGTCTGGGTCATCGGCGGCTGGAGCGGCACCTTCTCGTCCCGCGACGCGACGACCTATCCCACCCGCATCCAGTCGACGGCCAGCGGCATGATCTTCCTCAACGCCCCCGCGGGCTACTCGGGCGTGGAGGGCGTGGAGTTCCACGACTGCATCGGCCTGGTGGGCAGCACGCCGGCCCTCGGCAGCCACGGCGGCGGCGTCTACGCCAGCAACTCGTCGCCCCTGATCAAGGACTGCCTCTTCACGGACAACAGCGGCGATCCCTACGGCGGCTTCGGCGTCGGCGGCGGTGTCGCCGCCTTCGGCGGCAGCATCCGCATCGAGGGCTGCGTCTTCACCGGCGGTCTCGCGGACCAGGGCGCCGCGGTGGCGCTCTTCGATCCCGTGGCCGCGGAACTGGTGAACAACGAGTTCACGGCCAACCTCGGCACCGGCACGGTCGCCGGCAAGGAAGGCGGGGCGGTCTACGTATCGGGCGGCGCCGTCGACCTGACCGGCAACCGCTTCGAGAACAACGGCGACGTCCACCGCGGCGGGGCCGTCTACGCCGAGAGCGCGGATCTGGTCCTGGCCGACAACGTGTTCGTGGGCAACCAGGCCCATGCCGAGGGCGGCGCCATCGAGGTCCGCGGCGGCTCGATCGTCATCCGGGGCGGGGAGCTGGACGGCAACGATTCCGCCACCACCGGCGGCGGCGGGCTGCACGTCGACGCGGCCGACGCGACGCTGGAGAACGTGCTGGTGATCGGCAACACGGGCCCCAGCGTGGGCGCGGGGATCCATCTCAGTGCCGCCGGCAACGCCAGGGTGGAGAACTGCCTCTTCCTGGACAACGTCTCTTCGGCCCTCTACCTGGGCACGGCCTACATCGTGGGCGGCGACGACCTGACCTTCCGCAACAACATCCTGGCCGACAACCAGGGCGGCGGTCTCGGCGCGGGCGCCACGACCATGCTCGTGGACTACAACCAGTACTGGAACAACGGCGACGACGTGCCGGGCTGGGAGCCCGGTCCCCACGATCTCTTCACCGAGCCCCTCTTCGTGGACGCGCCCGGCGGCGACTACGGCATGGCCCTGCACGCGCCGGCCCTGGACCGGGGCGATCCCGATCCGTCCTGCAACGACCCGGACGCGTCGCGCAACGACATGGGTCTCTGTGGCGGTCCCGAGGCGCTCACGTCCGCGCCCGCGACGGTCCAGAACGCCCAGCTGACCGATCTCGGCGACGGCCGGAAGCAGGTGAGCTGGGATCTCAACACCGAGCCCGACATCCAGCGCTACGTGGTCTACAGCGGCACGGCCGATCCCTTCGTGCCGGGGCCCGCGCGCGTGGTCGCGGACCTGACGCATCCGACCCAGAGCTGGATCGACGAGACGCCCGGCGGCGGTTATTACCTGGTGGTGGCCGTGGATGCGGCCGGCCACGTGGGCGGCTACTCGGAGCAGCTCGGCGAGACCACGGCGGTCGAAGGCGAGTCGACGCCGCGGTCGTTGGCCGTGGCGGGCGTCACGCCCAACCCCTTCAATCCGCGCGCCAAGGTCGCCTTCGACGTGCCCCGCAGCGGGCCCGTGCGGGTGAGCGTCCACGACATGCGTGGACGCGTGGTGCGGCGCCTGGTGTCCGGGGATCTGGAGGCGGGACGTCACGAGGTGATCTGGAACGGCCGCGACGACGCGGGCTCGCCGGTCGCCACGGGCGTCTATCTGGTGCGCGTCAGCGACGGCACCCGCAACGCCACCGCGAAGCTGATGCTCGCCAAGTAGGGCCGGTCCGAGGCCCCGCAAGACAACGCCCGCGCGTCGATCCGGCGCGCGGGCGGTCTTTTTGCGGTACCGGGCTCAGCCGGCCAGGGCGGCCAGGGCGTCGTCCAGGTCCACGGGGCAATCGAGGGCGACCCGCCCGATCCGCTCGGGCAGCACCCAGCCGACGGTGCCCTGCTCCATCTTCTTGTCGCGCAACACCAGGGCGGCCACCTCCGCGCGAGGCGGGCAGGCCGCCGTCACCGGCAGGCCGCAGGCGGCCAGCAGGTCCGCGATGCGCGTGGCGCAGCGCGGGGTGCAGAGGCCGCGGGCGGCGGCGAGCCGCGCCGCGACGGCCATGCCCACCGACACGGCCTCGCCGTGGCCCAGGCCCAGCAGGGGCTCCAGGGCGTGGCCGAGGGTGTGGCCCAGGTTGAGGGCCCGCCGGGGGCCCCGCTCGAAGGGATCCGCGGCGACCACGCGCGCCTTGACCGCCACCGCGCCGGCGATCCAGCTACGCCAGGGGAGACGTGCCACCCGCGGCACCGCGCGGCGCCGGTCGCCGCGGCCGATGCGGGCGGACAGGTCCGCGCCCGCGGCCTCCAGGTCCCGGAAGAGGCCGGGTGCGCCGATGACGGCGGCCTTGACCGTCTCGGCCAGGCCGTTGCGCCATTCGCGGCGGGGCAGCGAGCCCAGCAGACGCGTGTCCGCAGCCACCAGCAGGGCGGGATGGAAGGTGCCGATGGGATTCTTCAGACGGTCCAGGTTGACGGCGGTCTTGCCGCCGACGGCCGCGTCGACGGCCGCCAGCAGGGTCGTGGGCGCGGCGGCGAAGTCCACGCCGCGGCCCCAGGTGGAGGCCGCCAGGCCCGCCGCGTCCAGCAGGGTGCCGCCGCCGACGCCGATCAGCAGTCCGTCCCGGGGCAGGCCGATCCGGGCCAGCCAGCGGTAGATCCGCTCCAGTTCGGCGAGGGTCTTGACACGTTCGCCGCCCGGACGCGTCAGGCGGGGCGCGTCGCCCAGGCACCTCGCCAGCGCGGGGCCGTGGCGGCGCGCGACGGCGGCGTCCACCAGGGCCGCCGCGGGCCGTCCGGCGCGCAGCCGTTTCAGGTCGTCCAGAGCGGCCCCGCCGCAGAGGTAGCGCCCGAGGTATTCGCCGCATCTGATTGTGATATCGACTTTTCTGGTGGTCATGTCCCATCCGTTCGCTACCTGGGAAGTGTCCTCGGACGGCATGATAGCAGACCACGCGGACGTGGCAACAGCGCCGAGCGCGACGGGATGCGTTTCCCCGTCTTGCCGCCGGTGTTTTCAATTGACCGGGCTAGGTCAGACACTACCTTTAGGCGTGACGCAGACGTACGCCTGTCGCGGCGCCTGCCAACCGGTAACCGCTCAAGGAGTGTAGAGCATCATGGCTGCGAAGATGACTGAAATCCGCTGGCACGGACGGGGAGGGCAGGGCGCGAAGACCGCCGCCATCTTCCTGGCCGAAGCGGTGATGGAGCGCGGCAAATACAGCCAGGGTTTCCCCGAGTACGGGCCCGAGCGCCGCGGCGCGCCGGTCCGGGGTTACACGCGCATCTCCGACGACCCCATCCGCGTCCACTGCAGCATCGCCGAGCCGAAGTACGTGATCGTGCTCGATTCGTCCCTGCTGGATTCCGCCGCCGCCGGCGTGGCCGACGGCATGACGGACGACACGATCTTCCTGATCAACACCCTCGAGAGCCCGGCGGCGATCCGCAAGCGCCTCGGTCTCAAGGGCGGCGAGGTCCACACGGTCGACGCCTCCCTGATCGCCAAGGAGAGCTTCGGTCGGCCGATCCCCAACATGCCCATGATCGGCGCCCTCTCGAAGATCTCCGACGTGATCGAGATCGAAGAGCTGACCGGATGCATGGCCTCGCAGCTGAAGAAGAAGTTTTCCCAGGCCGTGGTCGACGGGAACGTCAAGGCCGTCGAGCGGGCCTACGAGGAGTTGGTGTCAGAATGAGCAACATTCCGACCAAGGATCTGCACGAGGGAGGCGTCATCAAGGACGCCGGCAACGCCACCGACTTCAAGACCGGCGACTGGCGTTCCGACATCCCCGAGTGGGTCGAGGAGAACTGCACGCACTGCATGTTCTGCTGGATATACTGCCCCGACACCGCCATCAGTCTGGACACGTCCGACAAGAAGACCAAGATGACGGGATTCGTCTACGAGCATTGCAAGGGCTGCGGCATCTGCGCGCAGCATTGTCCGCCCGCGAAGAAGGGCAAGGCGGCCATCGTGATGGTCCGCGACGAGAAGTGAGCCACGGAAAGGAGACTCCCATGAAACAGCTGTTCGTAGGGCTGACCGGGAACGAGGCCGTGGCGACCGCTTTCAAGCAAGCGCGACCCCACGTGGCCCCCGCCTTCCCGATCACGCCGCAGACGGAGATGATGCACCAGTTCGCCGACTTCGTCGCCGACGGAGAGGTCGACACGGAGATGGTGCTGGTCGAGAGCGAGCACTCGGCCATGAGCGCCGCGGTGGGCGCCGCCGCCACGGGCGCGCGCGTCTTCACCGCCACCAGCTCGGCCGGCTTCGCCCTGATGTGGGAAGTGCTCTACATCGCGGCCAGCCTGCGCCTGCCCATCTGCATGCCGGTGATCAACCGCGC
>CAZTWK010000055.1:0-21720 GCA_964617805.1 uncultured Fibrobacteraceae bacterium | reverse complement strand
CCGGGTGGTGTGGGAGGGGAAGCCGAGCTAGCGCCCGGCTCCCCTATCCCGATTCTGGACTGATCTGGAAACGAAGGGCCTTCGCCCCTCCCTCATCCCACGCGCTAGTCGAGCAGGGTCCGCGCGATCTCCCCCACCACCCGCGGATAGAGCCGGCACTCGGCGTCGAAGACACGCGCGGCCAGGCTGTCCGGCGTATCGTCCGGCCGCACGGGCACCCGCTGCTGCGCGACGATCTCCCCCGCGTCGTACACCTCGCTTACATGGTGCACGGTGCAGCCGCTCTCGGCGTCGCCGGCGGCGAGGACCGCCTCGTGGACGTGGTGGCCGAACATGCCCTGGCCCCCGTGCTTCGGCAACAGGGCCGGGTGGATGTTCAGGATCGGGCCGTCGAACCAGTCGGGACGGTGGTAGAAGCAGAGGTAGCCGGCGAGCAGGATCATGCGCGGACCGCGCTCGGCGAGCCAGGCGTTGATGGCCGCGTTGTGGGCGGCGATCGAGGCGTGGTCCTTGCGGCGGAAGACGCCCACGGGCAGGCCCGCCGCGCGCGCGATCTCGACGCCGCGCACGTCGCCGCGGCTCGAGACCACGGCCACCACGTCCACCGGCAGGCGCCCGGCCTCGCGCGCGGCCAGGAAGTTCTCCAGGGTGCGGCCGCTGCCGGAGAGCAGCACCGCCACGGGCAGACGGGTGTCGGTCATGGCGATCGATCCTCCTCCTGGCCGGCGCGCAGGGCGTCCAGCACCTTGCGGTGGGCCGAGAAGGCGATGGGGCCCGGCAGGTCGTCCAGGTCGAAGAAGCCCACTTCATCGGCGTCGTCGCCAGCCTGCAGTTCCCCGCCCAGTTCGCTGGCCCGGTAGACGATGAGGATCACCGAGCGGTCAGGGGGCAGCAGGCCGTGGTGGACGGCGAAGAGTTCCCCGATCTCCACCTCGAGCCCGGTCTCCTCGCGGGCCTCGCGGCGGGCGGCCTCGGCGGCGGGCTCGTCGTACTCCAGGAAGCCGGCGGGCAAGGTCCACAGGCCCGCCCGGGGTTCGTAGCGGCGGCGCGCCAGCAGGATCTTCTCGCCGCGCCGCACGATGACCGCCGCCGCCGGCGCGGGATTCAGGTACTGGACGAAGCCGCACTCGGGACACCAGGGACGCTCGGCGCCCCCCTCCTCGGTGCGCGCCATCCCGGCGCGGCAACGCGGGCAGTAGGCGTAGGCGTGGCGCAGGGGATTCATGATCTCCGCCCCCGGGCCGTGACGACGATGGCGACGAGCGTCCAGAGCAGCAGGAAGGCGAGCAGGGGCCAGGCGCCGTGGGCCAGGTACGTCGTGGACCGCGGCCCCGGGCTGACGTCGCCGGCGACCAGGCCGCGCTCACCCAGTCCTGCCGAGCGGAGAACCGTCCCGGACGTGTCTGTGATGAAGCTGATGCCGTTGTTGGCGCAGCGCAGCAGCGGCACGCCGCATTCGGCGGCGCGCATGCGGGCCATCTCGGCGTGCTGCACCGGCCCCGCTGTACGCCCGAACCAGCCGTCGTTGGTGATGTTGGCCAGCACGTCGGCGCCGGCGCGCACGGCCTGCCGCGCCAGCGAGGGGAAGATGGACTCGTAGCAGATCAGCCCGCCCAGGCGCAGGCCGCGGCCGTCGTCCAGGCACACGTCCATGGGCGCGGGCAGGGCGCCGGACTCCCACTCGGCCTGGCCCAGGTCGATCTCCCCCAGCCAGGGCAGCACCGACTGGAAGGGCATGCGCTCGCCGAAGGGCAGCAGGTGGTGCTTGGCGTAGCGGTCCAGCAGGTGCCCGTCGGGATCGAAGAGGCCGGAGGCGTTGGTGCGAAGCTGGCGGCCGTCGGGATCGAGGTTGGCGTCGGGGAAGCCCGTGTAGAGGAAGACATCGTTGGTGTCGGACACCGCGCGCACCCATTTGAGCAGGCGCGGCTCGTACATCAGGTAGGCGGGCACCGCCGTCTCGGCCCAGATCACCAGTTCGGCGCCCTCGCGGGCCGCCGCTGCCGTCAGCGCGGTGTAGGGCACCATGGTCGAGTCCATGCGCGTCTTGACCCACTTGTCGCTCAGGGCCACGTCGGCCTGGGCCACGGTCACGCGGACGGGCGGATCCACATGGCTGGGCGGGGCCTCGATCCCGAATAGCAGCAGGCCGCCCCAGAGCAGCCCGGCGGCCGTCGCCAGGGATACCAGCGGGGCGCGCGGGCGCCGGCCACGTCGCGCGGCGGCCAGAGTGATCAGCGCGGCGAGGAAGGCCGCCGCGGTGCCGAGAGCCTGCTCGCCGCCGGCCCGGGCCAGCGGGTAGAGGGGCGTCTGCAGCCAGGCCAGCCCCGACAGGCACCAGGGGAAGCCCAGTTCGCCCACGGTGCGAAGGATCTCGACCAGGGTCCACAGCACCGGCATCGCCAGCAGGGCCGCCGCGCCGCCGTGCAGACGGGCCACGCGTCCGGCCAGCCAGCCGAAGAGCAGGTAGTAGAGCGAGGCGTAGAGGATGGCAGCGCCCGCGGCCACCGGCACCAGCACCCTCGATGCAATGGGCGCCTCGGGGCCCAGCAGGAACAGCCAGTGCAGCAGCGTCGCCTGGTGGGCCAGGCCGAAGAGCCAGCCGGCCAGCGCCGGGCGCCGCGTGTCGCGCAGGACCGCGAAGAGCAGAGTCAACGCGGGGACGATCAGCCAGCCCGTGCCGCGAAAGGGCGGCATGGCGGCCGTCGCCATGATGCCCGCGCAGACGGCCGCGAGGGCTGCCGTGCGGGGCGGGAGCGAGGCGGCGCCGGCATCCCGGGTAGGTGTGTCCTGTGACGACATGGGGCGAAGATACCCGCTCACCTGGCCGCGTGCAACAGGTCCCGCATCCCGTAGCGCCGGATCTTCTTGTACAGCCCCTGCCGCGACAGCCCCAGCCGTTTCGCGGCCACCGATTTCAGGCCGCCGCTGGCGCCGATGGCCTTGCGGATGAGGAAGCGCTCCAGCAACTCGGTGGCCTCGTCCATGGGGCGCAGCGTCGCGAGGTCGGCCGGGTCGACCGAGCGGCCGGCCGCGCGCTGCACGGCCATGGAGAGCTGGTCGAGTTCCATCAGCGCGTGATCCGGGTAGAGGGCCAGCCAGCGCAGCACCTCGTTCTCCAGTTCGCGCACGTTGCCGGGCCAGCGGTAGCCCTGCAGGGCGGCCAGGGCGGGTTCCGCCACCTCCAGGCTGTCCGGGGCGCGGCCCCGGCGTCCGAGCATGTGGGCCAGCAGGTGGGCCAGGTCCTCCGGGCGCTGGCGCAGGGGCGGGATGGTGATCTGCACCACCTTCAGGCGGTAGTACAGGTCGAGGCGGAAGCGGCCGGCGGCGATCTCCGCCTCGAGATCCTTGTGCGACGCCGCCACGAAGCGCACGTCCACCGGTCGGCTGCGCAGCTCGCCGATGCGGCGCAGACGCTTCTCCTGCATCACCCGCAGCAGCTTGATCTGCAGGGCCGCGGGCATGTCGCCGATCTCGTCCAGGAAAAACGTGCCGCCGTCGGCGGCCTCCAGCAGGCCGATCTTCTCCTTGCCGGCGCCGGTGAAGGCGCCCGCCTTGTGGCCGAAGAGCTCGCTCTCGAAGAGGGACTCGGGCAGGGCGGCGCAGTTGACGCCGATGAAACGCCGCTCGCGCCGCGATCCCAGGTGGTGGACGGCTCGCGCGAGCACCTCCTTGCCCGTGCCGCTCTCCCCGTGCAACAGGACGTTGACCTGGCTGTCCGCCACCGAGACCACCTCCCGGCAGCAGGCGATCATCTCGCGCGAGACGCCGACCACGCCCGGCACCCCGTCCACGAAGACGGGGTACGGCAGGGGCACCGCGGCGGGCCCGCCCCCCCGCGCGAGACGGGCGGCGCCGGGCGGGGCGGGCTCGGGGGGAAAGAGGCTGGCCTGGCAAGGATCCGCCGTGGCACCCGCGCGGCAGCCGGGGGCCGGGGCCAGCGTGTCCAGCAGCGGCGCCAGCTTGCGGGCGAAGGCGCGCACCCAGGCGGCCACCGACCCGCTCCAGGGCATGTCGTCCGCGCAGATCGCCGCCACGGCGCCGCCGGGGGCGGCCGCGCTCGGCACGGGCTCCACGATCAGCCGCCGGGGCGGCTCGTCGGGCAACCGCCGCGCGCAGGACTCGCCGTCCACGGCGGCCCGCCACAGGGCGCCCAGGGGCGGCCGCCCGCGGCCGGGGTCCGCGCCGCCGCCGCGCCAGACGCGGTCGAGCAGGATGCCCAGGGCCGCGCGCCCGTTCCCGGCGCCGCGGCTGCGCACCACCCAGAGCCGGCTGCCCCCGCCGCCGAAGGGATAACTCCGCAGTTCGTGCTCCCAGAATGCGTCGCAGTCGCCCATGCCGTCCTCCTCGGTTGCGCACGGACATGCAGATCCGACGCCGCGGATTCGCTTGTCCACATGAATCTGTAACGCATATCCAGGTTGGAGCTTACGCGGATCGCTTCGCAAGGGATTCGAACGGGGGCGGCACAGGCGGGGCACCTGCGGGGGGCGGCCGCGGCGGCCGAAAAAGAGCGGTCCGGGCCAGGGCCACGGACCGCACGCGTTTCGGAGACTGTCCCGGCGACGGCACGCCGGGCCGGGCGGGTTACAACTCGACGGCGACCCGGGCCTCCCCCGGCGCCACCTCGCCCATGGGCACCGCGCCCACCGACGCGAGCACGGACGCGTCGGCGTCCGGCGGCAGGAACATCACCAAGCCGATGCCCATGTTGAAGACGCGGTACATCTCCTCGGGATCCACCTCGCCCCTGTCCTGCAGCACCCGGAAGAGCGGCGGCACCTCCCAGGCGGAGGCGTCCACGCGCGCGCAGAGGCCGTCGGGCACGATGCGGGGGATGTTGTCGGTGAAGCCGCCGCCGGTGATGTGGGCCAGGCCGTGGACGGCCTCGCGGCCCAGCTCGCGCCACAGGGTGCGCACCTCGTCCAGGTAGCTGCGGTGGATGGCCAGCAGGGCGTCGCCCACGGACACGCCGCCCAGTTCGTCGGGCGTGTCGGCGGCGGACCAGCCCGCGACCTCGAAGCAGACGCGTCGGGCCAGGGAATAGCCGTTGGTGTGGAGCCCCGTGCTGGGCAGGCCCCAGAGCCGGTCGCCGGCGGCGATGGCCGACCCGTCGATCACGTGCGCCTCCTCGACGCGGCCCACGATGCAGCCGGCCAGGTCGAACTCGTCGACGCCGTAGACGCCGGGCATCTCGGCGGTCTCGCCGCCGAGCAGGGCGCAGCCGTTCTCGCGGCAGGCCTTGGCGAAGCCCTTCAGGACCTCGGCCAGCACGTCGCCCTGCAGCTTGTCGGTGGCGAAGTAGTCGAGGAAGAACAGGGGCTCGGCTCCCTGCACCAGGATGTCGTTGACGCAGTGGTTGACCAGGTCCTGGCCCACCGTGTCGAAACGGCCCGCCAGGGTGGCGACCTTCACCTTGGTGCCGACGCCGTCCACGCTGGCCACCAGTAGGGGTTCCCCGGGGGAAGGACGATACAGGCCGCCGAAGGCGCCCAGGTCGCTGCGCACGCGCTCGTCCCAGGTGGAGCGCACGTCGGCCTTGGCCGCGGCGAGAGCCTTCTGGGCGGCGTCGATATCGACGCCGCTATCCGCGTATTTCATGGACTTCCGTTTCTGTGGCCTTCTCGGCCGGGATCGGGGCGGGATGGGCCACCTGCTGGATCTGCCGGATAACCTTCTCCACGTCGGAGTCGGGGATCACGTCGAACTCGCCGCGCTCGTAGAGGGTCATGACCGTGTCCACGACGTCGGCGTTGAACTGGTTGCCGCGGTACTTGCGCAGCTCGGAGAGGGCCTTGTCCACGTGCAGCGCCTGCCGGTAGGAACGGTCGCTGGTCATGGCGTCGAAGGCGTCGCACACGTTGAGGATGCTGGCGCCGAGGCTGATCTGCTCGCCGCGCAGGCCGTCGGGATAGCCCTTGCCGTCGGGGCGCTCGTGGTGGTGGCGCACCAGGTCCACCGTCTCCGGCAGGAACTTGATCTGCTCGACGATGCGCGCGCCGATGGCCGGGTGCTCGGCCAGGGTCGCGAACTCCTCGTCGGTGAGCCGCCCCGGCTTGCAGATGATGTCGTTGGTGACGGCGATCTTGCCGATGTCGTGCAGCAGTCCGCCGTACTCCAGCAGCTCCAGCTCCGCCGGCGACATGCCCATGGCCCGGCCGATGGTCACCGCGTACTGGGCCACCCGGTAGCTGTGGCCGTGGGTGTAGGGCTCGTCGGCCTCGAGGGTCGTCGCCAGCACGGCGATCGACGCCATGTGCGCTTCCTTCTGCTGCTTGTGCGCGCGGCTCATGGCGAAGATGACCCAGATGATGGGCAGGTAGAGCAGCAGGGTCCAGGGCCCGGCCTGGCGGTACAGGAGGATGACGATGGCCGTGAACGGCAACTCCATCAGGCCCGCGGCCAGTCCCCAGCGGATGTCGCGGTGCCACACCTCGCGAAAGGGCATCTGCCGGTCGAGGCTCATGATGCCCGTCACGACGGCGCTGTTGATCAGCGAGTAGGACAGCAGGGCCACCAGCAGCGGCGCCAGGAACAGGGCGTTGCCGAACTCGCCGCTCAGGGGCAGGGCGTGGTAGGCCAGCCCCGCCGTGCCGGCGGCGATGGCCAGCATGGCCATGTTGAAGAACATCTTGCGGGGCGGGGTCGCCCGCAGGACCAGGCCGCGGAACAGCGTGGAGCCGGCGTCCATGACCACGGCCACCAGCGGGCCGAAGAGCACCAGCATCGAGAGGGTCAGGGTGCGCGAGGAGAGGATCTTGCCGCCGCCGCGGAGCTGGGCCTCGGCCATCTTGGTGTCGGCCACCAGGATCACCAGGACGTAGAAGGACCAGCCCAGCCACTCGGCCTGCTCCGGGCGGTGGGCGATGGCCAGATAGGCGAGCAGACCGGCGCCCATCGCGAGAACCGCGTAGTAGTAGAGGGAAAAGGCCCAACGGCCTCTGGGTGGGCGGGGTGGTGTCACCGACATTCCCTTTGTCGAACTGCCGCAGCGGGTCCACAGACCGCTCCTGTGCGCGAGGCCCGGGCCTCGATCGACTCCGCGTCTCGCGCCGTCTCCTCAATATAGATGTTTCGACAGGCGAAGCCATCCTCTTGAGGATTCATGCAGGACCGACGCCGATGGGGACGGTGGTAGATTACCACTCCCACTTATAGAACAGACCGATGATGAAGTGAAGCATGATGCCACCTCCGTTCCGGTGAACGTGCAAAGTTGCAATTCCCAGATGACATGCTCCGCTCGGTTTTCAGATCCGTTCCGCTCCGCTCGGTTGAATGAGCGGCGCCGGTCCTGCAATGTCAGGTGCGCGGTCGCGCGGCCTCCTCCTTGAAATTGTACAGCGTCAGGCGCCGGTTGAGCGCGTCGAGTACCGCGTACACGCTCGACTCCCGCGCGTTGTAGCGCTGGGAGCAGCACCCGAAGAACCGTTCGCTGCGCCGCCCCTCCACCAGATCGACGGCCGCCACGGTCAGCCGCTCCTCGGCGACCTCCGCGACGCGCAGGTCGGCCAGGCTCAGGGTGACCGGCTCGTCCAGCAGGTCCTGCAGCGCGTGCACCGTGGCCCGCGCCAGGAGTTGGGCGTCCATGCCGGGATGGTTGGGCCCCTCCTCCTCGCAGCGCGCCGACACGGCGCCGCGCGCGAGCACGACCACCGCCTGGAGCTTGGCGCCGCGGCTCTCGAGGGACACGCTGGCGCATTCGACCCGTGACTGCGGCGCCTCTTCCACCAGCAGCGCCGGGTGCGGCAAGGTGGCGCCGCCCGCGTCGCCGACGACCGGCCGGCTCGCCGGCGCCGCCGCCGGGGCGGGCGCCGCGGCCGCGGCCTTGTCCTGCGGAGGCGCGGGCTGATCCGGGTCGAGGATCTGCACCACGCCGATCTTCTTGTAGTAGACGTCGAGGTTGAGGCGCGCCTTGAACAGCCCCTCCACGTCGCGCACGATGTGGCGGGGGTCGCGCGAGGTGTTCGACACGACGTGCACGCCGGTCACCTCACCCTCGTCGTCCAGGTCAATCCTGCACTGGCGAACGCCCTGGATCTGGCAGATCCAACGTTCGGCGTCCTGCACCCATTCGGTGTCTTCGCGGTGATCTTCCAAGGTGAGCCCCCGTTCTCCTCCGTGAGGTCATTAGGTGAGGGATCCATCGGTCGAGATTCTAGCAGAGGGAGCGCGACGCTTACAACGATGATCTTATGGAAGCGCAAAAAAGAACGTGCCAACGGGTTAGCCCGCTTCCGGAGGTCCGGTCAGGGGGTCATCATGGCGCGCAGGTGCGCGATCCGCGCCTCGATATCCGCGTCCGAGAGCCCGCAGAGACAGTCGACGCTGAAGGCCTCGGGGCAGAAGCTGGCCATCGCCGTGCCGCTCAGCATGGCCTGGCGGAACAACTCCTCGCCGCTGTCGCGGTCCGCGCCGGCGGCCGCCAGGTGTCCCACGAAGCCGCCCGCGAAGGTGTCGCCGGCGCCGGTCGGATCGACGACCTCCGGCAGCAGCAGGGCCGGCACCGCGAGCACCGGACCCGACCCGAAGTAGAGGGCGCCGTGTTCGCCCTTCTTGATCACCACGCGGCCGGGGCCCATGGCCTGGATCGCCGCCGCCGCCTCGGCCAGTCCCGCGCACCCCGAGAGCAGGCGAGCCTCGCCGTCGTTGAGCAGCAGCACGTCCACCAGGCGCAGCACGGCCGCCAGGTCCTCGCGGGTGGTCTCGATCCAGAGGTTCATGGTGTCCAGGATCACCAGGCGCGGGTCGGCCAGGCGGTCGCACACCGAACCCTGCAGGGCCGGGTGGATGTTGGCCAGGAAGAGATAGGGGGTCGTCTCCCAGCGCTCGGGCAGGACGGGGCTGAAGTCCTCGAAGACGCCCAGCTCGGTGGCCAGCGTGTCGCGCTCGATCATGTCGTCGTGGTAGCGGCCCGACCAGTGGAAGGTCTTGCCGGGCGCACGCACAACACCGTCGATGTCCACGCCGCGCGAGGCGAGCAGGTCCAGGTCGGCCTGCCGGAAATCCTCGCCCACCACGCCCACCACGCGCACCGGCGCGAAGCGGGACGCCGCCAGCGAGAAGTAGCTGGCGCTCCCGCCGAGCTGGCGCTCCCGCCGCTCGCTGCGGGTCTCCACCGTGTCGTACGCGACCGAGCCGACGACCAGGATCGACATGTCAGTCCTTCTCTCCCATGTGTTCTGGCGCGTCGATGCCGATCAGGTCCAGCACCTGCCGCAGCACCTTGCGCGTGAGCAGGCAGAGGTGCAGACGCGCCGCGGTGGTCTCCCGCTCCTCCCCCAGGATCACGCAGTTGTGGTAGAACTGGTGGAACAGTCCCGACACCTCGTGGGCGTAGGTCGTGAGGCGGTGGGGCTCGCGGCTCTCGGCGGCCCCGGCGACGACCTCGGGCAGCCGGATCAGTTCGCGCACCAGACTCCGCTCGCTCGGTTCGGACAGGCGCGACAGGGGCTCCGGCGCCGGCGCCGTCTCCTCCCAGTCCGCCTCGGCGGCCTTGCGCAGGACCGAGCAGATCCGCGCGTGGGCGTACTTCACGTAGTAGACGGGATTCTCGTTGGACTGCTCGCGGGCCAGGTCCAGGTCGAAATCCAGGTGGGAGTTCGGCTTGCGCGTGAGGAAGATGTACTTGGCCACGTCGGCGCCCACGTCCTCGCAGAGCGAGTCCATGGTCACGAACTGGCCCTGACGCTTGGACATGTCCATGGGCCGGCCGTTTTCCACGAAGTTCACCTGCTGCAGGATCTGCACCTCCAGCCAGTCCTCGGGCACGCCGAGGGCGGTCATGGCGCCGCGCATGCGGGTGATGTGGCCGTGGTGGTCGGGGCCCAGGAAGTCGATGGCGCGCTCGAAGCCGCGCTGGAACTTGTGGTAGTGATAGGCCACGTCGGCCAGGAAGTAGGTGGGCGTGCCGTCCGAGCGCACGATGACCCGGTCCTTCTCGTCGCCGTGGTCGGTGGACCGGAACCAGGTCGCGCCCTCCTCCTCGAAGGTGGCCTCGGATGTGCGCAGCTTCTCCAGGGCGCGCTCGACCCGCTTGGTCTCGTGCAGCTCCGATTCGAAGTACCAGGTGTCGAAGCGCAGGCCGAAGCGGCGGCAGGTCTGGCGCTGCCAGGTGAGGATCTTCATCAGGGCGTACTTGGCGAAGCTGTTCACCGACTCGTCCTCGGGCAACGCGATCCAATCGTCGGAGTTGCCGGCGGGCGCGGTCACGCGCTGGAAGCTTTCGTCGTTGAAGACCTCGGACTGCTCCTGGATCGCCTTGCTGGACAGCCCGACCAGTTCCTCGGCCAGCAGGGAGATGTAGCGGCCCTTGTAGCCCTCCTCGGGGAACTCGGCGGCGTGGCCAAGCATCTCCATGGTGCGCGCGCGCAGCGAGGCGCCCAGCAGGCGCACCTGGCGCCCGGCGTCGTTGACGTAGTACTCGGCGTGGGCGTCGTAGCCCACGGCGTCCAGCAGGCGCACGAGCGTGGCACCGAAGGCCCCGGCCCGGGCCGAGACCACGTTGAGCGGCCCGGTGGGATTGGCGCTGATGAACTCCACGTTGATGCGGCGGCCCCGCCCGGTGCGGATGTCCTCCAATGCGCCCTCGCCCGACCAGATGTCCAGCAGCAGGTCGACCTGGTAGGCGGGCGCCAGGCGGAAGTTGATGAAGCCGGGCCCGGCGATCTCCACCGACTCGATCAGGTCGTGATCGAAGGTGAACTGCGCCGCCAGCTCGCCGGCCAGCTCGCGGGGCTTGCGTCCGAGCCGCTTGGCCGTGACCATGGCGACGTTGGTGCTCAGGTCGCCGTGGCTCTTGTCCCGGGGCTTCTCCACGGCGATGCCGAGGTCCTCGTCGAAGAGCCCGTGGCGCTCGAGGCAGCGGGCGATCTCGCCGCGGATGATGTCGTGGATGGTCATGGTCCCTCTTCCGCCTCGTCGCCGCCGGCCGCGCCGGCGCCGCGCCGCACCAGGGATAGGTCCGGGTGACGCTGCGCGACCTCCGGCCGCCCGAAGTACGCCGCGTCGATCTCGCAGCGCCCGGCGTCGCTCCACAGGCGCTCGAGCCGGTAGTAGTCCCGGGCCCGCTGCTGCATCACGTGCACGACCACGTCCACGTAGTCGAGCAACAGCCAGTAGGACGTCCCGAAGCCCTCGGTGTGCATGGCCTTGTGTCCGGAGTCCGTGAGTTCGTCCACCACGGCGCGGCCGATGGACTCGACCTGGGTGTCGGACAGGCCAGTGCCCACCACGAAGAAGTCGGCCACGTCGGAGCGGCCGCGCAGGTCCAGCACGAGGATGTCCTCGGCCTTGCGCAGCAGGGCGGCGTGGGCCGCCAATTCCGCCAGGCGGAAGGCGTCGCCGTTCTCTCGGGCGTACCAGGGCTCGAACTGCTCGCTCATGTCGTCCCGTCTGTTCGGATGGTGATCAGTTCAGGCGCTTCAGCACGTACTCCACCGACACCGCCAGCAGGTCCTTCTGCGCGCCGCGCGCCACGGGGGCCAGCGCGTCCTTGGCCTCGTCGCCGTAGACGCGCGCCAGGTCGCGCGCGGCCTCGACGCCGCCGTGCTCGAGGACGAAGGACTTGATGTCGGGCCAGCATTCCTTGCGCTCCTCCGGCGCCAGGTCACGCACGCCGTCCAGCAGCGTCGCGCCCTTCTCCTCCGGCGCGTTGTCCAGGGCCGCGATCAGGGGCAGGGTGATGCGCCCCTCCTCCCAGTCCTGGCCAGTGGGCTTGCCCAGCCGGCGCTCGTCGCCCAGGTAGTCGAAGACGTCGTCGGTGATCTGGAAGACGAAGCCGATCTTGCTGCCGAACTCGCCGAAGGCCGACGCGCTCGCGCTCACCTCGGGGTTGAAGCCGGCGCCGATGCGGCAGGCCGACTCGATCAGCGAGGCGGTCTTGCGGTAGATGATGCGCAGGTAGGTCTCCATGTCGATGGACATGTCGTACTTGGTCTCGATCTGCATCATCTCGGCCTGGCTCATCAGGACCGTGGTCCGCGCCAGCAGGCGCAGAGCGTCGTACAGCTCCGATTTGATGAGGCACGAAAGCGCCTTGCTGTAGAGGTAGTCCCCCATGATCAGGGCCGTCGAGGATCCCCAGTGGTGGTTCACGGACGGCAAACCGCGCCGGGTCAGGGCCTCGTCGATGAAATCGTCGTGCAGCAGCGTGGCGGTGTGGATCATCTCCACGCAGGCCGCCGCCGTGATCGCCGCCTCGTCGACTTGCCCGTCGTGCTTGGCGCTGAGCAGCAGCAGCGTGGGCCGGAAACGCTTGCTCTTACCCTGCTTGACATGCGTGCAGATCTCGTTGATCAGCGGCGTGTCTCCCCTGACCAACTCGTCGTAGACATCATCGAAGCGCTTAAGCTCCGGTCCGATGATCTTTTGCAAAGCCCAGAGCTTGACGCGTTCCTGATCGAGCAGAGACATGTAACCCTTTCGGCGGGCTGGCGAAATATGGACTGACGCTTTGACCCGGATTAACCGTGGATGACCAAGGGTAAATGTCGACAACGCCCCTACCTTAAGTCAATCGCTATCTCCTGGCAACTCCCCTCGGCCACGGCGTTTTTCGACGACCATGGCGACGCCGACGGAGCCCAGATACAGCAGCATGACCGGTCCGGCCATCACCAGCTGGGAGAAGATGTCGGGCGGCGTCAGCAACGCCGACATGACGACGATCGCCAGCAGGGCGTATCGCCATCCCTTCCACAGGGTACGCGGCTTGACCACGCCCAGGTGGCTGAGCAGCAGCACCACGAGCGGCAACTCGAACACCAGCCCGAAGGCCAGACAGAGCCGCGCCACGAAGGCGAAATACGAGGCGATCCCGATCAGGGGCTGCATGTACGTCGTCGCGTAGTTGAGCATGAAGGCCATGACCTTGGGGATCAGCACCAGGTAGGCGAAGGCCACGCCGGTGTAGAAGAGCACGACCGAGGCCGCGAGCAGCGGCGTGACCGCCTTGCGCTCCTTGTCGTAGAGCCCCGGCAGCACGAAACGGTACACCCGCAGCAGCACGAAGGGCAGCACCAGGAACACGCCGCAGACCACGGCCATCTTCATGCGCGTCAGGAAGGCCTCCACCGGCTGGTGGAAGTAGACCATGTTGCCCGACCCGGTCAGCGGCTTGACCAGCAGGTCG
Source organism: uncultured Fibrobacteraceae bacterium (assembly GCA_964617805.1). Taxonomy (GTDB): domain Bacteria; phylum Krumholzibacteriota; class Krumholzibacteriia; order LZORAL124-64-63; family LZORAL124-64-63; genus JAHIYU01. The sequence continues at coordinate 8,591 of CAZTWK010000055.1, read as the reverse complement.
AGCAGCGGGCTCGACAGGAACCAGCAGACGATCGACGCCGCGCCCACCGCGATCATGGACTGGACCAGCACCGACCGCAGTTCCTCCAGGTGGTCGAGCAGGGTCATCTGGCCCTCGGGCTCCTCCGGGGGGGGGCCGCCGGGCAGCTGCTCCGCGTCGTCGCGGGGCGTACCGTCAGTCATCGGCCTCCTCCTTCCCGTCCAGGATCTGCCGCAGCTCCTGCATGAACTCGTCCACGTCCTTGAAGGAGCGGTAGACCGAGGCGAAGCGCACGTAGGCCACCTCGTCCACGTCGCGCAGGCGCTTCATCACCAGTTCGCCCACGTCGCGGGACGGGACCTCCAGGGAGAGGCCCGAGGCCAGGTCGCGCTCCACGGCGTCGGCCACGGCCTCCATCTGCTCGAGGGTCACGGGCCGCTTCTCGCAGGCGCGGGCGATGCCCCCGATCACCTTAGCGCGGTCGAACTCCACGCGGTGCCCGTCGCGCTTGATCACGCGGAACTGCTTGGCCTCGATGTACTCGTAGGTGGTGAAGCGCTCCTGGCAGGCCGTGCACTCGCGGCGGCGGCGCACGGCGAGGCCCTCGCGGACCGAGCGGCTGTCCACGACCTTGTCGTCATCGGTGCCGCAGCGGGGGCACTTCACCATCGACTCCTAGAGATCGGGGTAGAGCGGGAAGGACCGGCACATGTCGCCGGTCTCGGCACGCAGCGTGTCCAGCGCGTCCTCGTCCTCGCGGGCGACCACGGCCCGGTCCATCACGTCGGCGATGCGGCGCATCTCCTCGGGGCCCATGCCGCGGGTGGTCAGGGCCGGCGTGCCCACCCGGACGCCGCTGGTCACGAAGGGGCTCTCCTGGTCGAAGGGCACGGTGTTCTTGTTGACGGTGATGCCGACCTTCTCGAGCAGCTCCTCCATGTCCTTGCCGGTCAGGCCCTTGTCGGCCACGTTGACCAGCAGCAGGTGGTTGTCGGTGCCGCCGCTCACCAGGTGGAAGCCGCGCTCGCGCAGCGTCTCGCCCAGCACCGACGCGTTCTCCACCATGCGCTGCGCGTAGTCCTTGAAGCCGGGCTGCATGCACTCGAGGAAGCAGACCGCCTTGGCCGCGATCACGTGCATCAGCGGACCGCCCTGGATGCCCGGGAAGTTCATCTTGTTGACGGCCTTGAAGTGGCTCTTGCGGCTGAGCACGATGCCGCCGCGCGGGCCGCGCAGGGTCTTGTGGGTGGTCGAAGTGACCACGTCGCAGTGGGGCACCGGGCTGGGATGCACGCCGCCGGCGACCAGGCCGGCGATGTGGGCCATGTCGAAGAGCAGGATCGCCTCGATCTCGTCGGCGATCTCGCGCAGGACCTCGTAGTCCCAGAAGCGCGGGTAGGCGCTGGCGCCGCCCACGATCATCCTGGGCCGCTCGGCCAGGGCCTGCTCACGCAGGCGGTCGTAGTCGATGGTCTCGGTCTCGCGATCCACCTCGTAGTGGAGCGCCTCGAAGAGCAGGCCCGAGAAGTTGACGGGATGGCCGTGGGTCAGGTGTCCGCCGTGGGACAGGGACAGGCCCAGGATCTTGTCGCCCGGCTTGAGGAAGGCGAGATAGGCGGTCATGTTGGCGGTCGACCCCGAGTGGGGCTGCACGTTGGCGCGCTCGCAGCCGAAGAGTTCCATGGCCCGCTTCTTGGCCAGGGTCTCCGCCTCGTCCACGTGGACGCAGCCGCCGTAGTAGCGCTTGCCGGGATAGCCCTCCGCGTACTTGTTGGTCAGGACGCTGCCCATGGCCTCCATAACGGCGTGGCTGGTGAAGTTCTCGCTGGCGATCATCTCCAGCTGGTCGCGCTGGCGCGCCAGTTCCAGGTCGACGACGGCGGCGATGGCCGGATCCACGGCGTGCAGGTTCTCGTTCATGGCTCTCTCCAGTCAGGGGACGGCGACGGTTCAGTCGTCCGCGCAGCCGTCCGTGAGTCGCGTCTCGTAGGCGACGATCTTGTCCACGCGGCGGCCGTGGCGGCCGCCCTCGAATTCCGAATCCAACCACGATGCCAGCATGCGTACGGCGTCCTCGACCGACGTGTGGTCGCCGCTGAAGCAGATCACGTTCGAATCGTTGTGGCGGCGGGTCGTGGCCGCCATCTCGTCGTTCATGCACAGGGCCGCCCGCACGCCGGGCACCTTGTTGGCGGCGATGCTCACGCCGATGCCCGAGCCGCAGATCAGCACGCCCAGGTCGGCTTCGCCGGCGGCGACGGCCTCCCCCACGGCCAGGGCGTGGTCGGGGTAGTCCGCCGAGCCCGCGTCGTCGCAGCCCAGGTCCGCCACCGCGAGGCCCCGGTCCTCCAGCAGGCGGATCAGGGCGCGCTTGTGCACGAGACCGCGGTGGTCGTTGCCGATGGCGATTCTCATCTCGTCTCCCCTTCGAGCAGGACCGGCACCCAGGCCTCCACCAGCCGCTCCACCTGTTCGCCCATGGCCTCGTAGGCCGTGACCGTGCCGCGGCGATACGGGTCGTCGACCTCCTCGCCGGCGAAGGGATCGCCGCCGCGGACGAGGTCCACGCCGGGCAGGCCCAGCAGGCCCACGCTGCCGCGGTAGTCGGGCCGCGCGGCGCGGAAGCGCCGCACGTGGTCGTAGGTCATGCCGAGCACCCACGCGACGCCGTCCAGCGGCAGGCCCGTCACCGCGCGGGCGCGGTGGCGGTACAGGTCGAGCCCGCGCTCGGCAGCCTGGTCGCAGGATTCGGCCGTGGCCGGGCTCCCGTTCCAGGCGTCGAGCCCCGCCGATGCGCAGTCCGGGCCGCGGCCGGCCAACCGGACCGCCGCGATGACCTCCGCCAGCGGGCTGCGGCAGGTGTTCCCCGAACAGATGAACAGTACGGTTCCGGTGGACATGGCTCAAAGTTAGACGTCGCGTATCCGGCCGTCAAGACGGCTCGCCACATGTATCGTGTTCCCTGTCAACGCCTAACGACAGTTCCTTACCATTCGGGTGGAGCGGCGTGGCCGGCGCGCAGCACGCGGGGCGGCCAGTCGGTCAGATCGATCAGGCCCGACGCGTGCCCGGTGGGGGTCGCGTCGTCCTCGTCCCAGACCATTTCACCCACCAGGTCCACGGCGTCGCCACAGAAGGCCGCGGCCTCGGCCAGCGAGGCCAGGGGCGGCTCGCCGGCGTGGTTGACGCTCGTGGAGACCAGGGGCCCGCCCGCCGCGGCCACCAGGTCGCGCAGGGGCTCCGGCCCGGGCACGCGGACGGCCACCGTGTCGCCGCCGCGCGTCGCGGCCGGCGGCGCCGCCGGCCCCGCCGGCAGGATCAGGGTGAAGGGTCCGGGCCAGCACGCCCCGGCGTAGGCGCGGGCCGCCGCCGAGGGGAACACGCCCACCGCCTCGACGCGGACCGGGGCGTCGCAGAGCACCAGCAGGGGCTTGTCCGCGTGCCGGCCCTTGAAGGCCACGATGCGCGCCACCGTGTCGTCGCGGTCCGCGCGGCCGTGCAGGCCGGGCAGGGTGTCGGTGCGCATCAGGACCACTGCGCCGCCGGCCAGGGCCGCCGCGAGCGTCCTGGAATCCCGCGTGCGCTCGACCACGACTACTTCCCGCCGCCGGCCAGTTCCTTGCGGTAGGCCTCCAGGGCCGCGGCGATCTTGCCGTCGCCGAGGGCCAGGATGCGGGCCGACAGCACCGCCGCGTTCTTGGCGCCCGCGGACCCGATGGCCAGGGTGGCCACCGGCACGCCGCCGGGCATCTGGGCCATGGACAGCAGCGCGTCGACGCCGGCCAGGGGACCGGCGGCCACGGGCACGCCGATCACGGGCCTGGCCGTCAGCGAGGCCAGCACGCCGGGCAAGTGGGCGGCCAGGCCGGCCACGGCCACGTAGATCTCGACGCCCTCACGGTCGCACTTGCGCACGAAGCGTCGCAGCTTGTCCGGCTGGCGGTGGGCCGACGCGATCTCCACCGCGTGGGAGATGCCGAACCGGTCCAGGAGCTTCTGCATTCCCTCGATGACGGGCAGGTCCGAGGCGCTGCCCAGGACCACCGCCACGCGGGGCGTGCCCCGACGGGCGCTCTTGTGCGATGCTGTCATCAACTCGCCTCCTCTTCAGCGAAACCGGCGCCGATGTCGCGCCGGAAGTGCATGCCCGGGAACGCCACCCGGTCCAACAGGCCGTAGGCTTCGCGGCGCGCGCCGGCAAAGTCGGGGCCCAGTCCCACCGCGCCCAGCACGCGACCGCCCGCGGTGACCAGGTCGGCGTCGTGGAGCGCCGTGCCCGCGTGGACGATCCAGGCGTCGTCGCCCGCGTCCGGGGGCAGGGTGACCGGAAGCCCCTTGTCGTATGGCCCCGGGTAACCCTCGGCGGCGCCCACGACCACCACCGCCGCGCGATCCCAGGCCGTCAGGCCGGCGCCCGGCCAGTGGGCGGGCGCGCTCGACGCGGCCGGCGGCAGCGCGGCCAGGTGCGCACCCAGTTCGCCCCGCGCCACGACCCGCGCCAGGTCGGTGAAGCTCCCGCTCAGCAGGGGCAGCACGACCTGGGTCTCGGGGTCGCCGAAGCGGCAGTTGAATTCCAGGACCTGCGGCCCCGTCGGCGTGAGCATCAGGCCGGCGTAGAGCACGCCCCGGTAGTCGATGTCGCGGCGTCGCAGTTCCGCCAGGACCGGCTCGATGACCTCGCGGCAGATGGTCTCGCCCAGGCCCGGGGGCACCAGGGCCCCGCTGGCGAAGGCGCCCATGCCGCCCGTGTTGGGGCCGGCGTCCCCCTCGCCCACCCGCTTGTGGTCGCGTGAGGGCGCCAGCAGGGCGTAGGCCTCCCCGTCGGTCACCGCCAGCACGGAGAGCTCGGGGCCCGTCAGGCAGTCCTCGAGCAGGACGTGCCGGCCGGCGGCGCCGAAGCCGTCGTCCACGAAGCAGAGGCGCAGGTGGGCCTCGGCCGCGGCGCGGTCCGCGCAGACGGCCACGCCCTTGCCCTGGGCGGCGCCGCAGGCCTTGACCACCACGGGGTAGGAGGCGGCGTCCAGGGCGGCCAGGGCCGAATCGAGGTCGCGGTGGTCGCTGTAGGCGGCGGTGGGCACGCCGGCGGCGTCCATGATCACCTTGGCGAAGTGCTTGTCCCCCTCCAGCCGCGCGCCGGCGGCGCCCGGCCCGAAGACGTCGACGCCCGCGGCGCGCAGGTCGTCGGCCAGGCCGGCGATCAGGGGATCCTCGGGTCCGATGACCGCGAGGGTCACGCCGCGCTTGCGGCAGAAGTCCGCGACGGCGGCGTGGTCGGACGGGTCCAGCGCCACGTTCTCGCCGAGCGCGGCGGTGCCGGGATTGCCGGGAGCGGCGAGAAGCTCGACACCGCCGTCGGCGGACAGCCGCCGCGCGAGGGCGTGTTCGCGTCCCCCCGATCCCACGATGAGAATCCTGGTGCCCATGGTTCCTCTCCAGCTTGCTGGGTTGGCGTTCGGTAGGCCCGGACCATAGCGCATGGCTTTCGGCCCCCGCAACGAAAAGGACGGCCCGGGGGGCCGTCCCGCGCCTTTTCGACCGGGTGTCAGGCCGTGATCGTGGTGCCGGCCTCGCCGGCGATGGCGGCGCCGAGATGTCCGGGATCGGTGATCACGACCTCGCGGCCGCCGGCGGCCAGGAACATCAGGGCCGACTCGACCTTGGGGCCCATGCTCCCCGGCGGGAACTCGCCGGCCTCGAGCAGCGCCCGCGCCTCGTCCGCGCTCAGGCGGTCGAGGGCCTCCTGGTCGGGCTTGCCGAAGTTGCGGTAGACCTTCTCGACCATGGTGATGATGACCAGGGTGTCCGCCTCGATCAGTTCGGCCAGCAGTTCCGAGGCCAGGTCCTTGTCGATGACCGCGTCGATGCCCTCGATGCGGTTCTCCTCGCACCTGACGACGGGCACGCCCCCGCCGCCGCAGGCGATCACCAGCACGCCCGCCTCGAGCATGCCCCGGATCACCTCGAACTCCACGACCCGCTGCGGACGCGGGCTGGGCACCACGCGCCGCCAGCCGCGGCCGGCGTCCTCGCGCACGGACCAGCCGAACTCCTTGGCCGCCTGCGCGGCCTGCGTCTCGGTGTAGAAGGGCCCGATGGGCTTGGTGGGATTCGCGAAGGCGGGATCGTCCCGGTCCACCAGCACCTGCGTGACGACCGTGGCCACCTGCTTCTCCAGCCCGTGCAGGAACATGGCGTTCTGCAGGTTCTGCTGGATCATGTAGCCGAGCCCCCCCTGGGAGTCGGCGCCGCAGACGAAGAGCGGCATGGGGGTGATGCCGTACTTCTCGTAGCCGGCGTCGTTGCGCAGGAAGATGTTCCCGACCACCGGACCGTTGCCGTGGGTGATCACGATCTGGTTGCCGGCGGCCGACAGGTCGGCCACCTGCATCATGGTGCCCTTGGTGATCTGGTACTGGTCGTAGTAGTTCCCGTCCTGCCCCACGGGGATGATGGCGTTGCCCCCCAGGGCGATCACGAAACGGCGCGTCGACATCGTTCTACCCCCCGGCGCTCAGGCCAGATCCTTGGCCATGCGCTCGACCCTTTCGAGGGCCTTGCGGATCTGCTCCTGGCTGTTGGCGTAGCTGAAGCGCAGGTAGCCCTCGCCGTGGGCGCCGAAGGCGGTGCCGCTGAGGGCCGCCACGCCGTACTCGTCCAGCAGCAGGGACTCGATCTCCGAGCTCGTCTTGCCCAGGGCCTTGACGTTGGGGAAGACGTAGAAGGCGCCGCGCGGCTTCTTGCAGGTGATGCCCGGGATGGCGTTCAGGCCGTCGACCAGCAGGTCGCGGCGGACCTTGAACTCCGCCACCATGGTTTCGGCCGCGTCCTGCGGCCCGGTCAGGGCCTCGGCGCCGGCGATCTGGGTGAAGGACGCCGTGCAGCTGTTGCAGTTGGTCTGCAGCTTGGCCACCGCGTCGGCCAGTTCGGCCGGCATGATGCCGTAGCCCAGGCGCCAGCCCGTCATGGCGTACGTCTTCGAATGTCCCTCGAGGATGATGGTGCGTTCGAGCATGCCCGGGCGCGTGCTGATGGACTCGTGCGCCCCTTCGTAGATGATCTTGCTGTAGATCTCGTCGCTCAGCACCCAGAAGTCGTGCTTGACGGCCAGCGCGGCGATGGCGTCGAGGTCGTCCGCGGAGAGCATGCCGCCGGTGGGATTCTGGGGCGAGTTGATGATCAGCAGCTTGGTCTTGTCGGAGACGCGCTGTTCGAGGTCCGCGATGTCGAAGGAGAAGTCCTTCTCCTCGGTCAGCGGCAGGGGCACGGCCTTCGCGCCGAGGAAGTTGATGACCGACTCGTAGATGGGGAAGCCGGGATTCGGATAGATCACCTCGTCGCCCGCGTTCACCAGCGCGGTCATCACGAAGTACATGATGGGCTTGCCGCCCGGCGTGATGACGATGTTCTCCGGGCCCACGTCGATGCCGCGGTCGCCGGCGATGTGGTCGGCGAAGACCTGCCGCACCTCGGGCTTGCCGGCGGCCGGCCCGTAGTGCGTCTCGCCGCCCTGCAGGGCCTCGACGCCCTTGGCGACGATGTTGGCGGGCGTGTCGAAGTCGGGCTCGCCGATCTCCAGGTGCACGATATCCCGGCCTTTGGCCTCGAGAGCCTTGGCACGGGCGAGCACGACGAACGCCGTCTCGGTTCCCAGTCTGCTCATACGATTCGCCAGCATGATCCATCTCCTTGCACGGGTCGCACGACTCGCCGCCGACGGCGGAACTGACGCGATCAGACAAAGGTATTCGGTCGATCACGCCTAGTCAAAGAAGGCCTGCCGGCCCGCTTCACGGGCCCCAGGTCAGGCCCGCCAGAACCTCGTGGGCGCGGCCGCCGCCGGCGACGTCCCACAGGCAGACGGCCGCCGAGAGGCGCCACGCCGCGCCCCGCCAGCACACGCCCAGCGAGCGTTCGGCGTCCCGCCGCCCCCAGTGCCGTGGCCGCGCGAAACCGGCGACCGGCACCTCGACGCTCACCAGATCCACCGGCTCCCCCCAGGCCCAGACCTGGTTGAACCGGATCTCCAGCGCGGCCCCCGGGCGCCAGTCCGTGCGCAGGGACGCCCGGGCGCGCCACCCCGCGGCGGCGCTGCCGTCGGCGTGCCGTTTCGCCAGACCGGCGGCGCCCGCGGACACCCGTACCGCAACCGACGACGCCGTCCCGTTCACGCGGGCCGAGAGACGCGTCTCGCGGCGGGACGAGATCTCCGCCGGCGGCAGCCAGGGCAGTCGTTCCGACCAGCCCGCGACCGTCTCCGACTTCACGCTCAAGCGCCCGCGCCAGCTGGTCCCGCGCGTCCGCCCGCCCTGCAGCACCATTTCCAGTCGGCGTATGTCGGCGGTGGCCGGGAAGTCGTCGACGCGGCGCTCGCAGCGGGCGTGCGCGAGCACCGCCCAGCCGCGCAGGCCCGGTCCCCGCCAGCGGGCGCGCAGGGCCCAGCCGCGGCGGCCGTCGCCCGGCAGGGTGGGCGGGCGCGCACCCGCAGGTGGGTCGTGGCCCGGGTCGCGCACCGCCAGTTGCCCGGCCACGTCCAGGGTCGAGCCGTGCAGCGCGGCCGTGACGACCGCGGCCCACCGCGGCCGCGCGACGCCGGGCGGCGCCCAGCCGCAGAG
>CAZTWK010000054.1:0-21790 GCA_964617805.1 uncultured Fibrobacteraceae bacterium | reverse complement strand
GCCGAAGGGCATCTTCATACCTCGGTTAGAAAGTTATCTTGGACAGGTGTGGGATAGTTGACGGCGCATCCGGTTGGGTAATCAACGTATTCGATTCCGACGACATGGGCTTGGGCCGTCAGATCTGAGCAAGGAGTTGATAGGGCTGCGTACGGTGACAATGCAATCAATACCACAGTGATGGAAGCCCGATACGATACACCCAGCATTGCATACTCCTTGATGGTCCATCATGAATTCATATTGGGACTGAAATGTGCAAAGTTGATTATACCATATTCTGCCAGAGCGGCACTATTGGCCGGCGACCGAAAAGTGCTCGGCCAATACAGCATCACGGGTCCGAAAGCACCTAGCGCAACGGCGTGTGCTTCCGCGAGAAGTACTCGCCCGTCATGCCCCGCGTCACGCGCATCAGCAGCATCAACCCGATGAGGTTGGGCAGGGCCATCAGGCCCAGCGCGCTGTCGCCGAAGTTCCAGACGATCTCCAGGGAGAAGATCGCCCCCAGGAAGTGCATGACGCAGAACACCGTCTTGTAGGCGATGACGTACTTCGGCCCGAACAGGTAGACGATGGCGCGGTCGCCGTAGTAGCTCCAGCTGATGGCCGTCGAGAGGCCGAAGAGCAACACCCCGATGGTGATGATGTAGCGGCCCCAGCCGCCCAGCGGCGACAGGCCCCGGTCGAAGGCCGCCGCGGTCAGGGGCGAGCCGTTCAGCGCCATGTCCCCGCTCAGCCACAGGCCCGGCGCCGAGTCGAAGTCCACGTCGCCGGCCTCGACCAGCAGCTCGCCGTCGAAGGGCAGGCCGTCGGCGTGGGCCAGCACGGGCCGCACCACCAGCGAGTGGTTGCGCACGAAGGCCGCGCCCACGGGCTCGCCGTGCACCACATCCAGGGTGCCGTCGAAGCGGTGGGCGTCGTCCACCTCGCCATCGGTCATCACGTGGGCCTCGCCGACCACCACCGTCAGGTCGGACTGGGCGTTGACCTCCAGGCGGTCGACGTGGCGCTCGGTCCAGACGCCCGTGGTCAGGATCACCAGGCCGGTGATCGTGCAGATGATCAGCGTGTCGATCAGGGGGCCCATCATGGCCACCACGCCCTCGCGCACCGGCTCGTCGGTCTTGGCCGCGGCGTGGGCGATGGGCGCCGAGCCTTGTCCCGACTCGTTGGAGAAGAGGCCGCGCTTGACGCCCCAGGTCAGCATGAAGATGAACGTGCCGCCGGCGAAGCCGCCGATCTGGGCCGCCGGCTTGAAGGCCGAGGCCACGATGGTCGACAACACGCCCGGCACCTGTCCCACGTTCATGAACAACACCAGCAGGCCGCCCGCGATGTAGATGGCCGCCATGTAGGGCACGAGTTTCGAGGTGACCCGGCCGATGCGTTTGATGCCGCCCAGGATCACCGCCGCCACCAGCGAGGCCATGACCAGGCCCGTGATCCACGTCGGCACGCCCAGGTCCGAACGGATCTGGTCGGCCACGGTGAAGGCCTGGATCGAGTTGCCCGAACCGAAGCTGGAGATCACCGCGCAGACGGCGAAGAAGACCGCCAGCGGCTTCCAGTTCCGGCCCAGTCCCTTCTCGATGTAGTACATGGGGCCGCCCGAGGCCGTGCCGTCGGGCAGGATGGTGCGGAAGCGCATGGACAGGGTGCACTCGGCGTACTTGAGCGCCATGCCGAAGACGGCCGTCACCCACATCCAGAACAGGGCCCCGGGCCCGCCGTAGTGGATGGCCGTGGCCACGCCGGCGATGTTGCCGATGCCGACGGTCGCCGAGAGGGCCGTGGTCAGGGCCTGGAAGTGGGAGAGGTCGCCCTTGTGGGCGGGATCGTCGTAGCGCCCGCGGATGACGTCCAGGCTGTGCTTGAGCCGCCGCAACTGGATGAAGCGCAGGGCGACGGTCGTGGTCAGCCCCGTCACCAGCAGCAGGGCCACCATCAGGGGGAAGCGGTCGGGCCAGCCCCAGATGACGCCGCTGAGATCCTCTGCGAAGTTGCCGATGAAGTCCATGCGCGTCCGATCACCTGGGAAAAGGCCTGCCACGGGTTCGCGGTATTCTTCCAGAGCACACGTCCGCCGTCAACGAACGCCTGTCGTGCGGAATACCCTCAGGGACGTGTGGGGATCTGGGATGCCTGTCGATGGACAAAGCCCCTGGGTACGGACCTGCCGTTCCGGGGGCGTATGGAGGGTCCTGGAGACATGGAGGTCGGAAGGGCCCGGAATTCGAGCGAACCGGTCACAGGATGTGACCGGAGAGCGGTCCCCGGAACGGCAGGTCCGTACCCAGGGGCTTCGCCCCATGGACTGCGGCATTCTCAGATCGCCGCCACCGTCTCCCGGAAGGCGATCCCGTCATCCGCCAGCGCCTTGAGCACGGGCTCGTAGATGGCCGGCTCGGTGGGGATGAGGCAGCCCGTCAGGTCCAGTTCGCCGCGCAGGATCATGCGCGCCGCCAGGGCCGCGGGGCCGCCGACCGTCTTGGACATGGCCGTGAAGCCGCCGGGCTCGCCCTTGGCCACCAGGGTGGACTCGATGTGTTCGGCGGAGCGGTTCTCGTAGACGACCTCCAGGTCGTGCTTGAGCACCACCATGTCGCGCAGATCGTCACCCAGGGGCAGCTTGCGCTCCATGAGCTCGACCAGCATGTGGGCCGCGGTGTTGCCCTTGCAGCCGGTGGGCGCGTCGTCGAAGAGCCCCAGCCAGTTCATCTTCTCGATGACGGTGCCAGTTGGGCTGATGCCCAGGAAGCGCGCCACGCGCGTCTCGATCTTGGGACCCGAGACGTTCAGGGGCAGGAACATCTCCACCACCTCGGCGAAGGTGCGGTCGGCCAGGTCCGGGATGCGCAGGGTCTCGTTGGGCAGGCCCAGTTCGACGATCTTCGCCCAGGTCTCGCTCCAGCCCGGGTAGCGCAGCGTGCCGCGGATCATGGTGTGCACGCGGTCCAGCCCGAAGGACTGCATGTAGGACAGCGAGTCGCGGTTGGGGTAGGCCTCCAGGGTGCCCACGCCGTCGACCTCGACGCGCCAGGTGTGGTGGAAGACGTGGTGGTAGGGCACGATCTTGATGCGGCCCTCCTCCATGAACTGGGCGCCGTGCTCGGCCGACATAACCACGTTGCGCGGATTCCAGGTGATGACGTAGCGGAAGGGGTTGTGCGCCTGGTCCTCGGCGGGGATGCCGCTGCCGTAGGAGCAGAAGCTCGCCACGTAGCCGCCGTCGGCGTGCACGCGGTCGATGAGCTGCATGGCCGACATGTTGTCGATGCCGGGGTCGAGGCCCATCTCCGCCAGCACGAGCACGCCCTTGCGGCGCGCGTCGGCGTCGAGGTCGCGCAGCTTCTGGGTGCGGTAGGAGGCGGAGATCATGTGGGTGCCGTGCTGGACGCAGTCCCAGGCCACGAGGGTCTGGAACTTGGGCGCCAGGAAGTTCACGACCAGGTCGGCCTCGCCGATGTGCTTGTCGCGCAGCTCGGAGTCGTTGACGTCGAAGCGGACGGCCCGCACGCGGTCCAGTCCGGCGATGCGCTCGGCGGCGGCGGCGGGGTCGACGTCGCCCACGGTCACCTGCCAGTCGTCCTCGGCCGCGTAGCGCGCGAGACTGTCGATGAGATAGGGCGAGCTCTTGCCCGCGCCGAGCACCAGTACCTGCTTCATGTCGCCGCCTCGGGATGTCCGGAAATGAATGCCGACTCAGCCGTGCCGCCGTGTCGTCGACGAAGCCCCAAATCAAGTTCAAGACGCGCGATTCCGCAAGGCCGGACCTCGGCGGCGGAGATTTCGTATCCGACGTTTTCTCATCGGGTTGAGCGGCCGGTGTCCGATTCGTCGCCGTAACCCGTGGAATCTGCACGGTCTTCGACCTCCGACCGGGGGCGGGGCCCGCGCGACGACCGGCTGCGTGCGTGTAACTAACTGCCCGACAACCAGTTGTCAAAGTCCCGCCCGTGCCGACCCATGGCATATGCCTTGCACCGCTGCGCATCGTCCCGTGTAGGTACTCCCGTTCCAAGCACTTGGCTATGCAATCTGCACGGTCTGCTCATGGGAGAAAAACGTCGACAAGGCACTACCGCGGCAGGACCAACATGAATTTCCGCAAACGTTCCCAGCAACTGATCGCCGTCGGCGCCCTGGCGCTGATGATCGCCCCCGGCGTCGCCCGGGCCTTCGACCACCTGGAGATCACGGTCGTCTCCCCGGAGATCGTGGAAGGGCGGCCCGCGGTCACGATCTACGAGAACTTCAGCGTGCTCGTGCGCGCCGTGAACGGAGACGGATCGACCGACACCGACGCGGACTACGTGAACGCCTACCTGGAGTCTCCCGACATCCCGGCGAACCTGCCGTCGCCGGCCTATCTCCAGAACGGCGAGCGCATCTTCAACAACATCCACTTCCTCGACATCGGGCAGCCCGTGCGCCTGCGCGTGGGCGACCTCGACGACGGCTCGGTGCCCATGGCCGAGGTGGCGATGAACTGCTACGACTACGTGGACCACTACGACATCACCGTGCCGCCCGGCGACAAGTACGTGGGCCAGCTGCTGACCCTGACGATAACCGCGCGCGACGACGAGAACACCCCGGTCAAGAACTACGACGACGACCTCGTGCTGACCCCCGACATCGGCCACTTCACCGCCGGTCCCACGCTGACGGTCCCCGGCGGCACCTTCACCCTCGGCGTGGCCGACGTCGACGTCGTGCTGCAGGGCACCGACCCCATGCTGCACCAGAACACGATCGACGCCCGCAACACGATCACCTACTTCCCCTTCCAGCCGCTGCCCGCGACCGGCAGCGTGCTCGTCTCGCCCCTGTACCCGGGCGCCCTGGACCGCGTCGTGCTCCTGCTGCCCGGCGAGACCCTGACCCCCGGCGTGAGCCCCGGCAAGAGCGGCACGCCCATCGCCCAGATATCGGGCTTCCCCTTCAACGGGATCGACGTCTACGCCACCGACCAGTACTGGAACCCGGTGGATTCGGGTCCCTACCCGACCCTGGCCTGGTCCGTGGACGACGGCGCGCCCGGCGTGCTGCTGCCCCCGGACGGCGCCATGAGCAGCAACTCCGAACTGGACCAGGCGGCCACCCTGATGACCTCCGGCCTGCGCCAGGTCACGGTTCAGGCGAGCGGGCCCATCGCCACCTCCGACGCCAGCCACGTGCAGGTCAACCCCGCCGGCCTGGACCACTTCGAGTTCGACTACGCGGTGTTCGACACCACCGCCATCCAGGCGGCGACCAACCCCTTCCTGATCCGCGTCCGCGCCTACGACTCCTTCGACAACGTCTTCAACTACAACGGCCCGGTGTCGATGCGCGTGCGCATCGGCGCGACCGACGAGAGCGCCGACTACCTGATCACCAGCACCAGCACCTTCGTCGACGGCCTGCTCAACGCCTCGGTGCAGGTCACCAAGCGCGCCTTCAGCGTGCGCCTGATCATCGACAGCAACACCGGCGTGATCGCCGAGTCCGGCACCTTCCAGGTCAACTCCGGGCCCATGGAGAAGGTGCTCTTCACCTTCCCGGGCCAGACCTGGACGCCGGGCCTGAGCGACCCGGTCTTCACCGGCAACATCGGCATCCCCACGCAGAGCACGGCCGGCGACATCATCGAGCCGGTGGTCATGCGCGGCGCGGACGCCTACGGCAACCTGGTGACGGGCTCGCGCACCGTCGCGGTCTCCTGCCCGACCGGCTACTTCGTGCTCTTCGACGAGGACGGCTCGCCCAACCACGAGGCCATCGTCACCCTCGACGGCACGCTGAACGTGAAGGTCATGCTGACCACCGCCGGCGACATGGTCCTGCGGAGCACCGTCAGCGGCATCGAGGACAGCCAGTCCGACGAGGTCCAGGTCGTGCCGAACTTCTACAACAAGATGGTGATCGTCGCGCCGGGCGAGAGCCTCGACCAGGGCTCGCTGGTGCCGCCAGGCAAGCTCGGCACGGCCACCCCGCAGGACGCGGGCACCTTCTTCAACGTCACGGTCTACGCGACGGACCTCTTCTACAACCCCGTCAACACCTGGGACCCCGCCCTGCCCATCGACTTCGACTTCGCGAGCACGGACCTGCAGGCGGTGCTGCCCGGCAACCCCCAGACGCTCAACGACAACACGGCGAACTACTCCGTGTCGCTGCGCACCCTGGAGGATCCCAACCAGCAGGTCGTCAGCGTCGAGAACCTCGCCACGCACGAGATCGGCACGGTGACGATCCCCGTCGAGGCCGGCGTCATCGACCACTTCGACATCGGCATCAACAACAACACCAACCCCCTGCCCGGCGACGTGATGGACCCGGTGCCCGACCACCAGGCCGGCGCCTGGCTGCCCAACCTGACCGTCATCGCCCGCGACGCCTTCGGCAACCACATCCAGGCCTTCCACGACTCGGTCACCCTCTCGGTGAGCGTGGCGGGCAACGTGCTGACACCGACCCGCGTCAGCCTGCTGGACGGCTACGGCAGCGGCTCCTTCGAGGGCGTGTGGCGCGGCAGCACGCAGATCACCCGCGCGGGCGTCGACGTCACCCTCACGGCCACCGACGACGTCTACGGCCGCACCGGCGTCAGCAACGCCTTCACGGTGTTCCCCGGCGGCTACGAGTACCTGCAGGTCGTGCTGCCCGGCGAGACGGTCACCCCGGGCGAGGCGCCCGGCAAGTTCGGCTCCCCCTGGCCCCTGACCGCCGGCGACGAGGTCACGGCCACCGTCACCGCCCTGGACGCCTGGTGGAACCCCGTGCCCGAGCAGCCGGTGGTGCACATCGAGACCAGTGACTTCGCCGACATCATCTCGGCCAACGACGTGGCCCTGCTGGCGAGCGGCACCCGCGACTACGACATGCGCTTCCGCACCGCGACCATGCAGACGCTCACCGCCCACGACCTCGCCCAGCCCGCGCGCGCCGACACCAGCGTGGTGGAGGTGACGCCCGGCGAGCTGGAACGTCTGGTGATGATCGCCCCCGGCGAGACCCACCAGCCCGGCGGCCCCGAGGTGGACGGCAAGACCGGCACCCCCGACCCCCAGATCGCCACGCTGCAGTTCCCGCTCACCGTGCGCGCCGTGGACGACTACTGGAACCTGGTGGACAACAACAGCCACCACATCCACCTCGACAGCGACGAGGGCTCCCTCGGCCCGGGCAACCCGCTGAACAACGGCATGACCCTGGCCGGCGGCGAGATCGTGTTCCCCGTCTCGCTCTCGACCCTCGGCTACGCCACCCTCACGGCGAACGACACGACCGATCCCTCGGTGCTCGGCGCCGAGGTCATCGTGCTGGTGGAGGAGGGCGCCCAGTACCGGATCACCGCGCCCGACACGGCCTTCGTGGGGCCGCCCAGCACCTTCCCGATGACCATCGAACTCGTGGACGAGTTCGGCGTGGTCATGACCAACGCCTTCAACGACATCACCCTGCGGGCCCTGACGCCGACCCTGGACGAGGCGCCCGGCAACCTGCTGGTGACGGCCTCCCAGCTCGACCTGGGCGTGGTGGACGTCGCGGCCCAGGCCTACGACGTGGCCAGCCAGATCATCATCGAGGTCAGCGACGCCTCGGGCCGCCTCGGCTACAGCGGGCTCATCCAGATGATCCCCAACGGCCTGGTCTACGACGTCAGCGTCGACGTCGCGGTGCCGCCCCAGGCCGGCCCGCCCGTGACCTTCCCCGTCACGGTTCGTCTGCGGGACACCGCCACCGGCTCGCTGGTGGACGACGACCGCTTCTTCGACGTGTCGATGGTCGACGAGGGCGGCGCGCCGGGCGTCGGCGCCCTGGCCTTCACCATCCAGCGCCTGATCAACGGCGAGGTCACCTTCGACCAGAGCTACACCGAGGCCGGCAACTTCGCGCTGCGCGTCTCCGACGGCACGGGCCTCAGCGGCGAGAGCCCGCTGTTCATGATCTATCCGGACGGGTACAAGCAGCTCCAGATCCTCGCCCCCGGCGAGACGGCGCAGCCCGGCCACGCGGGCTTCACCGAGACCGGCAAGTCGGGCGCGCCGCACGACCAGCGCAGCGGCGAATCCTTCGCCCTGACCGTGCGCGCGGTCGACCAGTACTGGAACCCGGTCGACACGTTCTCGGAGGGCACCATCCACCTCGACGCGGCCGACGGCGCCTTCGACCTGCCCGGCAACCCCTCGGACAACGACGTGCCGCTGGTCAACGGCGAGCGCGTGTTCAACGCCTTCCTGGTGGCCGAGGGCGAGGTGGGCGTGTCCGTGAGCGACCTGGACGACCTCGGCCTGCCCGGCCAGACCGTGCACGTGCCGGTGCTGGCGGCCTACGTCTACGAGTTCACGATCCCGGCCACGGCCCAGACCGGCGGCCTGCCCGGCTTCCCCATGGTCGTGCGCCTGACGCACCCCGACACGGGCGAGCTCATCACCGATGCCTACAACCGTGTCGACCTGGCGCCCCTGCGGGCGGACCACTCGCCGGGCGCCGGCGTGCTGGGCTTCGACGAGGTCTACCTGGTGGCCGGCGTCTCGGTCATCCCCGAGCAGAGCTACAGCGCGCTCGAGGACCTCGTTATCCGCGCCAGCGACGACTTCGGTCGCCAGGCCTTCAGCTCGCCGCCCATCACCATGGAGACCGGCGGCCTCTACTACGCGGTCACCGCGCCCGCCTCGGCCACCGTCGGCGGGCCCGCCGTGTTCCCGCTCGAGGTGGAGCTGATCGACAGCAATACCGGCGAGCGCGTGAGCGGCCACGACGGCGTGTTCAACATCGAGGTCTACAACGCGAGCACCGGCGACCCCGGCGGCGGCGTGCTGGGCACCATCCAGCAGACGATGATCGCCGGCCACGCCCTCTTCGACCAGAGCTACACCCTGGCTGAAGAGGTCTACTTCCGCGTGTTCGACGTGGCGGGCGACTACGGCGTGAGCAACTACTGCCGCATGGACGCCGACGGCTTCAAGCAGCTCCAGATCGTCGCCCCCGGCGAGACGCCGGCCCCCGGCGCCGACGAGGGCGACGGCAAGTCGGGCGACCCCCTGGTGCAGTCCGCCGGCGAGCCCTTCCCGGTGGAGCTGCGGGCCGTGGACCAGTTCTGGAACGTGGTCGAGGACCTCAACGACGGCGCCATCGAGCTGACGTGCTCCCAGGAGGACGACTTCGAGTGGCAGAACCCGGGCGACTTCCACGCCCCGTTCATCAACGGCCGTCGCACCGTGGGCGTGATCCTCGACGGCGTGGGCAACCTGTCGCTCTTCGCGGTCGACAACCAGAACCCCTCGGCCAGCGTGGGCCAGGTCGTGATCCCGGTGGCCGAGGCCGCCTACGAGATCGTGGTGCCGGACACCGCCTACGTCGGCCCGCCCTCGACCTTCCAGGTGGACGTGCGCCTGGTCAACCAGGGCACCGGCGAGATCGTGCCCGCCGGCAGCGACTACACCATGACCGCCCTGCGCCACGACTGGACGCCGGCCACCGACGTGCTCGGCGTCGCGGACAGCTCGCTGCTGCTGGGCGAGGACGTGGTCACCGACCAGACCTACAGCGTCGCCGAGGACATCGTCATCCGCATCGAGGACGAGCGCGGACGCGAGGCCTACAGCGACGTGATCTCCGTGATCCCCGTGGGCGTCACCTACGAGATCGTGGCGCCCGACACCGTGGTCGCCGGCGAGCCGTGGGCCCTGGAGATCATGCGCGTCGACATCGTGACCGGCCGCCTGGTGGTCGGCTACGACGAGACCTTCGACGTGGCCGCCATCAACGCCTGGTCGGGCGCCGCGCGCCCCGACCCGCTGCTCTCGCCGTCCGGCGTGCTGCGCTACACCTACGGCACGACCCACGAGGGCTCGCTGGTCCTCAGCGACCAGAGCTACGACCGGGCCGAGTCGATCTACCTGCGCGTGACCGACGTGACCGGCGGCGACGTGCTGAGCCACGTGATCACGGTGATCGCGTCGGAGGCCCAGCGCTTCACGGTCGCCCTCGAGGAGCTGGACGGCACGGCCCTGGACCGGGTGCTGCGTCCCGAACAGCAGATCCGGGCGGTGGTCTTCGCCGAGGACCAGGGCGGCAACCCGGCCCCGGGCGCCCAGGTCACCTACAGCGTCGTGCACGGCGACGCCAGCCTCGGCCCCAGCCGGGCCGCCGACGCCGTCGCCGAGACCGACTACTACGGCGTGGCCGCCATGGTCGTGGAGACCTCCGACTTCGGCGACACCGACATCCTGCTGCAGGTGCGGGTCGACAACCTGCCCCACGCGGAGATCCTGATCGAGCTGGCCGGTCCGCCGACCACCACGCCCGAGTTCCTGGGCGTGGCCGATACGTACCTGGACGGCTGGTACGTGACCTTCGACACCGTCATCAGCCTCACCGCCCAGGCGGGCGTGCCCGAGATGGGCACCACCGTCATCTTCGACGTGGACGAGGGCGACGGCCCGGCGCCGGTCACCGCCTACGACGAGCCCTTCACCCTGGGCGCCTTGAGCGACGAGGAACCCGGCGTTCATGTTCTCCGGTTCTATGCCGAAGAAGATGGAGGAACCCGGGAGGCGTTGCGCACGGTCAAGCTCTACACGGCCCAGAGCT
Source organism: uncultured Fibrobacteraceae bacterium (assembly GCA_964617805.1). GTDB lineage: Bacteria > Krumholzibacteriota > Krumholzibacteriia > LZORAL124-64-63 > LZORAL124-64-63 > JAHIYU01. The sequence goes on along the minus strand of CAZTWK010000054.1, from coordinate 11,203 downwards.
TGACCCTCGAGCAGCCCATCAGCAACCGCCCCAACCCGTTCCGGGCGGGCAGCCAGACGACGAAGATCATCTTCGTGCCGACCTCCACGGGTACGGCGAGGCTGACGATCTATGACCTCTACGGCGCGGTGGTGCTGATCGAGGACATGTCGGCGACGGCGGGCCTCGAGGCCTGGTTCGACTGGGACGGCCGCAACGATTCCGGCTACGTGGTCGGTAACGGCGGCTACATCTGCCGGGTGACCGGCTCGGGTTACGATCTACGCCGCAAAATCGCGGTGGTGAAATAGGAGGTGGCAATGGGACGCCAGAGCAAGAACACCCTGAACACGCAACGACGCGCTTCCCGCCTCGCCACGACGGTCCTGTGCCTGCTGCTCGCCCTGTCCGCGGGTGGCGAGGCCCTCGCCTCGGCGGACGCCGGCGCCCCCGGCGCCTACCTGCGCTTCGGCAGCAGCGCCCGCAGCCTGGCCCTCGGCGGCGCCGTGGCCGCCCTCGGCGACGACGCGGCCACCGCCTACTGGAACCCGGCGGGCCTGTCGCAGCTCCGGACCATGGAGCTGACGGCCATGAGCGCCTCGCTCTTCGCCGACACGCGCTACTCCTTCGTGTCCTTCGGCATGCCGTCGGAAGGCAAGGGGGTCTTCGCCTTCAGCGGCACGCTCGTGTCCAGCGGAGAGTTCCAGCGCGCCACCGAGATGTTCGACATGGAGGACACCTTCAGCGAGCAGGAGGGCATCTTCTCCCTGAGCTACGCCCGCGGCAACAGCCGCCTGGGCTGGGGCTTCACGCTGAAGTCGGTCTCGCAGGACATCGGCGGCTCGACCGGCTCCGGCTTCGGCGCCGACGTGGGGCTCTACGTGCGTCCCGACCGCCGACTGAGCCTCGGCTTGAGCTACCAGAACGCCCTGCAGCCCGAGATCACCCTGGAGGAGGAGCCGGAGAAGCTGGCGCGCACCATGCGCGGCGGCGCCGCCCTGCACTTCTTCAACAACCGTTTCCTGGTGCTGGCCGACCTGGTCCGCACCGACTTCATGGATCTCGACTTCCAGGGCGGGATCGAGGCCTGGCCCCTGCGCCAGCTCGTCCTGCGCGGCGGCTACGACACGGTGCGCGAGCAGTCCAGCTTCGGCGCCGGCATCCGCTGGGACAACTGGCAGCTCGACTACGCGCACGTCACCCACGACCTGGGCTCGACCACCGTGGTCGGCGCCACCATGCGCTTCGGCATCTCCGACGGCGTCGTGATCCACGGCGACCGTGTGCGTTTCAGCCCCTCGGGCGACGACCGCAACGTGTCCTTCGGCATCGGCACCGCCCTGCGCGGTGAGATCGACGAGTGGAGCGTGGAGATCCGCAACACCGACGGAACGCTCGTCCGCCGGTTGTGGGAGGAGGGACCGCCTCCCGACGACGTCACCTGGAGCGGCGAGGACGAGAACGGCCGCCTGGTCAACGACGGCCTCTACACCGCCACGGTGATCGTGATCGACGATCTCGGACAGTTCTGGGACCACGAGGTCGAGGTGGAGATCCTCGGCTTCCGCAACCGCACCAAGACACCGATACGCATCGACATCAGCGGTTCCGACGGCAACAAAACCGGAGAGGAAAACCGATGAGAGGTATCCAGCCCCTACGGCACCTGCTGCTGGCGACGCTGCTGTTCGTCGCCCCCGCCCTCGCGGCGGCGGAGGAGCAGCTGGTCATGAGCGAGGAGGCCCTGTGGACCGCCGCCGGCGACACCTATGTCGGCGACGAGGACAAGACGGCCGCCCTGCAACAGTACCAGCTCTTCATCAACAGGTACGAGAAGAGCCAACGCGCGGCCCGGGCCCAGTTCATGATCGCCGAGTGCTACTTCGTCAACGGCGACTACGAAACTGCCCTGGTCGAGTACGGCCTGGTCGAGAAGCGCAAGGGCAAGAACGACTACCTGCGGGCCAGCGCCATGCTGCGCATGGGGGAGTGCCAGTACAACCTGGACCGTCTGCCCCTGGCCCTGCAGACCTTCACCCTGCTGGCCGAGAAGTACCCTCACACCTTCCTGCAGGCCGAGGCCCTCTACGCCATGGGCCAGGTGCAGGCCGCCCTGCAGAGCTGGCGCGGTCTCAGCAGGACCTACCAGCGCCTGCTCGAGGACCGGCCCGGCTACCGCGAACTGCCCCGCGTCAGGTTCGCCCTCGGGCTCTACGCCTACGTGGAAGGCGAGTACGAGACCGCGACCGAGCACTTCGCGGACGTCAAGAGCGACTTGGGGCTCTATTACCTGGGCCGCTGCCTGGAGGCGTCGGGACAGTACATCCTGGCCGTCCAGCGCTACCGGCAGTCGCTGCGCCTCTATCCCGACAGCCACCTCTCCGACGACGTCGCCTTCAGCATCGGCGAGGCCTTCTACAACAGCGACCAGAACCGGGTCGCCCTGCGCAGCTACAAGGACTTCCTGGAGCAGTATCCGGACAGCCGCTTCACGCCCATCGCCCGCTACAAGGAAGCCTGCGTGCTGTACCGCATGGAGGAGTACACCGAGTGCATCCGCAAGATCGACGATCTCTGCGACGAGATGTCCGGTGAACCGATCTGCGCCCCGGCGCACTACCTGGCGGGAACGGCCTACATGCAGATGGGCCGCACCTCCCACGCCATCTTCGCCTTCACCGAGGTGGTGCGCGGCTACGACAACTCCGAGCTGGCCAGCGCGGCCATGCACAAGATCGTCTACGCCTACGCCCACGAGAAGAACTACCCCCAGGCCATCCTCATGGCCCGCGAGTTCCTGGACCTCTTCCCCGGCGACGACCTGGTGGCGCGCGTGCAGGTGCTGAAGGGCTGGGCCCACATGGAGCTGGACGAGTTCGACCTGGCGGTGCGCGAGTTCCAGAACGTGCTGGACCGCCACGTCAACACCGAGGTCGGCGAGCGGGCGCTGTTCCTGGCCACGACGGTCTACACCGAGCTGGAACAGTTCGACCGCCTGATCACCAACTACCACTTCATCGCCAACCGGCTGCTGCCGACGCCCAGCCCCTGGCGGGCGCGCACCTACTACCACCTGGGCGAGGCCTACTACAACCAGCAGCTCTACCGCGAGGCGGGGGGCATGTACCGGCTCGTGCTGACCGGCTATCCGCGCAGCGACGTGGCCGCCGCCAGCCTGCAGGGCCTGGTCGCCAGCTACAGCCAGGTGGGCGAGTACGAGCTGGCGCTGGAGGAGCAGGAGAAGTTCCTCCTCGAGCTGGCCAACGCGGACAGCGAGGAGGGCGGGAACTCCCTGGCTCTCGGCTCGCTCTACTTCAACCAGCACAACTACGAGCAGGCCCTCGAGGCCTTCACGACCTACATCCAGCGCAACCCCGACAGCCCGGAGACCGCCACGGCGCTGCTCAACCAGGGCGACTGCTTCTATCGCCTGCAGTACTACGAGAACGCGGTGGAGGTCTGGAACGATCTGGTAACCCGCTTCCCCCGCTCCCCCGAGGTGGAGGAGGCCATGTACAAGCTGGCCGACACGCGCTTCGGCCTGGGCCGCTTCGAGGAGGCCCGCGCCAGCTACGCCGGCCTGCAGCAGCGTTTCCCCGAGGGCGACTTCGCCGCCGACGCGGCCTTCGGCCTCGCCAACTGCTTCTACAACCAGCAGATGGACGATCAGGCCATCGAATATTTCCAGATGTTCGTCGAGAAGTTCCCCGACGACGAGCGCACGGAGGACGCCGAACTGGGTATCCAGTCGGCTTACTACCGCAGCGGCAAGGACATGGAGGAATACCTCGGGACCCGTCCGGACAGTCCGCTGGCCGCGGACTATTACTGGACTAAAGGTCAAAATGCATTTGCCGAAGAGAAGTATGAGACAGCAGCCAGGTACTTCGAACAGGTGACCCTGGACTACGCGGACAGCGAGAGCGCACCGGGTGCCCTGTTCTATCTGGCCGAGAGTTACTACCGCATGGAAGAGAACCACGTGGCGCAGGCGGTCTACAGGAACTTCATCACCACCCATCCGGAGGATGATCTGGTCGGGCTGTCGCGGTTCCGTCTGGGAACCGTGCTCTACAAGATGGAGGACTTCGCCGGGGCCGCCGTGGAATACGAGACGCTGGCCGACCTCGATCCGGACGGCCAGTACTCGCCGCTGGCGCTCTTCAACGCGGGGCTCTGCTACCAGGAACTGGAGGAGTGGCCGTCGGCGATCGGCGTGCTGGTCCGCTTCCAGATGGAGTACCCGGATCACGAACGGGCCCAGGGTCTCGCCTACCAGATCGCGACCCTCTACCAGGACGAGCTGGGCGACTACGAGAACGCCATCGAGGCCTACCAGACCGTGCTGGAGAGGGGCGAGGCCGGCATCGAGGAGATCGGTTACCGGCAGGGCCAGTGCTACGAGAAGTTGGAACGTCATCAGGAGGCCATCGCCAGCTACGAGATGTCCGCCAGCGGGGCGGACCGGACCGCGGCCCACCGCATCGCCAGCCTGGCCCAGATAGGCCAGCTGAGCGAGGACCGCGGCGACTGGAACACGGCGATCCAGGCCTATACACGCATCGTGCAAGCGAACGGAAAGCCTGAATGGACGGCGATGGCCCAGGGCCGCATCGCCGAGATCCAGGCTCAATCGACCGGCAACTAGCCGGCGCAAACGGAGAGGACGAAATCACCATGCTGGGAATGTCGCTCGTTGAACTGTTCTTGGCCTCGCCGACGATGGTCGTGCTGCTGGTCTGTTCGGTGGTCACCGTGGGCTTCGCCGTGGAGCGCGCGCTCTACTTCATCAAGACCAGGGCCGACGCACCGCGCTTCCTGAAGGAACTCGGCAGCCAGCTCAAGAACACCGATCTCAAGTCCGTGCACCAGTGGTGCCAGAAGCAGAAGGGTGCGGCACCGCGCGTGGTCAGCCAGTGCCTGCCCTTCCTGAGCATCGACCCCTCCGAGCTGAAGCAGCGCTTCAACACCGCCATCGAGATGGAGCAGGTGGAGATGGAGCGCAACCTCAGCGTGCTGGGCACCATGAGCAACATCGCGCCCCTGCTGGGCCTCTTCGGTACCGTCATCGGCATCATCCGCGCCTTCGCCGACATCGCCCGCACGGGCGCCGGCGGCAGCGCCGTGGTGGCCATGGGCGTGTCCGAAGCGCTGTTGACGACGGCCGCGGGCATCGTGGTCGCCGTGATCGCGACGGTCTGCTTCAACCTGTACGTGCGCCGTATCCGCACGCGCGTGATCGAGCTGGAGGACGTCCGCGAGGAGTTCTTCAACATCGCGCGCGTCACGATCTGGAGCCGCCAGAAGAGCGAGGCTCCCAAGACGGCGGCCCACAGCGCGGAGAAGATCTACGAGGAGGCCTCCGAGGCCACCCAGGAACCGGTCACTGCGGACAAGTAGGGAAGCGAGGGGATCATGTCTCAGGTCAAGAGATCGGGCATGCGCGAGGAGAACTCCGCCAACATCACGCCGCTGGCCGACGTGACGACGACCCTGATCGTGGTGTTCCTGATCACCATGCCCGCCATCATGGGCAACGGGATCCAGGTCAACGCCACGCGGGCCGAGGCGAGCGAGACGGTGGTCACCACCCGCGAGCAGCAGGACGAGGACGAGATGCTCATGGTGACCGTGGCCCCCGAAGGCATCAAGGTCAACGGCGACGAGGTGCCCCTCGGCGAGCTGGAGGCCCTGCTGAAGAGCCGTCTCGAGGAGCGCATAGACAAGACCGTGGTGATCGTGCCCAGCGACTTCGTGAAGCTCGGCGACGTGGTGGACGTCATGGACGCCGCCAAGGGCGGCGGCGCCCAGAGCCTGGCCCTGCTCAACCGCAAGGAGGGGGACGGTCGATGAACGTCTACCGTTATGAAACCAAGGTCGACGTGGTACCGGTGATCAACGTGTCCCTGGTGGTCGTGCTGACCCTGATGATCATCTCGCCGTTCCTGAACGAGACGGAAACCGAAGTGGAGCTGCCCGAGGCCCGGGCCAGCCAGATGGACGACACCGAGAAGACCGAGATCATCTACACGCTCGAGGGCGAGATCCTCGTCGGCGAGGAGGCGGTGGCGCTCGACGACCTCGAGGCCCTGCTCACGCCGCTGTTCGAGGACAATCCCGACGCGATCGCCGTGGTGAAGGCCGACAAGAGCCTGCTCTACGGCGAGGTCGAGGAGCTGCTCGCGCGGGTGGAGGCGGCCAAGGCGCCGCGGATCTCCATAGCCACCGGCAAGAAGAACGAGGGGGGTGACGGCTCTTGATGATGCGCAACGCGATGAGCCGCAAGGCGGCCACCACGGGCGGATTCACGACCAGCCTGATCGTCCACGGCGGTCTGCTGCTGCTGGTCTTCCTGCTCATGCGCATGGGTCCGGCCGGCGTGGAAGAGGTCATGGACGAACTCACCGAGATCGCCTACATCGAGGCGCGCTACGGCGAGGACGTTGCCAAGCAGGTGCGCCTGAAGACGAAACCCCAGCAGATCGTCCAGGAAGAGGTGCCGGTGGAGCAGGAGATCGAGGAGGTCGTGCCCGACAAGCCCGACGTCCCCGAGCCCCAGCCCACGCTGCAGAGCAAGCCCCTGCTCAAGTCCATGCCCAAGCTCGACACCCGCACGGTGCTCAAGCCCAAGACCCTGTCCGAGATCGAGGCGCCCAAGCTGACGGCCGAACAGCAGCGGCAGTTCCTGGACACGACCCAGCGCCGGCTCGACGCCAAGAAGTTCGCCGACGCGGCCGTGCCCAACCTGAACACCGACAACCTGCGCAATCCCTCGGCCCTGGCCGACGACATCGCCGCGCCCAACCTGCAGTCGCGGGAGCGGGCCGACGCCTTCCAGGGCGAGAACGTGGCCCTGGTGGGCAAGAAGAGCAGCCTCGACCTGAGCGAGGTCGACTTCGAGGTCGGCGGCAGCTCGTCCAGCGGCGGACGCATGTCCCTGCAGATCGCCACCGGCGGCAGCGAGAACGGTCACGCAGGCCTGGTGGGCGGCAGCCTCGAGGAGGGGCAGGTGGCCTACCAGGGGTCGGTCTCCGACCTGGTGCAGACCGCCAAGTCCAACGAACTGAACCGGGCCCTGGAGGTCGAGGCCCCCACGGCGCTGGTGGACAACAGCACCGGACGGCGCACCCTGCTCGACTACGGCGGCGGCGGCGTGAGCGGCAAGGCTAGCCTCTCGGGACGGCGTCCCGCCCTGGCCGAAGCGCCCGACGCCGCGGACATCGCCGAGGCCGAGCCCGTCGCCGAGGAGCCGGTGAGCATCGCCGAGGCCGCCTCGGACGCCATGGGCGGCAAGGGCGTGTCCATGACCGTCAGCGGCCAGATCGTCGGCCGCAAGATCGTCAAGAGCACTTCCCCGGTCTACAGCGACGAGGCGCGGACCAAGGGCTGGGAGGGCGTGGTGGCCGTGCATTTCACGGTGCTGCCCAACGGCAACGTCAAGGACAACATGTACTTCGAACAGACCTCGGCCCATCGCGACCTGAACCGGGCCGCCATGGCCGCCGTCAAGCAGTTCAGATTCGAACCGTTGACCGCAGACAAGCGTGTGGAGCAGTGGGGGGTGATCACGATCGTCTTCCGCCTGAGCTGACGCCCGGGCCGAAATAAAATCCGAATGCCGGAATTACCTGAGTCAAAGGAAAGACACCATGAGACTCACCGACCTCAGGGGATTCATTTTCATCGCCGCGTGCGGCTGCCTCCTGCTCGGCAGCGCACCGGCCCCCGCCTGGACGGAGCAGGACGCAACCCTCGACGAGGGCCTTCCCGAGATGGTCGTGGAGGCCGAGAACAAGGTCGAGCAAGCGATCCGCAAGACGACGCACGAGATCCCGCTCAGCGCGGCGATCATCGACACCTTCTTCTCGGTGCCGGACGAGTACATCCTCGCCATCAGCCCGGTGGAGGGCCTGCAGCCCTTCCTCAACAACCCGGAGCGGATGGCGAGCGACCAGGTGCCCCATCCCTGGCTGCCCGACCCGGCGGTGACCCCCGTGGTCACCTTCTACCCGGAGGATCCGGAGGGCCACAAGGCGCGCCTGTGGCAGCTGACGGTCACCGACTTCCGGGGCGCCACCTTCCGTGACTTCCAGGAGAAGGGCAAGCCGCCCAAGTCCCTGGACTGGGACGGGCGCGGCAACCAGAAGGAGATGCTGCAGGTGGGCTATCCCTACAGCTACATCTTCAGCGTCACCGACAAGGGGACCAACACCTACAACTACGCCGGCGTCAGCTTCCGTATCCCGGCCGTGGACTACAAGGAGGGCATCGAGCGCCGGCTGGACATCACCGGCGACGAGGTCTTCAAGCGCGGCGGCTCGCGGCTCAGCGACAAGGGCCACGGCTGGCTGACGCGCGCCGCGGACCTGATCCGCCAGGACCACCCGCGGGCGCCCCTGAAGGTCGTCGTGCAGGCCGAGAGCAAGCGGCTGGCCGAGGACCGGGCCAAGATGGTGGCCGAGTACCTGGCCGAGAGCATGGTGCTGACGGAGGAGTGGATCGGCGTCGAGGCGGTGGCCAAGCCGGACCTGCGTTCGGAGATGGACGGCTCGGTCAGCATCCGCGTCACCCACGCCGATGACGGCTAGAAGCCGGCGACGGACAGACGAAAGGCGCCGCCCGAGGCGGCGCCTTCGCCTTGCCCGGCAACGGTCCCCCCTTAGCCGACACGTCGCCAGTGGCCGGCGATCCAGACGCGCTTGCAGCCGGGCTTCCTGGCGTAGTGCCCGGGCACCCACACGAACTTCCCGGCGGCGGGTTTCGCGGGCCGTATCACCACGGTCGTCTTGACGGGCGCGGCCTTCACCACGATCCGGGGCGCCACGACGACCCGCGGCTTGACGCGCACGCGGACCCGGGCTTCGGCGGCCGCGGGCAGGGCGGCGGACAGGCCCAGCAGGGCGATGGCGGTGAACAGGGCGCTTCTCAGAAAGCTGTGGCGGCGGCTGGTGCGGGTCTTCATGTCGGTCTCCTTCTATTCGTGTGCTCGGTGTGACGTGCTCGTGCCGGGGTGATTGCAGATACGATGCCCGCGGAGGGTCGAGCGTCGTAAGGGATCAAGCTATTGTATCGTAAGGAATTGGATGACACCCACTTCGTTAGTCGGATTTATGAATCGTCTGAAAGTGTACCTACAAGTTCAGATTATGAACCTCAAGGTGCTCAAATAATAAGAAATAGAGCATTGATTATGGTCTGGTGTTGCGCGACAATGCAGCGGTCGTCCCTCGCCCACCCGCTCTTCCCCCACAGGAATCGGGTTCACGATCGTCGCGGATGTATGTCTGTGCGTTGTCGTGCCGCGTATACTTGGGGGGAATCCTCAGATGGTATCCACGAAGATGAGCAAGACACTCGAGTTCATGCTCGAGAGTCCCTTCGGCCAGCGCGTGGGCAGAGACATATGCGAAGCCATGCTGGCTCACGCCGAGACCCTGGACGTGGCCGCCGACGAGGCGATCTTCGAGATGGGCTCGAAGCCCAAGGGTCTCTTCATGGTGATCGAGGGCCAGGTCAAGCTGATCCGCTCGGGCCCCGGCTACCGCGAACACATCGTCCACCTGGCCGAGCCCCACGGCATGTTCGGCGAGGCCGCCCTCTTCCTCGAGGAGCACCCCGTCTCGGCCGTCACCCTCTGCGACGCGAAGCTGCTCCGCTTCCCGCTCGACAAGGTGATGACCGTCATGGAGCAGCAGCCCGTCCTGCAGCGCTACATCATGCAGGTCATGGCCTTCTGGATCGGCCAGCTGGTGCTCAAGATCGACGAGCTCACCCTCTGCGACGGCGCCCAGCGCCTGGCCCGCTACCTGGTGGGCCTCCACGAGCGCAGCCCCTACGCCGACTACGTCACCGGCGCCCACGTGGACCTGCCCACGCGCAAGCGCGACCTGGCCACCATGCTCAACATGAACCAGCCGTCGCTCTCGCGCATCTTCCGCCAGCTCCAGGACGAGGATCTCATCGACGTCCAGGGCCGCCGCGTGGTCCTGAAGGACATGGAGGCCCTGCGGGGGATGGCGCGCATGCCGACGACGCTGGCGCCGCGGCGGGACGTGGACTGAGGGGCGGGGGATGGCCCGACACCTTGACATTTCCTCCCTCCGCCCCTATTCTTGCCGGTTCCGGGCCGAATCGGACCCAGGAGCTGGATGCGTGTGCGCGGTGCCGCTGAAGCGGCGACAGACCGGCCTCACGCCCGCCGGCCCGGTATGCGATCCGTCGTCAATCCAAGCCAATCCGTACGACGACCGGTTGCCATTCCATACGCCCTGGAGGCATGTCTTGAAGTACAACGGCCCCAAGATCAAGAAGGCGCGCGCGCTCGGCATCCCGCTGACGCCCAAGTCGGAACGCTATCTGGACCGCAAGCCCTATCCGCCCGGACAGCACGGCCGGATCCAGCAGTTGCGCCGTCGCAAGATGTCCCCGTACAAGACCCAGCTGCTCGAGAAGCAGAGGCTGCGCACTCTGTACAACATCCACGAGCGCCAGATGCGCAACGCCTACGCCAAGGCCTCGCGCAAGGGCGACATGGTCAACACGCTGGTGCAGGAGCTCGAGGCGCGCCTCGACGCCGTGGTGATGCGCGGCGGCCTGGCCCGCAGCATCTACGCCGCGCGGCAGTACGTGAGCCACGGCCACGTGCTCGTGGACGGCAAGAAGGTGAACATCGCGTCCTTCCGGATGAAGCCCAACCAGGTCGTCACCGTGCGCGAGAAGAGCCGCAACCTGGACTGCTTCCACATCGCCCTGGACACCGCCCAGGCCCCGCCGCCCTACCTGGAGCGCGACAAGAAGGCCATGTCGGTGAAGTACCTCTACGATCCCCCGCGGGACGAGGTGCCCATCCTCTGCGAGGTGCCGCTGGTGATCGAGTTCTACTCGCGCTAGAGCCCCATCGCAACGCGATCCCAAGGCCCGGAGGTCGACCTCCGGGCCTTTTTTCACGCCCTCCTGATTTCGGCAATTCGTTTCCACGTTTATATTTCGTGACTAAAATTCATTGCGCGTGAGTCAGTCTTGAAAAATAAAAACAAATAGTGTACAATCATGCTAGTGGCGAGATGTATTTGACATGTCGCAATCATTAATTTAGTAAAGGACAGTGACCTAATGAAAAGCTTGCTAACAATTCTATCTATTGTAGTCTGTGCCTCACTGGCATTTTCTCAAGAAACTCTGTTGGATTATGACATGAGCCTTACTCCCGACGAGCAGGGATTTG
>CAZTWK010000053.1:0-22929 GCA_964617805.1 uncultured Fibrobacteraceae bacterium | reverse complement strand
CGAGCTGGCGTCCCGCGCCCCGCGACTGGGGCGGCGAGGGGGCGCTGGTGATCGTCCTCAGAAAAACGGAGGGCTGATGGAACTGCAAGGACGGAAGGCCCTGGTGACCGGCGGCGCCGTGCGCGTGGGCAAGGACCTGTGCCTGCGCCTGGCCGCGCTGGGCGCCGACGTGGCCCTGCTCTCGCGCGAGGAGACCGCCGCCGCCGGCGGCACGGCGCGCGAGTTGGCGGCCCTGGGCGTGCGCAGCGCCGTGGTGGCCGGCGACCTGCTGGAGGCGGAGACCCCGGCGCGGGCGGTGGCCGAAGCGCGCGAGGCCCTCGGCGGGCTGGACATCCTGGTCAACAACGCCTCGATCTTCGAGAACGACGACCTGGCCGGCCTGGACCTGGGCGCCTGGAGCCGCACCCAGCGCGTCAACCTGCGCGCACCGCTGCTGCTGAGCAAGGCCTTCGCCGCCGCCCTGCCGCCCGACACCGGGGGCGACATCGTCAACCTCAACGACATCCACGCCCTGCGGCCCCGCGCGGGCTACCTCTCCTACACCCACAGCAAGGCCTCGCTGCACGCGCTGACGGGCAACCTGGCCGCCACGCTGGCGCCGCGCATCCGCGTCAACGAGATCGCCCTGGGCGCGGTGCTGCCGCCGGCCGCGCCGCCCAACGGCTACACGCACACCGCGCGCGCCGAGCTGCCGCTGGACCGCTTCCCCACGCCGTCGGACGTGGCGGACGCGCTCGAGTTCCTGCTGCGCTGCAAGGCGGTGACGGGGCAGACGATCCTGATCGACGGAGGCCAGCACCTCATCTGACGTGCCGCGATCCCTTCGTTTCAGTCCGCCACGGGATAGAGTTCGTCCCACCAGCCGGGCCGCCCCTTCAATTCGCGAGCGAACCAGGCCAGGATGGTATCGTTCCAGACGACGCGCCGGTCGTGGTCCAGGATATGGTGGTCCTGGCCCTCCACCTGCACGTATTCCACTTCCTTGTCGAGCATCTTCAGGGCGATGTAGAGGCCGTCGCTCTCGCCCTTGGGCACGTTGGTGTCGTCGAAGCCGTGCAGCAGCAGCAGCGGCGTGTCGATGTCGTCGGCGTGGAAGAGCGGGCTCTGCTCCACGTAGAGTTCGCGGTTGTTCCAGGGGAAGGAGTTGGCCAGGGCGCGCGCGCCGTAGCCGTAGCCCCAGTACCCTTCCGCCCAGTAGCTGCTGAGGCTGGAGATGCCCGCGTGGGACACCGCCGCGGCGAACATGTCCGTCCGCGTGATCAGGTACATGGTGAGGAAGCCGCCGTAGGAGGCGCCGATGCAGCCCATGCGCTCGCCGTCGGCCGCGGGGTGGGCGGCGAGGAAGGCCTGCGTGCCCTCGATCACCTCGCCGGCGGTGAGCTTGCCCCAGTCGTTGACGTGACGCGCGGCGAATTCCTGGCCGTAGCCCAGGGCGCCGCTGGGGTTGGGCACGTAGACGAAGTAGTCCTGCCCGGCCCAGATGTTCTTGGGGTAGCGCCCGCCGAAGTCGCGGGTGATCGGATACGTGCCGCCGTAGTAGTAGACGATCACCGGGTAGGCGAGGTCGGGATCGTAGTTGCGGGGGAAGTAGACGCGCCCGTCCAGTTCCATGCCGTCGGGCAGGGTGGCGACGAAGGGTTCGACGCGGCCGAAGGTGACGTCGGCGTAGCGTTCGGCGCCGGGATCGAGCAGCGTGCGCGCGGTGCCGTCGTCCAGGTCTAGGGCGACCAGCTTCTGGGGGGCGGTGGCACTGGTGCCGACGGCGACGATCGTATCGGCGCCGCGAGTCGCGACCCAGTTGCCCACCACGTCTACGCCGGTCTCGTATGGGATCCAGGCGCCGACGGGCGCGCAAGCGGCCAGTCGTACGCGTTGCTTGTCGAGCACGCGGGCCACGATGAAGCCGTTCTCGTGCCACACGGCCCGCTGGACGGTGGGATCGAAGTCGCGGCTAAGGGGTTTGGCCACGCCGGCTTTGCGGTCGTAGAGGAAGAGCTGTCCGCCGTAGTCGTTGGGCACCACGCCCTCGGGCAGATCGCGGCCGAGGCCGTCGAAGGCCGAGGGGGAGGCGATCAGCACCAGGGTGTCGCGATCGGGGCCGTAGCCCGCCTGGCCCACCCAGCGGTCGGTCAGGACGGTCTCCACCGAGAGGTCGGACAGGTCCAGCTCGAACCACTCGGTGCGCGAGTAGGGGCGCTCCAGCGGGGCGGGCCAGGTGCGCGAGAAGAGCAGGTGGGTACCGCCGGGGCTGAAGGTCCAGCTAGAGGCGCTGACGTCGCCGGCGGTCAGGCGGCGGGACGCGCCGCCGGGCCAGGTCGTCTCCACCAGGTAGCTGCGGTTGCGCCACCAGGGCCAGCGGTCCTCCACGGCCTCGAGGCGCTTGACCTGCCGCTCGTCGTCCTCGGCCTCCACGCCGTAGGCCCAGACCAGCGAGCCGCCGTCGGGATTCCAGGCGTAGCCCTCGAAGTGCTCCGCGTCGCGCAGGGCGGGCGTCACCGCGCCGGTGTCCAGGTCGTGGACCCAGAGGGTGGTCTTGTCGTCGTCGGTGGAGGCGTAGGAGACGGCCCGTCCGGTCGGCAACCACCGCACGTGGCTGGGCCCGTGGACGCCGCGCCAGGAGCGCACCACCGCGCCGTCGCGCGTGTCGCGAATCTCGAGCCAGGTCTCGCGCTCGCCGCCGGGGCCGTAGGCGCCGAGGCCGTAGGCCACCAGGGTGCCGTCGGGGGACAGGGCGGGCGAGGAGATGCGCGGGTAGTCGAGCACGTCGCGGATGTCTACGGCGCGGGTGGGGTCGGACGAACAGGTGACGGCATCAAGATCTTCTTCGTCCTCGAAGACCAGCTCGCCCTGCAACAGCTCTGACTCGGTCTCTGTGGACTCCGGGTCCTCACCCACGATCGTACGGATCAGCAGCAGGGACGTGCCGGGGGGCAGGGTGAGTTCCCCCTCGGGCTCGTCCCCGGAGAGATCGACCGGCTCGCCGTCCAGCCAGGCTTTCGCCAGGCAAGGGAAGGTCAACCGCAGCTTCGACTCCAGGAAGTGCTCGCAGGTGACGTAGGTCGCCAGCCAGACCTCGGCGACGCCTTGGTAGCCGAGACCAAGACCCACGGTCCCGTTCAAATGCTGCCAACCCCCAACTCCCTTGCGCGGACGAACGCGCAAGGGATCGAGGAAGGGCGCGTCGAGGAAATCGTCCCGGCCGAAGGTGCCCGGCTTCTCGTCGTGGAAGGCGGGCAGTATCAGGCGTTCATTCGCCCGGTAGAGCCATTCGCCGATCGTCAGGGACGGCTTGTCCTCGTCCTTGTCGTCGGCAAACGCGGCCAGGGGGATCAGCAGGGCGATGGTCAACGTGACGGCAATGAATCTCATGGGCGCCTCCGGCGGGTGACTTGAATGATGCGGATACGCCATTCTGCCACGCCGGAGCGCCGCGGGCAACCGCCCGCCCCCCTTGTGTCCGCCCCCCCCCGCCTGATATCATGGTGTCCATACAGTTGTCGCCGTGTCGGGAATCCCCAGCCGGATCTGACGGGCGGAAGATATGAAGCCGCGGATACTGCGCACCCTGCTCGCCCTCTCAGCGCTCGTGGTCACGCTTTGCCTGTGCGAGCTGGCCATGCGCGTCTTCCTGCCCGGCGAGTTCGTCCCCAGCGTGGAACGCGACACGGCGCTCGGCTGGCGCGGGCGGGCGAACCTGAGCTGCGTCTACCGCCACGCCCTCTTCAACCTCGTGTTCCCCATCGAGCTGAACGACGCCGGCTTCCGCGACCGCGACCGCACCGTCGCCAAGCCCGCCGGCACCACGCGCACGCTCTGCCTGGGAGACTCCTACACCTGGGGCTGGGGCCTGGACGCCGACGTGGCCTACCCCCGCCGCCTGGAGGACCTGCTCGCCGCGCGCGGCCTGCGCGCCGAGGTGATCAACACCGGCGTGCCCGGCTACAACACGGTGCAGTGCCTGCTCTACCTGCGCGAACGCGGCTTCGCCTACGAGCCCGACGTGGTGGTCTACCAGGCCTCGGTCAACGACTTCAACGCCAACGCGCCCAGCGGCCCCGGCTTCGTCTGGAGCTACCCGGGCGCGACCCTCGATGCGGACGACGGGATTGCGATCAGCGGCACCCCTCTCGCCCCCATGGGCTTCTGGCCGTGGCTCAAGTACCACGGCGCCCGCAACAGCCGCCTGGTCTACCTGCTCAAGTCGCGCCGCGACCTGCGCCTGCAAATGGCCGAACAGAAGGCCATCGGCGAGATCCCCGGCGACATGGCCGACGCCGTCTCCCGCGTCGAGCCCGCCCACGTCCGCCTCTTCGCCGCCCTGATGCGCGACATGCAGGCCGACTGCGACGCCCGCGGCGCCCGCCTGGTCGTCCTGCTCGACATCCCGCTCACCCCGGAGCGCCGCGCTCCCTTCGCGGAGCTCTGCCCCGACACGGAGATCCTTCCGGTCTACGATCTGCTGACCGCCCGCGAGGCGGCCACCGACACCCTCGCCTACATGCCCCACGACGGGCACTGGACGCTGGAGGGGCACGGGTGGGTCGCCGAGTACCTGGCGGAGGGGGAGTGGGCGCAGCCGGCCGAGTGAGCCGCCTCGCCCGCTGCGATTTGACCACGAATATCAATAGGTGCTAGAGTCGCGGCCTGGGGGGAGTCACGCCATACGATTCTGTATACCAGCGGCTTGCATCCGATCGATCACGCCCCCCGATACCCAGGGTGTTAGGAGACGGTCATGCATTTGGATCCGAGCGATCCCAGGCACGAGGGGTGGTCGCAGGGGGAGTGGATGGGCCACAAGCGCACCTTCCGCACCGGTGTGCTCATCGTCGACTACATTCCCCGCGACGAGACGCCCGGCGGCGTCAGTGACACCATTGAGGACATCATGGGCACCATCGATGACCTGGCGCAGCACCTGGTGCCCGACGGCGCCACCGTCCGCGAGCGGCTGCGCAACCGTCACCGCTACTGGTTTTCTGCCCAGGTCGATGCGGTTGATGACCAAACAGAGGTCGACATCGTCGCCCTCGCCGTCGAACTGATGCGTGTGCGGGCTGATGTGTGGAATGCGCAACCGTCCTTCCAGCTGCTCGCCGCCCAGGCCGTCCTGGAGGAGGAGTGCGAGAAGCCCGTCGGCGAACAGTGGGGGATGGACGCGATCCAGGCCAAGGCCGCGCGCGACATCGAATCCGGCCAGGAGAACGTGCTGATCGCCATCATAGATTCGGGCATCGAGTTGACCCCGGATACGTTCGAGCTCATGCACGAGGATTTCGATCGCAGTCGTTTCCTGGACGGGGCCGATTACGCGGCCGGCAAGCCGGGCCCCATCGACGAGAACGGCCACGGCACGAGGATGACCGGCGTGATCGCGGCGAACAGCGGCAACGACGTGGGCCTGGAGGGGCTGAATCAGGGATCGTTCGTATATCCCTGCAGGGCCTTCGTGGGTGGCGTCATGCACACGGAGAGGCTCTCCCTCGCCCTGTCGGGAACCTACGCCGCGGCCTTCGGCACCTACCTGAACGACTCCGAGGAGTACGTCGAGCCGACCATCCCGGGCATCGAGAGGGTCGTCTTCAACCTGAGCCTGTACGAGACCGACTACGAGCTGGCCAACGAGCACCTGAAGGGATTCTTCCAGGACCTCCACGACGATCCGGAGCAGAGGAAGGCCCTGTTCTGCTGTGCCATGGGCAACGAGGCGGTCATAGATCCCCGCTACCCCGCCAGCTACGCCACCTTGTACCCGGAGCTGATCGTGGCGGTCGGCGGCACGGCGCTCGACGGCGCCGTTCCCCCGGAAGAGGTCTTCGACGAGGCCGTCTCCTGCTTCGGGGATCACCTCACTTTCCTCGCCCCGGGGAAGGACATCTGGACGACACATCTCCGGAAAACCAATGGCACCATAGATAAGGTTTGCTATGAAACCGTGAGCATGACCTCCATCGCCACGGCCATGGCCTCCGGCGTGGCCTCGCTGGTCTGGAGCCGCTGCGCAGCGCTGGACTCCGCCCGCATCGTCGAGATCCTCTGCAAGACCGCGGAGCTGCCGCCGGATCTGCCCAGCGAAGACGCGAACAAGTGGGGCCACGGGCGCATCAACGCATACCTGGCAGTGCCCGACGTCAAGCCCACCGTGGATACCGTGATTTTCCCGGCTGCGGCCCCGGGCGAGACCGTCGAGGTGCCCCTGCCCCTGGAGATCAAGAGCTGCATCGACCTGCATTTCTACCTGGAAGGGGCGGGGCTGGATGCGAGCCCCTTCAGGGCCGGCGAGGGCCAGTTCCAGGAGAACGGCGTCTTCGACGACTACCAGCCCTTCGATGGTCTCGTGGTGGGCTACGAGGGCACCGAGTTCGAGGGCGCGGACAGCCTGGACGTCGTGGTCAAATGCCAGGAGTTCGGCGACAAGTGGTCGCTGCCGCTCAGGCTCGCGGGCGTCACCGCGACGGGCAAGACCCACTTGGCGTTGGTGCTGGATAAGTCGGGCAGTATGACGCAGGACGCGGGCGTGCCCGACAAGACCCGCATGGAGGTGCAGCAGTTCTCGGCCGGTGTGATCATAGACTACATGTCCGTCGGCGACCGGATCAGTCTCGCGGCCTTCAACGAGGATGCGGAGGCGCTGACGAGCCTGGTGATCGCCGATCCCCCGGCGGCCGGCCCGAGCACGCAGGACACCCTCCGCGCCGACGTGAACGCCCTGGTGGCCGCTGGCATGACCTCCATCGGCGACGGCCTCGTGACCGGTGGCGACGCCCTGAACGCCGAGTCCGGCTACGACCGCCCCGCGATCCTGGTCCTGACCGACGGCCAGGAGAACGCCGACCCGAAGATCGTCGACGTCACGAACCCGCACCGGACCTACGCCATCGGCATCGGCACCCCCGCGGACGTGGACGCGGACAACTTGGACGACATGACCGGTTCCGGGGACGTAACCCACACCCTGGTGACCGGCGGCCTCGACGCCGACACCGAGTTCCTGGTCGCCAAGTTCATGCTGCAGATCGTGACCGACCTGTCGGGCGGCCAGGTGCTACTGGATCCCACTGACCGCATCGCAGCCGGGGACACGCCGAGCGTGCCCTTCCACGTGACCGCCGCCGACCGCCGTCTCGAAGTCTGTGTGCTGGCGCCGGCCCGCGAGGTGGTGTCCCTCTCGCTGCTCGCCCCGGACGGCACCGAGTTCGATGCCGGCCATCACGCATATCGCGCGGGGGAGAACATCAGCTATTTCCGCCTGCCGCTGGTCGACGCCGGCTCCGGTCTCGCCGACGAGCGTGCCCACGTCGGGCAGTGGCACGCCCGCCTGCGTGTGGACGAGGCCAAGCTCACCGACCACATGGAATCCCTGGATCCCGAGAGCGCAGAGCTGACGGACCTACAGCAGAACGGCGTTCCCTACACGGTGCTGGTCAACGTGGAGTCGAACCTGAGCCTGAGGTGCGCCCTTTCGCAGGACGGCTCGGCGCCGGGCGCGGAAATGCGGCTGGAGGCGAGAGTGTCATTGTCGGGCGCGCCGCTGGACAAGGACGTGGACGTGGAAGCGCACATCACCCTGCCGGGCAGAGGCGAGGTGGTAGAGAGGCTTAAGCAGGTTGCTCCTGGCCGCTACGTGTCGACCCCCCGCATGGAGTCGCCGGGCGTCTATCGCTGCCGCCTCACCGCCAGCGGCGAGATCCACGGTGATCAGCCCTTCACGCGCGAGCAGGTGCGGACGGGTTACGTGAACGTCACGCGGCCTCGACCGCCGCTGGTGCGGAAGGTGCTGCCGACGAGGTGATGGAGGCGGCGATAGATGGATCGCCGCCCCCTTGTCCCATGGATCAGGGACCGCCGCCGCCGACCTTGAGTTTCGGGCCCGTGCCGGGGCCTCCGGATGAGCAATTGGTCGTAAACTCGTAGATCGCCTCAGCAGCGTCGGCCCTCACCTGCGTGACGAACACACCACCAGGCTCGATCGTGAACGTGCTGATGTGGAACGGCGATTCGTAGGGGAAGTTGATCACGACATCCCCCGCGCCGTCGTCCTCCTCGGCGAAGGCGTTGTGCCAGACGACGAAGTGGCTCACGTCGGATTCGATGGGATCAGCGCTGGAACTGTCGGCGTACTTCACCAGGCAGTCGGTGTCGATGAAGATGTCGATCTTGTCGGTTTTCTCGCAGTAACACGAACACCAGAAGACGTTGATGATGATGATGACGATGCCGATGGTGATTGCTCTTTTCCACATATTGCCCTCCTTCATGGAATGTGGGAGTCGTCGGGGCTCATGATCACCGGATATGCAAGCCTAGTGGTTCGACGTGTCCGGTGGTTCAACTGATTCAGCTTCGATGATTGAATTCTTCAATTCTATGTACAGCGGGTCCTCGACTAGTCCCGCGAGTGATGGAGTCGTTTCGATTTCGGGTATCGAATACCCGTGTCGCATGGCGGCGCCGAGGTAACGTAGCGCAGGCGCCCTCTCGTCGAACAATTCGTGGGCACCGGCGATACTGAACAGTACATCCGCGACTTCGCCGGCATGTACCTCCCCGTATCGCATCATCCGACGTGCATTTGGCACGTCGCCTGACAAGGCGTAGTAGCTGATCAGCTGCGCGATCAGCATGTGGTTCTCGGGATCACGGGCGAGTTCGTGTTCACCATGGTGAATGGCGCGATGAAATGACGAGCGGGATCGTTCACGCAATCCATCTGCCCAGTACTGTGCCGCGCCCAGGTTTCCCCAAAGCTCGAAGTCGGTGGTATCACAATACTCAATAGCGAATTCGTAGAATCTGGCCGATTCCGCATAGTCCCCCCCATAGTACGCCACCCAACCCATGTTGCTGCACGTCTCACAGTTCGGGCTGATATGGAACGCCCGCTCGGCGTATTCATGCACTTTGTCCCACTCGCCAATGTCATAATAGAAGACACCGAGGTTGTTGACTGTGGTCACGTCGTTGGGTGCGAGCAATGCGGCGCGCTCGGAGGCTGAAATCGCCTCCCTCGTGCGGTCGGACTTCCAGTACAGAAGGCCGAGTTCCGTGTGTGCGGCCCAGTAGTCTGGCGAATGTGTGATGGCGGCCCGGAGCAATGACTCTGCTTCGTCGTGACGATCCTGAAGGTAGTACGCATTTGCTTGGCGTACGCTCGCCTGCGGATCACCCGGAGAAATACCCAGCGCAGACCGGCTGTATTCCGCGGCGAGATCGAGATTCTCCAGATAGTAATAAGTATGTGCTGCGAACAGATTGGCATCAAAGAGCCCGGGTGCGATCTCCACTGCTCGCTCCAGATGCCCCTCCGCAGGCGTAAGCCACGCCTCCGCATCCGGATCGTGTTCCCGGTACTGCTTGAAGCCCGCCCTCCCCAACCCCACATACCCCAAAGCAAACCCCTCATCCGCATCCACCGCCGCCCGGAAGTACGCCCGCGCCGAATCCGTCCCCGCCGTCCGCGACCGCTGCAGCCACCCCAGCCCCATGATGTAGGGTTCGATGGCCGCCGGATTCTCCGGCGAGAACCCCTCGGGACACCGCGCCGCATCCACGCCCAACAACTCCGCGATCGCCAGCGCAAACGAATCGCACAGCGCGCTGCCGCTGCGGTCGAAGTCGATGTTCCGCGTGCGGATCTCGGTCAGGTCGGCGGCCTCGCACAACCGCAGACTGATGCGTCGCTCATCCCCGAACCGCTGCACGTTCCCGATGACCACGCGGTTCACCCCGAAGGCGTTGACGGCGTCGGTGGGGGCGGTGATGGGGGCCTCCAGGACGCGCCAGTACGGCACCACCCACGCGTCCTCGTCAGCGCGCAGCAGACTCTCGGCCACCTGGGAGACGGCCTCCGACACCCCGTCCACGAACACGTCGTGGGCGCTGGGCATCATGTTCTCCAGCTCGAGCACGGCCAGGCGCGTGGGCGTGGTGTAGAGGGGAGGCTCGCCCCGGAACACGTCGGTCTGCAGGTAGACCACCGCGGCGATGGCGGCCAGTACCACCGCGCCCAGCATGACGTAGCGCAGGATCGGGCGCGCGAGGCGCGTGACGGCCTCGGGCAGCGGCCCCATGGCCACCGGCCTGATGAAGGAGCTGCCGTAGCCGAGCTCGCCGGCGGCCGCGTCCAGGTCTTCGAGCAGCTCGTCGGCGGTCTGGTAGCGGTCGCCGGGGTCCTTCTGGAGGCAGCGCGCGACGATGCCCGCGAACTGGGCGGGGACCTCCGGGTTCACGTCGTCGGCGCGGGGCGGGTCCTCGTTCATGATGGCGTAGAGCAGGGCGGCCTCGATGTTGCCCGCGAAGGGGCGCGCGCCCGTCAGCAGCTCGTGGAAGACCACGCCGAGGGACCAGATGTCGGCGCGGCCGTCCACCTCGCCGCCGCTCACCTGCTCGGGGGACATGTAGGCGGCGGTGCCCATGGCGTCGCGGGTCAGGGTGAGGCCGGAGCGGTCGCCCATCTTGACCAGGCCGAAGTCGACGATCTTCACGAAGCCCATGTCGTCGAACATGACGTTGCCGGGCTTGATGTCGCGGTGGACGATGCCCTTGCCGTGGGCGTGCTGCAGCCCCTGGGCAATCTGGATGGCCACCTCGAAGGCGCCGCGCGGCGGCAGCGGGCCCTCGGCGAGGCGCTCCTTGAGGGTCGCCCCCTCGTAGTGGTCCATGACGATGAAGGGGCGGCCGTCCTCGGTCTCGCTCCAGTCGTGGATCGAGCAGATGGCATTGTGGCGCAACGCGGCCAGCGCCTCGACCTCGCGTTTGAGCCGCGAGCGTGCCGTCTCGTCGGTGACGAGCTCTTCCGGCAGGAACTTGAGCGCCACGATGCGCGACAGCTTGGTGTCCTCGGCCCGGAAGACCACGCCCATGCCCCCGCTCCCGAGTCGCTCGAGGACCTTGTAGCGGGATGTGGCGCGATCGGTCACACGGGTCTCCGTCGGACGAGTGGGGCGGTCGTTCGGTTCGCATCGAAGTGCAAGCTGTTGTCGGGCGGACGCGACCGGAGTCGCGGGTGTGGATCTGACAGGCGGCGACCGGATCGCCGAACCCATTGCACGCCAAGGTGCTGTAGGTGCGGTTACCGGATCGCGATGGTGCGCGGGGATCCCTCTCCCTCCTCGCGTCCTGGACGGTGATAGTAGCATCGGGGGGGATGGGAGGTCTTCGGGGTGGCGATTTGACGGGGAGTGTTCAGAAATGTTAGAGTCCGTGTATAGATACGGTTCTCGGTAGTGGATACATGGCCCATATGGTTCCCTGCATATCTTCAGAGAGGTACCGCATCATGATCAAGCTGACGATCCCGATCATCCTGCTCCTCGCCGCCGTCGGCGCGTTCGCCTCGCCCCACGTGCCCTATCCGCCCGAGCAATCGCCGAACGGGTTGAGCGTCTACTTCGATCTCGAGGGCGAGACCTACTGTGTGGTCGTCGAGGACTGGACGCCCGGACCCGAGGCCGGCTTCACCGTCATGGCCTACCTGCTCCTGACCTATCCCGAGACGGACTTCCCGTCCGTCCAGGCCTGGGAAGCCAACGTGTATGTCACGACGAACTCCTACTTGTATCCCACTGTGAGCCTGACTCCCGGCGCCATCGACATCGATCCCGATCCGTACGATTACGTTGTCGACTGCGGCGGCGCGGCGGCGATCCCCATCACGGGCGATTTCACCATGCTCGCCTCGATCGAACTGCCCTGGTTGGGGTTCGAGGGGACCGCCGAATGCACGGCCCACGTGGGCGGTGTCAATGGTTCCGAGTCCTTTCCCGATGGTGCGGGTTATATTCCCGAGCCCGGCTTCCCGATTCCCTGCACATCCGCGTACTACAGCTGGGGCGATTGCGCATGGATCGATCACGAATGCTTTGTAATTGGCACCGAGGGGATGGCTTGGGGGGACATCAAGAGCCTCTACTAGCGTGCGGCACGCGCAGAGGATTCGTCGATATACGGTCGAGCTACTGAAGTCGATATAGTCGAGGGGGTTGAACATGTTCTTGAAATCGGCACTGACGGTGCTGGCGGTCATCGTGGTCTGCGGGCCGGCCGCGGCCCAGTGGAGCGATCCCGATCCGGACGGGATGAGCCTCTACTTCGACGAGGACGCCACCATCTGGTGCGGCATTGTGCATCCCTGGATGCCGGGCCCCGGAGCCGGGCCGTCGTTCTTCGTCTACCTGATCGTGACCAACCCCTCGACGAACTTCCCGTCCATCAAGGCCTGGGAAGCGCGCGTGGAGATAACGACCAACTCGTACATACCCTACGAGGGTCTCACCCTCACCCCGGGCGCCCTCGATGCGGATCCCGATCCCGACAACTACCTGGTCGGATGCGGCGGCCTCTATGATGCGATCGTCATCGACGACGACACCGTCGTCCTGGCGAGCGCGGAGCTCAGGTGGCTGGGGTTCGAGGGAGCGGCCGCGGGGACGTTCCATCTCTACGGCATCGAGGGTTCGCTGTCCTTCCCCGACGGTCCGGGATACGCGGCCGCTCCCGGCTATCTCTACCCCTGCCAGTCCCTCATCGGCACCAATCTGTGGGGCGAGTGCGCGTATCTGAATCCCAGCGGCCACCAATGCGAACCGATCATCGCCAGCGAGGTCATGACCTGGGGGATGGTGAAGAGTCTGTATTAGAGAGGGAGGGATTTCATGAAGACGTTGCTGATGTTGACGCCACTGGTGATGGTCGCCTGCGGCGTACCCGCCGTGGCCCAGCCTCTCGACCCCGATCCCGACGGTATGAGCTTCTACTTCGACACCGAGGGCATGACCAACTGCCTAGAGCTGGACGACTGGGAACCAGCGGTCGGCGCCGGCCCCACAGTCATGGCCTATCTGCTGGTCACGAATCCCGACACACCCTTCCCTTCCATTCAGGCCTGGGTGGCTTACGCCGAGATAATCATGAACTCGGATACGCCAACATGGGGTTTGACGTTGACGCCGGGAGCCTCCACCTACGACGGCCTCCCACCTGGATGGTATGAAGTCGGATGCGGCGGCGCCGCGGCGATCCCCATCACGGGCAGTGCCACGGTTATCGCCTGGGCTGAGCTCTCATGGCTCGGCACCGAAGGCCACGCCGAGGCCACGTTCATCTTACGCGGCATTGAAGGCTCGTACTTTGATCCCGATCCCGGCTACGCGGCCGCAGCGGGCTACCCCTCGTCCTGCCAATCTCCCTTCGGCGAGTGGGGCGAGGTGGCGTGGATCAACGGGGGCTGCCAGACCATCGGAGGCGAGGATCTGACGTGGGGGGCGATGAAGGAGCTCTATTGATGTGAGGAGAATCGGTATGAAGACCTTGCTTCGTTTAGTGACGCTGGCAGCCTTGTTCGTCGCTGCATCGGCTGCGGTGGCTGAGCCGATAGATCCCGATCCCGACGGCATGAGCATCTACTTCGACACCGATGCCACGGTCTACTGTCTGGAGCTGGATGACTGGGAACCCGCGGCCGGCGCCGGGCCGACCGTTACGGCCTACCTGATAATCACCCGCCCCTTTCTACCCTCCCCCTGGTTCCACACCATCCAGGCCTGGGAGGCGCACCTCGAGATCGTCACCAACTCCTACACGCTTCCTCCGACAGTTTGGTGGCTGGCAGGTAATGGTATGGCCGACTACGGCCCCGGCGTGGACGACTACGTGATAGGACTAGGTTACGGCGTTCCCATTACGGGGGATGCCACGGTGATCGCCTGGATCGATCTCCCCTGGTCCGGCTGGGAAGGTCATGCCGAGGCCACGTTCATCCTGCTCGGCGTCGAGTACTCGCTTTCCTTTCCCGACGGCCCCGGCTACGCGGCCGAGGCCGGCTTCCCGTCCCCGTGCCAGCCGCTCTTCGGCGCATGGGGTGAGGTGGCGTGGATCAACGGGGGGTGCCAGACCATCGCCGACGAGGAGCTGACTTGGGGAGCGGTGAAGGGGCTGTACTGACATGATGAAACATCGAGATGGACCAAGAGGGAAATCATGAACAGGTTGGCGATTCTCGCGATCATGATCATGGCCGCCGCCGGCGCGGCCGCCTCGCCCATCGGACCCTACCAATCGCCGAACGGCATGAGCGTGTACTTCGATCTCGAAGGCGAGGTCGATTGCGTGGCCGTCGCCGACTGGGAGCCCGGACCCGAAGCCGGATTCAGCATCATGGCCTACCTGCTGTTGACCTACCCCAACACGGAATTCCCGTTCGTCAAGGCCTGGGAGGCCCACGTGGAGTTCGAATCCAATTCCTACCTTCCTCCCTTCCAGGGTATGGCCCTGACCCCCGGCGCCATCGACATCGACCCCGACCCGGTGGACTACGTGGTCGGCTGCGGCGGCCCGGCGGCGATCCTCATCACGGGCGACTTCACGTTGTTGGCCTCGGTCGAGTTGAACTGGCTCGGCTACGAAGGCACGGCCGACTGCACGGTCCGCGTGGACGGCGTCGAAGGCTCGGTGAGCTTCCCCAACGGCGCGGGCTACGCCCCCGAGCCCGGCTTCCCGATCCCCGGCAGACCCTACTACTGCTGGGGCTGTGAATGCGCCCGCGTCACGGCCGAATGCGAGGATATCGGCTATGAGGAACTGACTTGGGGTGCGGTGAAGAGTTTGTATTGAGGATCGCAGAGGCCTGAACCGCGGGGGACGATTCATGAGCAGGACAGCAACTATCATGGTATTGATGATCGTCGCCTTCAGCACAGTCGCCTTGGCTGAGCCGATAGATCCCGACCCCGACGGCATGAGCGTGTACTTCGACACCGAAGGAACGGTCTACTGCCTGGAAGTGGACGACTGGGAGCCCGCCGCCGGCGCCGGCCCCGAGATCACCGCGTACCTGCTGGTGACCCGTCCCGACACGCCTTTTCCGTACATCCAGGCTTGGGAGGCGCATGTCGAGATGCATACCAATTCTCATACACCCCGACCGGCCTGACACTGACTCAAGGCATGGCAGATTATCACGGCGGTCCGGACGACTATATAGCCGGGAACTGGCCCGTCCCTATCACCGGAGATGCCACGGTGATCGCCTCGGTCGACCTCTCCTGGTCCGGCTGGGAAGGTCATGCCGAAGCCACGTTCATCCTGCGCGGCGTCGAGGACTCGATTGCCTTCCCCGACGGCTCCGGCTACGCGCCCGAGGCCGGTTTCCTGTCTCCGTGCCAATCGCTGTTCGGCGCGTGGGGCGAGGTGGCGTGGATCAATGGTGGTTGCCTGACAGTCTCCGACGTGGAGCTGACGTGGGGGGCTGTGAAGAGTCTGTATTAGATTGGGGATGTCCGTCATGAAGAAGATGTACGCTCTGTTTGTTCTGACTGCAGTCGCTCTGCACACCGTAGCGGTCGCCCAACCCATCGATCCGGATCCCGACGGCATGGGGATGTATTTCGGGGATTGGGGCTCTGAGCGCTGTCTGATCGTGGATGATTGGACTCCGGGCATAGGGAATGGAGTGACCATCGTCGTCTACCTGCTCGTGACTCGCCCCAGCACGTCCTTGCCATACATCCAGGGCTGGGAAGCGCACGTCGAGATCGATACGAATTCATACTTACCGACGACGAGCCTGACCCTATCACCCGGCGCCATCAACCTCGCCAAGAACCTGGATGATTATGTAGTCGTAGCCAACGGCGATGCGGCTATACCAAGCCAGGGGCATGCCGTGACGCTCGCCACCGCGGAGCTGGTTTGGCTAGGCCCCGAAGGCCACGCTTGGGCAGAAATACGGCTGGGGGGAGTGGAGGGATCCCTGCTCTTCCCGGATAGCCCCGGTTACTATTCCGACGATTCCGCAGCTCCGACGCCCTGCCGTCACG
Source organism: uncultured Fibrobacteraceae bacterium (assembly GCA_964617805.1). GTDB lineage: Bacteria > Krumholzibacteriota > Krumholzibacteriia > LZORAL124-64-63 > LZORAL124-64-63 > JAHIYU01. The sequence goes on along the minus strand of CAZTWK010000053.1, from coordinate 7,114 downwards.
AGTTCGGCCCCTGGGGTGCGTATACCTGGGTCAACGGTAATTGCATTTGGGTGTCGGACCGGGTCGTCGACGAGAACCTGACCTGGGGCGAAGTGAAGAGCCTCTACTAGTCGAGGGATTGTCATGAAGACGTTGTTGTTTCTCGTGTCGCTGTTTGTGATCGGCTTCTGTGTTCCCGCTTCCGCCCAGCCGATCGATCCGGATCCCGATGGCATGAGCATCTACTTCGACACCGAAGGCACAATCTACTGCCTGGAGGTGGACGACTGGGAACCCGCGGCCGGCGCCGGGCCCACGGTCGACGCGTACCTGCTGGTGACGCGCCCCGACACGCCCTATCCTTCGATCCAAGCCTGGGTAGCGCATATCGAGATAGAAACCAACTCACTTGCGCCTTACCCCGCAGCTGTATACTTGACTCCCGGTATGACCGATTATCACGCCGGCCCGGACGACTATATAGTCGGTAACTGGTTCACCCTCATCACGGGAGATGCCACGGTGATCGCCAGTATCGACCTCTCCTGGTCCGGCTGGGAAGGTCATGCCGAGGCCACGCTCATCCTGGAAGGCGTCGAGGATACGATAGCCTTCCCCGACGGCCCCGGCTTCGCGGCCGAGGCCGGCTTCCTGTCCCCATGCCAGCCGCTGTTCGGAGCGTGGGGCGAGGTGGCGTGGATCAATGGGGGTTGCCAGACTGTCGCAGACGAGAAGCTGACGTGGGGGGCTGTGAAGTGTCTATACTAGCTGGATCTCGGACTCGCATCGAGAAGGGGTTATCGTGAAGATATCGATATTGATCCTGGCTTCGATCATCGCCATCGGCGGCTTCGCCTCGGCCCAGCCGATCGATCCCGACCCCGACGGCATGAGCATCTACTTCGACACCGAGGGGCAGGACTTCATCGTCCTGGTGCACCCCTGGGAGCCCGCGTTGGACGCAGGACCGACCATCTCCACGTACCTGTTGCTGACGCGTCCGAGCACGCCCTTCTGGGCCGTCAAGGGCTGGGAGGCGCGCATCGAGTTCGAGACTAACTCGTTCACGCCTCCACTGGGCATGACCCTGACACCCGGCGCCGTCGACCTCGACGACGACCCCGACGACTACGTGGTCGAGTGTGACGACACGGCGCTCATCCCCATCACAGGCGATGTCGTTGTGCTCGCGTCCGTCGAGTTCAGCTGGCTGGGGTTCGAAGGCTATGCCGTGGCGACTATCCACCTGTACGGAGTCGAAGGATCGGCGTCGTTCCCTGTGAGCCCGGGCTACATCTCCGGACTCGGCTTGTTGACGCCCTGCCATTGCATATTCAGCACTTGGGGGGGCGTGGCCTTTGTCACGAACGAGTTGATACGTAATGAGGACATGGCTTGGGGGGATGTGAAGAGTCTGTACTAGCAAGATCTCTCCCTTAACGGAGAAGGGAACATCATGTTGAAATCGATATTGATCCCGGCCGTGATCGTCTTCAGCGGTCTCGCGGTGGCCCAACCCATCGACCCCAACCCCGACGGCATGGGCTTCTACTTCGACACCGAAGGTGCCGAGTTCTGCATGACCGTGGACGATTGGACGCCCGCCATCGGGGCCGGCCCCACCATCACGGCGTACCTGCTGGTGACCAGGCCCGACACGCCCTTTCCCACGATCCAAGCCTGGGAAGCGCATATCGAGATAGAAACCAACTCATTTGCGCCTCACCCTGCAGCTGTGTATTTGACTCCCGGCATGGCCGACTACAATGGTGATCCGGACGATTGGGTAGTGAGCAATTTGCCCATTACTATCACCGGCGATGCCACGATGATCGCCAGGATCGAAATCACCTGGCTCGGTTTCGAGGGTCACGCCCAGGCGACCATCTTGCTGGATGGGGTCGACGGATCGCTGTCCTTCCCGGATGGGCCGGGCTACGCGGCCGAAGCCGGATTCCCTACTCCTTGCCAGCCCTATCACGGCAACTGGGGTATCTGCGCCTGGATCAATACCACGGGTCTCGAATGCGGGCCCGATATCGCCAACGATGCCATGACCTGGGGAGAGGTGAAGGGTCTGTATTAGACCGGGGAGGTCCGTCATGAAACAGATGTGCACGCTGTTTGTTCTGGTCGCAGTTGCGCTGCATTCCATAGCAGTCTCCCAGCCCATCGATCCCGATCCCGATGGTATGTGCTTCTACTTCGACGAAGAAGCGACCATATGGTGTCAGCATGTGGACGATTGGGTTCCCGCCTATAGCGCCGGGCCGACCATCACCGCCTATCTGCTCGTGACCCGCCCCGGTACGCCCCACCCGAGCATCTGGGCCTGGGAGGCCCACGTCGATATCGTCACCAACTCGTATACGCCGCCGACGGGTTTGACGCTGACCCCGGGCGCCGCGGCGTACGATCTCGAGAACGGCGACTACGTCGTGGGCTGCTACGGCGACTGGGCGATCCCCATCACCGGCGAGGCCGTGGTGATCGCCTGGGTCGACGTCGCCTGGATCGGATTCGAGGGTCACGCCCAGGCCGGTTTCTTCCTGGGCGGGATCGAGGGCTCGGAGTCGTTCCCCGACGGACCCGGCTACGAATCCGGGCCGGGTCTTCTCTCGCCCTGCCACACGTTTGCCGACCAATGGGGAGCCTGTGCCTGGATCAACGATCCCATCTACGACTGCCTGGAAGAAATCGGTACAGAGGACATGACCTGGGGGATGGTGAAGAGCCTCTACTAGACGAGGGGGACCGTTCCATGAAAAGAAACCTGTTGTACTCGGTGGCAAGTATGCTCGTCATCAGTGTCCCTGTGATCGCACAGCCCATCGACCCCGACCCTGACGGCATGAGCATCTACTTCGACACCGAAGGCACGATCTACTGCCTGGAGTTGGATGACTGGGAACCCGCGGCCGGCGCCGGCCCCGAAATCACCGCGTACCTGCTGGTGACCCGTCCCGACACGTCCTTCCCCTTCATCGGGGCTTGGGCGGCGCACATCGAGATCGTCACCAACTCCAACACGCCTCCGACAGGCTGGAGGCTGGCAGGTAATGGGATGGCCGACTATGACGGCGACCCGGACGACTACGTGGTCGGAATGGGGCACGGCACATTCTTTACAGGGGATGCCACGGTGATCGCATGGGTCGAGCTCTCCTGGTCCGGCTGGGAAGGCCATGCCGTGGCCACGTTCATCCTGGAGGGCGTTGAGGATTTATTTACCTTCCCCGACAATCCCGGCTACGCGGCCGAGCCCGGCTTCCCGTCCCCATGCCAGCCGCTCTTCGGCGCATGGGGCGAGGTCGCGTGGATCAACGGGGGCTGTCAGACAGTCTCCGACGCGAAGTTGACGTGGGGGGCGGTGAAGAGTCTGTACTAGATAGATCTCTTGAGACAGAGAAGGGGATGTCATGTTGAAAGCGATATCGATTCTGGCACTGGTCATGATCAGCGGCCTCGCAAAGGCCCAACCCGTCTATCCCCACCCCGACGGCATGAGCGTCTATTTCGACGAGGTGGGCATGGATTACTGTCTGAGCGTGGATGACTGGGTTCCGGCCATCTGGGCCGGACCGACCATCTCCGCGTACCTGATCGTGACACGGCCCAGCACGCCCTTGCCGTATATCCAGGGCTGGGAAGCGCAGATCGAGATCATGAGCAACTCGTACTTGCTGCCGCCGGCCTGGACCCTGACGCCCGGCGCCGTCAATATCGGCAAGGAGCCGGGGGATTACATCGTCGACGCCGGCGGTGCGGCGTCGATCCCCATCACAAGTGATTCCGTGCTGCTGGCATCCATCGAACTCGTTTGGCTGGGCTTCGAGGGCCATGCCGAGGCGCGGATCAGCATGTACGGCGTCCCAGGCTCGCAACTCCACCCCGAGGGGCCCGGCTATCACTCGGACGAGGCTGCCACCCCCATATCTTGTCGGTGCTTCTTCGGCTCATGGGGACCCGTTGCCTGGGTCAACGGCGACTGTGGCTTCCTGTGGCCCAGGCCCAGCATCGATGAGGACCTGACCTGGGGCGAAGTGAAGAGCCTCTACTGACGCAACAATTCCCGCGCCGCCCCGCCAGGAACCCCGAACACCGGCTCGACCCCGAAAGGCGGCAAAACATGAAGATGAAACTCTTCGGCCGTGAAGGCTCCAAGGAAGCCCTGAAGCTGGAAGACGACGTCAACACCTGGCTGGCGCAACAACCGGCGATCAAGATCATCAAGATCAAGCAGTGCGCCAGCGGCGGCAGCCTGCAGGACACCAAGCTCTACATATCCGTCTGATACGAGGACGCCTAGCGGGGCGGAATACGACACGGCCGGCGAGTGTAAAGGCGCATCTCAGGGAGACTCCGCGAAGCGCAGCTCCCTGAGATGCGCCTTTACACTCGCCGACCCCGCTGTTGCTTTTTCGATCCCCGCCCATCATTCTATCCCCGACATGGACTACCGCCGCAAATTCACGCGAGCCGGCCTCTTCCTGCGCCGCCTCCAGCGAGAGATCGCGTACGACGACTGCATGGGCATGGCCGCGCAGATCGCCTACTTCATGATGCTGGCGCTGTTTCCCTTCCTGCTGTTCCTGCTGAGCCTGATCAGCTACCTGCCCATTCTCGAGCCCGACCAGGTGATGACCAGCCTGGAGGAGACGCTGCCGCCTCCCGCCTTCGACATGGTGGCCGGCACGGTCCGCGCCGTGCTGAGCGAGCGCGAGGGCGGCATCCTGGGTCTCGGTCTGCTGGCGGCGCTGTGGTCGGGGTCCATGGGGGTGGGCGCGCTGATCACGACCATCAACCGCGCCTACAACATCCATCCCAAGCGGAACATCGCGTACCAGAAGCTGATCTCCATCCTGCTGACGCTGGTGCTGAGCGGATTCGTGATCCTGTCGACGCTGCTGGTGCTGCTGGGGCCCGGCCTGTCCCACAAGATCTTCCAGTTCCTGGGCCTGGCCGGAGACAGCCACAACCTGTGGACCACCCTGCGCCTGCCCCTGGTGCTGCTGCTGAACCTGGGGGCGGTGTCGATCCTCTACCACTTCGCGTCGGAGGCGAAGCAGCGCTACGTGTGGATCCTGCCCGGCACGATCACGGCCACGGTGCTGTGGTTCGGCGCCTCGTCGCTCTTCCGTCTCTTCCTGCGCGAGTTCGGCACCTACAACGTGACCTACGGCTCGATCGCCGCGGTGATCATCCTGATGGTGTGGCTGTGGCTGTCGGGCTTCATCTTCCTGCTGGGCGCGGAGATCAACGCGCTGATGCGGCGCATGGACCACTACGAGGACCTGCCGCGCATCAAGGGCCGCGTACGCGACCGCGTACACAAGTGAGGACATCCCCATGACGAAACACGTGGTCACCTGGGAGGGCGCGCGCCGCTTCCTGGGCACGACGCCCGACGGACGCAGCGGCGGCTTCGACCTCCCCGTCGACAAGGGCGGCGACGGCACCGCGCCCACGCCCATGGAGGCCGTCCTGCACGCCCACGCGGCCTGCGGGGCCGTGGACGTGGTCGCCATCCTGGAGAAGATGCGCTGCCCGCCCGAGAGCCTGCGCGTGGAGATCGAGGCCGAGCGGGCCGACGACCATCCCAAGGTCTTCACCGCCATCCGCCTGCACTTCGTGGCGACCGGCGAGGTACCCGAGAAGAAGCTGGCGCGGGCGGTCAAGCTGTCGGCGGCGACGTTCTGTTCGGTGGGGGCCATGCTGGGAGCAACCGCGGAGATCACGCACACGTACGAGGTGGAGTGAGCCCATGAACGAGAAGCTCAAGGAACTCGCCGGCATGTTCTACCCGCTGGACGACGCCGAGCAACGCCGCTGGGCGGACATGCTCGCGCTCCCCGACGGGGACTACGCGGAGGCCCTCGCGGCCGAGGCCGCCGCGCGCGGCCTGCGCCAGGAAACGCTGGACGACGTACTGGCTTGGTACGACGAGGACGAGCAGCTCATGCTGCTGTTCCGCGTGCCCGATCCGCGCGACCTGGGCGCCGTGCGCCGGGTCTACGACGTCATCGCGGACAACCCGGCGCCCCTGGCCTACACCTTCGTGCACCAGCTCCCGGACGGGAAGGGCACCTGGGACATCTTCCACATGTCGATGCTCACGTATCTCGCCCACTGCAACCGGGTCTCGGGGCCGGGTGCGGAGGGCGACGACAGGTCTTCATAGCAAAGGACCGTCCGATGTTCAGTACCGAAGTCTGGCTCACCCCCTTGATCCTGTTGCCGGGCGTTGCGCTGATGATCGTGTCCACCTCGGCCCGCTTCGGCGTCATGAACACCACCTTCCACGGTTTGCTGCGCGAACCCGACGGGATGCAGCAGATCAAATCGCGCCGGCTCTTCGCGCGCTCGGAGTACTAGCGTGACGCCTTGGTGGGGCTCTACGCCTCGGTCGGCCTGTTCGCGGCCGGCAGCCTCCTGGGCGGCGTCGTGAACCTGTGGCACCCGGATTCGCTGTGGGTCGTGGGCGGGCTGACCATCCTGGGGATCGTGTGCATCGTGTACGCCTCGGTGCAGCTGCTGCGGGAGGCGATGTTGTCGCAGCGGGTGCTGAAGGGGCTGCGGGAGGAGCACGAGAAGTCATGAGCGCGAAGCCGGCCTCGCCCCGCATCCTCGACCTCGCCTGGGGCCGCATGGAGGTCGAGGGCCTCGGCGCGGGGAGCGACTTCAAGCTGTACCCGGGCGGCGGCCGGCCTTGGGACTGGACCGAGACGGGCACACATCACGTGCCCGGGATCCAGCCCGCCGACGTGGAGGAACTCATCGAGCACGGCAGCGAGGTGGTGGTGCTGTCGCGGGGCCAGGCGCTCGGGCTGCAGACCGGCCCGGAGACCCTCGCGTGGCTGGCGGCGCGCGGGATCGAGGCGCACGTTGAGGAGACGCGCGCGGCGGTGCGGCTCTACAACGAGCTGGTGGAGACGCGGGCGGTGGGGGGTCTGTTCCACACGACCTGTTGAGCGCCGAGAATCGGCGGCACACGGTTTACACGTGTAAACAGCGACCCGGGCGGTTCCCCGCCCGGGTCGTCCCGTTGTACGCCCGGCATGGGCACTGTCTTGGAGGTGTAAGTCCTCTCCTGAGCAGGTCACAGCGAGGGAAGGGAAGCGCAAGGGCGGAAGGG
>CAZTWK010000052.1:0-22983 GCA_964617805.1 uncultured Fibrobacteraceae bacterium | reverse complement strand
GCACGGGGATGAAGCGAACTTCCTGACAGGTCATCTCGGCGCCGGCCTGGATCGTGAAGAAGGCCGAGGCACCGGAGTTGAACGGCGGGTACCAGGCGCGACCGGCGCCCTCACCCGAGGAACGAGGCTTGAACACGCCTACGGCGCCGCCCATGGAAGCCAGGACAGCCTTCGCCTTGAAGACGTAGAACTTCTCCTCGCGAACCGAGAAACCGACGGCGCCGACGCAACGGTCGCCATCCATCAACGGATGCGTGATGAACACGCGCTCGAAGATGTTGTCGGTGCCCAGGGCGTTCTTGGCGGCCTCGGCGACGATGATCTTGTAGGATTCACCGTTGATCATCAGCTGCCAGCGACCCTCGTGCACGTAGCCACCCTTGTCATCGGTCCAGATGGGCAGGCCCCACTTCTCGAACAGATGCACGGACGAATCCACATGGCGGGCGATGTTGGCGACCAGGTCTTCGCGAGTGACACCCATCAGATCGTTACGTACATAGTTGACGTAATCATGGATGGTGTTTTCGCCGTCCTTGAGGCCCACGTACTGGTTGATGGCGGACAGGCCCATGGCCACGGCGCCGGAACGGTCCATGGCGGCCTTGTCGACCAGAGTCACCTTGACGTTGTTCTTCTTGCCCCAGTGGGCGGCCTCGACTGCGGCGCCGCAAGCGGCCATGCCGCCACCCAGGATAAGCAGATCAGTTTGGACTTCTACTGTCTCGAACTCCTTCATGACTGCCACCTACCCTTTCGTCCAGAGTTCAGCTGTCCCGTTGGACTCTGGCTCGGTGTACAGAACCGGTCCGTCGAGATCGGGATCGTTGTCCCAACCTCCGCTGGGAACGGCTTCACCTTCGGGAGTCGTGCGGATGGGGAACTTGAAGCGCTTGATGTTGCCGTTGCGGAACTTGACGGTCCACATGATGCTGTCGGTGGAACGCATGGGCACTACCGAAGCGCCCATGGGCACGAAGTCCGCGTAGCCGCGCACGTCGATGGCGTCAACGGCACAGATCTTCACGCAGCACATGCATTCCCAGCACTGTGAAGGATCCTGATTGTACGCCTTCATCGTGTCCTTGTTCAGGACCATGAGGTCGTTGGGACAGATGTACTGGCAGGCAGTCTTGTCGAGCGCCTTGCATCCGTCACATTTGTCCGGAATCACAAAACTTGGCATTAAAGGCACCTCCTACGTCGGGTCATCCGAAATCGGTCTAACGGCCGAACTGCTTGCTGCCAGGATACCAAGCTGGAATTTCATAGTTGGAATGGGCGATATCAACGTGAAACTTTAGATCCTACCCATAAAGAACGTTTGTACCACCGTAGCCGGGCTATACAGGGATACCCAACTCAAAAAGACCGGTTTTCCCGGCCGCCCTCCATATAAACAGTGATATGGCGGGACTATACGTCCTCTTTGTCGATGCAGCCCTTCCACGCCGCCCCGTGGGCCTTGAGCTCGCTGAGGAAGGCGGCCACCGCCGGCGTCGGGTCCACCTGCTTCCAGGTGACCAGGACGATGCGGCGGGTCAGCGGCGGCGTGATCTGGATGCGGTCGAAGGTGCCCAGGGGCTGACCCTCGCAGGCCATGCCCCGGCTGGTGACCATGTCCGGCAGGAAGGCGACGCCCAGGCCGGCCTCGACCATCTCGCGCACGGTCTCCACGTTGTCGGTGGAAACCACGGGGTCGATGCTGACCCCCAGCTTCACCAGGTGGTCGCGCACGATCTGGCCCGTGGGGTTCTCCGGCGTCAGGCAGGCGAAGGGTTGGCCCTCCAGCTCATCCGGGCGCACGCTGTCGCGTCCGAAGAAGGGATGGGAGCGCCCGCAGACCAGGGACACGTTCTCCTCGAAGATGATCTCGTGACGCAAACGCCTGTCCGCCTGCGGGTTGGCCACCAGGGCCACGTCCACGCGGTTGGCCAGCAGGGCCTCGGTGATCTCGTGGGAGGTGCGATAGAGGACCGTGGGCTTGGCCGAGGGGTGCTTGTTGCGCATGCTCTGCAGGATGGCGGGCAGGAAATAGATCCCCACGCTGTTCACCGTGCCGATGCGCACCTCCCCCGCAACGCCGTCGGAGAGGCGTTCGAGGGCTTGCTGGGCCTGGTGGACCGAATCCTCGATCTTCAGGGCGTGCTGGTAGAGCACCCGGCCCGCCTCGGTGGGGCTGATGCCGCGCGAGAGGCGATAGAAGAGCGGCATGCCCAGATCGGCCTCCAGCAGCTTGATCTGGTAGGAGATGGCCGGTTGCGTCATGTGCAGACGGGTCGTCGACCGGTTGAAGCCGCCCTCTTCCACGACGGCCATGAAGCAGCGTAACTGTCTGAGTTCCACCTGGGGACCGCTCCTGCGGGAGATGAACCGAGGCGGACCGTGTGTCCCGGTCCGCCGCGAGACCGACTCGAATAAAGACATCCTATCCCATGACGGGATTTTTTCTAGCTCGTTTTTATCACCAAGGTCCATCTTGAAAATACACTGTCAAGGGATTTTTCCGATTCCATGCACCGCCGGCGGCGCCCGGCGGGGGCTCCGGGGCGAACAGCGGCGACGGAATATGTCGCGTTTTCAGAAGCAGATACGCCACGGCCATCAATGGATTTTATCGACGCCATTCAAACTCAGAGTTTGACGTGAGGCCTTCCTGGCGGCTCTGTAGGGACAACAAGTGGACATCGATGTTGCGCGTCCGACGCGTGGCGCGGTGCCCGTTCCAAGTTTGCTGTCCCCGCGGACGCGCGCCGATTCCCGGCGGCGCCGTGGGATGCCGCGATGCCTTACCCACAGGCGTGGAAAGGGGAAGCTATGGCGGAGAAGTTGCGGGAGACGCCCTTGCTCGACGAGCTGGAAAAGGGCCCGTGGCCGAGCTTCGTGACGGAGATGAAGAAGAGCGCGGCGACGAATGCCATGTCCAACGATCAGTTGGGTATTCTCGAGCACTCTTACCGAGACAAGATCGGTCACTGGAAGCACGGCGGCCTGGTCGGGGTCATGGGGTACGGCGGCGGCGTCATCGGACGCTACAGCGACCTGCCCGAGGAATACCCCGAGTGTGCCGAGTTTCATACCATTCGCGTCAACCAGCCGGCTGGTTGGTTCTACACCTCAGAGGTGCTCCGGAAGCTCTGCGACGTCTGGGAGAAGCATGGCTCCGGACTGACCAACATGCACGGCTCCACCGGCGACATCATCCTCCTGGGTGCGAAGACCGAGGCGCTGGAGCCCGTCTTCGCGGACCTGACCGAGATCGGCTTCGACCTCGGCGGTTCCGGCTCGGACGTGCGTACCCCCAGCTGCTGCTGCGGCGAGGCGCGTTGCGAGTGGGCCTGTTTCGACACCATGGGGTTCACCCACGACCTGACGATGCACTTCCAGGACGAACTGCACCGCCCGGCCTTCCCCTACAAGTACAAGTTCAAGTCGGCCGGCTGCCCCAACGACTGCGTGGCCTCGGTGGCCCGCTCGGACATGTCGTTGATCGGCACCTGGGCGGACAACATCCAGATCGACAAGGCCGAGCTGGACAACTACATCAACGACGACTCGCTCGACATCCAGGACGACGTCGTTGACCGCTGTCCGACGAGCTGCATCAAGTTCGACGGCAAGTCCTTCGCCATCGACAACGCGAACTGCGTCAAGTGCATGCACTGCATCAACGTCATGCCCAAGGCGCTGGCGCCCGGCAAGGACCGCGGTGCCGCCATCCTGATCGGCGCCAAGGCTCCCATCATCGGCGGCGCTCTGCTGTCCTCGGTGCTCGTCCCCTTCATCAAGATGGACGAGGGCTACGACGACATCTACGAGCTGGCCGAGGAGATCTGGGATCTCTGGGGCGAGCACGGCATGAACCGTGAGCGCGTGGGCGAGTTCATCCAGCGCATCGGCCTGGGTAACTTCCTCGAGCAGATCGGGCTGGATCCCGAGCCCGAGATGATCATGCACCCGCGCACCAATCCGTACATCTTCTTTGAACTCGATGAGGAGGATGAGTAATGGCAGCCACTCCGGCTAAGCGGAAGACCGACATCGGTCCTCCCCACTACGAGCAGTTCCTTCCGCCCGTGATCAAAGAGAACTACGGGAAGTGGAAGTACCACGAGATCCCCAAGCCCGGCGTGCTCGTGCACACGGCGCATTCCGGGGACAAGCTGTGGTCCGTGCGCGCCGCGACGCCGCGGCTCATGAGCATCGAGACGATCCGGCTCTTCGCCGACCTGGCGGACAAGTACAGCGACGGACACCTGCGGTTCACCAGCCGCAACAACGTCGAGTTCCTGTGCGCGGACGAGTCCAAGGTCGACCCCCTGATCGCCGACCTGAAGCAGGAAGGCTATCCGGTGGGCGGCATGGGCGCCTCGATCACCAACATCGTCCACACCCAGGGCTGGGTGCACTGCCACTCGGCCGCCTCGGACGCCTCCGGCGTCGTGAAGTCGGTCATGGACGAGCTGTTCCCGTACTTCGACGGCAGCGCGAAGCTGCCTGCGAAGCTGCGCATCGCCTTCGCCTGCTGCCTGAACATGTGCGGCGCGGTGCATTGCTCGGACATCGCCATCCTCGGCGTCCACCGCCGGGCCCCCGAGATCAAGCACGAGGCGCTCAACACCCAGTGCGAGATCCCCTCGACGGTGTCGTCGTGCCCCACGGGCGCGATCCGGCCGGCGAAGGTCGACGGTCACGATTCGGTGGAGGTCATCGAGGAGCGGTGCATGTTCTGCGCGAACTGCTACACCGTCTGCCCGGCGATGACGCTCAACGATCCCGAGAACGACGGCTTGTCCATCTGGGTCGGCGGCAAGGTGAGCAACGCCCGCCACGAGCCGATGTTCTCCAAGCTGGCGATCCCGTTCCTGCCCAACACCCCGCCGCGCTGGCCCGAGACGGTCGAAGCGGTGAGGAACATCGTCGAGGTCTACGCCGCCAACGCGCGCAAGTACGAGCGCATGGGCGAGTGGATCGAGAGGATCGGTTGGCCGCAGTTCTTCAAGCTGACCGGGATCGAGTTCACCAAGTACCACATCGACGACTTCAAGCATGCCGGCGAGACCTTCAAGCGGTCTCTCCACTACAAGCATGGCTGAGCGAAGGACGTGAGCGACATGGCGACAGTGGAAGAAGTGGCCGAGGCCATGTACGGCATGGTCAAGGAATACCACGGCAAGAAGAACCTGAAGGCCTTGGATCTCACGAAGGCCATGATCGAAAAGTACGGCGATGACCAGTGCGACAAGAAGTTGTGCAAGAAGGCCATCCGCGAACTCGTCGATTCTGGCAAGTGCACCTACTCCTACGTGGGCGGCAGCTACATCGTGCTGCCCCCCGAGGCGTAGAAGCGAAGGACGGAGACGGCTCCCGGCGTGGCGACGCGCCGGGAGCCCGATCCTATACCCGCATCCCCGGGGACGAACCGGGCAAGGTTGTCTGACAGACACCCGCGACGAGCGGTAGGGAAACCGCTCCGACAGCTCTCGATCGGGACGGCCGTATCAGCGCGGGAGAAGTAGAGTGGCCAGGGCCAAGCTGCCAAGACTGGTTCTCGCGGGGCTCGCCGGCGACAGCGGCAAGAGCCTGGTGTCCTTGGGGCTCATCGGCGCCCTGCGGCGCCGCGGCCTCGACGTCGCTCCCTTCAAGAAAGGCCCCGACTTCATCGACGCCGCCTGGCTCGGCGCGGCGGCCGACGCCCCCTGCCGCAACCTCGACACCTTCATGATGCCGCACGACGCCATCCTCTCCTCCCTCGCCGAGGGAGGGCGGGACGCCGCCGTCGCGGTGGTCGAAGGCAACCGGGGACTCTACGACGGCATGGACGCGGGCGGTTCCCACTCCACCGCCCAGCTGGCCAAGCTCATCGGCGCCCCGGTGGTGCTGATCATCGACGTCACCAAGTCCACGCGCACCGTCGCCGCCCAGGCGCTCGGCTGCCGCATGCTGGATCCGGACGTGAGGATCGCGGGCGTCATCCTCAACCGCGTGGGCACGCGGCGCCAGGAGACCGTGATCCGCGAGGCGCTGGCCGCCGACGCGGACCTGCCGGTCCTCGGCGCCATCCCCCGCCTCGACGACCAGCACCTGCCCAGCCGGCACCTCGGACTGGTGACGGCTCCCGAGCATCCCGAACTCAAGGAGACCCTCGAGCGCGTGGCCGACATCGTGGCCGAGCACGTCGACGTGACGGCGCTGCTGTCCGCGGCCGGCGAGGCGACGGACCTGCCCGCCACCGCGGCGCCCGCGGCCGGCCGCGACGGCGCGCGGGACGTACGCATCGGCGTGCTGCGCGACCGGGCCTTCTCCTTCTACTACCCCGAGAATCTCGCCGCCCTCGAGGCGGCCGGCGCCAGGATCGAGTCCATCTCGCCCCTGGCGGACGACGAGCTGCCCCACATCGACGGGCTCTACGCGGGCGGCGGCTTCCCCGAGATCTACGCGGCCGAGCTTTCGGCCAACCGCCCCCTGCGCGCGCAGCTGGCGCGGCGCATCGGCGAGGGCCTGCCCGTCTGGGCCGAGTGCGGCGGGCTGATGTACCTGTCCCGCGCCCTGGTGGCCGACGGCGTGGCCCACGAGATGGTCGGCACCTTCCCCGTGGTCGTGGAGCAGACGCCCCGCCCGCAGGGACACGGCTACGTGAAGGGCCGCGCGGACCAGGCGAATCCCATCCTGGCCGAGGGCACCGAGCTCTGCGGCCACGAGTTCCACTACTCCCGCCTGCGCGACGGCGCGGGCGACGTGCCCACGGTGATCGGGCTGACGCGCGGCGTCGGCGTCGGCGAGGGCCGCGATGGACTCGCCGTAGGCGGGGCCGTGGCCACCTACACGCACCTGCACGCCCTGGCCACGCCGGCCTGGGCCGAGGGCCTGGTCAGGGCCGCGGTGGGGAGTGTGCAATGAACCTGCGCCTGCACGTCCAGGAGATGATAGAGGGCGGCAAGCTCGACGAGCTGGACCTGCTCCTGCCCGTCGAGCCGCGGGCCGTGCGCTACCTGGTGGGCCTGACCTACCGGCCCGAGCCGGAGATCCGGGCCAACGCGTGCCGGGGCGTCGCCCTGGCCGCGCGCTACCACCCGGACCTGGTGCAGCAGGTGACGCGCCGCCTGATCTGGGCCATGAACGACGAGTCCGGGACCAACGCGCTGACCGCGCCGGAGGTGGTCAAGGCGATCGCCGACGAGCGCCCCGAGATCCTGCTGCCCCTGGTGCCGGATCTGACGCGACTGTCCATCGACGAGGGCCTGCGGGACACGCTGGCCGAGGTGCTGCAGATCCTGGCCGACGCCTTCCCCGGCGAGGTGGGGCGCGGCATCCAGGATTCGCTCAACAAGCGCTTCCGCAAGAAGGCGAAGCGCGGCAAGAGAAACGGCAGGTGCGGTTGTGGAGAAAAATAACAAGGCGATCCCCGAGCTCCGACAGGCCGTGGCCGACACGCCCGACTCGGCATCGGCCCACATGCGGCTGGGCACCGCGCTGCTGCAGGCCGGCGACGCCAAGAACGCCGAGCTGTCCCTGCGCCGGGCGGTCGAACTCGAGCCCGACTTCGACGAGGCCTGGATCAACCTCGGCGGCCTGCTGCTGGGCCGCTGGGACTTCGAGGGCTGCGTCGAGCTGAACCGCCGGGTGGCCGAGCGCAGCCCGGAGCTCATGCAGGCCCACTACAACCAGGGCCTCGGCCATCTCTACCTGCACCAGGCGGAGGAGATGGTGGCCTGTTTCCGGCGGGTTCTGGAGATCGCTCCCGAACACGCCGGCGGGCACTACCACCTCGCGGTGGGGCTGCTCGAGCTGGGCGACTTCGTCAACGCACGCGCGGCCATGAACCGCGCGGTAGATCTCGGGCACTCTCCGGCGCCCGAATTTCTTAAAGAGCTGGAGCGCAAGAGCGGGGGGAAAGACCTCTCCGCCCGCAAGTAACAATAGGTCGGATGGATTTCACTTCCGAGAATGAAGGAGGACGGTAATGGCGGAATTCCAAGCAGGCGATCAGGTCCTGGACATCGACGAGGACGGATTCATCCAGGAACCCGACAAGTGGAACGAGATCGTCGCGGCGGCTCTGGGCAAGACCGAGGGCGTCGACGAGTTGACGGACGGCCACTGGAAGGTCGTCAACTTCCTGCGCGAGTACTACCTCGAGTTCGGCGTCGCGCCGATGATCCGCAAGCTCTGCAAGTCGACCGGCTTCAAGCTCAGCGAGATCTACGACATGTTCCCCTCGGGACCGGCCAAGGGCGCTTGCAAGATCGCCGGCCTGCCGAAGCCCACGGGCTGCGTCTAACCGACGGCTTGGGGACTGGGTGTTCTGGTAGATCGGGATGAGGAGGCTGCGGCCTCCTCCCCCGACATGCATTGCGGAGCGGGAGTTCTGATGCTCGGCGATCTCCTTCAACAGAAGAAGACGGCCATCGGCGAACGCTGGTTGGCGTCGCTCCTCGCCTCCTACGGCGATGACACGGCGACCTTCCTCAAAGGACAGCGGAACCGTTTCGCCAACCCGGTCGGTCAGACGTTCGCCAACGCGACCCGGGCCATCCTGGACGAGCTCCTCGACGGCATGGACGCGGCGAGCCTCTGCACCCATCTGGAAGAGATCATCAAGATCCGGGCCATCCAGGAGTTCACGCCCGCCGAGGCGGTTTCCTTCGTCTTCCTGCTGAAGGACGCGGTCCGGGAGGAGATCGGCGCCGCCGCGGGAGAACCGGACAACCTGGCCGCATTGCAGGAGATCGAGACCCGGATCGATCAGCTGGCCCTGTTCGCCTTCGACATCTTCGTGAAGTGCCGGGAGCAGGTGTACAGTCTTCGGTTACGCGAGATCCGCAACGGATTCGCGGAACCGGCGTGATCACTGTCGCGGTTTAGCCGCCGGGACAAATCGGTAACCGGAGCGGACTCTAGCCCGCGTGAGGTGGCAATCAATGACCATACTAGCTGCTCTCGTCGCGACGGCCGTGCTGGTGGCGCTGGCCGGTCTGGGCGCCCAGTCGCCAGGCCTGCGCAACGTCCTGGGGACGGTCGTGCCGTACGTCGCCATCGCCCTCTTCCTGGGGGGCTTCGTCTTCCGGGTGATCAAGTGGGCGCTGATCCCCGTGCCCTTCCGCATCCCGACCACGTGCGGGCAGCAGAAGTCCCTCTCGTGGCTGCCGTCGAGCAAGCTCGACAATCCGCACACCACGCTCGGCGTGATCGGTAGAATGGCGCTCGAGGTGCTGTTCTTCCGCTCCCTGTTCCGCAACACGCGGATGGACATCAAGCCCAACGGCAACGTGGTCCACGGGCCCAACAAGTGGCTCTGGCTCGCGGGGCTGGCCTTTCACTGGTCCTTCCTCGTGATCTTCATCAGGCACCTGCGGTTCTTCACCGAGCCCGTGCCCGGTTTCGTGCTGAGCCTGCAGGCCGTCGACGGCTTCTTCGAGATCGGCGTGCCCGCCGTGTACCTGACCAGCCTGCTCCTGCTCGGGGCGCTGCTTTTCCTCTTCCTGCGGCGGGCCCTCTCGCCCCAGCTGCGCTACATCTCGCTGATCAACGACTACTTCCCGCTCTTCCTGCTGCTCGGCATCGGCACCACCGGCGTACTGCTGAGGCACTTCGCCAAGACCGATATCGAGAGCGTGAAGGCGCTGGCCATGGGCATCCTGAGCCTCAAGCCGGTCGTGCCGGACGACGTGGACCCGCTGTTCTTCATGCATTTCTTCCTGGTCTGCGTGCTCTTCGCCGTCTTCCCCTACAGCAAGCTGATGCACATGGCGGGCGTCTTCATGAGCCCGACCCGCAACCTCGCGAACACCAACCGCATGCGTCGGCACGTGAATCCCTGGAACTACCCGGTGAAAATCCGGACCTACGAGGCATACGAGGACGAGTTCCGCGCCAAGATGAAAGCGGCCGGTATCCCCGTGGAGAAGGAGTAGATGATGGCGGACCTCAAGCCGGATCAGATGGAGTACTACGAGCGCTCCGATCTGGAAAACGTGGACCTGCACCCCCCGCAGCGCGGCTGGATGGATACGCCGGCCGACTTCCGCCCGGGAAGCTGGATCTACCCGACCAAGCCGAAGCACCTCGAGTACCTCGGCATGCCCAACCCGCGCGAGTGGTCGCCCGCCAGCGAGGACTGGCAACTGCCCGAGAACTGGCAGCAGATCATCCACGAGGGTTTCAAGGAGCGCCTGGGCAAGTACCGGTCGTTCCAGATCTTCATGGACACCTGCGTGCGGTGCGGCGCCTGCGCCGACAAGTGCCATTTCTACATCGGCGGCGGCGATCCCAAGAACATGCCGGTGCTGCGCGCCGAACTCCTGCGCTCGGTCTACCGCAACGACTTCACGACCGTCGGCAAGATCCTGGGCAAGTACGCGGGCGGCCGCAAGCTCACCATCGACGTGATCAAGGAGTGGTTCTACTACTTCTACCAGTGCACGGAATGCCGCCGCTGCTCGGTCTTCTGCCCCTACGGCATCGACACCGCCGAGATCACGATGATGGCGCGCGAGCTGCTGCATCTGGTCGGCCTGGGCGTCAACTGGATCATGGAGCCCGTCGCCAACTGCAGCCGGACCGGCAACCACCTCGGCATCCAGCCCCACGGCCTCAAAGACACGCTGGAGTTCTTCTGCGAGGACATCGAGGACATCACCGGGATCCACATCGACCCGCCCATCAACAAGAAGGGCGCGGACATCCTGTTCGTCACCCCTTCGGGCGACTTCCTCGCGGAGCCCGGCACCTTCACCTGCATGGGCTACATGATGCTCTTCCACGAGCTGGGGCTGAACTACACCTTCAGCTCCTACGCCTCGGACGGCGGCAACTTCGGCCTCTTCACCTCCGCCGAGGCCATGAAGAAGCTGAACGCCAAGAACTACGCCGAGGCCAAAAGGCTCGGGGTGAAGTGGATCCTCGGCGGCGAATGCGGCCACATGTGGCGCGTGATGCACCAGTACATGGACACCATGAACGGACCGGCGGACTTCCTCGAGGTGCCGCGCTCACCGATCACCGGCACGGTGTTCGAGCACGCCCGCTCGACCAAGATGGTCCACCTCGCCGAGTTCACCGCCGACCTGATCAAGCACGGCAAGCTCAAGCTGGACCCGAGCATGAACGACAACGTCCGGCTCACCTACCACGACTCCTGCAACCCGGCCCGCGCCATGGGCCTCTTCGAGGAACCGCGCTACGTCATCAAGAACGTCTGCAACAACTTCTTCGAGATGCCGGAGAACACGATCCGCGAGCAGACCTTCTGCTGCGGCGGCGGCGCCGGTCTCGGCACCGACGAGAACATGGAGATGCGGCTGCGCGGCGGGCTGCCCCGCGGCAACGCCGTGCGCCACGTCCGCGACAAGCACGACGTCAACCAGCTGGCCTGCATGTGCGCGATCGATCGCGCCACCCTGACCACGGTCTGCGACTACTGGGCCCCCGGGGTGCAGGTCACGGGCCTCCACGAGCTGGTCGCCAACGCCCTGGTCATGAAGGGACAGAAGGAGCGCACGATGAACCTGCGTCTCGAACCGCTGGCACAGGCCGAGCCGGCCGCGGCCGGGAAGGAGGGCGGCGATGTCTAGCGACAGCGGCAAGATCATCATCGGACTGGTCGTCTTCGTCGTCCTGATCAGCTTCCCGATCTGGAACGCGGTCACCAGCGGCCAGTCGGGCGAGCGCCCGGAACTCGTGTACCCCGCGGACGCGACGACCTGCGTCGAGGACAAGGCGTACATGAAGACCTGGCACATGGACCTGCTCAACGAGTGGCGGGACACCGTCGTCCGCGGGGGCGAACGGACCTACGTCGCCCACGACCACCGCGAGTACGACATGAGCCTGCAGAACACGTGCATGAAGTGCCACGAGAACAAGGACACGTTCTGCGACCGGTGCCACAACTACGTCGGCGTCGCGCCCAAGTGCTGGGAATGCCACGTCGAACCGGGAGGAGTCAGCCATGGACAAGGGTAGGCGGGATTTTCTCGGAATCTCCGGCGCTTCCCTGCTGGGACTCGCCATCGGCGGACCGGTGGCCGCCAGCAGCCTGGAGCGCCCCGTGCACGACGCGGACGCCGGTCCGCGCTGGGCCATGGTCATCGACACCCGCAAGTGCCAGGAGCGCGAGGGCTGCGACGCCTGCAGCGCGGCCTGCCACAAGGTGCACAACGTGCCCGTCATCCCCGAGCCCCGGCACGAGGTCAAGTGGATCTGGAAGGAGTCCTTCCCCGACACCTTCCCCACCCAGGTGCACCCCTACACCGAGGAATCGGTGATGGAGCGCAAGGTGCCGGTGCTCTGCAACCACTGCGACCGGCCGCCCTGCGTGCGCGTCTGCCCCACCCAGGCCACCTTCAAGGCCGAGGACGGGGTCGTGACCATGGACATGCACCGCTGCATCGGCTGCCGCTACTGCATCGCGGCCTGTCCCTACGGCTCGCGCAGCTTCAACTGGCGCGACCCGCGGGAGTTCATCGACGAGGTCCAGGCGGACTACCCGACGCGGTCCAAGGGCGTCGTGGAGAAGTGCAACTTCTGCAAGGAGCGCCTGGCCAGGGGCGAGCAGCCGGCCTGTGTCGAGGCCTGCGCCGCCGGCGGCCACGAGGGCGCCATCCTGTTCGGGGACCTGAACGATCCGGAGTCGGACGTGTCGCGGGCGCTGCGGGAGGCGAACACCATCCGCCGCAAGCCGAGCCTCGGTACCGCGCCCCACATCTTCTACATCGTCTAAGGAGCGTGAGGACGATATGTTCGAAAAGGCACTAACCGGCGGTCGTCGGTACTGGACCTGGGTCGGCTTCCTCGTGCTGGTGATCGCGGCCGGCTTCCTGGCGTACTGGCGCCAGCTGAACGACGGCCTGATGATCACCGGCCTCAGCCGGGACGTCCCCTGGGGCTTCTACATCGCCCAGTTCACCTTCATGGTCGGGGTCGCGGCCTCGGCGGTGATGGTGGTGCTGCCCTACTACCTGCACAACTTCAAGCCCTTCGGCAAGATGGTCATCCTGGGCGAATGCCTGGCCATCGCCGCGGTGATCATGTGCATGCTGTTCATCTTCGTCGACATGGGGCAGCCGACGCGGGTGATCAACGTCATGCGCTTCCCCAGCACCAACTCGCTCATGTTCTGGGACATGATGTCGCTGATGGGCTACCTGGGGCTGAACGTGGTGATCAGCCTGGTCGTGTTCGGGGCCGAACGCAAGGGCGTGGCGCCGCCGAACTGGATCAAGCCCGTGATCATCCTCTCGATCCCCTGGGCCGTGAGCATCCACACCGTGACGGCGTTCCTGTACTCGGGCCTCGAGGCGCGGTCCTTCTGGCTGACGGCCATCCTGGTGCCGCGGTTCCTGGCCTCGGCCTTCGCGTCGGGTCCCAGCCTGCTGATCATCCTGTCGCTGATCGTGCGGCGCTACACGAAGTTCGACCCGGGGCGCGAGGCCATCAAGGAGCTGTCCCTGATCGTCACCTACGCCCTGTCGGTGAACATCTTCTTCGTGGCCGTGGAGCTCTTCACGGGCCTGTACAGCGACATCCCGGAGCACGTGCACCACTTCCAGTACCTGTTCGTGGGGCTGGAGGGCAAGTCGGCGCTGGCGCCGTGGATGTGGCTCTCGGTCAGCCTGTCGATCCTGGCGCTGATCCTGATGTACGTGCCGGCGATCCGCCGCAACGAGAAGGTCCTGCCCTTCGTCTGCGCCGGCATCATCGTCGCGGTGTGGATCGAGAAGGGCCTGGGACTGGTCGTCGCCGGCTTCATCCCCAACCCGCTGGGCGGCATCACCGAGTACTTCCCGACCCTGCCCGAGACGCTGGTCACCCTGGGCGTGTACGGGATCGGCTTCCTCATCCTGACCGGACTCTACAAGATCGCGATCACGGTCCGCGAACAGAACCGGATCCTGTAGACCTGCCGCGCGGGGGGCCGGCCGGCTCCCCGCGCGTCTCACCACGGATGTGATTCCAGTGACAGCCAAACGCAACGTGATCGTCGTCGGCGCCTCGGCCGCGGGCCTGCGCTGCGCGAGCCGCCTCGCGCGCCTGTGCCCGGACTGGCGGATCCGGGTCGTGGAGGCACGCGAGACCTTCTCCTGGGCCGCCTGCGGCCTGCCCTACGTCCTCTCGGGCGACATCCCCGACGCCGAGGCCCTGCGCCGCACCCACGACGGCGCCGTCCGCGACGCGGCCTACTTCGCCGGCGTGAAGGGCGTCGAGGTGCTGGCCGGCCGCCGGGCCGTGGACGCCGACGCCCAGGCCCGCACCCTCGTCGTGCGCGACGGCTCCGGCGGCGAAGAGTTCCTCGAGTGGGACGAACTGGTGCTGGCCACCGGGGCCACGCCCGTGCGCCTGCCCGGCCAGCCCGACCACCCGCGCGTGACGGCCTTCCACACGCCCGAGGACATGCGCGCCCTCCACGAGCGCCTGGCCGGCGGCGGCCTGCGCCGCGCCGTGGTCGTGGGCGCGGGACTGGTGGGCTGCGAACTGGCCGAGGCCTTCGTCGCCCTCTGGGGCGCCGAGGTGACCCTGCTGGAGGCGGCGACGACGCCCCTGCCCGGCCTGCTCGACGCCGAGGTGGGCGCCCTGACCGCCGCGGCCCTGCGCGCCGAGGACGTGGACCTGCGCCCGGGCGTCGCCGTCGAGGGCATCGACGCCGACGACGACGGCGTGACCGTACGCCTGGCCGACGGCGGGACCGCCACCGGCGACGTGGCCGTCGTGGCCGTGGGCGTGCGGCCCGAGGTGGAGCTGGCCGCCGCGGCCGGCCTGCGCCTGGGTCCCACCGGCGCGGTGGCCGTGGACGAGCGCCTGGCCGCCTCGACGCCCCACGTGTGGGCGGCGGGCGACGCGGCCGAGCTGCGGCACGCGATCACCGGCGGACCGGTCCACCTGCCCCTGGGCTCGCTGGCCAACCGGCAGGGCCGCACCCTGGCCAACGTCCTGGCCGGCCGCGACGACGCCTTCGGCCCCGTGGCCGGCACCGCGGCCGTGAAGATCTTCGACCTGAACGTGGCCGCCACGGGCCTGACGCGCGCGGCCGCCGCGGCCGCCGGACTCGAGGCCCGCTCGGTCTGGATCTCCGCCTTCGACCGGGCCGACTACTGGCCCGAGGCCAGGGAGATCTCCCTGCAGCTCACCTACGAACCGGGCTCGCGGCGCGTGCTCGGCGTCCAGGCGGCGGGCGCGGGCGAGGTGGCCAAGCGGATCGACACCGCGAGCCAGCTCCTGCTGCGCGGGGCGGCCCTCGCGGAATTCACCCGCCTCGAGCACGCCTACGCCCCCCCCTACGCGCCGGCGCTGGACCCCCTGGCCGTGGCGGCCATGGTGGCCGAGAACCGCGAGGACGGCGTGGAACCCCTGAGCCCCCTGGATCTCCCTCCAGAGGCCCCGATCCTGGACGTACGCCACGAGGAGGAGAGCGAGGCCCGGCCCCTGGACGCCCTGGGCGCGACCCGCCTGCCGCTCGAATCTTTGCGGGATCGCGGCGAGGACCTAGATTTGCGTCCGTGGCTCGTGGTGTGCGAACGCGGCACCCGCTCGGCCGAGGCCACCCGCCGCCTGCGGGCCCTCGGCGCGGACGCGACCTACCTGGGCGGCGGCCTGCGCTGGCGCGCCCTGGCGGGTCTGGACGAACAACAGTAGGAGATCGACATGTATCCCGTCATGCTGGCCGTGCACAAGCAGCGTTGCCTGCTGGTGGGCGGCGGCGGCGTCGCCCTGCGCAAGCTGGACGGCCTGCTCGCCCACGGGGCCCGGGTCACGGTGGTGGCCCCCGAACCGATCCCGGCCATCGAGCACCTCGCCGACGAGGGACGCGTCGCCCTGGAGCGCCGGGTCTACGCCGGCGGCGAGGCCGCCGACTACTCCCTGGTCATCGCCGCGACCGACGACCGCGAGGTCAACCGCCGCGTCTACGAGGACGCCGAGCAGGCCGGCGTGTGGGTCAACGTGGTGGACGACCCCCCCCTGTGCACCTTCCACCTGCCGGCCCGCGTGCAGCGCGGCTCGCTGCAGATCGCCATCGCCTCGGAGGGCGTGGCCCCCTTCGCCGTGCGCCGCCTGCGCAAGCTCTTCGAGGTGCACTTCGGCCACGCCTGGGCCGAGTGGATGGAGGCGGCGGGGCGCTTCCGCGACCGCATCCGCGCGCTGAAGCTGACGCGCGTCGAGGAGGAGGCCCGCTACGACGCCTTCTTCGACGGCACGGTCGATCCGGTGGACTTCAAGGCCCACGTGCCCACCGACGAGGAGGAGCGCGCCTTCCTGGCGGCGGACGGCTCCGGCGCCGACGCGCCCGCCGAGACTCCCGCCAGGGATGCGCCGCGGACCGCCGGGAGCGGCGGCCTGGTCTCCCTGGTGGGCGCCGGTCCGGGCGATCCGGGCCTGGTGACGCGCCGCGGCTGGCGACGCCTGCTGGCCGCCGACGTCGTGGTCTACGACCGCCTGGCCGCCACCGCCCTGCCCTGCGACCTGCCCGAGCATGTGGAGCTGCACTGCGTGGGCAAGCAGGCGGGCGAGCATCCGGTGCCCCAGGAGAAGATCAACGACCTGCTCGTGGAACTGGGCCGCGCGGGCCAGCGCGTGGTGCGCCTGAAGGGCGGCGACCCCTACGTCTTCGGACGGGGCAGCGAGGAGGCCGAGGCCCTGGCCGCGGCCGGTCTGGTCTTCGAGGTCGTGCCCGGCGTGACCTCCGCCGTGGCGGTGCCCGCCTACGCGGGCATGCCCGTCACCCACCGCCGCGAGGCCGTGCGCGCGACCATGGTCACCGCCCACGAGGCCATCAAGTCCGACGGACCCCAGGTGCGCTGGGATCTCATGGCGGGCGATCCCCACGCCTCCCTGCTGGGCTACATGGGCGTCACGTCGCTGCCGAGCGTGGTCGAGAAGCTGCTGTCGGGCGGGCTGGACCCCGAGACGCCGGCGGCCATGATCTCCCGCGGCACCACCTCGGCGCAGCACGTGGTGCGCGCCACGGTCGCCGACCTCCCCCGGGCCGTCGTCGACGCCGAACTGCAGCCGCCGGCCCTGTTCATCATCGGCCCCACGGTGCGCCACGCCGACCGCCTGGACTGGTACGGTTCGAGCCCCCTGCAGGGCGAACGCCTGGCCATGGTGGCCCCCGGCGGCTCCCTCGGCGAGGCCCTGGAACTGGCCGGCGCCGAGGTGCTGGAGGTGCCGCTGCCGGTGACGCCGGCCTCGCGGGTGGTCATGGGCGCCCTGCCCCTGACCGGCTGCGTCTTCTACGATCCGGAGGAGGTCGAGGCCTTCGACGAGGAGCGCGAGGGGCTCGGCTGGGACCACGACGTGGTCGCCTGGTGCCTCACGTCCGAGGCGGCCGCGCGGGCCCGCAAGATGGGGTGGCGCCGGGTCGAGGAACTCCTAGTGCCGTCCTCGGTAATCGACGTGGCTGACGCCATTTACGCCAGATCGCCAAGGGCGAATTGACCTTTGCAAAACGCCTCCGCGGATCGCACATTTGAACGTTAGGAGATCAACAACCGCAAGCGTAGCAGAGGTGAACCCCATGCACGTCATACCCTTCATCGTGGCCTATGCGGCGATACTCGTCTTCGTAGTGGCCGTGATCAGCCGCTTCGTCATGTTTGCCCGGCTGCCCATGCACCTGCGCTGGGAACTCTACCCCGTGGCCCACGAACCGGGGAAGGCCCACTACGGCGGTTCCTACCTCGAGGAGTTCGAGTGGTGGACCAAACCGCGCGAGTCCTCGCTGATGGGCGAGCTCAAGGTCATGGTTCCCGAGATCGTGTTCCTGGTGGCGCTGAAGGAACACAACCGCAAGATGTGGACGCACTCCTTCCCCTTCCACTTCGGCCTCTACCTGCTGATCGCCTGCACCGTGCTGATGGTCCTGTCGGCGATCCTGGACGCCGTCTGGTCCGGCTACGCGGGCGGCGGCCTCGCGGGCGTCCTGCGGACGGCCGTCACCGTGCTGGGGGTGGCCGGCCTCGCGCTCGGCCTGTTCGGCGCGGCGGGGCTGCTGGGACGCCGCCTGACCGCCCCGGACCTGAAGAGCTTCACCTCCCCCGCCGACCTCTTCAACCTGGTGTTCTTCATCGTGGCCTTCGGCGTGGCGCTGGCGCACTTCCTGACCGCCGACACGGACTTCGCGCTGGTCGGCGCCTTCGTCGCGAACCTGGTGACCGGCAACCTGGGGGCGGGCGCGCTCTCGCCGCTGCACTTCGCGTCGGTGGTGCTGCTGAGCGTGCTGCTCGCTTATATTCCCCTGACGCACATGTCGCACTTCGTGGGCAAGTACTTCGCCTACCACGCCGTGCGCTGGAACGACGAGCCCAACCTGCCCGGCGGCGAGACCGAGGGCAAGATACCGGATCTGCTCAACCAGAACGTCAGCTGGTCCGCACCGCACATCCGGGGCGAAGGCCAGAACAAGACCTGGGCCGAAGCCGCGACCGAGAACCCGGCCGCGTCGGAGGAGAAGTGACATGAACGACCAGAGCAACGCTCCCGCGCCCATGACCGAGCGGCAGAAGGACGTCAGCCGCGAGATCTCGAAGATCGTCGAATTGACCGACATCTCGAAGGACTGCGGCCCCCTGGCCGACATCCCCATCGAGCAGCAGATCCCCCTGCCGCCCCCCTTCGACAAGCTCGAGGAGGAGCCCGCGCACACGCCCCTGACCGACGCGGCCAAGGAGAAGTACGAGTGCGACCTGGACATGACCATCGCGGTCAACATGCCCAAGCCCGACTCCCCCGAGGAGGAGGAGCGCCTGGTCAACTCGTTCCTGTCCGGCATGAAGAAGCTGTTCGAGGAGGAGAACAACTGGATCTTCCTCCAGCCGCTGATCATCTCCGCCGAGCACTGCGCCAAGTGCCAGACCTGCTCCGACGCCTGCCACATCTACGAGGAGAGCGGCGGCCACGACCTCTACCGGCCCTCGTACCGTTCGGAGGTCTTCCGCCGCATCTACCACAAGTACATCAAGGGCGAGAGCACCTGGGTGCACGGCGACATCGACCTCAACTGGACCGCCGTGTCCCGCATGATCGAGCTCTCCTACCGCTGCAACCTCTGCCGCCGCTGCGCGCAGACCTGCCCCATCGGCGTGGACAACGCGCTGCTGGCCCGCGAGATCCGCAAGGTCGCCAGCCAGGAGATGGGCATCACGGTCAAGGAGCTGCACGAGGCCGGTTCGTGGCTGCAGCAGAAGGTCGGCTCCTCGACCGGCATGAACGACCTGGTGGTCAAGGACAACCTGGAGTTCATCGACGAGGACACCACCGAGAAGACGGGCGTGACCGTCGAGACGCCCTGGGACGTGGAGGGCGCCGACATCCTCCTGATCCACAACGCCGGCGAGATCATGGCCTGGCCCGAGAACCCGGGCGCCTTCGCGCTGTTGATGAACGCGGCCGGCCTGAGCTGGACCCTGTCCAGCGACCTGGCGGCCTACGACGGCATCAACTACGGCGTGTGGTACGACGACGTGCAGTTCGCGCGCACGGCGCTGATGCACATGGAGGCGGCGCGCAAGCTGGGCGTGAAGAAGATCGTGCTCGGCGAGTGCGGCCACGCCCACAAGGCGCTCACGGTCATCGCCGACCGCGTGCTGACCGGCGAACACAACATCCCGCGCGAGAGCTGCATGACCATGCTGCTGGACATCGTGCGCTCGGGAAAGATCAAGTTCGACAAGAGCCGCAACGACTTCCCGGTCACGCTGCACGACCCCTGCAACATGGTGCGCCTGATGGGCATCGTCTCGCCCCAGCGCGAGATCGTCAACGCGGTGGTGCCCGAGGGCCGCTTCCGCGAGATGGCGCCCCACGGCGTGGAGAACTACTGCTGCGGCGGCGGCTCCGGCTTCGCCATCATGAGCGGCCACAATTTCTCCGAGTGGCGGCACCGCTTCTCGGGACGCCGCAAGTTCCGGCAGGTGCTCGAGGCCTTCGCCGACGAGCCCATGGACATGGAGCACCCGAAGTACATCTGCGCCCCCTGCAGCAACTGCAAGGGCCAGCTGCGCGACATCATCCAGTACTACGACGCCTGGAAGAAGGCCGGCATCGGCTACGGCGGCCTCGTCGAGCTGATGGTCAACGCCATGGAGGGCGTCGAACCGAACTACATCGACTGGGAGTGGCACTAGGCCCCGGACCCGGAGCAGACAAAGAAGCCCCCGGCCTGGCAGGGCCGGGGGCTTTCTCTTGCCGGCGAGCGGCGTCTAGCCGTAGGGGTACATGCCCTTCTTGACCTCTTCGAGGGTGGCCAGCATGTAGTCGTGCTTCACCTCGTCGGCCTTCAGGTAGTTCAGCAGATACTCCTGGACGAGCATCTTGCGTCCCTTGAGCTGCTCGAGGGTTTCGCGCACGGTCTTCACCATGTCCCGCTCCATCTTGATGTGCTTGCGGATGCTCCCCCACACCTCGCCCAGTTCGTCGGGATTGAGGCTGACGGACTTCTTCTCGACGGACGATGCGATCAGCTCCTGCACCCGGTAGTGCATCTTGGAGTCGTGCTGGATGATCTCCATGACCATGCGGATCAGCTCGTTGTCGGTCTTCTCGATGATCCGGCCGGTGGACGTCACCGACGCGTCCTCGATCCGCTGCCACTCGCGCATCGTCGTTGCGAGGTTCTTCTGGATTTCCTTGGTGGTCGTTTTCTTGGCCATTGTAACGTCCCTCTCCTGCCGGTTGGAAACGGGTGTGCGGTCGGCCCGCGTAACTGGTACCGGGATTATAGGAACCTGCTCGACAGCAAGCAAGGCGGCAGTTGCCCCGCTCTAGCCGACGGTCCCGACGATGTCCTGGAACACGTCCTCGATGCTCTGCTCGCCGTCGACACGGTGCACGGCGACGCCGAGCTTGTCGTAGAATGCGATGACCGGCGCGGTCTGCTCGTGGTAGAGCGCCAGCCGCTTGAGCACGGCCTCGGGCTTGTCGTCGTCGCGCTGGATCAGCTTCGCGCCGTCCTTGTCGCACACGCCCTCGGTCTGCGGGGGCAGGCTCACGGTGTTGTAGCCCGCGCCGCACTCGCTGCACATGAAGCGGCTGCTGATGCGCTCCACGGCGGTCTCGTCCTTGATCACGATCTCGACCACGGCGTCCACGTCCAGGTCGGCCTTCACGAGCTCGGCCTGGGCCACCGTCCGGGGGTAGCCGTCCAGCAGGATGCCCTCGGGGTGCTCGCCGTAGACCTTCTTGACGATGCCGAAGATCAGCTCGTCGCTGACCAGCTTGCCCGCGTTCATGACCTCGGACAGTTCCTTGCCCAGGTCGGAGCCGCTCTTGACCTCGGCGCGCAGGGCGTCGCCGGTGGAGAAGTGGAAGATCCCGTAATGGCCGGCCAGCTTGGCGGCCTGGGTGCCCTTGCCGCTCGCCTGCGGGCCGATGATGATCAGGTTCATGGATTACGCTCCCGTGCTGCTGCGGCGCGCGTGGCGGGCGTTTCCGCGGCGGCGCCGGACGCCGTCGGAAACGTGATTTCAACGTCAACGATAGGGTCCGGACAGCCCCTGGGCTAGGAGAAAAAGCCCGCGATGTAGCGGACCGCGACGAAGAGGATGCACGCCGCGAGGATCCACTTTATCACCTTGGCGGGAAAGCGTTTCTGGAGCCGCGCGCCGCAGTAGATGCCCGCGAAACCGCCGAGCCCGAAGAGCAGTCCCAGCAGCCAGTCCGGCGAGACGGCCTGCTCCGGATAGCGGGCCGCCAGGAGCGCGTAGAAGAGCACCGCGCCCGCCGAGGTGACGAAGGTGCCCATGAGCGACGCCCCGGCGACGGTGTACACGGGCAGTCCCCACACGGCGACCAGCACGGGCGCGATGATGGCCCCGCCGCCGATCCCGTACACGCCCCCCACCACGCCCACGACCAGGCTCAGGCCGCCCAGGGCCAGGGTGCCGACGTGGTAGCTCTCGCCGCCGAAGGCGTAGACGATGCGCCGCAGACCGACCGACTCGACCTCCACCGGCGTGATCCGTGTCACGCCCGGCGCCGGCCCGGCGCTGCGGCGCAGCAGATCGGCCAGCACCCGCGCGCCCAGGTAGAGCAGCACCAGCCCCACGAAGAACTTGAAGCCGCGGGGGTCGGGCAGGTAGCGGATGCGCAGCACGGCGCCGATCAGCACCCCCGGCAGGGAGCCGGCCACCACGACCCAGGTCACCGGCCACACCATCCGCCCCTCGCGCACGTACTGGAACACCCCGCTGGGGATGGCCACCACGTTGTAGAGCTGGTTGGTGGCGCTGACCGCCGGGCTGGCGAAGCCGAGCACGCTCACCTGGAAGGGCAGCAGCAGGAAGGCGCCGGACACGCCGCCCGTGGAGGTGAAGAAGGAGATGGCGAAGGCCACCAGCGGCGGGATCAGGGGATTCAGCGTGAGGTCCGCGACGGGAAAGTACATGACGACCTATCCCCGGGCGTCCGGAAAGCGTTTCTGCCAGTAGCCCACGTCGATCCAGCGGTCGAACTTGAAGCCGACCTCGCGGAACCGGCCCACCTTCTCGAAGCCCAGCTTCTCGTGGAGCGCCACGCTCGCCTCGTTGGGCAGCGCGATGCCGCCGAGGGCCGAACGGCGGCCGGCCGCCGCGAGACGGTCGAGCAGCGCCGCGTAGAGACCGGTGCCCAGCCCGCGTCCCGTGGCCCCGGGCGCCAGGTAGACGCTGGACTCCACCGAGTGCCGGTAGGCGCAGCGCGACTTCCAGGGGCTGGCGAAGGCGAAGCCCAGCACGGCGCCGCCCTCCTCGAGCACGAGCCAGGGATGCCCGTCGTCGGCCGCCGCGAGGCGTTCGCGCATCTCCGCCCCGGACACCGCCGTCTCCTCGAAGGTCACGACGGTCTCGGCCACGTAGTGGTTGTAGATCTCGGCGACGCTCGCGGCGTCGTCCGGCACCGCATCCCTGATCATGGCGCCTCCTGGGTGGATTGTGGCCCACGGGCGCGCCGGCGTCAACGGAGAGCCTCTTCCAATATGAAATGAGCCTGAACAGAGGCGTGTTTCCAGCATGAAAT
>CAZTWK010000051.1:0-23195 GCA_964617805.1 uncultured Fibrobacteraceae bacterium | reverse complement strand
GGCAGATGCGTCTTTCTTCACCAACTATGCGCGGTTTTGCTCCACCGGCAACAAGGGGAGCAGGCGAGTCGGGAGATCGGGCGGAACAGAAGCGCGAACGCCTGATCGCGCTAGGAGCGGATGCTTTGGCCGATATTCTGCTGAGCGCGGCGGAGTGGAACGAAGATGTCATGAACCGAGTTGAACGGGCGATCGTCTCTCCAGCCGAGAACACCAAACGATTCAGGGCGAAACTGAGTGGGCTCAAACGCCGGAAGGGATTCATCCACTGGAGGCAATCCGCCGGCTTTGCTCGCGAACTGGAGGGATTGCTTGAGGATCTCCGATCGGGCGTGGAGGATCCAAAGGTCGGCCTGAAGCTTGTGGCAGCCTTCTTTGAAGCAGACGATGCAATGTTCCATCTATGTGATGACTCCTCTGGCAACATCGGCGACGTGTTTCGTCATGATGCGGCGAACCTCTTCGTTCACTACGCGGGCCGCTGTGAAGAGAAGGACTGGCTCTGCGACTTGATCGTGAAGCTACTTCACGACGACGGGTTCGGCGTGCGGGATTCCATTGTCAGGCATGCCGCCGAGTATCTCCCCGAATCCGATATGCGCAGGCTGGTTGATCGATTCTGGGGGCTCGCAGAGGAGACCGGAGACAAGGATAGTGGTCGCCACTGGATCTACATGATTGAGTATCTGGCACGTCAACTCCGGGACCCCGCACTCTACGAGAAGGCGAGTCGCGCGGCATGGCCGGAGCTGTCAACCGCGAGCTGTATTGACATCGCGGAGGTCTACCTCGAATGTGAGGACGCGCGCACGGCACTTGCCTGGCTTGAGCGCATACCAAAGGGGGAGACCTTCAAAGCGAGCGCACGGGATCAGCTTCTCACCCGGGTTTACGAGCAACTCGGCGAACATGAAGAACTGACAGATGTGATGTGGCGCAGGTTTAGATCTCATCGGAGTGAAGATACACTCAATGCGCTTCTTGCCGTCATCGGTGAAGACCGGCGGGACGATGTCATCGAAGAGTCCGTGCGGGCGATTCGTGATGCCGATCGAGTTTCCTATTCAGCGGCATCCTTCCTGATCGACGTTGGGTGCGTGGATGATGCCGAGCAGTACCTGATCAGGCAGGCTGTTGAGCTGAATGGTGAGCTGTACACCAGCCTCCTGCCGCTGGCACGAGCGATGGAGGCCGACAGTCGCGGGCTCGCCGCCACGGTCTGCTACCGGGCGCTTCTCGACTCCATTCTTCAGCGCGGGATATCCAAGTACTATCACCATGGGGTTCGCTACCTGAGGAAGCTGGACGGGCTAGCTCCCAGCATCGTTGATTGGCACGGCGTTCCCGCACACACGTCCTATACCGATGGGCTGCGGCAGACGCATGGGAGGAAGTCCAGCTTCTGGTCACGCTATGGGACCTAGCAGCGCCGACCCAAGACCAAGAGCTAGCGTTCCGTCTCCAATATGTCTCCACGACTGGGGTCGATTACCGTGGACTTCTGTAGACTCCAGTTGACTCACCGACTCCTGCTAAGTGGCATCCCGACAACAAACAGTGGCGTAAGACGTGCTCCATCAACCAGTTATGGTTGTCGTCCTAGTCGGGTTCGATTCCCGCCGCCTCCACAGTCCTACTTGCCTGTGGCTCGCCTAAGGACCCGGCGACGCGTCACCCAAGCATCGACCCAGTACTTGCTCACTCAATTCCTTGGCGGCCGCCTCCTCGGCGACGACCACGCAATTGGCGCCGTTCTGAGTGAGGCGCTCCTTGTCGGCAGCATAGGCCGTTCGGACCAAAATCGTTAGCTGTGGAGCCTGCTGGCGGGCCGTGCGGATGGCGCGGGCGGCCGCCTCAGGGTCGTTCACGGCAATCACAAGACCCTTGGCCTTGTCGACGGCAAGGTGCTCCAGGACTTCATGACTGGTGACGTCGCCGAAGTATGCATGAAGTCCCTCTTGGACTGCTTTACGCACGTTGTCCGGGTTCATATCGACGATTGCGAGGGCGACGCTACCGCTCCGCAGATTCTGAACAACCTGTTCGCCGGCGAGCCCGTATCCCGCAATGATCACATGATCGCGCAACTGCTCGGATGGGCGGTCGACGTCGGGGCAGCGCACCTTCATGAGTCGCTCTAAGAGTGGGGCCCTTGAGGCCCCTGCCGCGATGTGCGGTCCGATGGCCAGAAGCACGGGCGTGATGGCCATGGAGAGTATGATGGCCACCAGGAGCTGTCCGCCCAGGGGTTCAGGAACCAGTTCAAGCCCGCTCGCTGCTCGCAAGAGAACGAAGGAGAACTCTCCGACCTGGGCAAGCGCTGCTCCAGTGAGCACACACACACGAAGCGGCAGCCGGAGGATGGCCGCCGTGAGGAAGACGAACATGGACTTCCCCACAAGGATTGCGACCAGGAGCAATGCGATAGTAGGGGCGTTGGCGGCGATGGCGTGTAGATCGAGCAACATCCCGATCGAGACGAAGAACACGCTGGCCAGGGCCTCTCGAAGTGGAACGAGATCAGCCATCGCCTGATGACGAAACTCGCTGCTTGCAACGATCAGGCCACCCAGAAAGGCACCCAACGCCAAGGAGATCCCAGCACCCGTGACCGCGTAGGCGGTGCCGAAGCAAACCAGGAGAACGCCCAGGATGAAGATGTCGCGCTGACGAGAGCGAGCGGCGAGTGAGAGAAGCCGCGGCACAAGCACACGAGCCCCGACGAGGACGATGGCCAACACACCCAGGGCCTTTGCCACGGCCAATAGCGCTTGGCCCGGCACGCCGGTCCCTGCCAAGAAGGGAATGGCCAGCATCATTGGCACAACGCAGAGATCCTGGAAGATGAGGATACCCACGGCCAGGCGCCCGTGCGGGGCGTCGAGCTCGCCGCGCTGAGCGAGGCCCCGCAAGACGACCGCTGTACTGGAAATGGCAACAACGCAGCCAAGAAAGATGGCCTGATTGACCGGCAGATCGAATAGAAGCGCGATGCCTACGGCCGCCCCTCCGGTTGCGGCGACCTGTACGGTGCCACCGAAGACGATCGCCTGCCAAAGGCGGCGGATGCGGTCGAGGGAGAGCTCAAGTCCGATGCCAAAGAGCAGCAAGACGACGCCGATCTCGGCCAGCAATTCGACTTCATGCGGATCCCGAATGAACCGCAGGACTCCGGGACCGACCAGGATGCCGGCCACGATGTACCCGGCGATTGGCGGTACATGTAACCGTCGAACACTGGAGACGACAATGACGGCTACCGCAAAAAGCAGCGTCAGGTCGCGCAGAATCGTGAAATCCGTGACCTCCACAAGAGTCCCTCCCTGGACCTGCAGCATACAAGAACACGACTTACATGTCCGGGCAAACCAAGTTCGAGGAGTTCACGAAGTAGCCGTCGGGTCCTCTACCAAGAGACCCTTCTCCACAATCGTTGCTCGATGCGGCCAACACCGAAAGTCGTGCGCTACATCCAGTTAGGGGGTTCGTCCCGGTTGGTTCGGTTCTAGTCGCCTCCACCGTCCGCTATGGACTGAAGTGGGATGGCAGGATACGGAGGGACCCACTGGAGGGTAACTTCTCAGGGCGCGTCGAGAAAACGACCTACTACAATGCGGATGACGCTGCTTCCCCCACCCGGTTCGAGCTGGGCGGGGGACTCCAGTATCACTTCACTCCCAGGGTGAGTGCCTCGTTCAAGGGGAAGTACTACACAACCGGATCGAACGACCCCGGGAGCATCGAGACGCGGGAAATCGATCTGCTCTTCGGTCTCGTCTACCATCTTGGGGAAGGCCGTAGATAGGAGCAGGCAATGAAGAGACACGTGGTGATCCCCTTGGTGCTTTCCTTGCTTTCCCTCTCGGGGGTCAATATCTACGCTACCACGGAAACACCCGACGCGCCCGAATCCTCCCAGCCGGGCCAGGCAACGTACCAAAACGCACTCAGCGACCTGATCGAACGCCACGGGTGTGACACGGTGAAGGGGTGGGGAATCGGTGGCGCCCAACGGGCATTCGGTGCCTGGTCCAATTACGCGGTCGTCGGCGCGGAGAGGGGGGTCTCCGAGGGCATCATGAACCGGGGGGTGTTGGGCGGCTTCATCGAAAATATGGATCATGTTCTCAAAGGCATTGAGGTTCTCGAGGAAGCCGCCTGTGGCGACTGCTCACGAGCCCTCAGGATTGCAGGAGAGGCAACGGCGACGGTCATCATCGCCACCGTGGGCGGTCCCCTCGCCATTGCGGTTCCGGTGCTTCTCGAGCTCAACAAGATCGCGGCTGCCGTGAACAGGGAGATCTCAGGGGCAAATGTCCAGACCTTCGCGAATATGGCTGAGAGTGATCCCGCCCTGCTGGGTCCGAATCGGGTAGAACACTTTCTGAGCAACTACCTGTATTGGGAGCAGGAACAGGGGAATTGGGATTTCTTGCGAGAAGTCGAACCGAACAGCGCAGGGCGTCGCCTACAGATGGCGATGGACATCATCAAGAAGCGAGCAGCCCTGATTGAATATGTCCGGTATCACATGAACGAGCCCCACTTCACCTCGAATCTGTCCAACTTCCCCGCCGTGCAAGACTGGAGGGAGGGCAACAACCGACAGATGGTTCGCGTCGCTGCGGCAGCCCTCCTGCAGGATGTCGACTACTACGTCCAGGTCCGCCAACAGCAACGAATCCTCATGGCGCACTCCAAGACGCTGAGGCGTGACGCTGCCGCGATTCTGAAGTTCAGTCGTTGGTGGCAGCTGGTCAAAGGGGTCACCTGCGGGGCTGACCTGATCTCGCTTGGGCAGGACGTGGCTCTTTGTGTGGAGAACGCCAACAAGACTGCAGAGTTGCTCGCCGAGGCGGAGGGCATTGAGCTAGCCGAAATCGACGTCACGATACTGGAGCAGCTGGAAGAGAATGTGAGCACCACCGAACAGAGGGTCGATGCAGCTGGTCCGGAACTGCAAGACAATCTGGAGGAGGTCAGCCGGGTCTGTGAACGAGGCGAGGAGGAGTGGCTGGTTGCCAGGGAATCGTACGATGAAGCATCCGCAAAGGCGGAACAACTGACGGGGATTCACACCCGCGCAGTAGAATGTGCGCGTCTGGCCTGTTCGGCGCAGGATTACGAGGAGGCTTCTCGGAATGCCGAGTCTGCGGAGAGTGAAGTTGCACAGGCCAACAGCGTGGCGGGGACTATTCAGGGGTTGATCAGCAGCTTCTCCGAGCAAATGCCTCCTGAACCGATCGACTTCGATCTGATGTTGTCGAACGTACGAGATCAGAAGGCCCAGGCGGCCTTGCTTCAGGAGGAGATCGAAGAGGCTCATCGAAGAAGACGAAAACTCGACGATCTCGTCTTTCAGGGGACGACGAAACTGAGCATCTGCCCGATTCAGTTCCTCGAAGAAGCCCACCCTGAGGCAAGCGCGGAATTCAGGGAGGTCGTGGCGGACCTTGAAAGCAGGTTGGAGACGCTCAAGGCGAATCTCGATGACGCCGCCCCGCTTCCCGAAATCGATCTCATTGCCGGTCTCGTGAGTCAGGCAACATCAAATGAGAGCTGGCTGCTGGATCTTTCCGCCCGGCAGGAGGAGGGAAGAGCCTGTCTCAGTGGTCTCACGGAAATGTGGGACCTGGCCCTCGATTTTCGAGCACTCGAGAGCATCGTTCGCGGTCAAGTTCAAGATGTGGAGGATCAGGCCGCGCAGGCAGGCCTCTGCGCCAGGGAGCTTTCGGGGGAAGAAGATGACGAAGAGGGCGGGGGCCTCGAGGAGGACTTGGCAGATCTCTTGGGCGATAGTGGGACTGGAGAGGGAGGAGCGCCGGAGGGGGGAACGAGTGTCGACGAACTCCTCGATGATCCGGACATTGCGCGGATCTACGAAGAGCTAGTGGAAGCCGCGGACGCCTTGGATGAGAGCACCGTCGATCTGATGCAGCTGATGCGCAGCGTCGAGGCGTCGGGTGGTGAGCTGTGCGCAGACGGGACGATTCAGTTTCTCTTCTACACCACGAGCGCCCTCGACGCTCTTGTCCGTGCCATCTACGCGGACCTGCTACATGTGGCTGCACCCAGGAGTACTGAGACAGGGGCCGCGAACGACCGGGAACAGCCGGAGCTCACGCAGCTCTCCTGGGGAGACAGGCGCCGGGTGGCCGCGGCGACTCTGCTCGTCAACCAGGTCAAGGATGGCTACGCTAATGCGGTCGCTGAGCTCGAGCGATTCGATCCAGCGTGTGATCCGGACGAGATGGTCCGGCAAGGCGGACAGGTAGCCGAGAGCGACCAGGATCCGGAAACCGGCATCGACGGGGAGAGCTCTCCCGTTGCCGGCAGTGGTGATGGTGACGACGGAGGCGGTGGTGGCGGCGGCGGGGGTGACGGCGTCCACTATGTGAAGTCCGGCAGCCCGACGTCGTCCGGCAGCACTCGGGTAGCGCGCTGCTGGGATGGGGGCCAGATGGCGACTCTGACAATCACCCTAACGAATACTATCTTCCCGGATGAAATCTGGCCCAACCAGCAGGTGACGGCTGGGGTGGATGCGGACGTGGACCTTACCGGGCCCTGGGAGTCAGCCAGCATTGGCTTCATTGTCGCCTTCTTGAACCCGGACAACGTCCAGTCGGAGACGATAACGCACGGAGGATCCGGATACGGAAGTTTCAGCTTCACAGCAGACGAGGACGATTTCGCCATCCCTACCACGATCATTTCGGCGGGCTATGGTGGAGCGATCACCTGCCAGGATGGTTCCGACGAGGCCGGCTCGATAGCGATCACCCAGGTCTACATGCGGGTTGGGGAGTGACCGCCGTCCATCTAGAATGGTAGTGATCCGGCCTGGACACCCGCCCGGCACCGGGCTAGCATCCGGCAAACCCAATTGCTGGATGAGGTAGCCTTGACGTACCAAATGGCCTTGGCCTTTGCCATCTTGGCGGGGGCACTTGTCATCTTCATGCTGGACATCGTCGCGATCGACTTCGTCGCCTTCGCGATCATGGCCCTTATCCTGGTCTTGGGGCCGGTCCTGGGAGTTGAAGCGCACGAGGCCATTTCCGGTTTCAGCAACCCCGCCACCATCACCATTCTTGCCATGTTCATTCTCAGCGCCGGCGTCTACCGAACCGGTGTCGTAAATCGGCTGGCTCACCAGATGATCCGGCTCTCCGGCGAGAACAGAACCAAACAGCAGCTGGTGATCGCGGCCGCAGTTGGCCCAATCTCGGCGTTTATCAACAACACTGCCGCGGTGGCCATCCTCATCCCGTCCGTGATCACCATGGCGCGCGAGCATCGTCGCCCTCCCTCGAAGCTGTTGATCCCCCTCTCTTACTTCTCGCAGCTGGCCGGGACCACGACCTTGATCGGAACCGCGACCAACATCCTCACCAGCTCCCTCGCCTCGAACGAAGGCCTGGCTCCGTTCGGGATGTTCGAATTTGCGCACATCGGCCTGCTCGTGTTCGTCACGGGATCGATCTACTTGCTTTTCGTCGGCAGGAAACTTCTTCCGGTACGTCGAGAGGAGGAGGAGATTGCCGACGACTATCAGATGGGTGACTACGTCGCCGAGGTCATCGTCCTGGACGACTCCCCGCTGATCGGCAAGAACGTGCTCGAGAGTGCACTGGGCGAGAAGTACGACGCATACGTGTGGGATGTCTACCGAGAGGGTCGTCACCTTGAAGGTCCCGCCATGCACCACACGCTTGAGGCCGGGGACACCTTGTTCATCGAGACGTCGCCGAAGAGCCTGATCAAGCTGAAGCAGCAAGTCGGATTGGGTCTGCCGACCGAACCGGAGTCGTGGGTGGGTAAGCAGGCCATGGAGAGAGAGGGAACGGGGCTCATTGAGGTCGTCATCGGCCCCACTTCCGATTTGATCGGTGGCACACCCAAATCCACCAACTTCTTCTATCACTACAACTGTGCGATCGTTGCCATTCGGCATCATGGAGAGGTCATCCGTGACAGGCTTGGCAGCGCCCACCTGCAGTTTGGCGATACGTTGCTCTTGAGGGGCGCCCCGGATGCGATCAGACAGATCAAGCGGGAGCCCGGTTTCATTGTCGTCACGGAAGAAGTGGGCGAAGAGGTGTTCCGCAGCGAAAAGACCTGGACGGCGCTCGGCATCGTGGCCGGCGTGGTTCTCTTCGCCGCTCTGGGGCAGCCGATCCTGGTGACCGCGATTGCCGGTTCGGTTCTGATGGTGTTGACGGGATGTCTGAAGGTCAACGAACTGCATGAGTCGATTCGGTGGGACGTCATCTTTCTGCTGGCGGGAATCATTCCGCTGGGGCTGGCCCTTCAACGAACCGGCGGCGCCGAGTTGTTGGCCAACCTGGCCACCCAATCCGCCAACTACGTGCCTCCGCTTGTGGTGCTCATGATCTTCTATCTGTCCACGGTTCTTCTGGCGGAGTTCATTTCTCACAGTGCAGCTGTCGTGGTGATGGTTCCCGTGGGGATTGCGACGGCCCAGACCTTGGGCCTCGATCCCCGCGCATTCGCGCTCGCCTGCATGCTTGCCGCATCCATGAGCTTCTCGACACCGGTCGGGTATCAGACGAACGCGATGGTCTATGGTCCCGGCGGCTACAAGTTCCTGGACTTCACCCGTGTGGGGGCTCCTCTAAGCCTGCTGATGACGATTGCCACACCCATCTATATCTATCTCTTCTGGGGGCTGTAAGCCCAGGCCGGTCGGTCACAGACGATTCCCCAGGGCGTTTGCATCTTATTGGCCTGGAATGAGTTGGGGGATTCGGGCCTTCGTGGCCGCCCGCGAGGGCGAGCCCCTAATCGGACTTAAGTCACGAATTCTTACCGGTTTGCCGATAACAACCCCAAAGCCGAATTGGGGCGTTACCTCTTGCCGGAGGGTGCAATCCTGCTCTGATCAGCCTTTGTACAGGCGGCGATCATGGCTCACAATCTGACGCGAGAGCTGCAGATGCGGGTCAGCGCACCCGCACGGCTAACAAATCCGAAGCGTGCGTCTCTGTGGATCTTCGAGAACTTGTCCACGATCCGCAGCAATATCATCCGCCGCGCTGGTCGTCTGGTCCGCCCCAACGGGCAATGGGTCCTGACGATGAGCGCGAATGAGGCTGCACAGGAAGATATCAAGCAGCATCTCTCAGCAGCTTAGACATCGAAAATTTGCCGTTGCAATGCAACGCTGGGGTAGAGTGAGTGAAGTCTACATTCCCGAGGAACAGTACGGAGCTTACGAAGCGTACCTCGAACAGCATCTGGACACGATCGTCTCAGATCCAATCCTCGCCGTCAGGGAGAAATCCAGCATTGTCTATGCCTGCTCA
Organism: uncultured Fibrobacteraceae bacterium; assembly: GCA_964617805.1. Lineage (GTDB taxonomy): Bacteria > Krumholzibacteriota > Krumholzibacteriia > LZORAL124-64-63 > LZORAL124-64-63 > JAHIYU01. Next base: position 13,866 of record CAZTWK010000051.1, on the reverse strand, counting down.
ACCCAGTTGGTCAAGCGCGCGCTGGAACGGCCAATGTCGGGAGACAATGTCTCGCAGGTGACTCGTGTCGCCACCCTTACCATTGAGCACCTCCTTCAAGGGAAGAAACACCTGCTGAATCTCGTCAGCATGTTGAGCCATGACTTTACGGCCTACGCCCATTCCGTCAATGTGTGCGTGCTGGGATTGGGATTGGCGCACCATCTGGGCTTTCCCCAAGACGCCCTCGCAGAGCTTGGCTCAGGGCTGCTGCTTCACGACGTGGGGAAGTCCGCCATGGACCCCGCGATTCTCCACAAGAGCACGAAGCTGACCGCTGAAGAGTGGGAGGTTGTCAAGACGCACCCGGATGACGGTGTTGCTTGCCTCAAGGAATCCGGGCTGGACTCGCCCAACGTGCTCGCCGTTGTGGGTCCGCATCATGAGCGCTGCGACGGCGCCGGGTACCCTCGAGGACTGGATGCCACCAGAATCCACATCTTCGCCAAGATCGCTGCATTGGCGGACGTCTTCGACGGCCTCACCAACCCCCGGGCGGATCGTCCGGCCCACGACTCGTTCCTCGCCATCCAGATCATGCAACGGGACATGGCGGGAGCATTCAATCTCGAGCTTCTCAGAGCATTTGTATTCATGTTGGAAGGGAAGTTCGAAACTCCGCAGCGGGCCCGCGCAGGTGCAGACCGAGGGGGCTTGCGCAGAGCCTCGTGAGGCTCTTTGCTTTGCGGCGCTGTGCCGCATCACCTCACGACGAACGCCCGCCCAGACGGATACTCGCCATCACGCGCGCCCGATCGTCCGGGTGCAGGACATACCGCAGCAGGCCCACCATCATGATCACGGTCACAACCACGCAGTCCAGGATCAGTGTTGGCCAATCATGAGGCGGCCATAACTTGTGCATCACGAAGGCCACCGGGACAAGCAACAAAGCGGCCAGTCCCAGGGATGAGGCTGACCGACGATAGTAGTTTGCCAGATTGGCGCCGATGGCACGCTGAAATGCGATGGGGTACACGACCGTATAGATGATGAGCTGGGGAATCGCGGTTCCCAAAGCCACGCCCATCAGGCCGTAAGACCTCACCAGAATGAGAGACAGGATCACCTTTGCCAGGGCTTCGCATCCAGTAAGGGCAAAGGCCAGCTTGTGTCGCGAGATCCCCAGCAGCACCGCATTGCCGAGGAGCAGTGGCAAGGTGAAGGTGACCGAGACGATCAGGACGTGGAGAACATCGATCATCGGCCGGAAGTCTTCACCCACCCAGAGCAGAATGAACGGGCCGCCGAAGAACAGCACGGACACGCAGAAGTATCCCGAGACGTAGTAAATGTACTTCGTGGTACGGGCGAAGATCTCTCTGATCTTGGCCAGGTCCTTCAGCGCCTCGAGATGACTGATCGCCGGCACAAGGGGGACCGCGATCGTCTTCACGGCTCCCCGAAGTTGGATCACCATCATCGCCGGCACGGAATAGAGGGCCACCGCCTCCGTGGAGATGAACCCGGCAATGATGATGTTGTCCGTCTGCAGAATGACCGTCCAGGCCGCCAGCGTCAGGAAGGAGAAGAGCCCGTAGTCGAGCAGTTCCTTCGTCTTGTCGCCGGATATGGCGGTCCTGGAGAACTGGACTTTCGGGAATAGCGACCGGCGAACACGATACTGCCAGACGGTCACCACGATCGCCAAGCCAAGTAACAGAACGGACATGGCGACCAAGCCATAGCCCATCTCCAGGAGCACGACGATGAGTGCCGTTTGCACGGCCTGGGTTCCCATCGAGAAGTAATTCGCTAGGTCGAATCGATGAAAAGGCCCAAGGGAGCAAAAGGGGAGGCAGAGAAAAACGATCGCCTGCCGGATTCCCAGCACGAGAATCGTGATTTGCGCAATGCGGAAGAACTCGACCGGCACCTTCAGCAGGTGGAGGAAGCCGAAGGCCATGGCTGATGATGCCACCAGGGTGATTGCCGCCACCCCCAGATATAAGCGGGCCGACGAGCTGATCACCTGGCTAAGGCCGGGCCAGTCTTCGGTGGCGAGATGTTTGGAAACGAAGCGCACCAGCGACTGCTGCATGCCGACATCCGCCAGGCGCATATATCCGATGAGGGAGAAGGCCAGCGTCCATACTCCGTAGCGGGCTTTGCCGAGAGTCCCGATGAGATAGGGCGTGAGGAAAAACGCAATAAGAACCCCCAGCACCAGGCCTAGCCAGGAGGTCGTTGCGTTCCTGAGAAATTGCCCAACAACTGACTTCACGTTTGTCTCATCCTATCCGTTGCGCGTGACTACCAAGGCCACGGCCCACCCGAACGGCAGGCTCTGAGCGGAACCGCTCCGACGTACCAGGCCGCATCGTATCGATCCAGACCCCGCATGTTGAGCCGCCGGATGGTCGTTGGGCTCCAGCCCGTCGGCGGAAAGTCACACACGCCCTGCAGAGTACCGAAGCCGGCCTCGTACCCACACTCGGCCGCCACCTCGGCCACCGTCTCGTTGTGTGAGCCGGCCGGATAGCAGATCGCCCGCACCGGACGGCCGAGCCGGTCTTCGATCTCTTTCTTCGAATCGGCCAGTTCCGTCCGGATTTCGTCCCGCCCCAGAAACGCCAGTTTTCGGTGCGTGATCGTGTGGGCTTCCACGGACACCCCTCGCTCCGTCATCTCGCGCAATTCATCCCAGGTCATACACCGAATCCCGAGCTGATAGTCGATGCCCGTCTTCTTCTCCCAATGAGAGATGATGTCCAGAGTCTGTTGGTGGGGAAGCGTGTCCAGAACCGACGCCATTTGCCCGCAAAGCCCCGTGCGGTCCACCTCGGGCGCGAAGTGAATGCTCTCGATGACCTCGACCAACGGAGCCGGGAGGGTATCCGTGTCTGCCGCCAGGCCACTCCAGGCATCCGCCGACATCTGCATCAGCAGGTTCGAAAGACGAAGGTGCCAGAACCGCCTATCGGTGCCGACAAACGCGGTCGGGGCAAACAACGTGCTGGCACAATCGTACTTCTCCAGGATCGGTAGCGCGTACTCCTGGAACTCCGCATCGGCGTCGTCGAAGGTGAGCAGGGCTGAATTGGATTCGAGAGGACACCGGCCGCTCACCGCCTCGATGAAACGATCCAGCGTGATCACGCGAAAATAGCGCCGAATGGCCCTGATCTGCGTCTCGAATACGCGCTGGTCGACGCCTCGTTCATACCCCATGAGGAATCGCGCCGATCGTTCCTCGGTCGTCACGCGGTGAAACGTGAACACGACCAGCACGGGGCCCTTCCTGACCAGACGATGGATCAGGAATCCCGCCTTCCACAGCCCGGTGTGGTGGAAGATCCTGGATACGGTCCGCGTGAGCGCTGCCCTCATGAATCGCCTTTCAGCCTCAGCCCATCAAACGTCGTTATCCCCCTCGAACACGTACCAGTTCTGTTCGGAACGCACCAGGTCCGCGTAAGGCTTGTCGTCGTCTACGAAGACAATCAACGGGCGCCGGTGTTCCCGGAACCGAAAGCCGAACCGTTGAAAGCCGCGGGTGATCTTGTCATTGCCGAAGTAGCAGACTGACACCGAAACGGTGCCGACTTCGCGGGCCATCTGGAGGAACTGCGCCAGCATCGCATCCAGCGTCTCCTCGAGATCCGCCCCGAAGACATCGGCGATATGCAGCTCGTTCTCATGCTGGCGATACACGATGTAGGCGAGAACTGCGCCCGAAGCGGTCTCGGTCAGAGCCAAGATGCGGTAGCTGAAACTCGGGCTGCGCATGAAGCGCCAATTGAGGAAGTCGGCGGTGCGCTCCCCAATCAGAGGAAAACGAGCCGAGGCCTTCTCCCAAAGGGTGTCGAAACGCCCATCGAATACAGAAGGAGTTTCCAGAGTGCACCCCTCGGGCAAACGGATGCCTCGTTCGGGCGACCGCTGATGGAGGGCGGCATCGAGCGGAGCGGCTAGAGCCGAGGCGAGGGGGCCGATCTTGACTCGCCTTTCGATGAAGTCGCGAGTCTTCATCAGCTTCACCAGTCGCTTCATCGGACCGACGATGTGGTAGCCGGCGCGGACCGTGATGCGTGCCGATCGCTCGTTGGGCATGCCGTAGAGGAAACCAAACGGTGCCTCCTCCCGATAGGCGATCATCCGCTTGCGCAACTCCAGCGCCAGCCCCTTTTGCCTGTGCTCGGGGTGAACGCCAAGATCACCGGCCAGTCCGACCGTGTGGACCTGGCCGTCGATCAACACCTTCCGGGGGAAGATTGCGATGGAACCGACCACCTCGTTCTGCTCCGGCTCACGTGCGATCCAGCAGCCGGCATGGCCCCGGGGATTTCCCACGTAGAACTGGTCGAACTTGCCCTCCGACCAGGCGGGGAAAGTCCTCAGCCAGAATCCCACGATCTCTGCCCGGCTCTGGGTCGGATCTTCTTTGACGATGGCGTATTCCATATAGCTTCTCAATTGAAGGGACGAGGTCTCCCGAATGTCATCGGCATCCGACCCCGCCATCCTCCGGGAGAGTATTCCACCGTCCTAGCACTGCAAACAGAAAGAAGTTATGGGCCTCGACCGACAATTGCCGTGTGAGGCACAGCAGCGCTCATCGCAGCCGAGACTCGGCCTGGGCCTGTAATGTGCTCCAGGGCTGAAAGATAGGGGATGGGTTGTACGAGGGCACTAGAGTGCCTACGATTGCCCCTCATTCCCTGGCCGTCCGTGATGGTCGCTGAAAGGACGAATGATGGCCTTCCCAAGAAACCGCAGATGGACGTTGCCCCGATTGTTGGGGCTCCTGCTCATCATCATGTTGCTCGGATACGGCGCCCGGATGGTCTGGACGCTGGCCCGCTGCAAGTCGGGCTGGTCGATTCTCACAAACCACGTCTCCTCGGTCATCTTCGCCAACCCCTCGGCCCAGGGCGAACACTTGATTTTCGTCATGGTGGATCACTACGAACCAGGGATAGGAGATCCCGGGGAACAGGTACATGCTGAGTGGACGGCATCGTTCCTGGACGTCGCAGGTCAGCACCTGGACGCTGACGGCAAGAACTTCCAATACAGCTGGTTCTATCCATACGATCACAAGAACGAGAATGTGTTGTATGCGCTCAACCGGATGGTGCATGAGGGGTATGGGGAGGTCGAACTCCACTGGCACCATCCGACCTCGGACAACACGAAGTTCCCCGGGGAACTCGCCGAATGTCTGCGTTGGTACCATGAACGAGGTGCTCTGTTGGCCTGCGGGGATCCGCCCCGTCCTCAATACGCGTTCATTCATGGCAACTGGGCGCTCGACGGGAGTGCCCCGGTCTGTGGTGTCTCCCGGGAGATCGAGTTTCTTCAGAACACGGGATGCTGGGGTGATTTCACCTACTCCACCATTGGAACGCCGGCCCAGCCGAGTAAACTGAATTCGATCTACTGGGTGAGGGAGACGCCGGAGCCCAAGTCGCACGACACTGGTTTCGATGCCGAGGTGGGACACGCAGAGCCGCGCGGATTCCTGATCTTCGAGGGGCCGACCGGCATTGACTGGCGTGTGTTCAGGCTGGAGTACGGAGCGGTTGAGGACTACGCTCTGCCGACGCGGGCCCGGATACGGGCGTGGATCGACTGCGGCATCCAGGTCCAGGGGCGACCCGAGTGGCTCTTCGTGAAGGTCTACTCACACGGGGCGCAATCCAGGGCCGCCATCGTTCACGAGCATCTCGATTCCATGTTGGATGAGCTGGAAGTGGAGTGCAAAGAGCGCGACCTGACGTGGCACTACATGACGGCGCGGGAAGCCTACAATGTGGTTCGCGCCGCCGAGTGCGGGCAAGAGGGCAATCCAAACAGCTACCGAGACTTTGAGCTCCCGCCTCCCGTGAATCGTTTCTTCTGCCCTACGGAGCCGGTCACAATCAGCTACTGCGGTCCAGACTCCGTTGCGTACGAACCGCTTGGTGGGTAGCAGCGCCACCCTGGCCAGGATCCATGAGCTGGATGACCTCTCCTGCGATCTCCTGAGGTTCTTGGTTTGCCCTCTCGAAGTTGTGGGCCAATGCCTGAATGGCCCCGATGCAGGTGAAGTACGCGCACCCGACAGCAAGAACGCGGTGTGCCGCCTCGGGCGGCACGATAAGAATCGTGTGGTCGAATGGTGCAGGGCCGACACCTAGCCGGGGCACGGGAAGCTGGTAGGCCAGGAAGGCAAAGAAGAACAGGCCGAAGGCCATACCTATCGTAACGCCAAAGACACCCTCCTTGACCTCCTCCGAAACGTATCGATTTCGAAACAACCAGAGATGCCGGAGCATGAGCGCGGCAAACCCCACGAAGGTCCAGTGGCTGCCCGTCACCTGGAGAAGAACGTGGTAGAGGGCGAACAGGAAAGCTGCGAAGGCGATGGTGCTCACCACATCATGGGCGACGCGCTCTCCGGGATAGGGTGACTGCCAGCTACGGTCCGTCATCAGACAGACCAAGCTGAGGCAGATTAGACAGATGGCCTCCAAGACGACGAAGGTCGTCAGGAGCATGACCGCAGTCGCCCCGAACAAGGTTGGCGACATCCAGACCAGGAGAAAGATGAGTCCCCAGATAATGTTGGCCACCCCGTTCAGGAACGGAGCATGACGCCTCAGCGCAGTTCGGATCTGGGTGATCCTGGGGCGGAGCCCTTTGTTGGTATCTTCCCCCATATGGATGTCATCGGCATCCTGCCGCGGAAGAGGAAGCTGCATGGCTCAGGTCAGCCATGTCGCGTTATCTGGCGAGAATGCTATACTATACGTGCTGGTCGGCAGGCCCTGATTCTCACGGGAGGCGTCATGATCCGTTTCTGTGTCCTGGTGGTGAGTCTGTTTGTGGTGTGGTCGGAATCTGCGGGGGCGGCCCGGCTGCTTCTGATCGAAGATCAAGCGCACTTCCAAGCCATCGCCCAGCAGGATCCTGGTGCCCTGCTCCTCTTCGAGGGCGCCGATTTCCGCGTGGTGGCTACGGATCTGCAGATGGATGCCCATACCGACTACGAGATCCTGGATCCAGCCTACTCCGAAGGCGCCGGCCTGGTGGTCGCTTACCCAACAACGGAAGAGGGTCGCGCGAAGGTGGAGACGCTGGGAGTCGTCCTGGTTCGGCGAGGGGATCTGTGGCTCATCCGCCTGGCAAACGCGATACCCGAGACCTTCAATCTGCAGGACGTCCTGAGCGTGGTCCCTCTCAAGGCGCGTTCGCTGGCCTCACTGAGATCCCGGGCGGACTCTGTCGTCAACACGACCGCCCGCGGGCGAGAGGGAACCTGGCAGTGGATCGTGGACGAGATCAGCGAGACCTCCTACAAGAACACGATCCAGACGCTCGAGGATTTCGTGACGCGAAATGCGCGCACGACACAGTTCTATGATGCGTGCGTGTGGGCGGAGAACAGGTTTGAGTCCTACGGCCTACAGGCTGAGATCCAGGAATTCTGGGCCGATGCGTGGTGGGGTACCGACTTCACTTGCTGGAACGTCGTCGCCGAGCAACCTGGGGTGGAGAATCCGGACCAGATCTACATCGTGTGCGGTCACCTGGATTCGACGGCCGGAAACACAACCGTTCCGGAGCCGATCGCACCGGGGGCGGATGACAACGCCAGCGGATCGGGTGGGGTGATGGAGGCGGCGCGAGTTCTCTCTCAGTACGACTTTCAGTATACGATCCGCTACATCTGCTTTGGCGCTGAGGAGATGGGACTGTGCGGCAGCTATGTCTATGCCGAGAACGCCGAGCAGTCCGGGGAGCAGATCCTCGGGGTCATCAACATGGACATGCTCCTATTCGACCCCGACGCGGACATGGGTGTCTACGTACCCTATGATGGGCAGTCCCAATGGCTCGCCCAGGCTTTCTACGACGCCTGTGCGGACTACGTCCCAGGCCTGAATGTCCAGATCGACTACAATCCGGGAGCGGCCTACAGCGATCACTATCCGTTCTGGGTGAACGGCTACTCCGCCCTCGAAGTCATCGAAGACGACCTCTCCGGCAATCCTCACTACCATTCGACCACGGATCGGCTGGCCAACTACGAGGATTTCTTTCCATTCGGCACCCGCTGTCTAAAGGGTGCGGTTGCGACGCTCGTGGAGCTGGCGGGCTACACGTTCGTGAATTCCGTGGACGAGGAGATGCTCGAAGCCCAGAACGGTCTGAGCCTGAAGCTCGCCGGGGCAAACCCGGCCCGGGAGCGGATCGAACTCAGCCTGGCTCAACCCACCCAGGGACCCGTCAGTGTCGCTGTGACGGACGTGATGGGGCGCACGGTATGGACATCATCCGATCTCCGTCCATCCCACGTGGCCGGGCTCAGTCTTCGCGTGGATCACCTTCCCGCCGGCACATACTGGGTACGGGCGTCGTCGGAGTCAGGGACGGCCGCCGCCAGCGTGGTGATTGTGAGATAAGCCCGGACGAGCGACGCGAGCCGATTTTACTCCTGCCTGCGGGCCGCCTGCACGAGTTCGTCGAGACGTTGCAGAAACCGTGATCGATCTTCCTTTGCGAAAGGAGCCGGACCTCCGGTATGGGTCCCCAGCTCGCGCAGGTGGGCCTGAATCTCCCGGCTGGCGAGGGCGTCGCCGATGGAATCCTCCGTGAAGACGCGGCCCTTAGGGGAGAGCACGCGGGCACCCTTCTCCAGGCAACGTGCCGCCAGGGGGATGTCAGTCGTGACCACGACCGCAGATGCGTCGACCTGCTCGGCAATCCAGTCGTCCGCCGCATCGAACTTGTCATCGACGATGACCAGCTCGAGCCACTCCTCCTGAGGAGTCCGCATCCAGGTATTGGCGACCAAAGTGACGCGAAGCCCATAGCGCTTTGCGACCCGATAGACTTCCTGTTTCACCGGACATCCGTCCGCATCGACGACGATGTGAACCAATTGGGGTGGCCTCCTCGCAAACCGCTCAACGGGCAGGTATGTCTCTTGTCAGACGATAGATTCTGTCCCAGGTACCGGAGTACATCAAGCCACAGTAAGGCACGATCCAGCAGGAAGTGGTAGTGAATCGGAGACTCAGGTATACTGAGATCGCTCACAGGACGGTGCGCTAGCAAGAGTTCCTCGGCGAACCCGATTGAGATTCAGCTTCGTGCGGGGGATCTGCCGCTCTCGCGGCGGGTTCTCATGCTGCGATGAAGCCCAGACCATCTTTGGCCGATCTCGGAGGGGAAGACCGATGCGCGATCATGACCGTCTTCGCTGGTTCCCAAGGCATTGGGGTGCAGAGGCCGTTCTTCCGCTGATCATACTGGTCGCCACGGCTGCTCCGCTTCTTGCAGAGGGGATGGGCGCCCCCCAGATTCGCGTCGATCAGTTTGGCTACCCTCCAGGGGCACCGAAGGTGGCCGTTCTGCGAAATGCGGTTCTCGGATACGACGCCCCCGGCTCCTACGTGCCCGGCGTAGAGATCCAGATCCGGAGAAGCGCGGACGGTACGATTGCCATGGCGGGACCACCCCAGGCGTGGAATGGTGGGGCGCTGCATGATCAATCCGGAGACGAAGTCTGGTGGTTCGACTTCAGCGGCTTGGATGAAAACGGCAGCTTCTATGTCCACGATCCAGACGCCGAACTCTCCAGCGAGGACTTCACGATTGGCACGGATGTCTATGCCGAGGTCCTGACGCAGGCCAGCCGCATGTACTACTACCAACGATGCGGCACGGCGAAACAGCCGCCCTACGCCGAGCCTGACTGGGCCGACCAGATTCCGTGTCATCTCGGAGAGGGGCAGGATCTGGACTGCCGCTTGATCACGAATCCGATTCCCGAGACCTCGCGTGACCTATCCGGCGGATGGCACGATGCCGGTGACCACAACAAGTATGTCAACTACACCAACGCTGCGATCCATCGTCTGCTGGATGCCTTCGAAGCGGCTCCGCTGATCTGGGGCGACGAGGCCGGAATCCCGGAATCGGGGAATGATGTTCCAGATCTTCTCGATGAGATCCGCTGGGAACTCGAGTGGCTTCTCAAGATGCAGGATGCCGATGGTTCCGTTTTTCACAAGGTGTCGGTGACCGAGTGGCAGAGCGCCAGTCCTCCCAGCGCCGACGCGGCGCACCGCTACTACGCGCCGGCGACGACGTCGGCGACCATCTCCGCCTGCGGGATGTTCGCCCATGGCGCGCATGTATTTCGAAGCCTTGCCGACCCGCCGTCGCAGGAGTTTGTTGACTTTCTGGAGGCCGCCGCTCTGGCGGCCTGGGCGTGGCTCGAGGCCAATCCGGGCTACTCCGACTACGACAACGCCGGGTTCTTGAGCGCCGCGGCCGAGCACGACCACTACACGCAGGAGATGAATCGGTTGAGAGCTGCAGCGCATCTCCTTCGTTTGACCGGGGAAGTGCCCTATCGCAATTGGATCGACGATCACTACCTGAATTCACACCTGCTCCAGTGGACGTGGGTCTCGCCGTGGGAGGAGATTGCGCAGTCGGGTTTGCTCCTCTATGCGACGCTCCCGGAGGCCACACCCGGAGTCGCGACCGCAATTTTCGCGACCTGGGAAACCGCCATTCACGCTCTGCTGACCGGCGACGTCCTCGCACAGGTCGATGCATACCGAGCCAGCCTTCAGGACGGCGACCACTCTTGGGGAAGCAATAGCACCAAGTGTCTCAACGGCCACATGTTTGCCATCACCGCGGATCTCGAAATCGACCCAATCAACGACGAACACTACAGAAACGCCGCGGCGGATTACGTGCACTATATCCACGGCGTGAATCCGACCGGCTACTGTTTCCTCACGCACATGGATGACTACGGCAGCGAACACAGCGTCCGTGAGATGTACCATGCCTGGTTCGGCGACGGCACGGTCTGGGATAACGCCGACTCCTCCCAATACGGGCCGGCCCCCGGATACCTCACGGGGGGCGTGAACCCGACCTACCACCCGGACCCCGAGTATACGGGGCCCCCGATCGAGCCGCCGGAGAACCAGCCGATCCAGAAGAGCTATCTCGATTGGAACACCGGGTGGCCGGAGAATTCCTGGGAAGTGACCGAATGCCACATCCCCTATCAGGCTGCCTACCTGAGGCTCCTGGCGGAAGTCGCTGGTGCGCAGAGCTCGGATGTTGAGGACGGAGCGGGGGAGATGTCATCTCGAACGCTCAGACTCTCATCTGCGTTTTCGAACCCCTTCTCTTCTCGAACCATGCTGCGCTTCACCCTCCCCGGCCCGGGCCATACGCGCTTGGGAATTCACGATGCCGAGGGGCGCCGGGTGGCCGAGCTTCTCGACGCTTCCCTGCCCGCTGGACCGCACACAGTGCTGTGGACCGGCGAAAGCCACACCGGTCGGCCCATGCCATCGGGAACCTATCTCGCACGGCTGGCCTGGGGGGGGCACGACGCAGCAGTGACGATCGTCCTCCTGAGATGACCGCATTCGCGATTGAACAGGGGAGATGTTGCAGGTAACAATGGGGTCTACAGCGTTGCCCCACTCCACCGGCGTAGGAACAGACCACACTCACATGGAAGCGTGCCGTGCGATCAGTGCCAAGGGCCCGTCCTGACACCACCATTCGATCCGGAGTTCCGTGGCCGATTCTTGTTCCTCTTCTCCTTCTGGCGCTCGGTTTGGACTTGCCAGAGTCCGCCCGCGCGCAAGGTGACCCTGTTCCGTACTCGGATGACTATCCGATCGTTACGCTCGAGAGCCACCTGGCGCCGAAGCCACGAATCGGGCTGGTGCTTGGTGGGGGGGGGCGCGCGGGGATTCGCGCACATCGGCACCCTGAAGATGCTCGACTCCCTGGGCATTGAAGTGGACTGCATTGCCGGCACCAGCATCGGCAGCATTCTGGGGGGACTGTACGCAACCGGCCACAGCGGCCAGGAAATCGAGAGGATCGCCCTGGAGACGGAGTGGTCGGAACTCTTTGCCGACCGTCCTCCCCGCAGGCTGCTGCCCTATCGCCGCCGCCGCGAATCGGGCCGGTACACGCTGGAGTTCGGATTGCGTGACCGGCGCGTTGCCCCGGCCAGCGGACTCATCTTCGGCCAAAACGTCACCTTGCTGCTCGCGGAATTGACCTACCCCTGGGCGACCATTCACGACTTCGATCAGCTGCCGACTCCATTTCGTTGTGTCGCGATCAATCTGGTCAACGGCGACGAAGTGGTGCTGGATTCCGGATCGCTCTCGCGATCCATGCGCGCGAGTATGGCCATCCCCAGCGTGTTCAGCCCCGTGTCGTGGGGGGATTCCCTTCTGATCGACGGCGGGATGAAGAACAACCTCCCGGTTGACGTCGCCCGGCGGATGGGGGCGGACATCGTGATCGCCGCTGATGTAAGTAAAGTGAAAGGGAAGGAGCAGCTCCGCTCGGTGCTTGATGTCATGGGGCAATCAATTGCGCTGGCCGATGCGGAGCGCCGCGCGAACAACCAACGTGATGCCGACATCTTGATCACCCCCGACATCAGCGATTTCACGATGAGCGACTTCCAGACCGAGCGCGTGCACCTTATTCTGGAGAGTGGCGAACGAGCCGCCCGGGCGGTCCTGCCGCAGCTCATCGCTCTGTCCGAACAGAGTCGCCACGCAGTGGAGGCGGAGCACCCGCCCGACTCTTCGCGGGGCAGTTGCGCCAGTCGCCGCCTGCGGAGGGTCATTGTCGCCGGCAATCGCAACCACTCGGGCGATTTCATTCGGGATCAAATGGACCTCGATTCGGGGACCACGCTCTGTCCCCAGGACCTGAATCATCGCATTCGGCGTCTCTACGCGCTGGGGTACTTCCAGGAGATCTGGTACGAGATCGATGCGATCAGCGCTGAAGAGGTCGATCTGCGGCTGATGGTTGAGGAACTCCCCGCGCAGAAGCTCCGCTGTGGCCTGCGATTTGACAACAGGCACAAGCTGGTCGCGTCCGTGGGGGTACAGGCCGTCAACCGCCTCTTCTCGGGTTTGCTGCTCGAGGGCGAATTGCAGTTCATCGGTCTCACGCGGATCATGGCACGAGCATCTCACCCATCCCGTTCGCTCGACTTTCCTCTCTATCCGTTTGTTCAAGCAGACTTCAAGAGCATCCTCACTGATCTGTACGACACGCGCGGTGAGGTGATCACGACCTACAAAGACCGGTCGACGATTCTGGCGGCGGGTGTGGGATTCACCCCCGTGCGGTGGTGCAACCTCGAGGTCGCCTGGCGACATGAATTCATGAATTCGGGGGCGAAGCTCGAGCAGGACGAGGAGTTCCCGGGGCTCAAGTCGACCGCGGAACTGCATCAGCTCCAGGCTGAATTCGATCTCGACACCCTCGATGACATCTTTCTGCCCGACCGCGGCTTCCGTCTGCGGGGAACCTACGAGCGGGGTTTCGATGAGTTCGGTTCGCCGGTTCGCTACGAGCTCTACAGCACCTCCCTCGATTCCTACTGGGCGATCCACCGCCGACACACGGTGCGCCTCTATGCTTTTTGGGGCAACGGGTCTGAGGTGCCTCCCTACAAGTGTTTCGACCAGAGCCGGCCGGCTACGTTTGTGGGCACCCACTACCATCAGCTGTATGGTGATGACCTGACCGTGCTGCGAGTCGACTATCGGTACAGGCACAGTGACCTGATGAGATTCTCGCTCATGGCCAATGCGGCGCCACGCTTCAGGTTCTCGCCCGCCGGCGACGGCTACGATGCCAGGTCGGTGCTCGGAGCAGGTCTGGGCGCGACCTTTGTGACGCCGCTGGGACCGTTCGAGCTGATCGGCAGCCAGGGCCGACTGGAGTTCCCCAACCGAGTGGAATGGCAAACACGGTTTGATGGCTCAATCCGACTTTCGCAAAGGATTTGGAGGTAGAAGTTGAGTGGTCATA
>CAZTWK010000050.1:0-23932 GCA_964617805.1 uncultured Fibrobacteraceae bacterium | reverse complement strand
CCATCGGGCTGGTGGAGGCCATGTCCATCGCGCGGGCGGTGGCCAGCCAGAGCGGGCAGCGCGTGGACGGCAACCAGGAGTTCGTGGGACAGGGGCTGGCCAACCTGGCCGCCGGCTTCTTCTCGGGCTACGCCGTGTCGGGCTCCTTCACGCGCTCGGCGGTGAACCACGAGGCCGGGGCCCTGACCTCCCTCTCGAGCATCTTCTCGGGCCTGTGGGTGCTGCTGGCCCTGCTGCTGCTGGCGCCCATGGCGGTGTTCCTGCCCCAGACGGCCCTCGCCGCGGTGCTGCTGGTCACCGCCTACGGCATGGTGGACTGGCACGAGATGGGCCGCATCATGCGCATCTCACGCGGCGACTCGACCATCATGATCGCCACGATCGGCGCCACGCTGATCTTCCCCCTGGAGTTCGCGGTGCTGTCGGGCATGCTGATCTCCTTCGCGCGCTTCCTGGTGGCCACCTCGGCGCCGTCGGTCCAGTCGCTGGTGCCGGACGTGGACTACCGCCACATGGTGCCCGTGCGCACCCAGCCCGTCTGCCCGCAGCTGGCCATCGTGCAGGTGGAGGGCCCGCTCTACTTCGGCGCCGTGAATCACGTGGAGGACAGCCTGATCGCGCTCGGCCGCGCGCACCCCGGCCAGATCTTCCTGCTGCTGCGGATGGCGCTGGTGGACCACGTGGACGTGAGCGGCATCCACATGCTCGAGAGCGTGCTGCGGCGCTACCGCAAGCGCGGCGGCGACGTGTACGTCGAGGGCGTGCGTCCGCGCGTGCTGTACATGATGCACCAGAGCGGCTTCCTGCGCTCGCTGGGCCGCGACAACCTCATCCGCGACGGCAACGCCATCGGCGAGCTCTTCCACCACGTGCTGCACCCGGGCATCTGCATCTACGAATGCGAGCACCGGATCTTCGCCGAGTGCCAGGCCCTGCCCAAGCACGAGGAGACCGTCGACCACGAGCGCATCGCCGGCTTCGCCCGCGGGCCGGTGCCCGAGCTGCTGCCGAGCGAGGTGCGGACCCGCCTGCTCGAGGATCCCGACTCGCTGACCCTGGTCGATGTCGGCGAGGCGCGCGAGCACATGCGCCGCCACATCCGCGAGGCCGCGAACCGGCCCCTGCCGAAACTCACCCACGAGGAACTCGACCTGCCGCGCGACCGCACGTTGGTGATGGTCAGCCGCAGCGGGCGGCGCAGCGAACTGGCCGTGCGCTTCCTGCTCTGTCACGACTACGCGGACGTGCACAACATGAAGGGCGGCATGCTCGCCTGGGAGGCGGCGGGGTATCCGATCGCGGTGGAGTAGCTAGTCTTCCTCGTCCGCCGGCGGCTCCACGATCGCCAGGAACGCCCCCGCCGGATCCTTCACCACGCAGAAGGTGCCGAAGACGCCCAGGCCGCGCGGGCCGTCCACGATCTCTCCCCCCAGTTCGCGGCATCGCTCCATGCTCGTCTCCAGGTTCACGACCGTCACGTAGGCCAGCCACTGGGGCGGCAGGTTGGCGTTGCCGCCGCGGGCGTGGCAGACGCCGGCGGCCGGATCGCCGGCCGCGTTGAGCATGGCGTAATCCTCGTAGTCGTCCACGGGGACCGGCGCGGGGGTCCAGCCCACCACGCCGGCGTAGAAGTCGCGCACCTGCTCGGCGTCGGGGACGCTGAGGTCGAACCAGCTCAGGACGCCCAAGGGGGGCTTGGCGTTGTCGTTCATCTTGTCGACCTTTCGCGGGGAACGTGCCTTTCGGGGGCACCGGATTGTGCGGTTCGGCGCGACATGATACAATCGCACCCTATTGGCGGGAAGGGGAGTGAACGACTCTCTCCGAGAGGATTATCGCGCCGTGCCCCCCAGCACCGGCCTCGAAACGGGGCGCATCGAACCGCCCGCGGGAAAACCCGACGGACATCCGATTTCCGCCGTCATCGTTCTGGGCGTCATCGCCGCAGTCTTCTTCATCCAATATACGCTCCCGATCCGCGACGGCGACCTCTGGTGGCAGATGGCCTATGCCCGGGACTTCCTGGACAGACACACCCTCGTCGCCGACCACGGTGCATTCAGCTGGACGGAGGTCGACGCCAGGCCGGTCTACTGCGCCTGGATCAGCCAGCTGGTTCTCTACGGCATCCACGAGGCCGCCGGCCTGCCCGGTCTCTTCGTTCTGCGGTATCTGGCGATGGCCGTCCATATCCTGCTGTTCTGGCTCTATGCGCGGAAGATCGGGTTGCAGGGCTACGGCCTGACCTGGCTGGTGTGCCTGATGGGCCTGCTGATGTCGGTCTGCGCGAGCCTGGTCAAGCCCGAGCTCTTCTCGTACGCGCTGATCTGCCTGATGGTCTATCTGTGGTTCGTCATCAAGACGGCCGGAGAGCCCGCGTACAGATCCTGCTACCTGTTCCCGCTGATCATCCTGTTCTGGGTCAACGCCCACGGCGGTTTCATATTCGGGTGCCTCTTCCTCTTCATGGTCGGCGTCGGCGAGACGCTCAACGCGCTGTTCTCGCCGGCCGTCGCCATGTCGCGCAGGCTGCTGCGGCACCTGCTCGCATCGTGCCTCCTGTCGCTGCTCGCCGTTTTCGCCACCCCGTACGGCCACAGATATCCTCATGCGCTCCTGGACGGCGTGTCCGATTTCACGCCGGGGCACTATGCCGGCATCCACACCTGGGGCTCCATCTTCAGCGATGCCATGAGCGTCTATCACTACGTCGATTTCCTGATCGCCGGCTGTGTACTGCTGGGCGTCCTCCTCTTCGTCCGCCTGCGGCGCGGACGATTCGACTGGGCCCTCCTGCTGGTCAATCTGTTGATGATCGTCTGCTATCTGAAGTTCATCCGGTCGTCGTACCTCTGGGTCCCGGTCCTCTGTTTCTCCACCCTGTTCCTCCTGCGGGACCACCGGTCGGTCCTGGATCCCGCGAACCCGAAGCTCGGGCGGGTCGTGACCGTCCTGGTGGTGCTCGTGGCGCTGTTGCTGGGCGGCCGCAGCTACCACGACCGTTTCCACAGGGACTACGAGGTCGTCTACCCGGGCTTCGGGCTGTCCGACTACCACCCCGTCGAGGAAGCGGACTTCATCGACACGCACCTCTCCGCCTACCGGATCGGCAACGATTACAACATCGGCGGCTATCTCGTCTGGCGCCTGGGGCCGGAGAAGAAGCTGCTCATCGATTCGAGGTCTTTCCCGTTTCGCAGGTGGCTCGACCGGTACTATCGCTTCGAACAGGGGATCGACGTGCGGGGCTTTCTCGACGAGCACCGCGCCGATGTCTGGATCATATGGCACCAGTTCCACGCCCTGAACCGGTGGTTCCTCGGTTCGCCGGATTGGCGTCTGGTATACTACGGTGATTCCGCGATGGTCTACGCGGGCGCCGGGGTCGAGCTCGCGACAGGCCTGCCTCACAGCGGCCGCGGCATCCATGACATCCGCAACTTTCTCCAGGCCACGGCCGTCCTCAGACATGCCGTCGCCCTGGACGATTGGCCGAACGTGGACCTCATGCTCGCCGCCATGAAGGAGAGGTTCACCCGCCGGAACCAACAGGACCTCATCCTGGCCTTCGAAACCCTGGGACTGGGGTTGAGGTCCTACGAGGCGGGCTCCTATGGGGCCGCGGTCGCCGCCCTGGAGAAGGCGAAATCCGGCGCCGTGGTCTGGAACGACCGGATGCTGGCCAACGCCTACATGCAACTCGCCTGGCGGTACTGGGCCGACGACGATCTGGTCGCGGCGAAACAGATCGTCGACAAGGCTGTCAGGCTGTACCCGGAGAGCCCGTCGGCCCTGTACAACGCCGGTGTGGTGAACTGGTATCTCGGCAGAGCCGGCATGATGACCCCGCGCCGGGACATCGTCGACGGCCTGCTGGGGGCGTTCATCGCCTCCGGCGCGGGCGAGGAGGGGATCCCGGAATCGGTCCGGCAGATCGCGGACGCGATCCTCGCCGACCGGTACGATGCCAAGCCCCCGATACTGAGGCCACCGGCCCCGAAACCACCGTCTGGAACGAGATGAACACGGTACATGCCATCGCCGAGATCCTGCGCCGGGAAGATGTCGACTTCATCGCCTGCGTGCCGACGAATCCCCTGATCGAGGCGGCGGCGACGGCCGGCATCCGTCCCATCGTCTGCCGCCAGGAAAGAACCGGCGTCCACATCGCCGACGGCTACTCGCGCGTCGGCAACGGTCGGCCGGCCGGCGTCTTCGCGATGCAGGCCGGGCCCGGCGCGGAAAACGCGTTCGGCGCGGTGGCGCAGGCCTACGCGGACGCGACGCCGATTCTCCTGTTGCCGTCCGGCGTGCCCGTCGCTCGTCGCGCCGCGCCTCCCTCCTTCGATGCGGTTCGCTGCTACGGCCCGATCACGAGATGGGCGGATTTCGTCGACCGCGGTTCCGCGGCCCCGGAACTCATGAAGCAAGCCATCGCCCGGCTGCGGAGCGGGCGCCGCGGACCGGTCCTGCTGGAGATCCCGACCGACGTGGCGGAGCAGGACATCGGCGCCGACACGATCGTCCATGATCCGGCGGCGGCGCCCGAGAGCCCGGCCGACCCCGGGGACGTGCGCCGTGTCGTCGAAGCCCTGCTCGCGGCCGAGCGGCCCGTCCTGCACGCCGGACAGGACGTCCTGTACGCGGACGCGTCGTCGGAACTCGTGGCGTTGGCCGAGGCCCTGGATGCTCCGGTCATGACGACCCTCCTGGGCAAGAGCGGCTTTCCGGAAGATCATCCGCTGTCCCTGGGAACGGGGGCCTCGAGCAGTCCCGACTGCGTCCCGCACTTCCTGGAGCGGGCCGACCTGATCTGCGGCGTCGGATGCAGCTTCTTCAAGTCCTCGTTCGCCGTGATGATTCCCGAGGATGTCACCTTGATCCACATCACGCCCGATCGCCGCGGCATCAACCGGGATTACACGTGCGGCCATTCGATCGTCGGCGACGCCAAGCATGTCCTCGGCCTGCTTGTCGATGAGATCAGGCATCGCGCGAAGGGCGGGCGGCCGCCTGCGGCCAACGGCTCGGCGGCCGAAATCGCCGTGATCCGCGACAGGTGGCTCGCAAGGTGGCGGCCGAAACTCGAATCGGACGAGGTTCCCATCAATCCCTACCGCGTCATCCGGGATACCGGGACGTTCTTCCAATCGCGGGACGTCATCGTCATCCACGATTCCGGCAGCGCCCGCGAACAGGTCGTGCCGTTCTGGCCGGCGGTCCGGCCGCGCAGTTTCATCGGGTGGGGCAAATCGACCCAGCTCGGCTGCAGCCTGGGCTTCGCCATGGGCGCCAAGTTGGCCGCGCCCGACAAGCATGTGATACACTTCATGGGCGATGGGGCCTTCGGAATGGTGGGCATGGACATCGAGACCGCCGTCCGTGCCGAGATCCCGATCATCACCATCCTGTTGAACAATTCCACCATGGGTATCTACCCGGACAGCGAATTCCCCGTCGCCGTCCGTCGTCACGCGTTGAAGCGCATGTCCGGGAACTACGCGCAGGTGGCACGAGCGCTGGGGGCCCATGCCGAGAGAATCGTCGCACCGGGCGAAATCATACCGGCGCTCGAGCGGGCCGTGACGGCGACGACGGACGGACGGACGGCCGTGCTGGAATTCATCACGAAGGAAGAGCGGTGCTTTTCCAATTGCACGCTCTTCGATGACGCACAGACAAGGCCGGTCGAGCGTTGACGGCCGACTGCAGGGCTTCGGGTCTCCGGGGGTTCGCATGACACGCGTCGCGATTCTCCAGTCCAACTACATTCCCTGGAAAGGGTATTTCGACCTCATCAACTCGGTCGACGTCTTCGTCTGGTACGACGACGTCCAGTACACGACGCGCGACTGGCGGAACCGCAACCGCATCAAGACGGCCCAGGGGCTCCGGTGGCTGACCGTGCCCTGCGGAAGCTGCAGATCGCGCCTGATCAACCAGGTGGCGCTCCACGACCCGGGCTGGCAGGAGGTCCACTGGAATACCCTCTCGCGGGCCTACGCCCGGGCCCCCTTCTTCGCCGACTACCGGGACTTCTTCGAGGCCTTGTATCTGGGGCGGCGCTGGCGCTCCCTTTCCGAGATGAATCGGACATTCATCACCAGGATCTGCCGGGAGATCCTGGGTATCCGGACGTCCTTCAGGGACTCGACCGAGTTCGACCTGACGGCCGCCAAGGCGGATCGCCTGCTCGAGCTCCTGGAGCAGATCGGGGCGGACAGCTACCTGTCGGGTCCCGCGGCCAGGGACTACCTGGACACGCGGCTTTTCGAGGAGCGTGGCATCGCCGTGGAGTGGATGGACTACGACGGATACCCGGCCTATCCACAGCTGCACGGCCCCTTCGAACACCGCGTAACCCTGCTTGATCTGCTGTTCCATGTCGGGGACGATGCCGGCGGGTACATCTGGGGCGGGCGCGAGACCCCGCTGTGCGGGAATGGAGACGACGATGCGGAACGATAGGCGAGGCGCGTTCGGCGGCTACCTGGAGGATTTCGAGGTCGGCGACGTCTGGACGCACCATCCCGGCAAGACGGTCACCGAGAGCGACAACAACCTGTTCTGCCTGCTGACTATGAATCATCATCCGTTGCATCTCGACGCGGCGTACGCCGCGGATCAGCAGCACGGGCGGATCGTCGTGGTCGGCACCTACGTCATCAGCCTGGTCGTGGGCCTGACCGTCGCCGACATCAGCGGCAAGGCGATCGCCAACCTCTGTTACGAGCGGATCGACCACATCGCCCCGGTGTTCATCGGCGACACCCTGACGGCCGAGACCGAGATCCTCGAGGTCGCCCCGTCCGGGCACAAGCCCGACCGTGGCGTCGTCCGCGTCGAGACCCGGGCCTTCAACCAGATGGGCGAACGCGTGCTCGAGTTTCGCAGGCGGATACTCGTGCCGAAACGCAGTGCCCCGGAGGCGTGACCCCGAACGAGACGAGGGAGATGAAGATGGAGCCGCAAGAGTACCTGTTGCGCTCGCTGATGTTCGTTCCCGGCCATGAAGAGGACATGCTGGACAAGGCCGCCGCCTCCGCCGCTGACGCGCTGTTGCCGGACCTCGAGGACTCGGTCCGGCCGACGGCCGACAAGGCCGTCGCCAGGCGGACCGTCGTCGAAAGGGTCCGTTCCGGCGCGCTCGCCGGCCATCGCGTGTTCCCCCGGATCAACGGCCGCGAGAGCGGATTCCTGCTCGAGGACGTCGCCGCGCTGGCGATCGAGGGCGTCGCCGGCTTCGTGTATCCCAAGGCGCGCTCCGGGCGGGACATCTATTTCTTCGCCAAGCTCCTGGAATGTGTCGAGGCCGAGAAGAAGCTGCCCCCGGGCCGGTTCAAGATCATTCCCCTGATCGAGACGGCGGCGGCCGTGCTCGAGGCCCGGGACATCTGCCGCGCGTCGCGGCGGGTGATCGGCATCGCCTTCGGCTGCGAGGACTTCATCGCGGACATCGCCGGCATCCACGACCGGAACGGGGACAGCCTGTCCACGCCGCGGGCCTTGATCGCCATGGCCGCGCGCGCCGGCGGGGTGATCCCGATCGACACGATTCACATCGACGTTCACGATCTCGACGACCTCGAGAGGAACCTGGTCGTCGCCAGGAATCTCGGCTTCGAGGGCGCGCTCGCGCTCAACCCCAAGGAGTTGCCCCTGATCAACCGCTACTTCACGCCGTCCGCGCGGGAGGTCGCGGAGGCGGAGGACATCCTCCGCCTCGACCGGGACGCCGCGGAGGCCGGCAAGGGCGTGGCCATGATGAACGGCCGCTTCATCGGGCCGCCCATGGTCGCGACGGCGCGGAGGATCCTGCGGCGGCACGAGATGATCGGCGGCGGCGGCGGCCGACGGGAGGACGGATGATGCCGGCCATAGGCCACCTCGGCATCGTGATACCGGTGTACAACGACGAGGACGTCCTCGCCGAACTCCACGGCCGGCTGAAGCGCGTCGTCACGGAGCTGTGCGAGAGCCACGAGATCCTCTTCGTCGACGACGGGAGCAGCGACCGCTCCCTCGCCGTCCTGCAGCGCCTCCAGGAGACGGACCCCGGCACGGTCATCGTCCCGCTGGTCCGGAACTTCGGACAGCCCAACGCCATCGCGGCCGGCCTGGAGCACGTCCGGGGAGATGTCGTCATCGTCATGGATTCGGACCTGCAGGATCCCCCGGAGGACATACCGAAACTGGTCGCGGCGCTCGAGGACAGCGGATGCGCGATGGCCATCGCCCAGTGGACGAGCCGCCGGGACAGTTCTCTCGCTCGCAGGTTCCTTCGCTTCTGCTTCAGGCTGACGGCGCCCCTGACCACGATCCGGCACTCGCCGCGGCTGGGCGTTTTCCGCGCCATCCGCAGAAGCGCCGTCGATGCGGTGAGGGACATTCCCGAGACGACGGGCTCGATCCTCGGCCTGATGTACTGGGCGGGATTCAGCTACGTGCCGGTCGAGCTCCGCCGCGACCCGCGGTACGCCGGCAAGAGCGGCTACACCTTGAAGCGACTGTTCGCCCTCGCCTGCGACCGGTGGTTCTCGTACGCCGCGTTCCCGGTCGGCCCGGCCATGTGCCTGGGACTCGTCCTGGGGCTGGCGAGCATCGGCCTGGGCGGGTTCTTCGCCTTCAGGAAGCACTTCATCGACGCGGTCGTGCCCGGCTGGACGTCGCTGATCGTGATCGTGCTCCTGCTGTTCGGCGTGAACTTCATCTTCCTGGGCCTGCTCGGCGAATACCTGGGGCGCATCTATCGGGAAAGCAAGGGGCGGCCGCGATACGTGTGCGGGAAGGTCATCAGACGCGAATGAGAGGGGGCGGACGGCCATGCCGAAGCGGGTACTGATCCTGGGGGGACGGGGCAACGGCTCGGTGATCGCCGCCGCCATGGACGAGGCCGCCGGCCGCGGCGCCGGCGACTGGATCTGCGCGGGCTTCCTCAACGACCGGCACGCGCCGGGCGAGTCGATCGACGGGCACCCCGTGCTGGGCCCCGTCGCCGCGGCGCGGAAGTTCTGCGACGAGGACCACTACATCATCAACACCATCCTGCGGATCGACGGCCAGCAGGCGCGCATCGACATGTTCGAGCGGCTCGACATACCGCCGGACCGCCTCGCGACCTTCGTCCATCCGACCGCCTATGTGGCCCCCTCGGCCCGACTCGGCGCGGGCGTCGTGATCATGCCGCAGGCCGCGGTGTCGCCCGGCGTGGTGCTGGGCACGGGATGCCTGGTCATGGCGGGCGCGATGATCGGCCACGACAGCCGTTACGGCGCCCACTGCCACGTGGCGGCGCGGGCGTGCCTGGGCGCCTATCTGAACATCGGCGTCGGGGTTCACATCGGGCTGAACGCGACCGTCGGGGAGAACCTCGTCATCGGCGACCGGGCCACGCTGGGCATGGGCGCGGTCCTGACCCACGACATGGGTGACGACGAGATATGGGTCGGCAATCCGGCCCGCTACCTGCGCAAGGCGTCTTCGACCTAGGGGGGCCCCTCCCTATTCACCGCCACAGAACTCCATGATCCGGGAGATCACTTCGTCCTGTTGCGGGCGGCTCAGGTCGTAATAGAACGGAAGCCTCAGCAGGCGGCCGCTGACATCCTCGGTGACCGGCAGGCTCCCGGGCTCGTAGCCCATGGCCCGGCCCATCGGCGACAGGTGCAGCGGCACGTAGTGGAAGACGGCCAGGATCCCCCTCTCCTGCAGGAAGGCCAGGAGCGCATCCCGGCGCGCCCGGGTCTCCATGAGGACGTAGAACATGTTGTTGCGGGTGTTGCGGTGGTCGCCCGCGTGGGGAAGCGTCAGGTGGCCGTCTTCCATCAGGGGGGTCAGGGCCCGGTTGTAGTAGGCGTGGATGTCCCGGAAGCGTTCGCCGGTACGTTCCATGTTCTCGAGCTGGGCCAGGAGATAGGCGGCCGTGATCTCGGACGGCAGATACGAGGATCCGGCGTCCACCCAGGCATAGTGATCGACCTCGCCGCGGAAGAAGCGGCTCCGGTTCGTGCCCTTCTCCCGGATGACCTCCGCCCTGTCGACGTCGTCCGCCCTGTTGACGACCAGGGCGCCGCCCTCGCCGCAGATGACGCTCTTCGTTTCGTGGAAACTGAAGGCGCCGAAGTCCCCCAGCGTGCCGAGGTGCCGGTCCTCGTACCACGAGCCCAGGGCGAGAGCCGCGTCCTCGATGACGAAGAGTCCGCGGCGTGCGGCGACGTCCAGGATGGTCTCCATCCCGCAGGCCACCCCTGCATAGTGCACCGGCACGACGGCCTTCGTGGCCTCCGAGACGGACGCCTCGATCCTGTCCTCGTCGATGTTGAGACTGTCCGGGTGAATATCCACGAAGCGCAGGCGGGCCCCCCGCCCATGGAACGCGGTGGCCGTGGACACGAACGTGAAGGACGGCACGATGACCTCGTCGCCCTCCCCTATCCCGCAGAGAAGCGCCGACATCTCCAGGGCCGCGGTGCCGGAGTGGGTCAAGAGGACCCGATGGGCCCCGGTGACGGCCTCGAGCAGGGCCTGGCATTGCCTCGAGAACGCGCCGTCCCCGGAGATCCGCCCCCGGCACACGGCCTGGGCGATGTAGTCGAGCTCCGGGCCGACCGTGAACGGCTTGTTGAATGGGATGTGGTAATCCATGGCATCGTGTGGGTCGGGGTTTCCTCGCGCATCACCGTGCCGCGAAGGCGGGCGCGGAGCCTGTCACCGCGCACATCATACCATCGCGCGGGGTCCCGGGTCATAAGATAAGCCGGCAACCGCTCCGATCCCGGATCGATCCATGACGCGACTCAACGGTACTCGCAGCCGATCCTCGAGATGATGAACGGCGTCTTGCCCCGTTTGCTCTTTTCCAGCCGATCGACGCGCGTGATGTCCAGCGCGACCTGGTCGCCCAGGCGCTTGCGCAGCCCCGCTTCCAGCGCGATTTCCGAAGCCGCGTCGTAGGTGTCGTCGGTCACGACCCGAACCGTGATCCGGTCGACGGCCTCCTGCACGCACTGGGACATCACCACGCCCGCGGCCTCGTCGATCGAATGGGACATGACCGCGCCCAGCACGCGGCCGTCGGGCAACTTCAGGTAGTCCGCCTGCTTGCCGAGGATCTTCCGCACGGCGGGCAGGCGCCGTCCGCAGGGGCAGGCCGCCGCGGTCGGATCCACCTCCACCGTGTCGCCCGTGCGATAGCGGATCAACGGCATGGCGTAGTTGTCGTAGCTGGTGCCGACCAGTTCGCCGCCCTCGCCAGCGGCCGCCTCCACGCCGTGCTCGTCCACGATCTCGTGGCAGGCGAAATCATCCATCAGGTGCATGGTGCCGTGCCCGCATTCCGCGGCCATGACGACGCTCTCGTGATGCGAATAGTAATCGAAGACCCGGCACCCGAGCCGCGACTCGAGCAGGCGGCGTTTCTCGCGGGAGAGCGTTTCCCCGTAGCTGAGCAGCGCCTCGGGAGGTTCGATCTCCAGCCCGGCCTCCGACGCGAAGGTCGTCAACATGACGTAGTCGAAGGGAAAGCCCATGAAGAAACGGGGCTTCGTGCGGTTGATGACTTGGATGGCCCGGACGGCGGATTCGCGGCTGAGCCGGCAGGAGTCGAAGCGCAGCACGTTGTAGAGGCGCTTGTACACGAGATCCCGCTGCTCGTGATAGTAGCTCTGCAGGCTCAACGTCTTCCTGTAGAACCGGTACCCGCTCCAGCGATAGGCGCGAAGCAGGGAGGCCAGGACGTTTCTTTCGGTCGCGTCGCTCAGGATCAACTTCAGCGGCGTGCCGGTGGTCCCGCTGGTCGAGACGGCATTCATGCCGAACGCCCGGCCGTTGTCCGCCGTCAGATCCGCTTTCCGGGTGCGGACCGTCTGCTTGTCCAGGGTGGGAATCCGCTGCAGGTCCCGCCGCCCCCTGAAGGACGTCGGATCGAGACCGATCGTCTCGAACAATTCCCGGTAGTAGGGAACGTGGCGGCCGGCGTGCCGGATCAGGCGACGGAGCTGTTCATCCTGGTACGCGCCCAGCTGTCGGCGCGTCCAGTGCTGGCTCCGGCGGTAGAACAGATAGCGTCGCAGGAGTCGATAGTAGTTCACGGAACCGTCAGCTCTTCTCCGGATACTTGCCGGCCAGGGCCTCGCGCAGGATGGCGACCACCTCGTCGGGGAAGTCCTTGCCCAGCATCCACTCCAGGTAATCGGGGTACTGGCGGGCGATCTCGGCGAGGGGCTTGCCGCGGTGCTTGCCGAAGGCGAAGACGGCCTGGCCGTCGTCGTTCCACTCGAACTTGCGGCTGCGGTCCACGAAGCGGCCCTCGTTGGGATTGCTCAGCTTGTGCAGGGCGTCCACCTCGCCGCTGAGATCGTCGTAGCGGTCGACCATGGCGTCGAGCACCTCGAGGGTGGCCTCCACGTCGGCCAGGGCGGCGTGGGCCTCGGTCAGGTCCTTGCCACAGTATTTCTGGTAGGCGGCCACCAGGGTGCGGGGCTCCATGCGGTGGAAGATGCGCATGGCGTCCAGGTGGCGGCGGCCGGACAGGGAGAACTCGGTGCCCACGCGGCGCAGCTCGTTCTCCAGCAGCGGCGCGTCGAAGCTCAGCGAGTTGAAGCCGGCCAGGTCGGCGTCGGCGAAGAGGTCGATGACCTCGCGGGCGACGGCGGCCAGGGTCGGGGCGTCGCGCACGTCGGCGTCGGTGATGCCGTGCACGGCCGAGGCCTGCGGCGGGATGGGCATCTCGGGATTGACCAGGGTGCGGTAGTCGCGGCGGCTGCCGTCGGGCTCCACGCGCACCAGGCCGATCTCCACGATCCGGTCGCGGTCGACGCTGACGCCGGTGGTCTCCAGGTCGAAGCAGACCAGGGGGCGGTCCAGATTCACGTGCTGCATGTCATTTCCTCGTCAAGAGCTTGGCGTTGCGAGTCGATATCATAACTCCGGGGGGTGGGCAGGTGTTAGGCCGAATGCCGTTGCCCCGCGCGCTCGTTTCAATTATCCTGGTATGACGTGTTCGAATCCACCCGCGGAGGATGGAAAACCGTGACGACCACGAGATACAGCCAGCATCGCGAAACCGGGAAGCGCCGCGCGGCGGCCGCCTGGACGCTGCTGCAGTACGTGGTCTGCGGCCTCACCCTGACCGCGCACATCGCCTTCGCCGACCACCACTGCCACACCCATTGCGAGACCGAACCGACACCCGTGAGCGCCGACGTCCTCGGCGATGACTGCGACTTCCACCACCACGCGGTCGAGGAGCACCACGAGGAGGCCGTCGACAAGACGGGTTCCCACAAGACCGGTGTCGGCACGACGCCGGCGACCGCGCTCCTCGCCGATCCGAACACCGCGTGCGCCGCGGCCGACGCGAATCCCGTCGCCGTCGCCCGCGACCCCTCCGGCGCACCGCCGCCCTCGCGCGCCCCTCCCGCCTCCTAGCCCGTCCAGAGATACCGCGCCCGCGCCGGCCGACCGCCGCCGCGTGACCGCGGATGCATCGTTCCCGAGAACGCGAGACGAGTTACGGAGGAGAGACATGCGCTCAACGCGACACGCGCGCGCCATCGCGCCGGCCCTGCTGGCGCTGCTGGCCCTGTCGGCCGGCTGCCGCGACGACGGCCCCGACGATCACGCCCACGAGCCCGTGGTCCTGCAGGCGACGGCCTGGTCGCCGCACCACGAGATCTTCGTGGAACACGCCCCCCTGGTGGCCGGCGCGGCGGCCGAGCTGGTCACGCACGTGACCGACCTCGAGACCGCGCAGCCCGTGGTCGAGGGCGTGCTGGCCTACCGCTGGACCCACTTCCAGGGACAGGTCGTCGAGGTGGAGGATCCGCAGCCCGCGCGGCCCGGCATCTGGTTCACCGAGACCACCCTGCCCGAGCCCGGCCTGTGGCGCCTGGAGATCACCGCGCCCGGCGCCGGGACGCCGGTGGACCTGTCCGAGGTGCGCGTCTACGGCAACGCACATGCCGCCGAACACGCCGAGAGCGAGGCGGCCTCCGAGGCGGTGGTGCTGCTCAAGGAGCAGCAGTGGCGCCTGGGCGTGGCCTGCGCCCCGGTCGTATCCGGCCCCTTCACGCGCACGGTGGAGATCGCCGCCACGGCCGAGGCTCCGCCGGGCCGGCGCGCGGTGGTGTCGACGCCGGTGGCCGGGCGGCTCGCGGGACGTCCCCTGGCGACCCCGGGCACCCGGGTGGCCGCGGGCGACGTGCTGGGCGCGATCCACGCCCCCCTCGCCGGCGACGGCGGCGACCTGGCGGCGGCCGACGCGGCCCTGGTGCGCGCGCGGCAGGCCCTGGAGCTGGCCGAAGGCGAGGTCGAGCGCGCCCGCGCCCTGCACGAGGCCGAGGCCGCCCCGGCCAGGCGTGTGCAGGAGGCCGAGGCGGCCCTCGCGGGCGCCCGCGCCGACCACGAGGCGGCCCTGCGCCTCGCCGGCGCCAACAACGGCGACGGCGACGCGCCCGAGCTGCGCCTGTACGCCCCCCTGGCCGGCCTGGTGATCGCGACATCCGCCGCGGCCGGCGAGTACGTGCCCGAGGGCGGGCCGGTCTTCACCGTACTCGACCCCTCGGTGCTGTGGGTCCGGGGCTGGATCCCCGAGAGCGCCCTGTCCGACCTGCCGGCGGCTCTCGGCGCGCGGCTGCTCACGCCGGGCGCGGAGGCCCCACCCCGAGACCTAGCCCCCTCGAGCCTGGTCTATCTCTCGCCGGAGCTAGACGCGCGCACGCGCACGGCGTCCATCGTCTACGAGGTGGACAACGCCGGCGGCGGCCTGCGCGTGGGCCAGTCCCTGGGCCTGCTGCTGCGCACCGCGCACGACGCGGAGGCCCTGAGCGTGCCCGCCTCGGCTTTGGTGGACGAGCAGGGACGGCCGGTGGTCTTCGTGCAGACCGGCGGCGAGACCTTCGTCAAGCGGCCGCTGGAACTGGGAGGCGACGACGGCAGCCACCACGTGGTCCTGTCGGGCCTCGCCGCGGACGAGCGGGTGGTCGTGTCGGCCGCCTGGGCCGTGAAGCTGGCGTCGGCCGACGACGCCGTACCCGCCCACGGGCACACCCATTGAGGAGGGCGGCATGGAAAAGCTGATCCACAACGCCCTGCGCCTGCGCACCTTCGTGCTGCTCGCGGCGGTCGTGCTCTGCGCGGTCGGCATCCACACGGCCCTGAACATGCCGGTGGACGTCTTTCCCGACCTGACCGCCCCCACGGTGAACGTGATGACCGAGGTGCCGGGCATGGCGCCCCGCGAGATCGAGTCGCTGGTGACCTTCCCCATCGAGTCGGCGCTGAACGGCGCGCCGGGCGTGCGGCGCATCCGCTCCGGCACGGCCGTGGGCGTGTCGGTGGTATGGGTGGAGTTCGACTGGGGCTTCGACATCATGCGCGCCCGCCAGATCGTGAGCGAGAAGATCGACCAGGTCGCCGGCGAGCTGCCCGTCGAGGCGCAGCGGCCGGTGATGGCCCCCACCTCGTCCATCATGGGCGAGATCCAGTTCCTGGGCCTGACCTCGGACCGCCACGGCCCCATCGACCTGCGCAGCTACGCCGAGACGGTGGTGCGGCGGCGCCTGCTGTCGGTGCCGGGCGTGTCGCAGGTCACGCCCATCGGCGGGGGCGAGAAGCAGTACCAGGTGCTGCTCGACCCGGCCCTGCTGCGCCGCCACGACCTGGGCGTGGGCCAGGTGGCCGACGCCTTGCGCGGCGCCAACCGCAACGTCTCGGCGGGCTTCCTGCAGGAGCGGGCCGTCGAGTACCTGGTGCGCGGCCTCGGCCGCGTGGAGTCCCTGCGGGACATCGGCGACGTGGTCGTGACCAGCGAGGGCGGCGCGCCGGTGCGCGTCTCCGACCTGGGCGAGGTCGTGATCGGCGAGGCGCCCAAGCGCGGCGAGGGCTCGGTCGACCTGGAGCCGGCGGTCATCCTGGGCGTCCAGAAGCAGCCCGACGCCAACACGCTGGAGCTGGCGCGCCGCCTGGAGGTCGTCTACGAGGAGCTGGCGCGCGAGCTGCCAGAGGGCATGGACCTCGACCGCTCCCTGTTCAGCCAGGCCGACTTCATCGAGGTCGCCGTGCGCAACGTGGAGCACGCCCTGCGCGACGGGGCGATCCTGGTCGTGCTGGTGATGCTGCTGTTCCTGGCCAACATGCGCGCCACCCTGATCACGCTGACGGCGCTGCCCCTGTCCATCCTCACCGCGGTGCTGACGCTCGAGCTCTTCGGCGCCACCATCAACACCATGACCCTGGGCGGGATCGCCATCGCCGTGGGCGCCCTGGTGGACGATGCGGTGATCGACGTGGAGAACGTGGTGCGCCGCCTGCGCGAGAACCGCGCTCTGCCGCGGGAACACCGCCTGTCGCACATGCGCATCGTCTACGACGCGACCCTGGAGATCCGCGGTTCGATCACCTACGCCACGGTCATCATCATGCTGGTGCTGACGCCCCTGTTCTTCCTCTCGGGTGTCGAGGGGCGCCTGCTGCACCCGCTGGGCGTGGCTTACGTGGTGTCGCTGGCCGCCTCGCTGCTGGTGGCCATGACCGTGACGCCGGCCCTGGGCCTGCTGCTGCTGCCCAGGAGTCGCGCCGTGCGCGAGAACCGCGAGGCGCCGGTGGTCGTCTGGCTCAAGCAGCGCTACGCCCCCCTGCTCGAGGCGGCCTTGAACCACCCCTGGCGCATCGCCGGTCCCGGCGTGGTGCTGCTGGCGGTGGCGCTGGTCGCGGTGCTGAGCGTGGGGCGCTCATTCTTGCCGGAATTCAACGAGGGCGCGCTGACGATAAGTGCGGTCACCCTGCCGGGCACCGCCCTGGAAGATTCGGACATCATGGGCCGGGAGATCGAGCGCATCCTGCACACCCATCCCGAGGTGGTCTCGACCGCCCGCCGCACCGGGCGCGCCGAACTGGACCAGCACGCCATGAGCGTCGAGTCGGCCGAGATCGACGTGAACCTGCGGATGCAGGACCGCGACAAGGAGACCTTCCTGGCCGACCTGCGCGCGGATCTGGCCGACCTGCCGGGCCTCAACGTGACCATCGGCCAGCCCATCTCCCACCGCATCGACCATATGCTGTCGGGCTCGCGCGCCAACCTGGCCGTGAAGATCTTCGGCGACGACCTGCTGGAGCTGCGGGCGCTGGCCAAGCGCACGCGGGACCTCATGGCCGACGTGCCCGGCGTGGTGGACCTGGCCGTGGAGTCCCAGGCCGACATCCCCAACCTGAACGTGCGCTTCGACCGCCCGGCCCTGGCCCGCCACGGTCTGGGCGTGGACGCGACGGCCGACGCCCTGGCCGCGGCCTACGGCGGCCTGAAGGTCTCGCGCGTGCTGGAGGGACGCTTCGCCTACGACCTGGTGGTCAAGATGGGCGACGCCGGCGCCTGGAGCGCCGACGACCTCGGCGACCTGCCGGTACGCGTCCCGGCGGGCGGCCACGTGCGGCTGGGCGATCTGGCCGACATCGAGCGTCAGCAGGGCCCCAACATGATCAGCCGCGAGCAGACCGAGCGGAAGATCGTGGTCACCTGCAACGTGGCCGGCGGCAGCGTGTCCGAGGTCGTCGCACGCGTGCGCGAGCGGGTCGACCCGCTGGTCGACGGCACGTCCGGCTACCGCGTGGCCTACGGGGGCCAGTTCGAGAGCGCCGTGCGCGCCGGCCGCATCCTGCTGGTGCTGGGCGTGGCGGTGGTGCTGTGCATCGGCCTGCTGCTGCACATGGCCTTCCGCTCGGGCCGCGACGCCGCGCTGGTCATGCTCAATCTGCCCCTGGCCCTGATCGGCGGCGTGGTCGGCGTCTTCGTCTCCGGCGGCGTGCTGTCCATCGCGGCGATCATCGGCTTCATCACCGTCTTCGGCATCGCCACGCGCAACGGCATCATGCTGGTGACCCACATCCGGCACCTGCAGATCCACGAGGGCGTGGACGACCTGCGCGAGGCCGTGCGGCGCGGGGCGCTCGAAAGGCTTTCGCCCATCCTGATGACGGCCCTGGCCTCGGGCCTGGCCCTGGTCCCCCTGGCCCTGGGCGGCGACCGGCCGGGTGCGGAGATCCAGGCGCCCATGGCCCAGGTGATCCTCTGCGGACTGCTCTCGTCCATGACCCTGAACATGATCGTGACGCCGGCACTGTATCACCGGCTGGGGCGGCCCGTGCGTCGCCCGGAGAGGAGCGGGACATGAAGCGGCTCCCGATCGTTCTGGTGCTGATCCTGGCGGCAACCGCGGCCGCGGCCGGAGCGCAGACCTTCTGGACCCTCGAGGACGCCATGTCCCGGGGACCTGCGGCCCGACCGGAGTATGCGGCCGCCGTCGAGACGTTGCGGGCCGCGCAGGCGGCGCGCGACCAGGCCGGCGCCTGGCCCAATCCCGCCGCCTTCCTGCGCCTGGAGGCCGCGCCCCGGGACGGTGACGCCTGGCGCGGCGCCGAGCGTATCGCTGGTCTGTCGCAGACCTTGCCCCTGGGCGGGCGCGTGGGCGCTGCGAGACGGGCGGGCGAGGCGGCCGTCACGACGAGGGAGTACGAGACCGTCGCGCTCCTGCGCGCCATGGAGGCCGAGATCCAAGGCGCGTTCGCGGCGGCGGTCCGCGCGCAGGAGACCCTGGCGCTGCGTCACGAAGCGGTGCTGATCGCGCGGCGGTTGGAGGAAGCTGTCGCACGACGCGTGGAGATGGGCGATGCGCCCGTCGTCGACCTGCGCCGGGCGCGGGCCGAGCGGGGCGCGGCGGAGGCCGCGGCGGCCGGCGCCGTCGCGGCGGACGCGGAGGCGCGGGCCGCCCTGGCGGCCGCCACGGGCGACGCGGGGCGGGCGGTGGACGGCGTGATCGGCGACGCCGCGGGCGATCCCCTGCCCGGCGGACTCGAGGATCTGGTGGCCGGGCTGAACGGCTCCCCCCTGATCCGCGCCGCGGAGAGCCGGGCCGTGTCGAGCGAGGCCCGGGCCAGGGCCGTGTCCCGCGCGCGCATCCCCGACCTGGAGATCGAGGCCGGCCTGCGGGAATCCTCCTCGGAATCGTCGTTCGACCTGGGATTCCGCGTCGACCTGCCCCTCTTCGACCGCGGCGGGGCCGGGCTCGACGCGGTGCGCGCCGAGGCGCTGGCCGCGGCGGCGCAGGCCCGGGCCGCCCGGCTCGCCCTGGAGGCCCGTCTGCGCGGCGCCCACGCGGCCATGACGGCGGCCCGCCAAGGCGCGGACATCTACGCGGAAACCGTCATCCCCGAGACGCTGGCCGCCCTGCGTTCGGCGGAGGCCGCCTACGCGGTCGGCGAGACCAGCCTGACCGAGGTCCTGCTCGCCCGCCGCGACTGGCTCGAGGCGCGGCTGACGCACATCGATCTGGTCCGCGACGCCCACACGGCCCGCGCCGAACTCCACGCCATCCTCTGACAAGCGGACGCCCCGGCCGATCCGAACGGATCTGGCCGGGGCGCCGTGCGTCTCGGTGCCGCGCCTACTTGGCGTACTCGAAGTTCGGAACCTCCTCGATCCATTCCGGATGCAGCTCGCTGCGGCCGGTGTGGATCTCGCAGACGGATTCGCGCAGCTTCCGGGTGATCTCACCCTCCTGTCCGTCGCCCACCTGGTAGTCCTGGCCCTGGAAATGCATGATGCCGATGGGCGTGACCACCGCGGCGGTGCCGCAGGCGAAGGCCTCGCGCAGCTTGCCGCTCCGGGCGTCGGCGCAGATCTCGGCGATGGCCGGGGGCTGTTCGACCCAGTTGTAGCCGAAGTCGTCGCAGAGGTGGTGCACCGTGTCGCGCGTGACGCCATTCAATATAGTGTCGCCCACTGGCGCCGTAATGATCTTGTCGTCGTAGACGAAGGCGATGTTCATGGCGCCCATCTCCTCCACCGTGCTCGTGGACAGGGCGTCCAGCCAGATGATGTTGTCGTAGCCCTCTTCCTGGGCCAGCTGGATGGGCAGCAGGGCCGCGGCGTAGTTGCCGCCGGTCTTGGAATAGCCGGTGCCGCCCGGGGCCGAGCGCACGTACTTCTCCTCCACCTTCAGGCGCAGGGGCTTGATGCCGCCGGCGAAGTAGCTGCCCACCGGCCCGATGATGATGTAGAACAGGAACTCGGTGCCCGACTTGACGCCCAGGCCCGCCTGGTTGGAGAACATGGTGGGACGGATGTAGAGCGCGTCCGGCGATTCGGGGACCCACTTCCTGTCCAGGTCGATCAGCCGCTTCAGCGCCTCCATGAACAGCTCCGGATCCACCGACGGCATGCACACGCGGTGGGCCGAGATGTTGAAACGCTTGATGTTCATGTCCGGGCGGAACATGTGCACCGACTTCTCTTCCTTGTCGGCGTAGGCCTTCATGCCCTCGAAGATCTCCTGGCCGTAGTGCAGCACCTTGGCGGCCGGATCCAGGCAGAGGTCGCCGTAGGGCACGATGCGCGGGTCCTGCCACGCGCCCTTCTTGTAGTCGAGCATGAACATGTGCGGCGTGAATAGGGCTCCGAAGCCGAAATCTCCCGTGGGCGGGCTCGGGGGATTGGGATTGCGGGTGATCTTGATATCCATGAAGTCCCTCCTGTTCGCTTGATGAGGGCGCGAGCGCATCGTCCCACGCCTTCCTATCGTC
The DNA here is from genome assembly GCA_964617805.1 of uncultured Fibrobacteraceae bacterium. Taxonomy (GTDB): domain Bacteria; phylum Krumholzibacteriota; class Krumholzibacteriia; order LZORAL124-64-63; family LZORAL124-64-63; genus JAHIYU01. The sequence continues at coordinate 3,355 of CAZTWK010000050.1, read as the reverse complement.
GCTCACGAAAGGTCGAAAAGCAAGGTTTGTGGCGCTTTCGGGGGGATATACGCGATTTCCGGGCCGCAGGTTCTAGGCTTCCTCCGCCAGGGCGCCCAGTTCCTTGTCCGGCGGCTCGGCATCGCCTTGGGGGACAGCGGGTTCCCGCGCCTCGGCGCCCTCGGTCAGGCGGTCCGGACGCGGCGCCGAGAGCGCCCCGACCACACCGAGCAGCACCTCGCAGGCGCCGGCCGCCGCCAGCACCGCCACCACGCCCGCCCAGCCCGCCACCACCGGGCCCGCCAGCACCGAGAGCATGGTGACCGGTCCGAGCAGGGGCGAGAGCCAGCCGAAGACGCGTCCGCGCTTCTCCTGGGGCGTCTCGCGCTGCAGGAAGGTGGCCAGGTTGATCTGGATGCCGGTGCTGATGGCCCCGAAGAGGGCGAAGAGCGCCAGCGCCAGCGCCAGGTTGCGGTTCAGCGCGAAAAGGACCAGCAGGACGCCGTCGGCGGCCACCAGCCAGCCCACCGAGCGCAGGGGATGCTGCAGGCCACGGAAGGCCGAGGCGATGCCAGCGCCGAGCAGGCCGCCGAGGCCCGCCGTGGCGAAGAGCAGGCCCAGCTCGCGCTCGCTGCGGCCGAGCAGGCGCGTGATGAACTCGTAGACCAGGGGGGGTTGCATGGCGGTGATCATGGTCACCACGGCCAGGAACAGCACCGCGTAGCGTAGGCGGGGGCGTCCCCACAGCCAGACCGCGCCGTGGCGCACGTCGTGCCAGCGCGCGCGGTCGACCGTCTCGCCGGGGCCGGCGGCTTCCGCGCCCAGGCGCGGCAGGGCCAGCAGCAGGGCCGAGACGGCGAAGGTGCCGCCGTCCACCCAGAAGGCCACCGAGGTGCCCAGGCCGGCCACGATGACGCCGCCGACGGCCATGCCCACCAGCAGGATCACGTTCTGCGAGACCATCAGCAGGGCGTTGCTGCGGTTGAGCTGGTCGGTGGGCACCAGGTCGGGGATCAGGGCCAGGCGGGCGGGCCCGCTCAGATGGCGACCGGCCGCCAGCACCGCGGCCAGCACGTAGACCGTCACCAGGCTGTCCACCAGGGGGATGACGCAGACCACGACCACGCTCAGCAGGTCGCTGGCCACCATCACGCCGCGGCGGCTCCAGCGGTCGATCAGCACGCCGGCGAAGGGTCCCAGCACCACGCCCGGCAATACCTGGACGGCGACAAGCAGGCCGAGGCTGGCCACGTCGCCGGTGCGGTTGTAGACGAGCGAGAAAAAGGCGAGGATGGCGATCTTGTCGCCCAGGCCGGACACGAAGGACGCGGCCCAGACCGCCACGAATCCGCGGTTGGCGAGAAGTTGCTTCACGGGTGTCCGTCCCTTCGGCGCGGGCGTCCCTGCCCGCAGAGGGTCATCGACCTACGACAACACCTCGATGTCCGGCTCGCGTCCCAACAGGCGCTTCAGTTCGCGCTCGCGCAGGCGCACCGCCAGACGGCAGTACCGGACGTCGTGCTCCTCCTCGAGCACCGATCCGGTGCGGTGGAAGACGGCCACCAGGTCCATGCGGGTCAGCGGCACCTGCAGGCGCACGACCTGCTCGCGGCCGAGCAGCCTCTCCACCACGACCGATCGTACCGCGAGGGGCCCGTCTTCATCAAGGGCGGAGACGAAGAGGGCTCCCGCGTGCCGGTGGCCGTGGAAGTTGGCGAAGGCCTCGGCCGCGTCGGGCGCGAGGCGGTCCATCTTGTTGAAGACCATGATCGTGTCCCGTTCCCCGGGCACGATGTCGGCCAGCACCTCGTTGACCGAGGCGATCTGGCGGTCGGGATCCTCGCTCGAGGCGTCGACCACGTGCAGCAGCAGGTCGGCCTCGGCCACCTCCTGCAGCGTGGCGCGGAAGGAGGCGATCAGGTGGTGCGGCAGGCGCCGGATGAAGCCGACCGTGTCCGAGAGCAGGAACTGCCGCCGCTCGTCCACCTCCACGCGCCGGGTCGTGGCGTCGAGGGTGGCGAAGAGCTGGTCCTCGACGAGCACGTCGGCGCCGGTGATCCCGCGCATCAGCGTGGACTTGCCGGCGTTGGTGTAGCCCACCAGCGAGACCTTGAAGACGTTGGCGCGCTGCTTGGTCTGCACGCCGCGGTCGGCGGCGATGTCGGCCAGCTCCTTCTTCAGGCGCGCCAGGCGCTGCCCGACGATGCGGCGGTCCGTCTCCAGCTGGGTCTCGCCGGGGCCGCGCGTGCCGATGCCGCCCTCCTGCCGCTCGAGGTGGGACCACAGCTTGACCAGTCGCGGCAGCATGTACTGGAGCTGGGCCAGCTCCACCTGCAGGCGCGCCTGCCGCGTGCGGGCGTGGCGCGCAAAGATGTCGAGGATGAGCTCGGTGCGGTCGATGACCGAGATGCGGCCCATCTCGCCGCGGTCCTCCTTGCCGTTGAGCCGTTCCTCGAGGTTGCGCCCCTGGGCGGGCGTGAGGTCGTTGTCGCAGACCACGAGCGTGGCCTCGGTCTCGTGGACCAGGGCCTCCAGCTCGTCGGCCTTGCCCTTGCCGATGAAGGTCGCCGGCGCGGGGCGCAGGCGCTTCTGGCGCAGCTCGCCCACGACGATGCCGCCGGCGGTGTCCACCAGCCGGCCCAGCTCGTTCAGGTCGCAGTCGCCGGCGCCGCGCCCGAAGAGCTCGGGCAGGTCGACGCCCACGAGCACTGTGCGCTCGTGCAGGTTGTCGGCGTTGGTGGTTTCGTACAGGTCGCCCAGGTCAGGACCTCCGGTTGATGCGCGCGTGCGGACACAATGTTAAGCTCTCCGCGGACGGAACGGCACCTTTTAGTCGTGCTACGGATATTCGGACGATGAAAGAGGTGTCGGTCCACCCCTGGTGTTCGGGATTTACACGTAAACATCCACCAGGCATCCTGGAGCCTGAAACGGATTTCCTTCGTCCAGGTCCACAATATCATAGCGTGCGCGGGATTATTTGCATGAAGACCACGTTCCTGACAGTCGGGGCGATCACAGTGCTGGCGGCAGTGGTCGCGGCGGCCCCCCTCGAAACGGTCGCGGAACTCTACTGGCAAGAGCGCTACGCCGAGGCTCGGGTCCTCTGTGATTCGCTGCTGGTAAAAACGCCCGACGACTTCGCGCTGGTGCATCTGCTCGGGCGCATCCTGACGGACACACATGCGTACGCCGAGGCCGTGCCCCATCTCGAGCACAGCCTGTCTTTGCGAGCACCGGCCTGGGTCCGATGCTGGTCGAATCTCTACCTGGGCATCTGTGCCCTCAATGTCGGCGACAAGGTCGCTGCCCAGGAATACTGGAGCGCCGTCATCAAGGGACCCAACACTGCCAACGCGAGCTCAACGGTCTGTCT
>CAZTWK010000049.1:0-24606 GCA_964617805.1 uncultured Fibrobacteraceae bacterium | reverse complement strand
AGCTAAACCGCAGAGCGGCAGGCATCTAGAATTCAGAAATGCGGCCCACTTGCTTCCGTTTTTGGGAAATGATACAGTCCGAAGTGGTTCCCAAGACCGCCACATCGCCCGGATAAGCGTCAATCAGCGAGGGGTGACCCCGCCCGCTCCTGTTCCGGAGTCTCTACCTGGAGGTAGTTACATGAGAAAGATGCTCAAGATTTGCGGCATCGCGGTCCTGCTGCTGTCGATCGCTTTCGCGGCGCCCGGCCTCGGCCAGAATCCCGAGATCGACTACCTGGGCTACGCCTGGGAAACCGGTGGCTTCCTGCCCAGCGAAATCGGCGACATCCTCTACATGACCGCGTCCGCCGGCCTGATCGATCCCATCTTCGGCGTCGATCTCGGCACCGAGGAGGTCACCTTCTACATGTACGACCTCGTGAGCCAGGGCGAGATCGACATGGGTGGCAACAACGTGTTGATCAACTACATCGGCGGCACCCTGGAGATCTGGCGCGACGCGGCCCAGAACGCCGACTACGGCGTCTACCCGCCCAACGCGACCTCGCCGGCCTATTTCATGGACGGCACGCTCATGTTCCGCGGCAACTTCACCTACATGTCGGTGTACGTGAACCTCGTGGGCAACGGCGCCTTCGAGGGGGCGTTGAACGGCGTCGAGGGCGAGATCATCAACGAGGTGTGCGTCGACTGCGCCTACACCTGGGGCGGCACGATCCTCAAGGGCACCGGCGCGCAGATCCCCGACGGCTACGACCTGCAGGTCGACGGCGTGTTCGAGATCGACGGCGCCGTGGCCAACGAGCAATCCACCTGGGGCGACGTGAAGTCCCTCTTCAACAACTAGGCGACCGAGATTACGGAGGTGACAAGATGAAGACCCGAATCCTGATTCTCCTGATCGCCGTGATCGCGGTCACTTCGCCCGCGGCGGCCCAGCAGCTCTTCGACTTCCTGGGCCAGGCGAACATCCCCAGCGGCAGCGGCAACCTGTCCATGTACAGCATCGTGACCGACCCCGCGCCGGCGACGACGCCCTTGCCCCTGGACTTCGCGAACTTCGAGTACACGATCGTGATCGAGGACCTGACGCTGATGGTCGAGGGCCCGCCGCAGGAGTACGCCGGCGGCTCGATCACGCTCTACGAGGACGCCGGCACGGCGGCCGACTACGCGTTTCCCGGCACCTTCGTCGACGGCGTCGCAATCCTCAGCGGGACGTTCGACTACCTGAACCGGTCGATGTTCACCGCGACGCTGGGCTCGGCCCTGGGCCAGGTGGACTGGACCGGCGGCACGCGCCTGGACGACATCGCGCCGGACGACCGCGTGGACTGGCTGTTCTTCACCGGGATCAACGCCATGGCGAGCCAGGTGGAGCCGGGCTACGACGAGCGTTGGGACGGCAAGGTCGAGCCGCCCGAGCCCATCGTCTCGAACGAGAAGATGAACTGGAGCGACGTCAAGAGCGCCTTCTAAAACAAACCCGTTCCCCGGGTATAGCGAGTAGGCCCCGGAGAGATCCGGGGCCTTCTCTTTGCAGGATCCAGCATATGCGAGTATTGTGATCTTATATCCCGCTGCGTACGCCCGTCCGTATCACAATCCCAGGAGGCCCGTCCATGCCGCGTCCCGTGATCGGATCTTTCCGCCATTGGCTGCCCATCGTCATCGCCCTCGCCGCGACTCCGCTCGCAGCCCAGGATCTGATCGTCCAGGACGACGCCTACGGCATTCCCTACGGGGAGGTCCTGCTGGTCGAACCCGTGGGCGTGCTCGAGAACGACACCGTGGACGGTGAGCCGGCCAGCGAAATGGGTGGCGTCGCCGAACTGGTGACGGACGCCCTGTACGGCCTGCTGTCCCTCGCACCCGACGGCGGCTTCACCTACGATCCGGGCCCGGGCTTCGAAGGGCTGGACAGCTTCGTCTACCGCACCGTGGTGGGCACGGTGAGCGCCGAAGCGACGGTCCTGCTCTCGGCCTGCGAGGGCGGCCCCGACGTTTTCACCTGCTGGAAGGAGGCCGCCTTCCTCGCCAAGGCCGCCGAACTCGGTCTGGCCGGCTTCAGCGAGGGCTTCGAGGACGACCTGGCCTGGGGCGCCGCCCGCTCGCCCTACACCTCGCCCGCGGTGGTCAGCCAAGGTGTGCGCTGGACGTCCAACCACACCTACGATCCCGCCTTCAACGAGATCAGTTCCGGTCCCGGCCCCGCCCGCACGGGCCAGTGGGCGATCTTCGACCTCGACCACGGCTACGCCACCGGCAACGAGGTGACCTGCGACGTGGACGATCCGCCCGGGCACTGCCTCTACCACGACGGCTGGACGGGCACCCGCGAACCCGGCCTGCCGCCCCTGCACGGCGTCGGCGGCTGGATCACGGGCACCTGGGGCGCCAAGGTCGGCATCCGTCTCGACGACGCGCCGCCGATCGGCACGGAGTGGGTCGGCGGCGGGCACCGTTTCATAGGCGCCATAGACGCGCGCCCGGCCGGCTTCAGCAGGTTCTCGTTCCGGGAACAGGACGGCAAGATCGGCAACGCCTTCTACGTCTTCGGCGACGACTTCACGATGCTGGTCGAAGCCTCCACCGACGTGTCGGGCGACGCGCCCGGCGAGACCCGCGCCCGCTTCGCCGGCGCCGGTCCCAACCCCTCCAACGGCAACACGACGCTGCGCTTCACCCTCGACGGGCACGCCGACGTGCGGCTGGTCGTCTTCGACCAGCGCGGTCGTCTGGTCCGGGAGTTGACCGCCGGTACGCGTGGCGCGGGTCCCCACGCCCTGAGCTGGGACGGACGGGACATGGGAGGACGCAGCGTCGCGGCCGGCACCTACTTCGGCCGGCTGACCGTCGAGCGTGACGGCCAGCGCGAGGTCGAGGTGCGCAAGCTGGCCGTCACGCGCTGACGCGCTGCCGCACCACCTCGAACAGGGAGATGCCCGCCGCCACCGAGGCGTTGAGCGAATCCAGCGCGCCGGGCATGGGAATGGTCACGGCGAAGTCGCAGCCCTTGCGCACCAGCGGGCGCAGACCCTTCTCCTCGTTGCCGATCACCAGGCACACGCCGCCCGTCAGATCCGTGTCGTGGATGGGTTGGCCGCCGTCCTTCACCGTGCCGTAGATCCACACGCCGGCGTCCTGCAGCTTCTTGAGGAAGTCGGCCAGGTTGACGACGGTACACACGTCGAGGTGGGCCAGGGCGCCGGCGGCGATCTTGGCGACGGTGCCGCTGAGCGGCGCGCTGCGGTCGCGGGTCATCACCACGCCGTGCACGCCCGCCGCCGCGGCCGAGCGCAGGATGGCGCCGAGGTTGTGGGGATCCTGGATGCAGTCCAGGGCCAGCACGAAGGGCGGCGCGTCGAGGCCGCCCAGCTTGTCGAGCAGGTCGCCCGGTTCGGTCGTCGCCACGGGCTGCACGCGCGCGACCACGCCCTGGTGGTTGACCTTGCCCGCGCCCTCGATCTCCAGCCCCGGCTCGAAGCGCACCCGCACGCCGGCGGCGCGAGCCTTGTCGATCAAGGCCTGCAGCTTGGCGCCGCCGCGTCCCTTGACCACATGGATCGACACCAGGGTGCGCGGCGCGCGTTCGAGGGCCTCCTCGACGGTGTGGAGTCCCCAGATGAGGTCGTCGCCGGCCTGGAGGCGCTTGTTCCTTGGCTTTCTGTCCATTGTGCCGGGTCTTTCGCGCGGGTCCTGGATGCGGGCTCGACGGGAGAAGATAGCATATTCGTCGGCGCTTGATGACCCGGTGGTTGTAAATACAAAACCAATCTGGTACAGTATCGGCTCCACCCGAATTGCCCCCGCCCGACGGATCGGACACGACGCCACGAACATCCCCTGGAGGTTGAACCATGCGTTCAACGGCTATCGTGACCATTCTGATGGCGATCACGGCCCTGGCGCCGGTCGCAGCGGCCAATGTGGATTCCTTCTTCGACGTCTTCACGGAGCTCTCCGTGGTCGCCGGTCCACCCTACCCGGCCTGTTGCCACGACGTGGGGATCGCCCGTCCCGCCGCCGCGGGCGTCGTGACGGACGGAGGCATGACCGTCGCCCTGGCCGGCGTGACGGACCCGGCCACCGGCGAATCGATACCCATGGACATGATGGCCGGTCCGGCGGGCGACTGGTCGGTGGATTCCTTCTTCGACATCTTCCTCGGCGAGGATCCGCCCAAGAACTTCGCCGTGGACAGCTTCTTCGACATCTCGGTCGATCTCTACGCCCAGGGCAGCTCGCCCACCCTGGTACCCCTGCACCCCGAGCTGCCCGAGGACGACCCGGACCGCTACTTCGACGTCTCCCACGTGGATTCGTTCTTCGACATCGCCTACCGCGTCGAATTCGACGCCGCCGGTGGATACGACATCTACCTTTTCGGCGAGGTGCCGGACGACGGCCAGATCTCGAGCGTGGGCGTCTCCGGGGGCGACTTCACAGTGGACAGCTTCTTCGACGTCTTCGTCGACATCCACTGGGGCGGCTTCCCGCCCGATCCCATCCAGCCCGTCCTGTCCATCAGCCAGACGGGGACCTTCACCGAGACTCCGGTCGCGGACGAACCCGTGAGCTGGAGCCGTGTGAAGTCCATGTTCCGCGACTGAGTCGCGACGACGGCGACGACCGGAGGCGTCCCGCGAGCGGGGCGCCTCGTTTCCTGCGCGTCGCGGTCAGAGCGCCGAGAATTCTCCAACGGAGTTGCTGTACTGGATGATCAGGCGCGTGCCCTCGAACCGGTAGGGCAGGGCGTGCTGGGTGTCGATGTCGTCGTAGAGCATGTTGAGCCGGCCGCCCTCGGTGTCCCACGCGAAGGTGCGGGTCGTCTCCTCGAACACGATGGTCCAGTTGGGGCCGGCGACGGCCTGGCGCCACCAGTCGGAGCCGGAGCCGTCGGCGCGCAGGGTGAGGGTGTTGGCCACGCCGGGGATGTACTCGTATGGATCGGGGGGGAAGGTGTCGCGCGACCAGGCGCCCACCAGGGCGGGGTCGCGGTCGGGCTCCGGCGGCGGGGAGACCACGTAGCGCCCCTGCTCCGCGCAGCCGACCAGAGCCAGCACTGCCCAGAGAACCAGGAGGGGCCGCGTCCATCGTCGGTACCGGTCCGTACGGATCATGATATCAGTATAGGGGACGCGGCGCGCGCGGGGCAAAAGCGGCCCGCGGCGGGGTGTCCCGCCGAACACGATCGGCTGTGTCCCCGCCGACACGACTCCGGCACGCCGAGCCCGTAACGTCAACGACGGCAACGGATCGTCCCCGGTCCGCCACTTGCCCCCCTTCACGTAAAGAAGGAGGGCGTCATGAGTGCATCACGAACGGTATCTAAATCCGCATGGATCGCCGCGCTGCTGGCGATCGTCGTCGTCCCTGCGCTGGCCGACTGGACGGATGAGACCATCGACCTGGGCCAGGTGGGCTGCGGCGAGTTGCTGTGGCGCCGCGACGGGGGGTACGTGCCGCTGCCGGCGGTGAGCACCGACGTGGTGCTGGAGGTGAACGGACCGCTGATCGCGGGCACCGTCTCGCAGCTCTTCACCAACCCCACCGAGCAGGTGATCGAGGCGGTCTACGTCTTCCCGCTGCCCGAGACCGCGGCGGTGCACGCCATGGAGATCATCGTGGGCGAGCGCCGCATCGTCTCGGTGGTGCAGGAGAAGGCGCAGGCCCGCCGCACCTACGAGACGGCGCGCGCGAGCGGCCGGCGCGCCGCCCTGGTCGAACAGGCGCGGCCCAACCTCTTCACCACCAAGGTGGCCAACATCTGCCCCGGCGACCGGGTCGTCGTCGAGTTGCGCTACCTGGACCAGGCCGACTGGGTGGACGGCGCCTTCGGGCTGGCCTTCCCGCTCACCTTCACGCCGCGCTACGTGCCGCCGACCATGCTGCGCACCGAGGCGGGGGCGGCGTCCGCCGCCGCCGTGTCGACGCCCTTCGTGGGCGAGGGCGACCGCCGCTTTCCCACGGCGACCGTGCGGGTCGAACTGAACGCGGGCGTGGCGCTGGACGAGGTCGTCTCCGCGTCCCACGACCTGGACCTCGACCGCGACGGCGAGCGCTGGCTGGCCGCGCCCGCCGACGGCACCATCCCCGCCGACCGCGACTTCCTGCTGGGCTGGCGGCCGTCCGCTTCCGGCGCACCCGAGGCCGCCCTCTTCGTGGAGGACCGGCCGGACGGCCGCTACGCCCTGCTGATGCTCGTGCCCACGCCACGGGTCCTGCCGCCGCGCCAGCCGGAGATCATTCCCACCGAGACCCTGTTCCTGGTGGACGTGTCGGGGTCCATGAAGGGCCAGTCCATCATCCAGGCGCGGACCGCCCTGCTGCGCGCCCTCGACCGTCTCGGTCCGCGGGACCGCTTCAACATCATGTCCTTCAGCGACAGCAGCCGCCTCTACCGGCGCGCGTTCCAGTCGGCCGATCCCATCGTGATCGCCGAGGCCCGCGCCTGGGTCAAGCGCCTCGACGCCAACGGCGGCACCGAGATGCACCCGGCCCTGCTGCGGGCCATGACCTGCTTCCTGCACGCCGACGCGGGCGACGGCTACAGCCGGCGCATCGTCCTGATCACCGACGCGGCCATCGGCCACGAGGCCCAGCTCCTGCGCGAGGCCACCGCCGACCTGGGCGCGTTGCGCCTGCACGTGGTGGGCATCGGCGGCGCGCCCAACCGCTACCTGGTGCGGCGGCTCGCCGAGTACGGGGGCGGCCTGAGCGCCTTCGTCAACAGCGTGCGCGGGGCCGAGAACGGCATCGACCGCTTCCTGGAGCGCATCGCGCGTCCGCTGCTCGCCGAGCCGCGGCTGGTCTGGCCGGTCGGTGCGCCGCTCGAGGCCTACCCGTCGCGCCTGCCGGAGCCCTACGCGGGCGAGCTGGTGCTCTGGTCGGGACGCTTCCCGCCGGGCGCCTACCTGCGCGGCGAGTTCCGGGCCGTCCTGGCCGGAGAGGAGATGGTGCACACCCTCGACTCCGCGGTCACCGACAGCGACGGTGTCGCGGTGCGCTGGGCGCGCATGAAGGTCGCCGACCTCATGGCGGACCGCCATCGCGGTGTCGCGGAGGACGTCGTGCGCGATCAGGTGGTCGAGACGGGCCTGGCCTTCGGCCTGGTGACCGCCTACACCAGCCGCGTGGCGGTGGAGGAGGCCGTGAGCGCCGACGCGCCCGCCCATCCCTGCCGCCTGCCCAGCGGCCTGCCCGAGGGCACCGAGTTCCTGCCCGGCCTGCCCCGCGGCGGCACCTCGCGACCCCTGCTGCGGTTGCTGGGGGTGGCGGCGCTGCTGATCGGCGCGGCGGGGGTCGCGCTGGCGCGCGAGACCGGAGGACGGTCGTGAAACGTCGCCTGATTCCCTGCCTGGTCGTCCTGCTGCTGGGTGTCGGGCTGCTGGGCCGCGACGCCTGGCTGTGGGCCAAGGGCGCGCTCGCCGGACGCCTGATCGAGCGCGCCCTGGCGGCTCATCTCGAGGACGGCGCGGGTCACCGGCCCTGGGACTGGTCCGACTTCGAGGTGGTGGCGCGACTGGAGGCGCCGCGCCTGGGAGTGTCGCGGCCGGTGCTGACCGGGGCGTCGGGGGAGAGCCTGGCCTTCGGGCTCGGCCACGTGGACGGAACCGCGCGACCCGGCGCCCCCGGCAACACGGTCCTCGCCGGACATCGCGACTCCTGGGCCGCCTTCCTGGGCGATCTGCGGCCGGGCGACACGCTGCGGCTGGTGTATTACGGGGGCGCCACGGACTACCGGGTCGTCGACGCGGCGGTGGTCGACGTCCTGGATCCGTGGCCCGTGGCCTCCCCGGGGCCGGACCGTCTGACCCTGGTCACCTGCCATCCCATCGGAGGCCTGCTGCCGACGCGGGAGCGGTATGTGATAACATGTTGTCTGCCGTAATATCAAAATACAAATATTAGCATGTGTTAATATACTGCAATAAGACTGCTTTTGTCCTATAATCCAAGTCTGTGATTCATCACAGTTCTTGCATTTACGTACAGTTCAATTCGACTGCGGCCCCCGCAAGCCGCACTTGCGTATCGGGTCCAGTTGGAGGTGTCATCATGATCAACAAGTCAACGGCGCGTATCCTCGTGACCTCGTTCGTCTGGTCGCCCTGGCCACGCCGCTGCTCGCTCAGAATCCGGCCATCGACTACATCGGGTACGGCTGGGAGGACGGCGGACTGTTGCCCAGCAATCCCGGCGACGTTCTGACCATCACCGCCGTCGCCGTGAGCGTCGACCCGGTCTTCGGCGTCGATCTCGGCGTCGACGAGCTGACCTTCCACATGTATGACATGCTCAGCACCGGCGAGATCCCCATCGGCGGCGGCACGGTCATGATCAGCTACGTGGGCGGCTTCCTGGACATCTACCGCGACCCGGCCCAGAACGCCGACTGGGGCATCAACCCGCCCAACGCGTTCTCGCCCGCCACCTTCATGGACGGCGCGCTGGCCTTCTGCGGCTCGTTCAACAACCTGACCTTCTTCTTCAATGCCGACGGCAGCGGCGCCTTCGAGGGATCCCTGGACGGCCTGTCCGGCGAGTTCATCGACGACGTCTGCACGGGTTGCGCCTACACCTGGGGCGGCAGCTTCACCTACGATTCCGGCGCGCAGCTTCCCGAGGGCTACGACGTCCAGATCGACGGCCTGTTCGAGCTGGACGGAGCCGTCGCCGAAGAGAGCTCCACCTGGGGCGACGTCAAGACCCTGTACGGCAATTAACCCGATCGAGATACCGGAGGTAATAAGATGAAAGCTCGGTTACCGATTCTGCTGACGGTTGCGATCGTGGTGAGCATGCCCATCGCGGCCCAGAGCCAGCAGCTTTTCGATTTCCTCGGACAGGCGAACATCCCCGGCGGCGCCGGCGGCATGCTGTCCATGTACAGCGTCGTCACCGACCCCGCGCCGGCGACCACGCCCCTGCCCCTGGACTTCGCGAACTACGAGTACACGATCGTGATCGAGAACCTCGAGCTGATCGTCGACGCCTCCCCGCAGGAGTACGCCGGCGGCTCGATCACGCTCTACGAGGACGCGGGCACCGCGGCCGACTACGCGTTCCCCGGCACCTTCGTCGACGACGTCGCGATCCTCAGCGGCACCTTCGATCACCTGAACCGCTCCATGTTCACCGCGACCCTGGGCTCGGCCCTGGGCCAGGTGGACTGGACCGGCGGCACCCGCCTGGACGACATCGCCCCCGCGGACCGGCTGGACTGGCCGTTCTTCACGGGCATCAACGCCATGTCGAGCCAGACCGAACCGGGTTACGACGAGCGCTGGGACGGCAAGGTCGAGCCTTCCGAGCCCATCGTGGCCGACGAGGAACTGCACTGGGGCGACGTGAAGCGCGTCTTCTAGCGTTCGCCGCAGCCGATACGTACGCGAAGGGGCCCGGAGACGATCCGGGCCCCTTCGTGCGTCCGGTCGCGGCGTTCAGCCGCGCGCGGTCATCTTCAGGTACTGGGTCTTGACCAGGCCGAGCAGTCCGGTCACCGACTTGCGCTCGCGCAGGGCGTCGCGGTAGCCGGCCACGGCCTCCTCGAGGCGGCCCGCTGTGCGCAGCCCGTAGGCCTGGGCGATGCGCGCCTGGTTGATGCGCACGTCCAGGTGCCGGCGGTCCTCGTCGGTGTCGGCCAGGGCGCGGTGCTTCTCGAGCATGCGGATCACCGAGGTCAGCCGGCGCCAGCCGCGGCGCGTGACGCTGCCTTCGCGCCGGCGGTAGGAGAAGTGCACGCGGTCGATGAAGGCGAAGACGGTGCCGGTCCGCGCGACGCGCAGCCACATGTCGCGGTCGTCGGCGTTCTTGAGCGCCTCGTCGAAGGGCCCGGCCGCCTCGAGCACGGCGCGGCGCGCGACCACGCCGCAGGTGCCGATGAAGTTGGCGCGCAGCAGCTCGCGGTACAGCGGCGGGCCCGACATGAGCCCCACCGCGGGATCGTCGGTGGCCACGAGGATCTTGCGGAACTCGCGGTAGTCGGCCAGGTAGTCGGCCTCGACCAGGGCGCCGCGCTCGTCGACGATGCGGCTGTTGGCGAAGACGAAGCCCGTCTGCGGGTGCTGGGCCATGACCGACAGGGAGTCGGAGATGGCGCCCGGCGACATGATGTCGTCGGCGTCGAAGAAGGCGATGCAGTCGCCGGTGGCCGCCGCCACGCCCGCGTTGCGCGGCCGCGAGGGCCCGCCCGAGGCCGCCTGCCGGATCAGGCGCACGCGCGCGCCGTAGGATTCCGCCACCCGCGGCGTGTCGTCGGTGGACCCGTCGTCCACCACCACGATCTCCAGGTCGGGATGGTCCTGCGCGAGCACGGACTCCAGCGTTTCCGGCAGGAATCCGGCGGCGTTGTGGGCGGGAATGACGACGCTGACTCTGATGGTGTTCTCCTCTGTCAGCCTGGGCTGTTCGTGATTCGTCTACTGCGGCTGCGCTGGATGAGATCTGACAGCACCTTCTCGGCTTAGCTCCCTCAACGTACCACACTGGTACGCCTCGGTCGCAAAGCTCTGCGAGGGCGCTGTCAGTTCTCACCCAGCGCACCCTCGCTACGACGAATCACGAATAGCCCAAGCTACCGCTATTCTAACACGTCTAAGTCCGAGATTTCGCTTTCGCTTCAGTTTTCTGTGTCGATACGGCATGATGACGCCCGGCGACCACCCCGACCGGAGAGGCTTCCATGCTGGATTTCCTGCGCGAGGCACGCAGCCTGATGTATGAGATCAGCGCCGTGGAGGTGATGGGCGTGCCCATCGACTGGTTCTTCCACCTGGTCGGCGCCGCGCTGATCTTCTTCGTGGCGTCGCGCTTCTGGCCGACGAAGCGGGTCCTGCGGCTGACCCTGCTGCTGCTGGTGGCCAAGGAGGTCTTCGACATCTTCGCCAAGACGCGCGTGGAGTACATCCGGCCTCCCACCCACGACCTGGCCCTGGACATGACGGCCGGCCTGGTCGGCATCGGCGTGGGCTGGTGGCTGGCCCGGCGCTACCCGCACGCCTTCAGCCGGAGGAGCGGGTCATGACGCGCGGCGCGCGTATCGGGGCCGCGCTGGCCGCCCTGTTCTTCATCGTCGTGCTGGCCCATGCGCTGGCCGCGCCCGAGGTGGCCGAGCGCCGGCTCTACCTGGCCCTGCTGGCCGCGTCCGCCCTGGCCTGGTTCACGCGGCCGGGATCGCTGCTGTCGCTGGCGGTGCTGGTGCCCGTGGGGCCCGTCGTCGACTGGTTCTTCCTGACCCCCGGCCGCGGCATCTACGCCACCGAGGTGGTGCTGCTGTCGGCCCTGGCCGGCTGGCTGTCCACCAAGGCCTCCGGTCGCGACATGACGCCCTGGCCCCGGCCCAACCTGCCGGTCCTGCTCTTCTGCAACTTCGGCGCCATCGGCCTGCTCGCCCTGGTGGCCGGGCACGCCGACCGCTTCGTGTTCTTCTCGGCCTACCGCATGGCGCGCGTGCTGCTGCTGGCCGCCTGCGTCGGCTACATCTTCCACGCCCTGGCGGCGGACGCCGAGACGCGCAAGCGCACCATCCGCCTCTGGACGGGCGCCACCCTGGGCGCCCTGGCGCTGCTCGCCCTCTTCGGCATCGTGCAGACCCTGCTGGCCGGCCGCGGCGGCGGGCACTTCGAGCCGGGATCCTTCTACGACAGTTCGGTGGGGCTGGCCGTCCACACGGCCTTCTTCGCCCCGCTGGCCCTGAGCGTGTGGCTCGGCGCCTCCTCGCGCCAGTGGCGCCTGGCCGGCGCGGCCGCCTGGCTCATGGCCCTGCTCTGCCTGCCCCTGACCGCCTCGCGCGGCGCCCTGGGCAGCGTCTTCGTGACCTCGGTGCTGGTGGTGCTGGTCACCGCCCGCCGCACGCGGGGGCGGGCCTGGCGCGGCATGGCCGTGGTGCTGCTCCTGCTGACGGTGGGACTCGCGCTGCTGGCCGCGCGCCCGGACCTGGCGGGGGAGGCCTTCGCCTACAAGTACCGCGCCTCGATCGAGGGGGACTTCTTCTCCACGCGCGTGGACGAATGGAGCGAGGCCTGGCGGGCCATCCGGCGCTACCCGATCTTCGGCGAGGGCCCCGACGCCTGGGCTCCCAGCGTGCCCCTGGAACTCATGCGCCGCCACGGCGTGCCCGCCGCGCTGCTGGCCCTGGCGGCGGTCGTGCTGGCGGTGTGGGGCTCGGCCCGCAACGCCTGGCGCCGCGACCTCTCGCCCACCCCCCACATCAACCAGGGACTGCACGGCCCCTCGGTGGGCTGGGGCCTGGTCCTGGGCCTGGTCGGCCTGTTCCTGGTGGGACTGGCGGAGACGGGCCTCGGCGCGCGCACCACGCCGCTGCTGGCGGTGACGATCTCCGTGGCGGGGATCTTCAACGTGGGGTGCGGGGCGCGGGGGGATCAGGGGTCGACGAACACGAATTCGCCCATCTGACCCGCCGTGCCCGACGCGTAGGCGTAGTTCTCCCACTCCATGCGCTCGTCGCGCGCGATGACGAGGATGCGGTACGTGTGGCCGGCAGCCGCCGGCGGCATCAGCCGAACGTCCTTGTCCAGGTCCCACATCTCAGCCTCGCCGCCGTCGTCCTGCGCGAACAGGGCGTGAGACGAGGCGGGCTGCGTGAGGTCATAGTAGTACCAGTGGATGCGGTAGGCCTCCTGGCGCGACTCCAACTCGTAGGGGGAGAGATAGGCCTGCAGGTCCACGTTCGTGGACAGGAAGTAGGTCCAATCCCGGTGCAGGGGGATCTCGGCCGGTCCCCCGGGGGAGTCGGCGAGGGCCAGGGGGAAGTTCACGATCTCGTCGTTGTATTCGTCGAAGTCCTCAAAGGGGACGTCGGGGTAGGGCACGGTCCTCACCACGGGCCTGTCCACGTACGGCTCCCAGTTGACGTTCCCCGTGCCGATCTCGTGGCTGTAGCGCACAGTGAGGTTCTTGGTGACATCGACCAGTACCGACCCGTCGATGGTGGCGCGGTAGCGGATCCGGCAGGCAAAGAGATCGCTCAGCCAGCGGATCGCCCAGGCCGTCTCCGCGTCGACTGTCATCACCCAATCGGGATTCGCGGCCAGTTCGTCCAGGAAGGCGTCGATCTCCGTCTTCAGGACCGGCTCCGCCTCCCCCTTGTCCAGTAGCGGCCGCGCCACGGCCAGCACGATCTCGTCGGTGATCTCGTCGGGCTGGCTGCTGGCGCGCAGCAGGGTGTTGTCGGGTACCTGGAAGGACACCCACTGGGTGCAGAAACCGTGCTCGTCGCACTCGGGCGGGCCGAGGATCTCGGGCACGACGTAGTCCCGCTCCACCTCGTCCGCCTCGTAGAGGCCCAGGTCGTAGTCCAGCGCCACCTTCCAGGTGACGTCGTGACGATCCGGTTCGGGCTCGTAGTAGAGCAGTATGGCGTCGACCGTCTCGCCCGGCGCCGCCTCGGGCGGTTCGCAGACGATGGCGAAGGGGCGCGTCTTGGCCTCGCCCGCGATGTCCATCTCCTCGTTGGGGAAGGATGTGTCGCAGCCGGTCTGCGCCAGCAGCAGGGGGAGGGTCAGCAGCCACAGGTAACGCATCAGAACTCCACCTTCAGGCCCAGGGCCGGCAGGATGATCCAGCCGTAGTCCTTGCGCCGGGAATAGTCGTAGTTGTACACGTGGCCCTCGGGGCTGTTGTAGACGAAGTAGTTGGCGTTCTGCACGTCCAGGTAGAGGGACCAGTCTGCGCCCCAGCCGCCGAAGCGGCGTTCCACCCGCGTGTCCAGCCTGAAGTAGGGATCCATCCGGTCGGAGAGGTAGGCGCCGCTGATGGGCACGTACTCGCCCGTGTCGGCGTCGAACTCGTAGGCGCCGCCGCCGTAGCTCAGGATGGGCGTGGTCGGGTTGCCCGAGACGAAGATCAGGCGCCCGCCCACCGTCCACTTGGAGTTCAGGTTCCAGGAGCCCACCGCCTCGAGGTGGTGGGTCTGGTCGTACTCGTAGGGCAGCCAGTCGCCCGGGCTCCAGTCCTCGATGTCGGGGCCGGGGCGGCGGGCGTAGCGGCGCTCGGCGCGGGTGAGGCTGTAGGACAGCCAGCCGAAGAACCTGTCGGTGGGGTGGTAGCGGAGCATCATCTCCAGGCCGTACATGCGGCCGTCGGCGTCGGGCAGGAAGTTCAGGTCCAGGCTGTCGGTCAGGGCCGGGATCCGGTCCTGGGAGTTGTAGTAGGCCTCGAACTTGGCGCTGAGCCGCCGGCTGACGCGCCACTCGTCGCCCAGGGTGACGTGGGTGGCGAGGGTGGGCGGCAGGGAGGGATTGCCGTAGACCGGGTCGGTGGAGTGGCCGATGGGCGACGGCCCCTGGTTGTAGGTGCCGACCGCGCCGGTCAGGGTGTGCGCGTCGCTCAGGTGGTAACGGCCGGTCAGGCGGTAGCTGGGCGTGCCCTCGTCCAGGTGCCGGTAGTAGTCGTAGCGCAGGCCGGGGGTCAGCCGCAGGCGGTCGCCCAGGCGCAGCTCGGCGTTGGCGTAGGCGGCGTGGTCGGAGAAGGTCATCTTCTCCAGGGAGACGGGCCAGCCCACCACCTCCACCTCGTAGTCCACCGGCGCCCAGACCATGTCCACGCCGGCGTGGACCTTCAGGCGGTCGGAGGCGCGCCAGCTCAGCTCGTCGCGGATCTGGTAGATGGGCGTCTTTGAGCGGAAGCGGAAGAATCCGAAGACGTGGCCGCTGTCGTCCGACATGCCGTAGCTGGCGCGCAGTTCGTTGCGCAGGTCGAAGGAGAAGTCCCGGTCCCAGCCCACGATGAAGCGGTCGAAGAAGAGGTTCATGTCGATGGCGTCGGTGGCCTCGGTGATGTCGCTGCTGCCCTCGGACTCGTCGGGGAACACGAGCTCCATGCGGTCCTTGGCGGCGAAGACGGTCGCGAAGAGGTGGTCGTCGGCGTCGGGCCACCAGTCGAGGCGCCCCACGAAATCCCAGTAGTAGGGGACCACGGCCATGTTCACGTCGTCGCTGCCCGACAGGGCCGCCTTGGCCACCTCGCCGGCGTAGCTGCGACGGGCGTTGATCAGCAGGGCGAAGTCGTCGCCCAGCGGGCCCTCGGCCAGGAGCGACGAGTCGAGCAGGCTTACGTCCACCACGCGCCGCCAGCTGCCCGCGCGGCCGGGCCGGCCCTTGATCTCGACGACGCCCCCCACGCAGCCGCCGTAGCGCGTGTTGAAGCCTCCGGGGTACAGGTCGACGCTGGAAAGGGACATGGAGTTGTAGGTGGATTTCACGCCCCCGTAGTGGAACAGCAACGGTATGTCGATGCCGTCGAGGTAGTAGCGGGTGTCGAAGAGGCCGCTGCCGCGCACGACGATGGCCCCCTGGTTGAACATGCTCGGCCGCGCCACCCCGGGCAGGGCCTGCACGCTCTTGATGGCGTCGCCCCCGAAGCCGGGGAGCTGGCGGATCTCGTCGCGGCTCAGCTCCTGGCGCGTAACCTCGCGCTCGGGCAGGCTTTCGACGACCACGAGGTCCTCGAGCTCGTAGCCCGAGGTGTCGGCCGCGGCGGCGGCGGTGGTGTCGGGAGGCGCGGGCGCGGGTGGGGCGCCGAGGGCGGCGCCCGTCAGCAGCCACGCGCCCAGGAGCAGGCGGATCGTCGTTCGCATCTACCGGATACCTCTCTATGCGGGTCGGCTGTCACGCGAGGTTATACGCGGCTACTGCAATTGTGATGCCGTCGAGGATGCACTTTTTTCGGGATGTTGGCGACTCAGAAGCGGCCCGAGTAGCTCACCGCGCCCGGCGCCAGGGCCAGGCCCTCCGTCGCGCCGTCGCGGCCGGAGAGGCTCAGGGCGAGGTTCCCCGCCGCCCAGCCCAGGGCCGCGCCGAAGATCACGTCGGAGAGGTAGTGGTGGCGGTCTTGCATGCGGCCCAGGGCGGTGATCACGCCCAGGCCCACCGCGGGGACCTGCGCCCGCCAGCCCAGGTGGCGTCCCAGCGCCGGCACGATGCAGAAGGCCGACGAGGTGTGTCCCGAGGGGAAGGAGTACCGGCCGCCCGACGGGCGCTGCCGGTCGACGGCCCCCTTGAGGGCCAGGGTGAACCCCCCGTTCAGGACGTAGGACCGCACGAGATCCGCGCCGAGGGCCTTGAGCCCGTCGTGGCCGCTCACGGTCCCGGCGACGAAGGTGGCGGCGGAACCGCCGCCGATCACCCAGCCGCTGCCCCAGGTGTTGCCGAAGTCGATGATCACCCCGGCGGAGGACGACTGCAGGTCGTCCGCGAAGCGTCCGTCCTCGTCCACGTCCCAGGTCGCGGCCGAGGCCACCGCGGCGAGTGCGAGCAGGGCGGAGGTGCGGTTCCAGCCGCAGTCGTCACCGCCGGACGCGCCGTCGGCCGGGCCCGCGAAGACCGCGGCGGGGCAGAGGACGAGCAGGATGGTCAGGGCGGCGATCGCCGCGGATGGGGGCATCCTCAACGCGCCCCTCCGGCCGCGGCGGCCAGGGCGTCCGCGAAGAGGGGGCCGATGGTCTGGTTGGCCAGCGTGTTGGGGTGCGAGTCGGTCGTCACGTAGGGCCGCTCGTAGGCCTCGCGCAGCATGTTGCGGTCGGCCGAACCGTCGTCGGGGTGGGCCAGCAGGTCGAAGAGGTCGAAGAAGACGAGGTTCGAACGGCTCGGCGCGTAGGTGTCGCCGAGCCAGTTCGCGAAGGCGCGCGCGCGCGTGGCCTCGGTGGAGTTGGTGCGCGTGCGTCGCAGGGGCGGCTGCGACATGATCACGAAGACCTTGTCGGGGTACTGGTCGAAGACGTCGCGCATGTCCAGGTACCACTGCTTGTACTGGTTCAGCAGGCTGTCGCTGGTGATCGCCGAGGCCGGGTAGCAGGACTTGAAGGCGATGACCTCGTGGTCGGCGAGAATGGTCGCGCGCGCCGCGTTGGACGTGGTCCACAGGTGGTGCAGGCCGTCGGGATCGGTGTTGCCGCAGCCGTTGTTGCCGGGGATGTCGTAGTCGTAGCCCAGGTAGACGCCGGCGGGATCGCGCAGCCCGTTCACCGAGCCGCAGGGCGCGCCGTGGTTGTAGTCGTGGTCCCAGAAATCCAGCACGGAGTCGCGGTCGTCCAGGTGGGCGCGCACGGAGCCCTCGTCGATGAGGTTGCGCCCGGTGGAGTGGTGCAGGAAGAAGATGTTGGTCAGCAGCGGCGGCTCGCCGGGCACCGTCACGTGGATGGCCGCCGTCTCCTGGGTGCCGTTGCCGGAGACGGTCACGTAGCCGGTGTGCTGGC
This sequence comes from uncultured Fibrobacteraceae bacterium, assembly GCA_964617805.1. GTDB lineage: Bacteria > Krumholzibacteriota > Krumholzibacteriia > LZORAL124-64-63 > LZORAL124-64-63 > JAHIYU01. The sequence goes on along the minus strand of CAZTWK010000049.1, from coordinate 7,385 downwards.
CCTGGGGGAGGCCCGCGCGGTCGACGGTCAAGGTGATCTTGTCGATCTCGCCGGTCGCCTCGCCGGACGCGGGGTCCATGTCGATGTAGGAGGCGCCGGTGGTGGCGGTCCAGGCGAGGGTGCCGTCGCCGGCGTTGCCCACCTCCAGCTCGAGGCTCGTCGTCGCGTCCCCGAAGTCCAGTTCGAGGGGCGCGAGGGCCACGGCGGGGGGCGTCACGATCTCGGGCACGGTCAGGGTCACCTCGATCGTCGCGTCGCCGCCGTCGGAGTCGATGTCCACCAGGCCCTGGTGGGTGCCCACGGCAAGGCCGTTGCGGTCGACGGTGATCTGCACGATGTCGGTCTCGTCGCCGGTGTCGCCGGCGGCGGGGTCCAGGCCGATCCACCCGATCGTGGTGGCGGCCGTCCAGTTCAGGGTGACGTCGCCGGGGTTGGTGATCTCGACGGGGAGCTGCACGGCCGTCTCGCCGAAGTCCAGGGACTGGGTCGAGAGCGCCAGCGCGGGCGGCGCGGGCACGATCAGCGCGACGGACACGACGCCGTCGCCGTAGGGCGTGGTCACGGTCACCGAACCGGTGTGGGCACCGGGCGCGAGGCCGGCGCGGTCCACGGTGACGGTCACCTCGTCGCCGAGCCCCGCGGCCACGTCGCCGCCGGCGGGATCGAGGGAGATCCAGTCGCGGTCGTCGCCCGCCGACCAGGCCAGCGTTCCGTCGCCCTCGTTGCTCACCGTGAAGGCGAGGCTCGCGGTGTCGGCGCCGAAGTCCAGGGCGGCGGGGTCGATGTCGACCTCGGGCACGGTGACGGTGATCTGGATCGTGTCGGCGGCGGTGTCGGTGCCGTCGTCCACGGTGATGGTCACCGTGTAGGTCCCCATCTGGGCGGGCGGGGTCCAGGTCACGCTCTCGGCGTCGGTGCCGTCGGGGAACTGGCCGTCGTCGGCGCTCCAGGTGTAGGTGAGGTCGTCGCCGTCGTCGTCGACGGCGTCCACGGTGAGGGTCGTCGCCTCGCCGGCGGCCACCGGGGACGGCTCCGCGTCGCAGGACACGATGGTGGGCGCGCTGTTCTCGGGCGTGGCCGGCTGGTTCGGCCCGTCCGAACAGCCGGCGCCGATGACCGTCGCCAGCAGGAGCATGTATAGGAATGCGGTCGATGACCGGCGTCGCGTCATTCTGCGTACCTCGATGATGTCGGGATCGTCAGGGAGACCCCCGCGGCTCCGCGTGAGCGGTTCGTAATAGACGCATGATACCACAAGAGGGCCCGGCTTCGCCAGCCGGGCCCTCCAGAAACACTTCCATGCGCTGTCGTTCAGTCGGTTACCTGGGCCAGCAGGGCCTTCTTGAGGCCGCCGTTGGCGGGTTTCTCGCCGAACCAGACCATCCACATGGCCTGGACGAAATCGAAGTTCTCGATCGTGCCCATGACCTCTTCGTTGACCGTGGTGGACAGCCCCCGCTGCGGGCAGTAGTCGAAGACGATGCGGTCGCCGTCCTCCGCGTCGCGGGTGAAGTAGGCCAGGAAGGTGTCGATCTCGGCGGTGATGCTCGAGGTGTCGCCCATGTTCTTCTCGATGCCCGCGATGAAGGAGTTCACCAGCTTCTCGCGGCTGAAGCTGCGCCGCAGGTCCATCTGGATGCGCTTGGGCGCCTTCAGGGCGCAGAGCGCCAGGCCCGGGTCGTCGTCGAAGGTCGCGCTCTCGTCCACGTAGGACACGATGGTGTAGACGTCGACCTTCAGGAAGGTCTTCTCGCGCAGTCCGACGCCGGTCGCGTTCATGACGACACTGCCCTCGTCGTCGGACACGGTGATCTGGTCGGGATATTCGGTTTCGGTCTTGGGTTCGACGACGGCACCCGCGGCCACGGGCAGTGCCAGCAGCACCACGGCCAGTAGGCTCGCGAATATGAAAGTCGGTCTCATGGCGGATCTCCCGGTTGATGGGACGTTGCTCGACCCGATGATACCCGGCAGTCTATAGTGGGTTCCGGGCCGGTACAAGCCAAAGACGCGCGGCGGGGGGAGATTCCACCCGCCCGAAAGGCACGGATATGGGCATCAAGAGACGTCTGAAGCGGATTCTGACCGTCGTGGCGGCCGCGCTGCTCGTCGCCGTGCTGGTCTTCGCCCTGATCCGCCCCTCCCACGACCGCGACTGGCTGCCCGAGCACGCCCGCCTGCCCCGCGCCGAGTTCGCGGGCGACACGGTCCGCATCCGCGACGTGCGCGATTTCCGCCAGCGCCCCGACGGAACCGTCGCCGAAGCCTGGGACGACCGCAGCTACGACCTGAGCTCGCTCGACCGCCTGTGGTACGTGCTGGCCATCTTCGACGGCGAGGGCTGGCGCGGCCCCGCCCACGGGATGTTCAGCTTCGGCTTCGCGAACGGCGACCACGTGTCGATCTCCGTGGAGGCGCGCAAGGAGGTGGGCGAGTCCTACGTCTGGTGGCAGGGCCTCTTCAAGAAGTACGAGCTGATCTACGTGGTGGGCGACGAGCGCGACCTCGTCCTCACACGGGCCGTCCACCGCCCGGACGTGGTGTACATGTTCCCCGTGGCGGCCACGCCCGGGAAGATCCGCGAGCTCTTCGTCGACATGCTCGAGGGGGCGAACGCCCTGCTCGAGACGCCGGCCTTCTACAACACCTTCACAGACAACTGCACCTCCCGCCTGCGCGACCACGTCAACGAGATCGCTCCCGGGCGCATCCCGCCCACCTGGCGCACCGCCCTGCCCGGCTACTCGGACGAGCTCATGGAGAGCCTGGGCCTGCTCGACAGCGAGCTGCCGCTGGACGAGGCGCGGCGGCGCTACCTGATCAACGAGCGGGCGCGCCGGCACGCCGGCGCACCGGACTTCTCCCAAGCCATCCGGCGGGACCCCTGAATGTGATATAATCAGAGGCCGGTACGAAACACTGCGCGGAGAGCAGCATGAACCGACGCCTCATCACGGCCGCCCTCGTCCTGTGGTCGGCCCCGGCCACCGCCGGTTACGACCTGGATCCCGAGATCCTGGTCGAGGCCGGCGGTTCCGTCATCGAGGTGCCCGGCTATTCGGTGCCGTCCCTGGCCGACTGGAACGACGACGGCCTGCCCGACCTGGTCGTCGGCGAGGGCGGCGGCGGCGAGACGGGCAAGGTGCGCGTCCATCTCAACGGGGGCGTGCCGGGTGCGCCCGACTTCGCCACCGGCCCCTTCTACGCCCAGACGACCGCCGGCGACCTCCAGCACGACGACTCCGGCTGAATGGGCGTCTTCCCGCGCGTCGCGCGGTGGAACGACGACGAGCTCCCGGACCTGATCGTCGGTCTCGCCGACGGGCGCATCGCCCTGCACCTGAACGTGGGCGTCGCCGGCGCGCCCCTCTTCGATACGGGGCAGTTCCTCCAGGCCGGCCTGGGGGACCTGGACGCCGGCGCCCGCGCCACGCCCGCCTTCGTCGACTGGAACGACGACGGCCGCCGCGACCTGGTGGTGGGTGCCCTCGACGGCCTGGTCCGAGTCTACGTCAACGAGGGCACCGACACGGCGCCGATCTTCCCCTCCTATGTCTTCTCGGAGACCCGCGAGGGGGCGTTGTCGGTGTCCACGGCCCGCTCCAGCCCGGACGTCCTGGACTTCGACGACGACGGCCGCCCCGACCTGGTCAGCGGCAACACCGCGGGCGAGCTGGCTGTCTACCGCAACGTGGGCACGGCGGCCGCGCCCCTCTACGACTTCTTCGACCTGGTCACCAGCGAAGGCGCGGTCATCGACCTGGACGGCAGCGCGCGGTCGCGCCCCGCGAGCTGCGACTGGAACCTCGACGGCCACGCCGACTGGCTGGTGGGCGGCGTCGACGGCCGGGTGCGGCTCTACATGGGCTACGAGGGCAATGTCGTGGCGGTCCAGGGCCCGGTGGTCGCCGCGGCTCGTTTACTGGCGCCCTGGCCCAATCCCTTCAATCCCGCCGTCAACCTCACCTGCGAGCTGGAGACGCCGTCCAGGGCGACCCTGGCCATCTACGATGTCGCCGGCCGCGAGGTGGCGCGGCTGCTTGGCGGCGAGCAGCCGGCGGGGCGTCACGTGTTGCGCTGGCGCGGGCAGGACGGCGGGGGCCGGGATCTGCCCGCGGGTCTCTACTTCGCCCGCCTGATCACGCCCCGGCGCAGCGAGACCCGGAAGCTGATGCTCTTGCGCTAGGGCAATTGCTGTTGTCGACCGATCGATATGTTCTAAATATCCTAGCTTTCACCGGCGTAATTGGCGATACACCTTATTAATTGAACTTCCAAGATATCTATTCCAGACACAGCCAGTTGATTATTTGGTGAAAAACTGGCATGATGGTCGCCTCTTGAAGTGTCTGGGGGGAACACAGAAGAGCCTGACATGAATCATCGATACATCCGGTAAAGAACCGACCTGTTGCGAGACCCCCCGGGCGGCGTTGATGCGCCTTGGTCCATCCCGGGGAGGTCGGTCATGTCGGTTCGCCCGTACAAAATATCCACGATTCTGCTGATCCTGTTGCTGACGGTCGGTCTCACCGCGACCGCCCAGGCCCAGAAGACCCTGTCCGGCACCATCAGCGTGAACACCACGCTCGACACGGTGGGCGGGGCCGTCTATCAGGTGATCGGAAACGTCACCGTCAACGCCGGGGTGACCCTGACCGTCGATCCCGGCGTCGTGCTCAAGTTCGATCCCTCGCGCCAGATGACGGTCTACGGCACGCTGTCCGCCGTGGGCGGCCTCACGCCGGCGACGACCATCGTCTTCACCTCCATCAAGGACGACGACGCGCCCCTCGGCGCCGGCGAGGACACCAACCTCGACGGCGGCGCCACCACGCCGGCCGCCGGCGACTGGTACTACGTCACCTTCAGCGGCGCCGGCGCCAGCGCGAGCGTCATGGAGAACTGCGTGGTGCGCTACGGCGGGCAGGGCAACTACCCCATGGTCCGCACCGTCACCAACGCCGCGCCCACGTTCGACACCTGCGATCTCAGCTACTCGTACGAGGGCTTCTACGTCTACTCGGGCTCGGCGCCCACCATCCGGGACACGTCCATCAACCAGATGACCAACGTGCCGGTGACCATGACCCTCGAAGCGAATCCCGTCTTCGACAACATCATCATCGACGACCCGTCGGGGAACGGCCACGACGCCATCGAGATCGCCAACGGCAACGTCATCGGCACCGCGACCATCCCGGTCGCCCCCGCCACCATCGGCGGCACGCCCGTCCACTGCCTGTCCTACTGGGTGGTCCACAACATCACCGTGGGCGCGGGCGAGACCCTGGACATCGACCCCGGCGTGGTGCTCAAGTTCAATCCCAGCCGCGGGGTCCACAACTACGGGCTGTTGAACGCGATCGGCGGCGCCCCCGATGCCTCGCAGATCTACTTCACCAGCATCGACGACGACAATGCCCCGGCGCCGCTCGGGCAGGACACCAACAACAACGGCAACGGCACCGTGCCCGACCGCCAGGACTGGTACGGCGTCTTCTTCTACGACTCGTCCGACGACCTCAGCGAGCTGCGCCACTGCCAGGTGCTCTTCGCCGGCCAGGGCACATCCAGCTACGGCGCGGTCGACTGCACGGACGCCAGCCCGTCGCTGGTGAACTGCGACCTGACCTCGGCCTATTACGGAATCCTCTGCCGGGGCGTCTCTTCGCCGCTGCTGAGCAACACCAGCATCAACGCCATGCAGGACGTGCCCATCGCCATCGAGATCAGCTGCGACCCCGTCTTCGACAACCTGGTCTTCGAGTCCACCTCGGACAACGGCTTCGACGCCATCGGCATCCTGGGCGGGACGCTCACCGGTTCGAACACGCTGCGCATCCGGGGCGCCCAGCTCGGCGCCACGCCCATCGACAACCTGGTCTACATCCTGCTCTCGGACATCACCGTCGACACGGGCGGCAACCTGACGGTCGATCCGGGCGTGGTGGCCAAACCGCGGACCTACGTGGACATCTGGGTCGACGGCGCCCTGTACATGGACGGCACGGCCGACCCGGACAGCCAGATCGTCCTCACCTCCTACAAGGACGACACCTACGGCAATCCCAACGACACCAACAACGACGGCAGCATCACCGCGCCGGCCAAGGGGGACTGGGGGCACATCCGGTTCAACGCCGGCGCCACCGGCTCGATCACGCACACCACGCTGCGCTTCGGCTCCCTCGCCGGCTACGGCCTGATCTCCTGCGAGAGCGCCAGCCCGACGCTCGCCGACCTGACCATCTCGGAAACCGAATACGGCATCCGGCAGGCGGGCATCTCCGCCTCGTCCATCACCGACGTGGACATCGCCAACACCACCTACACGCCGGTGCTGATGTCCATCTCGGCCGAGCCGGTCTACAGCGGCATCACCTTCACCAACGTGGGGTTGCGGGCCATCGGGCTGATCGGCGAGACGATCGGCGTCGACTCGACGCTGCGCATCCGCAGCATGGGCGGCTACGACGGGATCACCTACTACCTGGCCAGCGCCATCACCATCGCCGAGGGGGCCCATTTCCGCTTCGAGCCGGGGATCACCCTGAAATTCGGCGTGTCCGCCTACAACCGCATCTGGGTCAGCGGCAGCCTGGAGGCCGTCGCCACGAACGACAGCACGATCGCCTTCACCGGCATCTACGACGATACCCGCGGCAACCCCGGCGACACCGCCGGCGACGGCGCCAACTCGCCCGCGGCCTCCCAGTGGGGCTTCATCCAGTTCGGCCCGACCTCGGTCGACGTGAACTGCCTGCTCGAGAAGTGCGTGCTCGCCTACAGCGGCAACGGCTACTCCGGGATGCCCTACGCCGCGGTCTGGTGCAACTCCTCGTCGCCCACGATCCGCGACTGCGATTTCGAGACCAACTACATCGGCGTGTGGTCCGACGGCAGCGCGGCGCCGAACATCGAGGACAACCACTTCTTCAACCACTCCAGCGTGCCCCTGGCCACCTCGGTGGTGTCGGATCCCCAGTTCTCGGGCAACACCTTCGACCAGAACACCTTCCATGCGGTGGGCCTGATCAGCGAGACCCTGGCCGAGAACGCGACGCTGGAGAAGATCAGCCTCGAGGGCTACGTCTCCTATCCGTACTACAACCTGGGCACCACGACGATCTCCTCCGGCACGATGCTGACCATCGAGCCGGGCGTCCTGATCAAGGCCCGCGACGGCAGCGACGTGTTCACCGTCCACGGCAACCTGCAGGCGACGGGCCTGCCGGGCGACCGGATCGTGATGACCACCATCCGCGACGACAGCCTGGGCGGCGACAGCAACGTGGACGGCGGCGGCACCCTGCCGGGGGCCGGCAACTGGCACGGCATCTACTTCTCGCCGACCAGCAACGGCCAGGGCAGCCTCGTGGAGC
>CAZTWK010000048.1:0-25092 GCA_964617805.1 uncultured Fibrobacteraceae bacterium | reverse complement strand
ATGCCGAAGGGCATCTTCATACCTCGGTTAGAAAGTTATCTTGGACAGGTGTGGTGGAGCACTGCCTGCTCCGTTTCGCCGGCTACAATTTCGTCATGGACATGGACTCCACCGATCCGATCATCCGCGACAACGAGTTCGAGATCTGCACCCACGGCATCCGCATGATCAACACCTCCGCCCCGGTCGTGCAGGACAACCTGTTCCGGGTCCTGTCCTGGTATCCGGTCCAGAAGTCGATCATCGCGACGCCGACCTTCTCCGGCAACGTGCTGGACAACGTCACCTACCATTGCCTGGGCATCATCGGCGAGAGCATCGGCCAGAACATGACCATGCAGAAGTGGGACTTCGCGGGCTACACCAACATCACGCAGGCGCTGGTGTCGGGCCAGATGTCGGTCCAGCTCGGCGCCGAGCTGACCATCGAGCCGGGCGTCGTGCTCAAGATGTGGCTCTACGCCTACGCCCCGTTCAACGGCTACTTCAACATCTACGGCTCCCTGATCGCCGACGGCACGCCGGGCGAGCCCATCGTCTTCACCTCGATCCTCGACGACACCGTGGGCAACCCGGCCGACACCAACACCGACGGCGCGGCCTCGTCGCCGGCGGCGGGCAACTGGGGCTACATCTACTTCGACGAGGTCAGCGACGACGCCACGGCCATCCTCGACAACTGCGTCCTGCACTACGGCCGCAGCTCCGCGAGCTACGGGATGGTCTACTGCTCCTCGGCGTCGCCGACCCTCTCGAACTGCGACCTGGCCTACGCGGGGCACGGCGTGGGCGCCTTCGGCACCAGCGAGGTGGTCATCGCCGACTGCGTCTTCGGCAACATCACCTCGACGCCGATCCGCATGTCCCTGACCACCGATCCCCAGTTCAGCGGCAACCAGTTCCTATCGACCAACGGCTACACCGCCCTGGGCATCCACGGCGAGACCCTGGCCCAGGACATCACCATCACCAGCCGCGACGTGGCGCAGCTCGAGAACATCCCGTACGTGATGCTCGGCGACATCACCGCCGGCTTCAGCTCCATCCTGCGCATCGAGCCGGGCGTGGTCATCAAGAGCTCCGGCCAGAACATCTCCATCTACAGGGGCCTGGTCGCCGAGGGCGGCGCGGCGCCCGACAGCCTGATCGTCTTCACCTCGTTGAGCGACGACTTCTACGGCGGCGACACCAACAACGACGGCGCGGCCACGGCGCCCAGCGCCTACCGCTGGGGGCGGATCGTCATCTACAACGAGGCCATCGACGACAGCACACGCCTGCGCAACGCGGTCTTCCGCTACGGCTACAACAGCGCCAGCTACGGCACCATCGAGATCAACAGCGCCAACCCCGAGATCGACGACTGCACCTTCGCCTACAACGGGATGGCCATCGACTACAAGGGCACCGCCGGCGATCCCGCCGAGGGCTGGGTGCACGGCTGCGACTTCCTGAGCAACACCTACTACGCGATCCGCAACTCGGGCGGCAGCTTCACCGTCGACGCCGAGAACAACTGGTGGGGCCACGCCACCGGCCCGCTGGACGACAGCGACGACACCGGCACCGGCGGCCTCTACAACCCGGGCGGCCTGGGCGACCCGGTCAGCGACTACGTCGACTACGAACCGTGGAACACCGACGGTATCGAGAACGTGCTGCTGGGCGACGTGAGCCGCAACGGCGACATCCGCGCCTACGACGCCTCGCTGGTGCTGCAGGAACTCGTGGCGCCGGGCCTGCTCGGCCCCCTGCAGCTGGTGCTGGGCGACGTGAACTGCAGCGGCGCGCTGGCGGCCATGGACGCCTCGCTGATCCTGCGCTACGTGGCGGGGATCGACACCTACTTCCCCTGCGCCTTCGACTCCACCGTCACCAAGAGCGACGGCTGGCTGGACATGCCGTACGTGGGCACCGAGTCCATCACCTTCGAGGTGGACCTGCCCGCGGTGACGCTCGGCCCCGGCGAATCCGTCTGGGTGCCGGTGCAGCTCAGCGGCAGCGGCGACCTCTACGGGCAGGAGTACCACATCCTCTTCGACCCGGAGCAGGTGAGCGTCGCGGACGTGCGGCTGCTGCCGCCGGCCCAGGGCTCGTTCATGGCCTGGAACAACCTCGGCGGCGACGAGCTGCGCATCGCCCTGGCCTCGCTGCAGCCCCTGGACGTGGTCGACGCCGTCGAGTTCGAGCTGGTGGGCGCCGACGGGCTGCCCGGCCAGGTCCCCGTGTCCATCGAGCTGATCTACGCGCGGCTGAACGAGGAGGAGTACGACGGGGCCACCGGCACCGGGGAGCAGACGCCGGCCATCGACGCGCTGCGCCTCGGCCAGAACCACCCGAACCCCTTCAACCCGTCCACCGAGATCGTCTACGCCCTGCCCGAATCCCTCGGCGACGACATCCCGGTGCGCCTGGTCGTCTACGACGCGCAGGGGCGCGTGGTGCGCGAGCTGGTCCACGAGGTCCTGCCGCCGGGCGAGCACACGGTCGTCTGGGACGGGCGCGACGGCACGGGCCGGCGCGTCGGCAGCGGCATCTACCTGTACCGGCTGACGGCATCCGACGAGAGCGAGATCCGCAAGATGGTTCTCTTGAAGTGAGAGGAGGCAACGTCATGACGACCCTCACGACACCACGACGCAACCTCCTCCGGAACCGGGCGTCGGCGGGGACCGTGATCCTCGCCGCCGCCCTGCTGCTCCTGCCCGGCCCGGCCGCCGCCCTCACGCTCGACGTGGGAGAGGACTCGGGCCAGGTCGGCACGATCGTGGAGCTCCCGATCGTACTGAGCGACCTGGGCGGAGAGAGCGTCTGGTCCTACGAACTGGATCTGAGCTGGTACGCCAGCTACGCCGAACTTCTCGACGTGACGACCACGGGCACGCTCAGCGCGACCTGGGTGGTGGACCGGCTGATCGATCCGGGCGCCGTCACCGTCACGGCCGCGGGCGCCACGCCCCTGGCCGGCGACGGCACCCTGCTGCTGTTGCGTTTCCTGCTGGGACCGTCGGCGGGCGGGATGTACGTGTACCTGAACGACGCCCTGTTGAACGAGGGCGACCCGGTCCCCACACTCGACGGCGGCTACGTGACCGTCACGGCCCTGCCCACGGTGGACATCTACCCGGACAGCGGCCTCCTGGTGGTGGGCGACAGCCTGCAGTTCACCACCTACGGCGGCACGCCGCCCTACACCTACACGTCCAGCGACCCGGCGGTCGCGGATTTCACCGACGACTGGCTGCACGCCCTGAGCCCGGGCTTCGTGCGCGCCTACACCGAGGACGCCGCGGCCATCACCGATTCGACCTACTACCAGATAGAGGTCCGGCCCTTCCGGTTGAGCGTCGTCGCGGGCAGCGCCGCGCACGGCGACACCGTGCTGATCCCCGTGGAGATCGACGATCCCGCCGCCTACGGCGTCGTGTCCGCGGAGTTCGACGTGACCTGGTACTCGCCGTACGCCGACTTCCTGGAGGTCGAGACGGCCGGCACCCTCATGGCAACCGCCGGCTGGAGCACGCCCCTGGCCGTCTCCTCGCCCGGCGTGGTCTCCGTCGCGGCCGCCGGCGTGAATCCGCTGCCGGGTCCGGGGGTGCTGCTGTACCTGCGCATGGTGGTCTACGGCTCGTACACCTTCACGCCCGGCGCGGGGATCTTCAACGAGACCTACGCCGCCTACCCGCTCGGCGGGTACTGGTCGGTGACGCCGGCGCCGACCATCGGCATCTCTCCGGCCACCGCGAACCTCATGGTCTACGAGACGCAGCAGTTCACCGCCACCGGCACGCCCACGCCGCCGCTGACCTGGAGCGTGGACGATCCCGGCCTGGCCTTCATCGACGGCACGGGCCTGATGATCGCCCTGGCGGAGGGCGTGGTCCACGTCCAGGTGGAGGACGCCCTGGGCGCCGTGGCGACGTCCGGCGACATCACGATCTGCTACGTGGGGCTGCCCACGCTGGTCTCCTCGATCGACGCCCTGGAGATCGTGCAGGTGCCGGTCTACGTCAGCTACGACCTGGACGGCCTGGGCATCTACAGCTACGAGATCGCGGTGTACTACAACCCCGCCTATGTCCACTACCTGGGCACCGTGACCGCCGGCAGCGCCAGCGCGGGCTGGGGCGCGGCCACGGCGGTGGACGACGGCAGCCTGGTGCGGGTCTACCACGCCGGTCCGGTCCCGCTCGACGGTTGCGGCAGCCCCATGTTCTACGTCGAGTTCCAGGGCGACGCGGGGCTCGGGTCTCCCTACACCGGCGTCGCCCTGAGCACCGCCCTGTTCAACGAGGGCACGCCCTGCGTGCGGATCAACACCGGCGATGTCTGCGACCCGGCGACCGACGCGTCGCCGCCGCCCGCGGGCCCGCGGCTTTGGCCGGCGCGCCCCAATCCCTTCAATCCCCGCACCGTCATCAGCTTCCAGCTCGACCGCACGGGCCACGCCGAGCTGGACGTGTTCTCGGCCAGGGGAGAGCGGATCCGGCGGCTGGTCGACGGAGTGCGGGAGGCCGGACGGGTGTACGAGGTGCCGTGGGACGGCCGCGACGACGCGGGCAACGTGCTGGCGAGCGGCGTCTACTATTGCCGTCTGGTGGCCGCGGGAGAGACGCGGCTCCAGAAGCTCGCGCTGCTGAAATAGGAGCGGAGAATCGTCCAACGCGCGGCCCCGCAGGTCACTGCGGGGCCGCCGTTCGTCCGTCGGCACGCCCGTCCGGGAGGTCGATTTGTGGTTCGGGCCCCGTTTATGGTAGACTGAAACGGTCCTAATTCAAGCATCCATGGTGAGAGAGACAAAGGGGGAATCATGAGAACAAGGACGAACGCGAACGGACGACATCTGATCCCGGTCGGGCTCCTGACCCTGCTGACGTGCGCATTCTGGGCTGCGACGGCCGGCGCCCAGGTCGTGCTGGACACGCCCGAGCTGCCGCCGGAGCCGGACCCGGACCGCTGCGACCAGCTGATCAGCCTCTACGCCGGGGTCGGCGTGCACGCCGTGTTCCCGGGGCCGATCGTGCTGAGCGATCCCATCCATCGCTGCTTCCAGAACGTGATGCGCGACGACGACGGGTCGGGCAACGAGATCGAGACCTTCGACTCCATCCTGAACGCCAAGGTCGAGCTGGGCTTCGGCAACATCCCCATCCAGCTGACGGGGCCGGTGCAGACCATCGTCTTCGGCAAGACCGGCAACACGACGGGGACCTTCGACACGGAGATCCTCTCCATGTCGCTGACCGGCGATGTGGGCGGCCTGAACGTGGAGATCCGGGAGAGCCCGACCCACGCCTCCACGGGCCAGACCATCATCACCGATCTGGGCGGAGGCCTGTTCCAGATCGACAGCTTCTTCGACGTCTTCACCGAGCTCTCCGTCGACGGCGGGCCCTTCATGCCGTCGGCCGAGTCGGGGCGCATGGACCTGGTGCCGGCGGACTCGGTGATCCCCGTGGAGACGACCTCCACCTGGGGCGCGATCAAGGACGCCTATCGCTAGGAGTCACCGCGACGACACGCGGGAGAGGCGGCCCCACCGGGGGCCGCCTTTTCATGCCCACCCTCGGGATTTGATCCCCGATACCGCCCACACCCCCCCCGGGGGGGTGTGATTTTGATCGATTGTCCGCTCACAGCCGGAGGATCGGCCCCGATCTTGCGACGTAGGCCGTAGCCACTCGCGCGCCCATGCCTGTCGATACGTGAAAGGGGCTGCGCCTTGGAGGGTTACAGCGTTCTTTGCGTCCGGCCGGACGAGAGCCTGGCCGATCTTTTAACCGAACTCCGCAGCGAAACGGGCTTCCGCTGGACGCTCGTGGAGTCCGTGCCCCGGGCCGAGGCCGGGGCCTGGCCCGCCCCCGGCGCCCTCGCCACCGCCGACGCCCACGACGCCCTCCTGCTCCAGCTCCCGGACCCCGAACCGGTCCCCGACCTCGCCGCCGGCCTGCGCGACCTGGCCCGCGCCCATCCCGGCCCCACCCTGCACGTGCTGATCGACCCGGCCCGCGCCGAACTCGCGCGGGAGATCTCCGACACCTGCGCCTGCGGCCTGCTCCTGCCCGGCGTGATGTCGCCCGCCCACATGGCGGCCTGCCTGCGCGACGGCATCGACCGCCGCCGCCTGCAGCGCGACCTGCACGAGGCCAACACCTTCACCTCCCAGGTCATCGGCAGCGCGGGGGAGGGCATCCTGGTGCTGGACGAGACGGGGCACGTGCGGATCTGGAACCGGGCCATGGAACGCCTGACCGGGGTGGCCGCCCCCTTCGCCCTGGGGCGCGACGCGCGGGAGGTCTTCCCCGCCCTGGCCGACCGCGAGATGGCCAACGCGGTGCAGCGCGCCCGCTGGGGCGAGTCCGATCCCACCTGCGACGTGCACTTCTGCAGCCGCCGCACCGGGCGTACGGGCTGGCTCTCGGCCACCTTCGGCCCGCACCGCGGCGCCGACGGCCGCGTGATCGGCGTCATCGGCCTGGTGCGCGACGTCACCCAGCGCGTGGAGGCCGAGAACGCCATCCGCCACCTGGCCTATCACGACGCGTTGACCGGCCTGCCCAACCGCCGGCTCTTCCGCGAGCGCATGCGCGAGGCGGTGGCCAACGCCGCCCGCTACGAGCGCAGCTTCGCCGTGATGGTGCTGGACCTGGACCGCTTCAAGGAAGTGAACGACGTCCACGGACACGAGGCCGGCGACCGTCTGCTGCGCCTCTTCGTGCGGCGCCTGCAGACGCTGCTGCGCAAGGGCGACCTGCTGGCGCGCATGGGCGGCGACGAGTTCGTGCTGCTGCTGCCGGAGGTCGCCGGCGACGAGGACGTGGTGCCGGTGGCCGACAAGATCGTCGCGTCGCTGGCCGAGCCCTTCGAGGTGGAGGGGAAGGAGATCGGCATCACCGCCAGCATCGGCTACGCCCTCCATCCCGACGACGGGGACGCCTCGCACGACCTGGTCAAGCTCGCCGACCGCGCCATGTACCTGGCGAAGAAGGAGGGGCGCAACCGCTATCGCCGCAGCGCCCCTTCCTGATACCGCCGGCCGGTCCTAGGCGAAGGCCTCCAGGGCCTTGCTCTTGTCCTCGTGGGTCTCGAAGATGTCGTGGAGCTGGGCCGTGTAGAAGAGGCTCAGCACCCGGTCGTTCACGTTGCAGATCATCAGGCGGCCGCCGGCCTGCTTCAGGCTGGCGTAGCCGGAGATGAGGATGCCCAGGCCGGTGGAGTTGATCCACGGGACCTTGGCGAAGTCGAGCAGCACCTTGAGATTCCCGTCACCGATCAGCTTCTTGACCTCGGCGTGGAACTTGTCGCGGTCGGGCCCGCCCATGATCTTGCCGGATACGGCCAGGATGGTCACATCGTCCTGCTGGGTGGTCTTGAAACGCATATCTACCCTCCTGCATGTTACCCCTCTATCTGGACATGAAGGTACAGGAACAGGGGCGTCGGCTTCAACAGGTGTGTTGTGCCTTCGAAATTGTGTCTCGCGCTATCCACAAGATTTCATCGTTGAAAACATTGGAGTTACGTACTCGAGTCCAGCCTGGATATCGGGTAATCGGCACCAGACACAATTTCGAAGGCACAACTCAGGCCGTGCGACGCACCACCACCAGGGTGATGTCGTCGATGGGATCGGTGTCGCGCGTGTGCTCGCTCACCGCGGCCACCACGCTGTCCAGCACGACCTTCGCCGGTTCGTCGCAGACGGCCAGCACGGCCTCCAGCAGCCGGGGCTCGCCGAACTCGACCCCGTCGGGGGATTCGGCGTCGGTCACACCGTCCGAGTAGATCACCAGCATGTCGCCGACCTCGATCTCCAGGGACTGCTCCAGGTAGGAGAAGTCGTCCAGCAGGCCGAGGGGGACGCCGCCGTCGCGCGGGCGGTCCACGATCTCGCCGCCGCGGCAGAGCAGGGGGCGCTCGTGGCCCGCGTTGCAGGTGTCGAGGCGGTGCAGCTCCATGTCGAGCATGCCCAGGAACAGGGTGGCGAAGAGATGGGGGTCGGTGCAGCAGTGCAGCATGCGGTTGACGCGCCGGGCGCAGGCGGCCGGGGACTCCTCGAAGAGGGCCTGGCCGCGCAGGGCCGCCTGCAGGTTGGCCATCAGCAGCGAGGCGGGCAGCCCCTTGCCGGACACGTCGCCCAGGGCCACGGCCAGGTTGCCGTCGCCCAGGGGGATGAAGTCGTAGTAGTCGCCGCCCACGTCGCGGGCCGGCACGCTCACGGCCGCCAGTTCGTAGCCCGGCGTGTCCTCCGGCACGGCCGGCAGCAGCCGCTGCTGGATCTCCTTGGCCATGCGCAGCTCCTCGCGCATGCGTTCGTGGCGCTGGCTCACCTCGTAGAGGCGCGCGTTCTCGATCACCTGCGCCGACTGCATGGCGATGATGCTCAGCAGGCGCTGGTCCTGGTCGTCGAAACCGGCGCCGGTGCCGTTCTCGGCGTGCTTGTTGTAGACCGAGAGCACGCCGATCACCTCCATCCGCAGCAGCAGCGGCACGCAGAGCAGGGAGTCCACGGTCTCGGGGAGATCGTCGGGGCGCAGGCGCTCGTCGTGTTGGGGGTCGTTGGCGAGCAGGGGCTTGCGGTTGTGCTGCATCCAGCCCTGGAGGTGCAGGTCGAGGTGGTAGCGCTCGCGCACGACGGCGCTGCCCATGGCGCGGCAGACCGTCTTGGCGGGATCGAAGGTCTCCTGGTCCACCAGCGAGATCACCGCCTGCTCGGCGCCGGTCGCGCGGCGCGAGCGGTCGACGATCCGGTCCAGGATGTACTCGGAGTCGAAGGACCCGCCGATCTCCGCCGCGAGCTCGTTGAGCATCGACAGCTCCTCGACGGCGCGCTGCAGGGCGGCGTTGCGTGCCGCCAGGTCCTCGTAGGACGGTGTGACGGCGTCGGTTCGGTCGGCGTGCATGGTTTCCTCCCTCGCTCCGCAGCATAGCAGACGCGCCCTCGCCGCGCCAGACACCACCGTCCCGCCGCGTGAAACACCCGGCTCGATGTTCCGTATTCAGACAGTTCCCCACATCTCCACAAACCGGGAGGACTGCCGTGCCCCGATTCACAGTCGTACTCTGCGTGCTGCTGGCGCTGTCGATACCCGTCGCGACCGCCGTGGCCCACGACCTGCCCGACCTCTCCTACGAGAAGTACGTCCTGGACAACGGACTGCAGGTGATCCTGCACGAGGACCACACCGTGCCGATGGTGTCGGTGAACATCTGGTACCACGTGGGCTCCAAGAACGAGAAGCCCGGCCGCACCGGCTTCGCCCACCTCTTCGAACACATGATGTTCCAGGGCTCGGAGAACCACGACCAGGACTACTTCGCGCCGCTGCAGAAGATCGGCGCCACCATCAACGGCTCGACCAGCGAGGACCGCACCAACTACTGGGAGAACGTGCCCAGCGACCAGCTCGAACTGGCCCTCTGGCTGGAGTCCGACCGCATGGGCTACCTCGTGCCGGCCATGACCGAGGACCGCCTGGAGAACCAGCGCGACGTGGTCCGCAACGAGAAGCGCCAGGGCGAGAACCAGCCCTACGCCGTCTCGCGCCAGCTCATGCTCGAACTGCTCTTCCCCGCCGACCACCCCTACCACCACACGGTCATCGGCAGCATGGAGGACCTGGGCGCCGCGTCGCTGGAGGACGTGAGCGAGTTCTTCGAACTCTACTACGCGCCCAACAACGCCTCGCTGTGCGTGGCCGGCGACATCGACGTCGACGAGGCCAAGAAGCTGATCGACAAGTACTTCGGCACGCTGCCGCCGGGACGCCCCGTGCAGCGCCTGGAGAAGTGGATGCCCACGCTGGACGGCGAGCACCGCGCCGTGGCCCAGGACGACGTGGAGCTGCCGCGTCTGTACATGGCCTGGCACACGCCGGGCGTCCTGCAGCCGGGCGACGCCGAGTTCGACCTGCTGTCCTCGATCCTGAGCTCGGGCAAGACCTCGCGCCTCTACAAGGCCCTGGTCTACGAACAGCAGATCGCCCAGGACGTGAACACCTACCAGGATTCCCGCGAGATCAGCAGCATCTTCAACCTGCAGGTCACGGCCAAGCCGGGCGTGTCCATCGACGACCTGGAGAGGGCCGTGGACGCCGAGCTGCGCAAGCTGCTCGACAAGGGCGTCAAGCGGGACGAGCTGTCGCGCGCGCTGACCTCCTGGGAGGCCAGCTTCATGCGGCGCATGCAGCTCGTGGGCGGCTTCGGCGGCAAGGCCGACCAGCTCAACGCCTACAACATCCGCACCGGCGACCCCGGCTACATGAAGACGGACCTGCAGCGCTACCGCGACGCCACGGCCAAGACCGTCATGGCCACCGCGCGCGCGTACCTGGACCTCGACCGCCGGGCCGTCCTGCACGTGGTGCCCCTGGGCCAGCTCGCCGTCGCCGAGGCGGACGTCGACCGCACGCAGATGCCGGGCGCGGGCCGCGAACCCTCCTTCTCGCCGCCGGCCATCCAGACGGCCGAGCTGTCCAACGGCATGGAGCTGTACCTGGTGGAGAAGCACGACCTGCCCCTGGTGCAGGCCAACCTGGTCGTCAAGAGCGGCTGGGCCGCCGACCCCGCCGACAAGCCCGGCGCCACCGCCCTGACCGCCGACATGCTCGACGAGGGCACGCGCTCGCGCGACGCCCTGGAGATCTCCGACCGCGCCCGCGAGCTGGGCGCCCAGCTCGGCACCTTCAGCGGCTTCGACGGCATGTACGTCAACCTGAACGTGCTCAAGTCCAAGCTCGCCGAAGGGCTCGATCTCATGAGCGACGTGGCCCTGAACCCGACCTTCCCCGAGTCCGAGCTGGAGCGCATCCGGGCCGAGTACCTGGGCCGCATCCAGCAGGAGACCATGCAGCCGGTGGTGGTCGCCTACAAGCTGTTCCAGAAGCGCCTCTACGGCGAGGGTCATCCCTACGCACAGCCCTTCACGGGCACCGGCACCGCCGCGTCCGTGCAGCTGCTGACGCGACAGGACCTCGTGCGCTAGCACGCCGAGCTCTTCAAACCCAACAACGCCGCGGTCGTGATGGCCGGCGACGTGTCCCTGGGCGAGGCGGTCGACCTGCTGGAGAAGGCCTTCGAGCGGTGGGAGCGCGGTCCGGTGCCTTCCGCCGCCGCCGCCGTCGCCCGGCCTTCGGGCGACGGCAAGATCTGCGTCGTGGACCGCCCCGGCGCGGAGCAGAGCGTCATCGTGATCGGCCACGAGGGCCTGCCCGAGGGCCACGACGACGTGCTGCCCCTGCAGGTCATGAACCTGCCCCTGGGCGGCCAGTTCATGTCCCGTGTGAACATGAACCTGCGCGAGGACAAGGGCTACACCTACGGCGCCCGCACCATGTCCTTCAACTTCAGCCAGAGCGGCATCTTCCTGGCCTTCTCGCAGGTGCACACCGAGCACACCGCCGCCTCGGTGGTGGAGTTCATGAAGGAGCTGGACGACGTACGCGGCCCGCGCCCCATCAGCGACCAGGAGCTGGCCGACGGCAAGAACCAGATGATCAAGAGCTTCCCCCAGCAGTTCCAGACCATCGGCGGCATCGCCGGGCAGCTGGGCAACCTGGTGCTCCACGATCAGCCCCTGGACGAGTGGCGCACCTACCAGCGCCGCGTCGCCGCCACCGACCAGGACCAGGTCCTGGACATGGCGCGCAGGCACATCGATCCCGACGCCTACCAGATCGTGATCATCGGCGACTGGAGCGCCATCGAGGAGAGCGTACGCGGCCTGAACCTCGGCGAGGTGGTGATCGTGGACGCGGACGCGCTGTAGGCTCGCAGACGGAGCGACAGCAGCGAAGGAACGCAAGCGAGGGCGACGCCCCCTCCTTCCGGGGAGGGGGCGTTTCCGTGTCCGGCGCCGGTTGGGGTGACAAAGGGTGTTCAGTTGGGGTATGGTCGTTCCGTCACGCGCTCACGTGAACAAGGGGGGAGACCATGAAACGCAAACATATCCTCGGGATCCTGCTCGTGGCGGCCTGCCTGATCCTGGCGGCTGGCTGTTCCGACGAGACCACCGATCCCGGCGGCGGCGGCGACGACCCGGTCAGCGCGGACATCGGTCCGCAGGGCGGCGCCCTGACCTCCGCCGACGGCGACTTCACCCTGACCGTCCCCGCCGGCGCCCTGGGCCAGACCACGACCCTCACGATCGACAGGCGGACCGGCGCCGACGTGCCCGACGAGCTGGCCGCCGAGGGCGTGACCGTCGCCTACGAGATCGGGCCGGCGGGCACCGCCTTCCAGGTCCCCGCCACCGTGTCCCTCGACGTCACCGGCGCGAAACGGGGCGGCCGGCCCGAAGCCGGGGACCTGCAGGTGCTGCTCGAGGCCAGGATCGTGGAGATCTCGCTGCCGGAGACGCAGGAACTGGGCATCGACTGGGACACGGGCCTCCGGGAGCTCAGCGGGCTGATCTCCGAGACGGGGAGCGTCGGCGCCATGGACTACGACGGGCTGGACGTCAACTTCCCGAACGTGCCGGACGGGGCCATCTCCGGGATCCCCTTCGAGCTGCGGATGGAGATCGCGCGGGACCCGTCCAGCGTCCTGGAGGCGGCGCTGACCTTCCGGGACCGCTCGCACACCATCCGGGACAACGCCGTCACCTGCCTCGACAACGAGGTGCCGCTGGGGCAGCTCGCCGCGGCGCCCATCGTCTACATGGCGACCTACGACAGCGATTGCCCCGACGACACCGACGGCGTGCTGGTGCCGGCGCTGGAACTGGAGGACTACACCCTCACGCGGGAGCTGGGCAGCGAGAGCACCTACACCCTCGTGTTCCGCAAGGTGATCGCCTGCGTGGCGGGCTCCGGCGACCCGACCAGCGAGCCGGCCATCGTCACGTCGCCCTTCGCGGGGCCGGAGGGCCTGGCGCGCATCCGTCCCGGCTGGGCCGGGATGTTGGCGGTCCTTTTCGTGATCCTGCTGGCCAGCGCCAACGGCTGGGGCGCCGTCGATCCCCGCCTGGGCGCCGCCCTGATCACGATCTTCGTGTTGAACGGTTTCGTGCGCTACGGGGTCCTGGCCCTGTCCCATCCCTCCTCCGAGAAGCAGGGGGCGTACGTGGACGCGGCCTTCTCCTACGGTCCCGAGGGCGCGCGCCTGACGCACTACCAGAACGACGTCGAGGACTGGGGCATGAGCCAGATCATCGGCCTGCAGGCCCACATCACCGACGCCGTCCCCTTCGGCAACGCGACGGTCGTCCCCGGCCTGGTCTTCGTGAACAACACCACCGACCAGGTGCACTTCGTCGTCTACGACGCGGTCGATGACGCCTTCGAAGTATCCCCGGAGGCGCTGGCGGGGAGCGAGTTCCCCGGCCTGCTCGCCGGCACCCTGTTCAGCGCCTGCGCGGCCACGGCCGACGGCCCGGTGCTGGCGGTGGCCAACGGCGAGCCCGGCCAGCTCTTCCTACACCCGCGCGACGGCGCGGTAACCGCGACCTTCGTGGGCAACGTGATGGACCAGCCTCGCCGGGTGCGCCACGCCGGGAACATCGCGGTGATCAGCCACTGGGAAGGCGGCGTCCTGACCATCGTGCTCTGGGACGGCGTCTCCGACACGGCGACCGTCGCCGGCACCGTCCAGGTGGGTTGGGGCGGCAGCATCGGCATCGACGTGATGGACCTGGGCGACGGCACCGTCGGCGTGTGCAGCACCGGCTACCTCGACGACAGCTACTCCGTCACGGTGATCGACGACACGGGCACCGTGGTGTCGAACACGACGACCGCGGCCCCGGGCGGCTGCACCGGCCCCGGCCACGCCATCTGGGCCCGCGACGGCACGCGCAACATCCTGTTCAGCTGCCAGGGCAGCGACCAGATCGTGACGGTGGCTTCGGGCCTGTAGTCCCGGTCCCGCCCGCGACGCAACGCCCCCTTTCTCCGGGAAGGGGGCGTTTCCGCGCCCGGAAACAGGGGGGATGACAAAAGGCGACAAATTGAGTATGATTTTCATTCCGCCCGTGGACGCGCCAAGGGGGAGAGCGATGTCACACGACCATACCCGCAAGTTCCTGTACCTGGCCGCCTGCCTGGCGCTTGTCGCGCTGGCGACCGGCTGCTCCGACGAGGCGACCGACCCCGGCGGCGGCGGCGACGACGGCCCCGTCAGCGAGGACATCGGCGCCACGGGCGGCGAGATCACCTCCGGCGACGGCGACTTCACCCTGACCATCCCCGCCGGCGCCCTCGACGCCACTACCACCATCACCCTCACCAAACTCACCGGCGCCGACGTGCCCGCCGAGCTGGCCGCCGAGGGCGTGACCACCGCCTACGAGATCGGGCCCGAGGGTACGGTCCTGCAGCAGCCGGCGACGGTCACCTACGACGTGCCCGCCGCGACCAAGCAAGGGCGCGTCTTCGACATCCAGGAGTTTCTCTTCATGCTCGCCTGGCGAACGGGGGGAGACCTTTACCTGGTGGATTCGCAGCAGATGCTTATCGATGGTGACGCGCAGACCCGGCAGGTCACGGTGGTGATCGGTGAATTGACCGTGCTGGGCATCCTGCCCCATCCGGCCCTGATCGCGCGGATCGAGGATTTCCCCGAAGCCATCGAGTGCGGCCAGCCCTTCACCGTCACGGCCTCCGCCGGCAAGGAAGAGGGCAGCCCCTTCGCCGGCATGGTGACGTACAATGACCGCACCCATCTCATCCCGAGCAACAACCTCACCTATTCCGGCGGCGACGTGACGCTGGGGACTCTCGACGACACGCATCACTATCTCGAAGCCCCCATCTCGTCCTACACCTGCAGCTGCACCGAGGACGTCTTCGGCATCTTCGCGGCGGCGTTCACCTTCACCGACTACCGGATCTCGCTCGCCCTGTTCAACGCCGGCACCTACACCATCTATTTCCGCGGCTCGCTGCCCTGTGACGCACCCGCGGGCGGCGGCACCAGCCAGGTGGGCGTTTCCAGCACGGCCATCAATGGGGCCGAGGGTCTGATGCGGGTCCGACCCGGTTTCGCCGGCCTGCTGCTGGCCCTCTTCATCATCCTCATCGCCGGCCTCAACGGCTGGGCCGCCATCAACCCGTTGACGGGGCTCGCCGTGCTGTCGGTCTTCATGTCTCCGGGCTTCCAGCGCTACGGCGTCGTGCCCCTGTCCTACCACTCGGAGAAGCAGGTGGGCGGGTTCGTGGACGCGGCCTTCAGCTTCGGCCCCGGCAGCGCCGGCCTGACCCACTACATCGCCGAGGACAGCGAGTGGGGCTGGACCCAGCTCATCGGCTTCCAGCACAACATCACCGACGGCGTCCCCTTCGGGAACTCGCCGGTCAGCCCCGGGCTGGTCTTCGTGAACAACTCGCTCAACGTTGTGAACTTCGTGGAGTTCGATCCCGGGCAGGACCTGTTCACCGGCACGGGCGAATCCCTCATCGCCTTCGAATTCCCCGATCTGCCCGGCGGCCTGGTCAGCGCCTACGGCACCACGCCCGACGGCCCGGTGCTGGTGGTGGCCGACGGCTCCCCGGGCAAGCTCTACCTGCACCCGCGCGACGGCAGCAAGGCCGCCATCGCGGTGGGAGACGTGGGCGACGGGCCGCGTCGCGTGCGCCACGCCGGCAACATCGCCGTGGTGAGCAACTTCCTGGGCAACTCGCTGACCATCGCGCTCTGGGACGGCGTCGGCGCGGCGACCATCACCGAGACGGTCGCCGTCGGCGCGGGCCCGATCGGCATCGACGTGATGGAGCTGGGCGACGGCACCGTCGGCGTGTGCAGCACGGGCTTCTACGACAACACGTACACCGTGACTGTCATCGACGCCGCGGGATCGGTAGTCTCGAACGTGACCACGGCGGCGCCGGGCGGCTGCACGGGGCCGGGACATGCCGTCTGGGCCCGCGACGGCACGCGCAACATCCTGTTCACCTGCAACGGCAGCGACCAGATCGTGACGGTGCATTCCGGGTTGTAGGCGACCCATGATCACGACGAGGGGGGCGCGGCGGGCTTCGGCCCGTCGCGCTTTCTATTCCATCGTGATAGAGTGGCGCCCGAAGGAGGCGCACATGACCAAGATCTGCATTCTGGGAGCCGGCCTCGTCGGCGGCCCCATGGCTCTCGACCTGGCGGCGGACGCCCGCTTCGAGTTGAGCGTGGCCGACCGCGACGCGGCGGCCCTGGCCCGGCTCGAGGCGGCGCCGGTGCGCACGCTCGCGCGCGACCTGTCCGATCCCGCCGTCGTCGCCGAGCTCTGCGCCGGCACGGACCTGGTGCTGGAGGCCATGCCCGGCGCCCTGGGCTTCGACACCCTGCGCACGGTCATCGAGAGCGGCCGCGACGTGGTGTCGATCTCCTTCTTCGAGGCGGATCCCTTCGATCTGGACGACCTGGCCCGCGAGCGCGGCGTGACCGCCGTGGTGGACTGCGGCGTCTTTCCGGGCATGGGCAGCGCCCTGGTCATGGACGCCGTGTCCCGCCGTCTCGACCGCGCCGCCGACGTCACGGTCCAGGTGGGGGGCCTGCCCGAGCACCCGCAGCCGCCGCTCTACTACCGCAGCGTGTTCTCGCCCACGGACCTGATCGAGATCTACGTGCGCCCCGCCCGTCACCTGGAGAACGGCGAGGTGGTGGTGCGTCCCGCCCTGGCCGACGTGGAGCCCGTGGTCTTCGACGAGGTCGGCGATCTGGAGGCCTTCGCGTCGGACGGCCTGCGCACCCTGCTGCACACGGTCGACTGCCCGAACATCCGCGAGAAGACCCTGCGCCTGACGGGCACCGTCGCCCAGATGACACTGCTGCGCGATCTGGGCCTCTTCGACGAATCCCCCGTGAACGTGGACGGCCGCGCGGTGCGCCCGCGCGACGTGGCCATGGCCCTGCTCGCGCCCCTGTGGCGCATGCCCGAGGGTGAGGGGGACCTGACGGCCATGCGCATCGAGGTGTCGGGGGAGAAGGACGGCGCGCCGCACACCGTCCGCTGGGAACTGCTCGATCGCTGGGACCGCGAGTCGGGCGTCCTGAGCATGGCCCGCACCACCGGCTACACGGCCACCGCGGTCCTGCGCATGGTCGCCGACGGCACCTACGCGCGGCCGGGCATCTCGCCGCCGGAGTACCTCGGCCGCGAGCCGGTCCACGTGGAAAGACTGTTGCGGGAACTGGGGGAGCGGGGCGTAACCTACCGCGATCTCAGCGGGGCGTGAACGGCCGCCACGGCCGCACGTCCAGCTCGAAGCTGCGCAGTCCGCGGCACCGCACCCGCACCGGCCCGGCCCCCGCGGGCACACCCGCGATCACCTGCCGCGCCATGGCCGGGTAGGACGTCACCGAGTAGTCGACGGTGCGGTAGGTGCGGTAGGGCGTGAGCGCCGCCGGGTCGACGGGCTGCACCCAGGCGGGCATGATGGCCAGGACGTCCACCGGATGGGCCGCCGCCCAGCCGTCCTCCCAGTAGAACTCGGGCGTGTTCAAGCCCATCAGGTCGACGACGGGCCGGTTGCCGAAGTAGCGCACGGCGCCGGCGTCGGTGGCGGCCACGCGGGCTTCGGCGGGCAGGTTTTCGTCCAGCCACCGGCCCATGGCCACCTGCACCTCGTTGATGTTGCGCACGTCGTTGTGGTAGCGCTGCGACGTGGGGGCGAAGGTGAAGATGGCGCCGCCGGTCACCATCGTCAGCAGCAGGAGCAGCGGCCAGCGGCCCAGGCGCGCGGCGCCCACGGCCAGCGCCACCGTCAGCAACGGCACCGCCGGCAGCACGTAGCGCAGGTGGTAGAAGGCCTCGGGGTCGACGGGCCGCGCCACCATGAGGTTGGCCAGCAGGAAGCCCAGCCCGCCCGCCACCGGCAGCAGCCGTCGCGACGAGAGCGGGCGCAGGAACAGGCCGCTCAGCGCCAGCCAGCCGACGTACCCCCACAGGGGCGGCACACGGTCGAGCATGGCGGTGACGGCCGTGGCCAGGCGCCCCGGCAGTTCGGCGAGGCCGGCCTCCTGCTTGAAGTAGAAGGTGGCCGGCAGGGGACGACCCGTCGCGTACAGGTCGTGGCCCACGATCAGCGCGCCCAGCACCAGCGACGGCAGGGCCAGTCGCAGGACACGCCAGCGGGCCCACCGGCCGTGCAGCGCCAGACCGGCGCAGAGTGCCGCGGGCACAGCCGCCTCGGGCCGCGCCGCGATGGACAGGGCCAGCAGGATCCCCGACCACGTCCAGTTCTCTTCCCATAGGGCGCGCACCGCGAAGACCAGCAGCAACCCGCAGAATGACACCTCCATCCCGCTCAGCCCGCCCACGACCAGGGGCGCGCTGAGGGCCAGCGCCGCCCCGGTCACCAGCCCGGCGTCCTTGTGGCCGGCGATCCGCGCGGCGAGGGCGGCCGCCTGGCGCACGGTTTCCACGTGTAAACCCGCTCCGATGAACAGGACCAGAGACACCACGACCCGCGTGGAGAGATGCCCGGCCACCAGATGCACCGCCGCCACCACCAGCGTCCACAGGGGCGCCGTACAGCCGGTGGCGGCCACGCCGGGGTTGTAGGCCAGCAGCCCTTCGGTGGCGAGGGAGCGGCCGTAGACCATGTGGATCCAGGCGTCGTCGAGGGGGAAGCCGAGAGGGGTGCCCGCCTGGCGGCCGACGAGCAGGACGCCGAGCACGCCCAGGGCGGCGAGTGTGGAGACTAGGATGTGGTCGCGGCGCTCCAATACGCCTAGTCGTTCTTGTCGGCGTAGACCGTGACGAACCACAAGGCCGCGACGCCCAGCAGCAGCACGCCGACACCCACGAAGAACTTGCCCAGGATCAGAAGAGTGTCCATGTCCGCCTCCGTTCGATCGTGTTCGTGACCTCCGATCCGGAAACGTACATCCCGCGGCACCGGCTGGCCAGCGTATCCCTCACTTGAGCAGCACGATCTTCCGCGTCGACCGCCCCGACGCGGTCTCCAGACACGCCAGATAGGTGCCGCTGGGCGCGCCGCCGGCGTGCCAGTCGACGACGTGTTCGCCGGCCGCGCGCTCGCCCCGCGTGAGGGTCGCCACCTCGCGCCCGGTGATGTCGTAGATCTTCAGGACCACGGGCCCGGCCTCGGGCAGGGTGAAGCTCAGGCTCGTGCCCGGGTTGAAGGGATTCGGGTGGGCGGACAGGACGGGCGCCGGACGCGCCGGCGTCTCCACGCCGGTCACCAGGTCGTGGCGGCGCCAGAGTCCGTGCGCGGCGGTGAGCACGTAGATGCCGTGCTCGCCGGGCACGTAGGCGGCCGCCAGCGGGGTGCCGGGCAGGTCGGCGGTCACGTCGTCCCAGACGCTGTAGGAACTCAGGGTCAGCATCACGCGGCCGTCCCAGGTGACGGCGCAGATCCCGTCGCCCACCAGCCAGGTGAAGCGGGGGATGCGCACCAGGTCGCGGCACGACGTGTCCAGGATCTGCTCCCAGTGTCCGACCGCGTAGCTGTAGTAGAGGCCGAGGTCGATGCTCGCGAGGAGGCTCGTCCAGGGCAGGGCGTCGCCGCCCGGGTAGACGCCGAGCACGTCGTACACGCCGTAGCCCGGCGGCAGGTCGCCGGTCATGTCCTCCCAGGTGACGCCGTGATCGTAGCTGCGCTTGACGCCGGCGTCGCCCGCCAGCGCCAGCTCGCCGCCCAGGTCGAAGGTCAGCGAGGTCATGGCGTGGAAGCCGTGCCCGGGCACAGGCGCCCAGGTGACCCCGCCGTCGACCGAGCGCAGGAACTCCCCGTCGACGATGTCCGACCATGTGCAGGCCCAATAGGCGCTCCCGTCGTGGAGCAGGTCGGTGACGCGGCCGCCGTCGGATTCGTAGGCGAAGACCTCGGTGGCGCCGAGGTCCTCGCTGTATTCCATGTAGCCCTTGAACCAGGCGTTCTCGCGGCCGGTGATCACGCGCTGGTCCAGCGTGTCGTGGTGGTCGATCGCCCACACGGTGCGCCCGATCCAGCCCTCGGCGTCGCGCTCGGTCCACTGGCCGGTGCCGAGGTCGAGGTACCAGAAGCCCTCGAGGGTGCCGACGAGGATGCGGTCGTGGTCGAGGTCGGCGGTGATGCAGGTGGCGTTGATCCCGTCCATGCCGACGTACTCCCAGTCGGCGGCGGGGGCGGCGGCGGCGAGGAGCAGGACGGCGATGGTCACGTATGCGCGCATGAATACCCTCCGAAATTCATGTGGGGGAAGTGATTATACCACACCGGGACCGGAGTGCGCCCACCCCGTGTCGTGACGGGGTGGGCGCATGTTTCGTTCAGGACGGTTCCGTCACCTGACCAGCGCCAGCTTGCAGCGCTCCGTCACACCGTTCACGTTCAGCAGCGCGAAGTAGGTCGACGAGGGCAGCGGCCGCCCGCGGTCGTCCTCGCCGTTCCAGGCCACGTCGTGCGGCCCGGCGGGCAGCGTTCCCGAGAAGAGGGTCGCCACCTGCCGGCCGGCCAGGTCGACGATCGCCAGTTCCACCTCGGCGGATTCGGCCAGCTCGAAGGCGATCGACGTGCGCGGGTTGAAGGGATTCGGGCGGGCGCCCACGAGGCGGGTCAGTGTCGGGGAGGGCGTCTCGCCCGCCGGATCGGATACGTCGGTCGCGCCGCGCATGACCCGGAGCCAGTAGGAGCCGCCCTGGTCGAGATCGTCGTGGTTTCTCCGCCAGACCGCGAGGCAATAGTAGCCGGGATCGAGGATCTCGACGGCGAAGGCCGCGCCCTCGCCGGCGCTCCCCTCGTATGCGTAGCCGTGCGGGAAGTACTCGAGCTTGTCGCCGTACGGGTCGGCGGCCGAGTGGAGGGTCATGCCCCAGGCGACCGTGCCGTTCAGGTTCTGCAGGTAGAAGCTGTGCCATCCCGCCTCGAGCCCGAATTCCTGCAGGTGGAGGCTGCGTCCCGCGGACATGCCGAAGGGTCCGTAGTATCCCTCCGGATCCACGTCCACCAGGTTCGAGACCACGGCTTCCGCCGTATAATCTTCGCCGGTGTCGACGAAATCGGAGACGCCGACGTCGAAGGGGCGGTCGGGGGTCATGTTGAGGTTGATCCAGACGAACCCGGATTGCCCATGGTGCAGGTAGCTGCTGGCCAGCGGGACATCGAAGCCGTCCTTCGTTCCCTGCAGGCACTCGTACAGCTCCACCCATCCATTGCCGGATTCCTTCATCGCGACCATGGCCTTCCACCAGCCCGGGCCGCCGGGCAGGCGCAGTCCGTCGCAGTTGTAATGGAATGGCTCGCCGCTGCCGAGATGGTCTATGCCGGCCAATGCGGGGGCGGGCTCGGGCCGGGTGACCGTCGTGCCCAGCGGCACCTCCAGCGGCGACCAGCAGTACTGCTCGCCCCAGTCGTTGTTGACCTCGTCCAGTTCGGCGTGCTCCCCGGTGTAATCGAGGCGCATGGTGAGGGTGTGGCGGCCGCCGGAAACCGTGCGGGGCGAGGGGCTGTTCATCGTGAGGTTGCCCCAGCCGGAGATGCCGGAGATGCCGTACCAGATCAGCGGGGCGTCGTCGAGGTAGACGTAGACCTGGTTGCTCGGCGGCAGGCTCGGCAGCGTCACCGGCGACAGGTTCTGGTAGGCGAAGTTCGTGTAGGTGCCCAGCACGTTGCCGTGCAGCGTGTCGGGCAGGGCCACCGCGCCGGGCGCGCCGTCGGGGGCGGGTCTGGGGA
Source organism: uncultured Fibrobacteraceae bacterium (assembly GCA_964617805.1). GTDB lineage: Bacteria > Krumholzibacteriota > Krumholzibacteriia > LZORAL124-64-63 > LZORAL124-64-63 > JAHIYU01. Next base: position 3,484 of record CAZTWK010000048.1, on the reverse strand, counting down.
CCATGGGCGAGTGCCAGCCGCCGGGCTGGTAGGCGGCGAAGTCGATCAGGGCGGGGGCGATCTTCAGGCTCACGTCGCAGGCTCCGTCGCCGTCCACGGGATCGCGGTACAGGGCGAGGCAGTAGTAGCCGCTCTCCTGGATGTGTATGAAGATCCGGGCGAAGCCGCCGCTGGTCGCCTCGGAACCATCCGCGTCGGCGAGGTCGCCCGTGGCGAAGTCCCGGTCGAACCACGCGGCGGTGAACACCTGGTCCGGCGAGTCGGCCCGGACCTCCGCCATCACCCAGCCGGTGTCGCCGACCGAAATCTGGAACTCGTAGAGCTGCAGGTACTCGTCGGCGGCCCAGGCGGTGACGAGGGAGTCGCCGAAGGCGAAGCCGGCGCTCCACTCCCACACCGCGGAATAGTCGCTGCCGCCGCCGGTGACCTTGATCACGCCGACGTCCCAGTCCACAGAGCCCGTCACGTTGCGGTTGACGAGCACGGCATCCAGCCGCCCCGCCGGACGCGATGCGTAGCCTTGGTTGGCCGCAAAGCCGTCCAGGGAGCCGGTCGAAGGAGCGTGCAGCCGGCAGTCGTAGTCGTCGCCGTCGTCGTGGGCCCGCACGAGCACCGCGTTCCACCAGCCCACCGACTCGAAGCGGTAGCCGTCGCAGTTGTACCAGAGGTCCACGCCCGAGGGAACGGCGTCCCAGCCGCCGCCGCGATCAGGCGGCGCCTCGCGGGTGACGGTCACGCCGTGCGTCAACTCGTAGGGGGTCCAGACGAACGGGTGGGCCCAATTGTTGTTGGTCTCGTCGCTCTCGGCGATGAGATCGTCCGGATCGACGCGCATTTCGAGCGTGTGGCGGCCGCCTGGGATGGTGGTCGGCCCCAGGTCCAGGTTGTAGCCGCCCAGGATACCCGCGGGCCAGGTCGAGGTAAGGTAGGTGGAGGCGCCGTCCAGAAAGAGCGTCACCTGGGTGATGTCGGCCGTCGGCTCACCGCCGTTGTTGACGAAGAACCAGTTCCAGTAGGTGCCCATCACATCGCCGGGCAGGGTCGGCGAGAGCCGGCAGTCGCTGATCACCATGCCGTCATGGTCGGCGGGAACGAGCGGGTAGTCCCATTGGCCGCCCAAGGCATGGGGATAGAGGTCGGGCTGCGCGATGCACACGCTGGCCGCGGCCAGTGTCGCCAGGACGACGATCAGGATCAGCGGGAGCCGGTGAGCAGCAGGCTTTCTCATGACGACCCCCTATCGCCGCGCGGCGTCGGGTGCCGGTCGGGGCTGGGGTACGCCGCGCGGGGGGGGAGCCCGCAGCTCGTCGATGGCCGTCTCCAGGCGCGCCGCCGCCTCGGCCAGCCCCTCGATCCGGGCGTACCTGAGCTGGATCTCGAGGATGCCGATCTCGGTGTTCCGCTTCAGCTCTCCGATGCGCTTGATGAGATCCAGTTCGGCCGCCTGGTCGGGCGCTCGCTCGATCCGGTCCTGCAATTCGGCGAGCGCCGCCCGCTCCACCGCGATGAGGTTCTTGATCTCGGCGATGCGTTGCGAATTCAAGTCGGTCGGCCGGGGCTCGTCGGCCTGGGCGGCGAGGGCGCCGAGGACGAGCAGGCCGGCGACGAGCAGGATCAGGCTGGTTCGTGACATGGGCGTATCTCCCGTTGGGGTGAGGCCGTCATTCCAGTTCAGCGTAGAAGATGTGGTCGGTGTTGCCGCCGCCGCCGGGGCGCCCCACCCAGGCGATGTAGCCGTCGTGCAGCGAGGGCTGCGTGTCGTCGTAGTCGTTGTCGGTGATCTCGAGGATCTCCGCGCCGTCCCAGTAGTGGATCTCCCAGTCCTGCCCGTCCCAGACCTCGTAGGCGACGGTCCCGTCGTGGAGCGACGGCTCGTAGCCCTCGGCGACCGAATGCACTGCCGCGCCGTCCCAGTACCTGATCTCGGGGGGGCTGCCCCACTGGTAGGCCAGGGTGCCGTCGTGGAACGAGTAGTTGGTGGACATGGTGGCGTCGATCTCGTCGGTCAGGTCGGTGATGGTGCCGTGGTAGTAGATGGCGCGGTATCCCTCGGACCCGACCAGGTCGCGCGTCCGCCAGACCACGCTGGTGTAGCCGCCGGCCGTGGGCACGTCGTTGCTGTTGTCGGGCACGGGGCAGCATTCGTCGGAGATGACGTGCTCGGTGTGGAGGTCGGCGTTCCAGAAGTGCACTTCCTCCTGCATGGTCGGGCCCTGGAGCCAGGCGAAGTTCCCGGCGCCGGCCAGCACGGGGTAGCGGTCGGCGACGTCGTTGTCGGTGAAGGCCTCGTAGAGCGGTACCTGGCCGTACGAGTACTTGAAGATCTCCCAGCCGGTGCTCGTCTGGCTGTATTCGCGTCCCTGCCAGACGATGACCGAGCCGCCGTGGGAGGAGGGATGCGCCTTCTCGCCGCCGTTGCCGGTCAGGGCCGTCTGGTCCGGATAGGCGCCGCGCAGGTCCGAGATGTAGATCTCGTCTCCGTCTATGGGATCGACCCGGACCCAGGTGACGCGGCCGTCGTTCACGCAGGGGTGGATGTTGTGGCCCGTGGTCGTGAGCTGGCGGACCACCAGGCCGGGCACGTAGGCGTCGGAGACGACGTTGGACATGGCCGACCAGTTGGGCACCTCGTCGGCCGTCTTCAGGGCCACGAAGAGATCCGCGTAGCCGGGCGCGTTGATGAAGACCGACTGCTCGGTGCCGGCCGCCGCCGGCGCGGGCGCGTCCGGGACCCGGGTGTAGGCGCTGAAGGTCTCGGCGGTGATCGGCTCGCCCGCGAAACGGATGTCGTACTCGGCGGCCTGCCCCTCTGTGCCGTCGTCGCCGGGGGCTGTCCAGGCCACGGTCAGCGTCATCTTGCCGCTCTCCACGCGCAGGTCGGTCACCGCGGCGGGCGGCGTGGTGTCGGCGTCGCCGGGGGGGGAGGCGGGGTCGTCCCCGCTGCACCCCGCGAACGGGACGAGGGCCAGGGCGAACAGGCCCAGGTTCGCGAAATCGGTTCGTTTCATCACGGGGGCACCTCCAGGCCGGTTCAGGATCCGTCCGACGCGATGATCCAGATCGCCAGCGCCAACAGCACCAGGACCAGGGCTATCTTGGTCAGCAGGAAGTTGCTGTATCTCATGCCCCGTCTCTCGCCAGCGGTCTCGGACGTCTGTTCTCGGGTGGAGTATCCCGGTTCCGTCCGTGGACGGCCATATCGTCACGCGACAAAGAGGCGTCGAAACGCGCCAAACGGGTGAAACGGAGGATTATCCGGCGGAATCGTCGGAGTCATCGCCTGCCGGGGGAGCCGGCATGAGCGACGAGGGCGTGACGTCGTAGTGTTCCTTGAAGCGGCGGGAGAAGTTGTAGGGCGAGTCGAAACCGACCTGTTCGGCGACCTCCGAGACGCGCCAGCGGCCGGTGACCAGCAGCAGCCGGGCCCGGCGCAGCTTCTCGGTCACCAGGCGATCGAGGACCAGCTCACGGCTCAGCTCCTGCA
>CAZTWK010000047.1:0-26249 GCA_964617805.1 uncultured Fibrobacteraceae bacterium | reverse complement strand
CCCTGATATCGCTCAATACCCTGTTTTTACGACCGATAAAAAGGAACGAATAGGCGGATTGATTCGATTCGCCCCGCGAACGTTCAGGCGTCGAACGAAGTGGGAGAGGGAGATGTTCAAGACTATGAGCTTGAGCCGCAAACTGGGGCTCGGATTCGGTGTGCTGATGGCCTTGATGCTGGTCGTCCTGGGCGTCGGTCTGTCCGGTGTCCACAGGCTGGAGAAGGGGATGACCCACCTCCAGGCGAACCGGCAACTGGAAATCGACCTCGTGCGCTGCGAGGTCCATCAGCTCGAATGGATGCGCAGGCTCGGCGACGCGCTCGTCGATGCGGACGTTTCCGCCACGGACCTGGAGATCGATCCCGCGCGTTGCGAGTTCGGGCTCTGGTTCACTGACAAGAAGATGCGCGGGGACATGGCAGACATCCCCGAACTGGCCGCCTTGATGGCGCAGTCCGAGCGCCGTCATCTCGAGCTCCACGAAACGGCCGCCGAGCTCCTGGCGCTGTTGCGCGAGGCGGATGCCGAGCGTTCCGAGTCGTGGACCGCGGCGCGCGCGCTCTACCGCGAACGCGTGATACCGGCCGGGACCGAGATGTTCGAGACCCTGGCCCGCATGCATCAGGCGGTCGAGGCCGACGTCGCGACCTCCCACGACTGGTTGCGCGTATATCACGAACGCGTCGAGACGATCCTGCTGGCCATCGCCGCCCTGGGCTTGATCGGCGGAACCGTCATCGCGGTGGCCGTGACGCGCAGCGTCGTGCGCAGGCTCGAGCGCGTGATCGCCGGCATGAACGACAGCGTCGGCCAGGTGACCACGGCCTCGGCCCACCTCTCCGAGTCCAGCCAGGACCTGGCCCACGGCGCCAGCACCCAGGCCTCGACCATCGAGCAGATCTCCGGGTCGCTGCACGAGCTGTCGGCCAAGACCCGTCTCACCGCCGCCAGCGCCGAGAAGATGGACGACATGGCCGACGAGGTGTCGCGGGCGTCGCATCGCTGCGCCGAGGCGGGCAGCCGCATGCAGGACGCCATCGCCAAGGTGCAGAAGTCGTCGGGCGACACGGCGCGCATCATCAAGTCCATCGACGAGATCGCCTTCCAGACCAACCTGCTGGCCCTCAACGCGGCCGTCGAGGCCGCGCGCGCGGGCGAGGCGGGCAAGGGCTTCGCGGTGGTGGCCGAGGAGGTGCGCAACCTGGCGCAGCGCAGCGCCGACGCCGCGCGGGACACCACGGCGTTGATCGCCGAGTCCCAGAAGGACGCCGAACGCGGCGTGACGGTGACCGGCGAGATCTCCGGCTCCATCGAGCGCATCTCGACCAGCATCACCCAGGTCACCCGGCTGATCAGCGAGGTGACGTCGGCCAGCGGCGAGCAGGCCGAGGGCATCGAGGAACTCAACAACGCCATCGGCGCCCTGGAGCAGGTGACCCAGTCCAACGCCGCCAACTCCGAGCAGACCGCGGCCTCCAGCGAGGAGCTCTCGGCCCAGGCCGGCGAGATCGTCTACCTGATCGAGGTGCTGCAGCAGATGGCCGGCGGCCACGACGCCGGCGACGCGCCCGCGTCCGTCGTCGAGGCGCCCCTGCCCGCCGACCTGCCCACTCCGTCCTGGGCGGCCGCGCCGGCTTCCGAGCCGTGCAACGCGCACCGGGAGTTCGACCTGGACGACCTGGATCTCGATGAATTCTGGGACGACTCGGCCGCCGGGGATACGGCGCCCGAGCAGGCGGTGGGGCTCGACAAGAAGGAGCTGCTCGACGTCTGACCCGCACCCCGGGGGCGGGCTTCTCCCGTCAGGGCAGGTGCAGCCAGTCCTCGCCGTAGATGGAGCGCGGGAAGACGATGGGCACGATCCCGTGCAGGAACTGCCGCAGCTTCAGGGCGAGGTGGCTGGCGTCGTGGGCGCCGTGCACGGTGCGCAGGAAGCCCTCCAGGGCGTAGACCTGCACCTCCACGTGGAAGCGGTAGGGCAGGCCGCCGGGCAGGTCCGACGGATGCAGGATGCCCAGGTTCCCCTTGTACACCTTGTAGCCCCGCCCCGAGTGGGGATCGAGACGCTGCTTGTCGCGGCTGTCGTCGAGCGTGTCGGTGACGTCCCGCCAGGCGATGGGGTTGCCGAAGACGCTGTCCAGCAGCGTCAGCAGGTCGTTGATGGCGTCCTCGTCGTGCACGATGAACATGGCGCCGAGGATGTCGCTGATGTCGTTGGGATTGTTGATGCCCTTGCGGATCATCTTCGACAGGATCGAGCCGCCGCTGCTCTTGCCGGTGGCGTCCCAGCGCTTCTGTTCGATGACGTGGTGGCTGCCGTCGACGATCTCGTAGGAGATGGGCACCACCTCGCGCTTGAAGCGGCAGTTGTAGTAGAGCACGTCCAGGGCGATCTTGCGTCCGCCGACCGCCTTCTCCAGGAAGATCGACTTGAACGCGAAGCGCTCCTGCCCCTCACGGGGCATGAGATTGTAGCGGATCGTCTCGCCGTCCTCGTCGATGTGGAAGCCCACCTCGACGGCGTTGGTGTCCAGGGCGTGCTCCCACAGGCCCTCGCGCAGGAGGCGTTCGAAGTAGGCCTTGTGCTTGGGGCCGTACTGGACGTGGCGCGAATGGTCGGTGTCCAGCAGCAGCTTGGCCAGGTAGAGCTTGCGCTGGGCCTCGAAGCGGATGCGCGGGTACTCGGGCGTGAAGAGGAAGGACATCAGCGTGCGCAGGTCGTTGCAGGCGGAGATCTTGGCGTCCGGCCGCACGTGCTCCCGCGAGGACGTGGGCAGCAGCGCCACCAGGTCCCGCACGTAGGTCTCCGCGGCGTTCAGGTAGTGGATCAGTTCGGCGGGTCCGCGCGTGCCGGCCGTGTCCCGCAGCTGGGGATTGAGCATGCGCTTGATCTCGGACCGGTAGGCCTCGTCGTCGTCGCGGATGCGGAGGAACATCTCGCGGAAGAAGCGGCCGAGACGGGTGCGGCGGCTCACGAAGCGCGGGTCGAGCAAGGGGTGGGCGCCGTAGTCCACGGCCCAGGGATCGCCGCCGGCGTTCCGGAATTCGAGGTTGGAGGCGTCCACCCAGCGTCTGTTCAACGATACCTTCCTAGATCATGTCCAGCACGCGCGCGAGGTCCTCGCGCAGGTCCTCGACGTCCTCGCAGCCCACGGCCAAGCGCACCAGGTCGTCGGTGATGTCGGCCTGCTCGCGCTCCTCGCGCGGCATCCCCGCGTGCGTCATGGATGCGGGATGCTCGATGAGGCTCTCCACGCCGCCGAGACTCACCGCCAGGGTGGGGATCTCGACGTTGTCGATCACCGTGCGTCCGGCCTCGAGGCCGCCCGCCACGCCGAATGATATCACGGCGCCGGGGCCGTCCATCTGCTTCTTTCCCAGTTCGTACTGGGGATGGCTATCCAGCCCGGGATAGCGCACCCACGTGACTTTCGGGTGGGATTCCAGATATTCGGCCAGCACCTGCGAGTTCGCCTGGGCCTTCTCCATGCGCAGCGCCAGGGTGCGCACGCCGCGCAGCACCAGCCAGGCCTGGTGGGGATCCATGGTCCCGCCCAGGTTGCGGTGGACCTTGCGCAGCCGCGCGAAGAGTTCGGGATCGCGGGCGACGACCATGCCGGCCACCACGTCGGTGTGGCCGTTGATGAACTTGGTCATGCTGTGCACGACGACGTCGGCGCCCAGCTCGAACGGGCGCTGCAGCAGCGGCGACGAGAAGGTGTTGTCCACCGCCAGCAGGGCGCCCCCGTCGTGGGCGATCCTGGCACAGCCCGCGACGTCGGTGAGCTTCAGCGTGGGGTTGGCGGGCGTCTCGATGTAGACCAGCTTCGTCTCGGGCCGCATGGCCGCCTCGACGTTGGCGAGGTCGGAGGAGTCCACGAAGGTCGCCTCGATCCCGAAGCGGGAATACTCGGTCTCGAGCACCGTGCGCGAGGGGCCGTAGAGGGCCTCGGTGCAGACCACGTGGTCGCCCTTGCTCAGCAGGGTGAAGTAGACCGTGTTCACGGCGGCCATGCCGGAGGCCGCACCCAGGGCGCCGCAGCCGCCCTCGAGGGTCGCGATGCTCTCCTCCAGGTGGGACGTGGTGGGGTTGCCCAGCCGGGTGTAGATGTAGCCGTCGTCGGTGCCGGCGAAGCGGGCTGCCCCCTCGGCGGCCTCGCGGAAGCGGAAGGTGGAGGCCTGGTAGATGGGCACGGACACGGCGCCCGTCGCGGGATCCGGGTGCTGTCCTGCGTGAACCACCTTGGTGTGCATGCGCATCTTGTCGACGTCCGTCATTTCGGCTTCCTTTCGGGTTCGCGACAGGCCGACGGAAACATCCGCGGGGAGTCTCACGTCTCTACGGGACGGGGAACCGGCTTGTTCGGCCCCGTCGCCGCTCATATAATAGACATCCCGACGCGAGATGTAAAAGGCCCCCCCGTTGCTGGAGGTTCCCATGTCCCGGAAGACGTCCCCCCTGGCCTGGATAACGATCGTCCTGGCGCTGACCGCCGCGGTCGCGACGGCCGCCGACGCCCCCTGGCCCTACCTGCCGGCCGGCGACATCGGCGTCGCCGCCTGGCGCGACGCGCATCCCACCTGGGACGGGCGCGGCGTGATCGTGGCCGTCCTCGACACCGGCGTCGACGAGCTGGCGCCGGGCCTGCAGACCACCCCCGCGGGCGACCACAAGATGCTGGACGCGCGCGACTTCACTCCCGAAGGCGACTGGGAGGTCGTCGAGGCGGACCTCGAGGACGGCGTCTACGCCCATCCCGACGGCCACCGCCTCGAGGGCGCCGCCGGACTGGCCGTGGCCCCGGGCGAGGACGACCTACATCCCATCTACATGGGCCTGATCTCCGAGCGTCAGTTCGTCAACAACGACGACGTGCCGGACGTCAACGACGACGGCGACACCAGCGACGTCTTCGGCTTCCTGGTCTGGTCGGCCCCCCGCGCCGACGTGGAGGCCGCCCTCGGCGCCGGCCGGGGCCTCGACCTGCTGGCGGGGCTCAACGACACTGCGGCCGCCTCGGTAGCCCGCGAGCGCGCCGGCGCCCGCGCCTGGGTGGTGGCCGTGGACACCGACGGCGACGGCCGCCTCGACGACGAGGAGGTCCTGCGCGACTACCACGTGGACTGGGACGTCTTCGCCCTGAGCAGCCCCCACGCCCCCGACAGCCGCGCCATGATGGCCTGGTCGGTCAACGTGCGCGACGAGACGGACCGCTTCGGCCGCCTGGCCGAGCCCACCGTGGAGTTCCACCACGATTCCGGCGCCCACGGCTCCCACTGCGCGGGCATCGCCGCCGGGCACGAGATCGGCGACCAGGCCGGCCTGCACGGCGTGGCGCCCGGCGCCTGGGTCATCTCCTGCAAGCTAGGCGACACCCGGCTCGCCGGCGGCGCCACCCGCACCGAGTCCATGAAGAAGGCCTACGAGCACGCCGTGGAGTTCGGCGAGCGCTACGGCCTGCCCGTGGTGGTGAACATGAGTTTCGGCATCGATTCGGTGGAGGAGGACGACGACGCCATCGGCGGCTGGCTGGACGAGCTGCTGGCCGAACACCCGGGCTTCTACATCTGCACCAGCAACGGCAACAGCGGCCCCGGCCTGTCCACCAGCGGCATCCCCGCCACCAGCCGCAGCGTGATCGCCGCCGGCGCCTACCTCTCGCGCGAGTCCGGCCGCGAACTCTACCAGGCCGACCTGCCGGTCAACACGCTGTTCGCCTTCTCCAGCCGCGGCGGCGAGGCGCCCAAGCCCGACATCGTGGCGCCCGGCACCGCCCTGTCCACCGTGCCCGGCTTCGTGGACGGCAGCGCCCGCTTCCACGGCACGTCCATGGCCTCGCCCCAGGCCGCGGGCGCCGTGGCCTGCCTGCTCAGCGCCGCGCTCCAGGAGGGCCTGGACGTGCACTGGGGCATGATGAAGCGCGCCCTGATCGCCGGCGCCGTGCGGGTGCCGGGGCTGGCGCTCTTCGAGCAGGGCGGCGGCCTGGTGGACATCCCCGCCAGCTGGAGCGTGCTGCGCGAGCTGGCCGGCAGCGAATCGGCGGCGCGCGTGCTGGACTACGAGATCGAGACCTTCTGCCCCCTGCAGTCCGACGGCTCGGCGCCGGCGGCCTACTGGCGCACCCCCGGCGGCGTGCCCACCGGTCCCGAACGCGTCACCTTCCGCGTGCGGCCGGTCTTCCACCCCGACCTGACCCCCGACGAGCGGGACGCCTTCTTCCGCTCCTTCCGGCTCAAGAGCGAGGCGCCGTGGCTGAAGGTCCTGTCGGGCCAGCGCTACATCCGCGGCGACATGGCCATGACCGTGGACGTGACCTACGACGAGAAGCGCCTCGCCGGGCCCGGCGTCCACAGCGCGCGCGTCGTCGCCACCCTCGACGGCGGCGACCTCTCGGGCCTGCCGGCCCGCGAGTTCTACCTCTGGAACACGGTGGTGACGGGCGAAGCGGTCGACCCGGCCGCCGGGGCCTCCCTGGTCTTCGACGGCGAGGACCTCCAGGCGTCGACGACCCGCCGCCACTTCGTGAACGTGCCCGCCGGCGCCACGGCCCTGCGCTGCCGGCTGGAGGTGAGCGATGACACGGGCGCCCGCGAGGGCGCCGGCTGCTACCTCGAGATCTGCGACCCCGAGGGAGCGGTCAAGGGCGACTGGGCCGGCTACGCGCGGCCCGAGACCCATCCCGTCGCCGACAGCGTGATCATCGGCGACGAGCTCTATCCCGGCATCTGGGAGCTGAACGTGGTGGCGGCCATCGGCAACCTGGTCGACACCGACTACCGCCTGACCGTCTCCTGCGACGCCTACGTCGCGGCGCCCGCCGAGCTCGGCGAGCTGTCCCGCGGCGGCACCGGCGAGGCGGCCGAGGGCACGCTGACGGTCACCCGCGCCTTCCCCGGCGTCTTCAGGGGCGACGTGCGGGCCGCCGTCACCGGCTTCGGCCGGGAGCGGGAGATCGAGCTGGAGGAGACCGACACCTGGTCCCACACCTTCACCCTCGACGCCACGACCCCCCGCGCGGTCTTCCACCTGGAGATGGACGAGGCCACGGCCAACCTCTTCACCGACTGCGCCGTCAACATCCTCGACGCGAGCGGACACGCCGTGCGCGGCACGGGCTTCGGCGGACTGGTCTGCGATCTGAGCGTGGCCAAGCCCGCGTCGGCGGCTTCCGCCGACTACACCCTGAAGGTGACCGGCGGCTTCGCCCTGGGCGTCGACAGCGAGAGCTGGGGCTTCGACATCGAGGAGACCTACCGCTTCGCGGCGCCGGTGGCCGGCGAGGTCTCCCGCGCCGGCGGCGGCGACCTGCACCTCTACTGCGGCGTGCCGACCGAGCTGGACGTGTCCTTCGCGGGGACCTGGCCCGACCCGCCCGAGGGCCTGGCCCCGGTGGGCTCCCTGGAGTTCCGCGACCGCAACCTGGACGACCGCCGGCCCGGCGACACGGGCGGCCGCCTCGTGCTGGAGGTGCCGATCCGGCTGGCCGATTAGGGATTCACCGCAGGCGAGAGCGAGGACCGCCCCGGCCACGGGGCGGTTCCGCGTTCAGGGGAGGGCGTCCAGCAGGGCCTTGACCACCTTCTGCGCGTCGCGCTGGCGCAGCTGCTCGTAGCGCACCGCCCAGATGTGGTCGGCGAAGGCCAGGTTGCGCATCTCCACCAGCAGCTTGTAGTGGGCGGGATTGTTGCGCAGCACGCCGAGGGCGCGCCCCTTGGCCTGGGCGCCGGCGCCCATGGCCGGGATGAGCTTGCGGGCGAAGCCGCGCGACGTGGTGTCCGTGCGGCGCGAGCTCTGGTAGTAGAAGAGGGTCACGGCGTCGCCGGTGGGGCGGTCGTTGTCGGCGTGGAAGCTCAGGAACACCTGACGTCCGCTGGGCACGCCGTCCAGGGCGCGCCGGGTGATGTCCACCCGTGCGTCCAGGTACTTCTGCCCGCCCTTGGGCCAGGTCGACGGCTTGTCGCGGCGGTTCCAGGCGAGGCTGTTGAAGACCTCGTTGCGGTCGTGGACGAAGGTCTGCGCCACCGGCGTGTTGCCGCGCAGCAGGTGGTTGGGGCTGATCAGGGTGAGGGTCACCTCGGCGCCGTGCAGCTTGAGCAGGGCGTAGACGCGCAGCGCCAGGTCGTAGACGATCTCGTCCTCGACGATGTAGAAGGTCGCCCCCTGGGCGTCCTTGCCCGCCACGATGGCGCCCGGATCGATGCCCCCGTGGCCCGGGTCCAGCACGAAGTGCCAGCCTGCGAGGCGCCGGCTCAGGGGCGCCATGGCCGCGACGGCGGCGTCGTAACTCTCCAGCAGCTTGCGCGCGTGGCGGTAGCTGACCAGGGGCGAGATGCTGCTCTCCTCCCGGTAGGTCTTGCTGCGCTGCCGGTCCGCCCGGGGCTGCTCGTAGTAGTAGGGGCCGTTGCCCGCGTCCAGCAGGCGCACGCCGCCGACGGCCACCCGCAGGTTCTCCCAGGAGACCTCCGCCGCCACGACCGTCTCGCCGGCCGCCGCGCGCGAACCCAGCAGCGGGCGCACCTGGAGCTGCTGCCCCGGGTGGATCAGCGAGCCGGTGATGCCGTTCAGGTCCCGCAGCTCGCGCAGGCTCATCTGGTGCAGGCGGGCGATCTCGTTCAGGTTGTCGCCGCGCCGGACCGTGTAGACGGCCGACATGGCCCGCTCGTCCCGCGAGAGGCGCAGCTCCTGGCCGGGGTGGATCACGTCGCCGACCAGCCCGTTGATGGCCTTCAGCTCGGCGACGGACAGACCGTAGGCCTGGGCGATCTCCCACAGGGCGTCGCCCCGCTCGACCACGTGCACCGTCCGCGACACCTCCCGCAGGCGCAGCTTCTGGCCCACGTAGATGCGGTCGCCGACCAGGTCGTTGACGCGCTTGAGGGTCTGCACGGAGGTGCCGTAGTTCTCGGCGATCTTGGTGAGGTTCTCGCCGCGGCGCACCACGTGGACGGCCGCGTCCCTGTCGAACTGCCGCACGCGCAGCCGCTGGCCGGGGTAGATCCGGCTTCCGCGCAGGTTGTTCAGGGACCGCAGGGCCGACAGGGAGAGGCCGTGCCGCTCGGCGATCAGGCCCAGGGTGTCGCCCCGCCGCACCACGTACCACTCGGAATCCTCGCCGGGGATGGTCAGGCGCTGGCCCACGTGGATCGTGTCGCCGCGCAGCCCGTTGCGGTCCTTCAACTCGCGGACGGTCACGCCGTAGCGCCGGGCGATGGTCGTGAGGTTGTCGCCGCGCGCGACACGGTGCGTCCGTTCCTCCTGGACGGCCGCTACCGCGACGAGGCTGGAGAACAAGAGCAGGCTGAGGATGATGACGAGCTTGGCGCGCATGGGCTGTCCGGGTGCTCCTGTTCCTGGACGGGGATCGTCTTCCGTGACCACTAAGACTTACTGCAACACCCGGACTTCGTCCAGGATTCCCGCCAAGATTTCCATGTGACGTCCCCGGTCGTGGTGCGTCTCGGCCCGGGCGCGGGCCGCCTCGCGCGCGGCGGGGGGCAGGGCGTCGGCGCGGGCGAGGGCTCCGGCCAGGGCCTCGACGTCGCCGGGGGGGAAGAGCACGCCGTCGCGGCCGTCGGCGAGGCATTCGGGGATGCCGCCGATATCCGCGCCCACCACGGGCACGCCGGCCGCCAGGGCCTCGAGCTGGGACAGGGGGCCGTTCTCGTACCATTCCGAGGGCAGCACCGCGAAGCGCGCGCGGCCGATCTCCTCGCGCAGGGCCTCGGGGGTCAGCGGTCCCAGGAAGCGGATGCGTGCGGGGGCCAGATCCGCCGCGAGGGCCCGCAACCGGTCGTCGAGGGGACCGGATCCGGCCAGGCGCAGCTCCGGGGGCGGCGGTTCGAGGCTGTCGCGCGCGCGGGCCTCCCACAGGGCGTGGGCCCGCAGCAGGGTGACCAGGCCCTTCTCCCGGGACACGCGGCCGAAGTAGAGGTAGGCGTCGTCGGGCGGCGCCGCGGCGGGACGCCAGGTCTCCAGGTCCACGAAGTTGGGCAGGTGGGTCAGCCGCTCGGCGGGGTAGCCCCACTCGGCGTACTTGCGGGCGTAGAAGGCGCTGGGGCAGAGGAAGCGCGCGACGGTCGTCTCGTAGAGGCGCCGCGTGCGCTGGTGGGCCGTCTCCAGCGCGGCCAGGGCCGAGGCCGCCAGCGAACCCTTCACGCAGCGCCCGCGCACCGCCTCCCACAGGCGGCCGCCGCGGCAGCGTTCGCAGATCCCGTCGTCGCGCAGCATGTGGATGGCGGGGCAGAGCAGGCGCAGGTCGTGCAGGGTCATCACCACGGGGATGCGGTGACGGCGCAGCACGGGCAGCAGCGAGGGGCTCAGGTGGTGGTAGATGTTGTGCAGGTGCGCCACGTCGGGGCGCGTCTCGCGCAGCAGGCGGTCCAGGTTGCGGGCCGCCTCGCGGTTCCACAGCAGCGAGAGGGCGGCGCCGGGCGAGAAGCGCGGCGTGCGGTAGTCGTGGGCCTTCACGAAGAAGCGGTCCCATGGCGAGGGCCGCGCGTCCGCGTCGCGCATGGCGAAGGGGACGATCCGCCAGCCGCGCCGCGCGAGATCCTCCTCCTCCTGGAGGATGTAGCGCCCCACGCCGCCGGCCGGTCCCACGTCGTGGTAGAACTTGTTGACGAGCAGCAGGGTGGGTCCGGGCGCGCCGCCGCTCATGGCACCAGCTCCGGCACGGTCCGGTCGGCGCTGCCGGGCACGAAGAGGTCGACCCAGGCGCTGACGCCGCCCGCTTCCAGGTTGAACTCGACGACCGTGGCGCCCGCCTTGCTCGCCATCATGGCCATGCCCGCCGCGGGGTGGACCAGGCCCGAGGTGCCGATCACCAGGAAGAGCTCGCAGGAGGTGGCGGCCAGGGCCGAGGCGCGCATGACCTCGGGATCGATGGCCTCGCCGAACCACACCACGCCGGGACGCAGCAGGCCGCCGCAGTCCTCGCAGGCGGGGAGCAGGTCCAGGGGAACGTCCGTATTGGGGCCCTCGCGGCCGCAGGCCGTGCAGCGCAGGGTCCACAGGGAGCCGTGGAATTCCAGCACCTCGGAGCTGCCCGCGCGCTGGTGCAGGCCGTCCACGTTCTGGGTGATGACCGTCAGGCCGGCGCAGGCCTCGTGCAGGCGGGCCAGGGCCAGGTGCGCCGCGTTGGGCTCGCAGCCGGCCACCACGCCGCGCCGCCAGTCGTACCAGCGCCAGACCTTGTCGGGGTCGCGGCGGAAGGCCTCGGGTGTGGCCAGCTCCTCGGGACGCTCGTTTTCCCACAGGCTGTCGGGGCCGCCGCGGAAGGTGGGCACGCCGCTGGCGGCGGAGATGCCCGCGCCGGTGAGGGCCGCGATGCGCGTTTCCGGGGTGATGGTGGCGCGGATCCCGGCGAGGGTCTGGCCGGAGGGGGACAAGGTGCCGTCCTTTCGCGTGGTTGCGGTGCGGGGCCCGATGACCCATCATCGGTCTCCGTACCGCGCAGTGTCAACGCCGATCGAGGGTGGTCCAGCTTGAAGACGAGATGCCTCAGCCAGCTCGCCGCGTTCATGGTGGTGATGATCCTCTCGGGGCCGGTCCCGGCCGCACCGGAGAACGACGGCCCGTCCTACGTGCGCATCCTGCCCGGCCCCGGCGTCCACTCCGACGTGGCGCGGGACTGCCGGGCGGTCTGGCGCGACCAGGGGGCGACGCTCACGGCCCGCCTCTGGCCCTTCGCCGTGCAGCGCCCCCGCGTGGACGTCCACCTGCTGACCAGCGACGCCTTCCGGGATTCGCTACGGGGGACCATCGCCGACTGGGGCGTGGGCGCCGCCCGGGGCCGCACCGCCTGGATCGACTGCGAGCGCGCGAGCGGGATCGGCCGCACCGTCACACATGTCATGCTCCACGAGATCGCCCACTGCCTCATCCACCAGGGCACGGGTAACGCCGCGGTGCCCGCCTGGTTCCACGAGGGCGTCGCCCAGCACGTCTCGGGGGAGTGGCGTTTCCGGGACACGATCTCCCTCATGCTGGACGGGAGCGTGCCCGACCTGCAGGGACTGGAGGGGCGTTTCCCGGGCAATGTCCAGTGGGCCGACCGCGCCTACCGCACCAGCCTGCTGGCGGTGGAGACCCTCGTGGACCGCCACGGCGAGGACGTGCTCGGCGAGTTGATCCTGGCCACGCGCACGCGCGGGGACTTCCGCGGCGCCTTCGCCGCGGCGACCGGACAGGACTACGACGCCTTCACCGAGGATTTCGCCCGTTCCATGCGCATCCGCTTCGGCTGGCTCGTCACCGTCACGCGCTGGCCGACCCTCTTCGTGCTCATGGCGCTGGGTTTCGCCCTGGGCGCGGTCCTGCGCATCCGCCGCACGCGACGCCGACTGGCCGAGCTGGAGGACGAGGCGGACGAGGACACGCCCCCGCCGGCCGACGACGTGCGATTGAACTGACGATTGCAGCCTGCACGCGGATCATGCAGTCCCGGGCGGCCCTGTCCGCGCGCCGGGCGCCGCAACGCCCGCCGACGTGCCCGGCTACGCCGGGCGCCGTCCTCGAGGAAACATCGGGAACAACAAGAAACAGGAGGGAACTTTCAGAAATTATACCATTCTGACAATACGATGATTGACAAATACGCCTCAGCGCCCATAGTTAAGTCCCAAGGAGTGACACCGCTTCGCGTTCCGCACCCCAATGGCGACGGGCAGGAGGCTCTCGCCGACGGACCGCACCTGAAGCGGATCTCCAAGACATTGAATTACAACAAGTTGCTGTGACAACGGGATCGGACCGCGTGCCTGGCACCCTAGTTGCTCCATGCGTGGGCGAAGGACGTCTCTAGGCACCACATCGATCGAGTATTCCTGGAGAGCTCACATTGACGACGGACCGTCTGGTACGGATATCCATCCTTCCGCTTCTGGCACTCCTGGTGCTGTCCCCCGCCGTGGCCGCGGGTGAGACCGCTCCCATCGATTTCCATTGGAGTCCGCCCGCCGACGGCGCGCCGGTCTATCTCTACGCGATCTACACCGCCCAGGGCGATGATGACTTCCGCTTCCATGATGTGAGCTTCGATACGACCTACGTGCTGCAGGCCGAACTGGACGTCGAGTACCGCATCCGCGTGAGCGGCGTCACCCAGTCGGGCCTGGAGGGCGAGCCCAGCCTGCCCTCGGAGACGGTCTTCCTGCCCGGCAACCAGCCCGAGGACGGCGGCCCGCCGCCCGTCTCGGACCTGGGCTCCAACTATCCCAATCCCTTCAACCCGGAGACCACGATCCGCTACGGGATCCCCGAGAACCTGCCGGCGGGCTCCCGCGTGCTGCTGGAGATCTACGACGTCCGCGGCCAGCGCGTGAAGGTCTTCAACGCCGAGAGCAGCCCCGGCTGGCACGAGGCGCAGTGGGACGGCCGCGACGAACGCGGCGATCTGCAGCCCTCGGGCCACTACATCCTGCGCCTGGCGGCCGGCGGCCACGTCTCCACCTGGAAGATGACCATGGTGAAATAGGGCCGTTTTCGGTCCTCCGTCCTTGGCTGGCCCGCCAAACCTGCTATCTTGTCCAACGACTGAACACCATCATCCGGACACGCACGCTCGCCATCGCTCCCGCGCCGGGGCGATAGGGATTCTCTTGTGCCCACGCGGAACGATCGAGGCCGGTCATGAACCTGATCAAGCTCAAGAAGCTCGCCAACGCCCGCCAGTTCGACGATCTCGAGGCCATGTGGCCCGACGCCCTGTCCGATCGGGAGACCGATCGCGGCGACCTGCTGCCCATCGTCGGCCAGGTGCGGCGTCTCGGGGAGGAGGCGCGGGGCGAAACCCTGCTCCAGCTCATGCTGACCGCAGAGGAGGAACGGGGCGGCGGCGAGGCCCGTCTCGAGACCGCCGCCGCCGGCGCGGAGCACCTGCCCGCCTCGACCTGGCTGCGGGGCGAGTTGAAGCGCCTCTACAAGGCGAACCATGCCGACTACGACCGCCTGCCCGGCCTGCTGGACGTGCTGCTCGCCGAGAGCGTGTCCCTGCCGGACGGCGTGGCGTCGGTCGCCCGCTACCTGCGCCTGCGTCCGGGCGCCTTCTTCAGCGACCGCTCCCATCTCGAGCCGGGCACGGTCGTCGAGGTGGACGAGACGCAGGCCACGCTCAAGGTCTCGTTCAGCGGGCGCCACGAGACCCTCTCGTCGGAGCACGTCGCCCAGGTCATCATCCTGCCGGAGGACCACTTCCCGTCGATGATCATCTACCGTCCGGACGAACTGCGCGCCCTGGCCGACGAGGATCCCGAGGCCTTCGTGCTGAAGGCCCTGGCCTCGACGCGCAACAAGACCTGCAGCTACCGCGATCTGCGCAAGTACGTGGTGACCCTGTTGGAGGAGGCCGGCTGGACGCGCTGGTGGAAGAAGGCACGGCCGCAGCTGAAGACCTCGACCCGCCTGGACATGGGCACCGGCACCCAGCCCGCCTTCCGCAGGCTGAAGGAGGAGCGCAGCTACGAGGCGCGCGTGCGCGAGCAGTTCACAGGGATCCAGGATCCCGAGCGCAAGCTGGACTTCGTACTGGACCACCTGGCCGGTCACGGCAAGGGGCACAAGCTCGACGAGGACCTGCTGGCGACCATGGGCAACGCCGCGGCGCGCCAGGCCGGCGGCCTGCTCGAGAAGGACCCGGTGCTGACGCTGGCCTGCCTGGCCGTACACTCCGCCGTGGCGGAGCAGGGCGTGCCGGTGGCAAAGATGAATCCCCAGGCCGCCGTCGCCGTGCTGGCCCGGGTGACCGAACCTGGACTGATCCCCACCCGCCTGAGCGACCGGCTGCTCCAGGCGGTGCTGCAGTTCCTGCGCCGCACCGTGCCCGACGACTGGGCGCGGATCTGGGGCCAGATCCTGCCGCGCACGGGCCGCATGGTCTGCGACCACATGGCCCGCGAGCTGCTCACGGCCGGCGAGAGCGGGATCCTGGCCGAGGCCCTGGCCAAGGTCCTGGAGCGCCCCACGGCCTCGCCCGACGTGATCTGCTGGCTGTGGCGGGCTCGCCACAACGATTCCAAGACGGCCGCCACGCTGCTCGCCCTGCCCGGTCTCGACACCGGCAACGTACTCTTCGGCCTGCTCGAGCTGATGGACGCCACCGGCCGCATGACCGCCCTGTCGGACGACAAGCGCCTGCGCACGGTCATCGACCAGACCCAGGAGGCCATGGCCCTGCAGGGCGGCGAGCCGATACGCCGCTACATCGCCGAGATCGACAAGTCGGCCGCCCGGGCGCTGAAGGAGCGCATCGAGGCCAGCGACGGGCTGCGCCCCAGCACGCGCACCAGCCTGCTCACCTTCCTGCGGGGCGCCCACACCGACATCTTCGTCGAGAGCGCCAAGCCCTGGGAGGAGGACGTCTTCTACACCAGCAAGGCCGGTCTCGAGCGCCGCCAGGGCGAACTGGACCACCTGGTCCAGGAGGCCCTGCCCGAGGTCGCCAAGCAGATCGGCGAGGCGGCGTCCCACGGCGATCTCAGCGAGAACGCCGAGTACACGGCGGCCCTGGAGAAGCGCGACCAGATCACCAGCAACGCCACGCGCATCGAGGGCGAACTGGCCAAGGCCCGCGTCATCGACCCGGAGATGGCGCACACCGGTTTCGTGAACATCGGCACCCGGGTCCGTGCCCGCGACCTCGTGTCCGGCCAGGAGGAGATCTACACCTTCCTGGGCGTCTGGGATTCGATCCCGGAGGAGCGCGTGCTGTCCTACCGGGCCCCCCTGGCCATGGCCTTCATGGGCGGCCGGGTGGGGGACCAGGTCGACTACGGCGACGAGGGCGAGCGCCGGCGCTGGGAGATCCTGGCCGTGGATCCGGCCATCTGAGGGAGGTGCGGTAATGAAGATCCTCTTGGCCGTGGCCGGGCTGCTCATCGTGCTCGGCGTCGCGTTCGCCCTGTGGTTCCTGCGCACCTCGACCGGTGGCGACGTGCAGGAGGCCCGGCGCGGATCCGGCGCGGGCTTCTGGGACCTGGAGACCGTCACCCTCGAGGGCGATCCGGCTCCCCTCGCGCGCTGGCGCGGGCAGGTGGCGCTGGTGGTCAACGTGGCCAGCAAATGCGGCTTCACACCCCAGTACGAGGGCCTCATGGAGCTCCAGCGCACCTATGCGTCCCGGGGCTTCACCGTCCTCGCCTTCCCCAGCAACGATTTCCTGGGCCAGGAGCCGGGGACGTCCGAGGAGATCCGCGTCTTCTGCGACGCCGAGTACGGGGTCGCCTTCCCCCTCTTCGCCAAGACCAAGGTCAAGGGCGCGGGCCGCGACCCGGTCTACCGCTTCCTGAGCGGTTCGGGGCTGGAAGAACCTTCGTGGAACTTCACGAAGTACCTCGTCTCGCGCGAGGGCCGCGTGATCTGCCGCTTCCCGCCCAAGATGGAGCCGGGCGACGCGGAGCTGCGCACCCGGCTCGAGGCGGCTCTCTCCGACTAGACTCCCCGCGGATGACTCAAGGTCACCGTCTTCTGGTCCGTGGGCCACATGACGACCTCCGCGATGTTCACGTGGGGCGGCCGCGTGGCGCAGAAGACCACCGCCTCGGCGATGTCTTCCGGCTGCAGGGGCGGGTAGTTGCGGTAGACGGCGTCGGCGCGCTCGGCGTCGCCGTGGAAGCGCACCAGGCTGAACTCCGACTCCACCATGCCCGGGTCGACCGTCGAGGCGCGCACCCGGGTTCCCTTGAGATCGATGCGCAGGCCGGTGTTGATGGCGTGCACCGCGAACTTGGTGGCGCAGTAGACGGCGCCGTTGGGATAGACGTCGCGTCCGGAGACGGAGCCGATGTTGATGACGTGCCCCCGGTCGCGGTTTACCATGCCCGGCACCACGGCGCGCGTGAGCCAGAGCAGGCCCTTCACGTTGGTATCGATCATCTCCTCCCAGTCGCCGGGGTCGCCCTCGTGGATCGTCTCGAGGCCGCGGCTGAGGCCGGCGTTGTTCACCAGCATCTCGATCTCCTCCCACGGTCCCTCCAGACCGGCCACCGCCGCCTCGACCGCCGCGCGGTCGCGCACGTCGAGGGGGATCGTGAGCGTGGGCGCGTCCAGGCCGGCGGCCAGCTCCTCGAGCCGGTCGCGGCGGCGCGCCGCCAGGATCAGGCGCGCGCCCCCGGCCGCGAAGGCCCGGGCGCAGGCCGCGCCGATGCCCGAACTGGCGCCCGTGATCAGCACCGTCTTGTCCCTGAGGTCGGTCATGGATCTCCTAGTAGGGATGGATGGCGAAGAACAGCAACGACGCGCCGCCCAGCACCCACATGCCGGGCCGCACCTCGCGGGCCCGTCCGGTGAGCAGCTTCAGCAGGGGCCACGCGGCCAGCCCGGCGGTCAGTCCCACGCCCAGGTTGAGGGTGAAGGCCATCATGATCATGGTCAGGAAGGCGGGCAGCACCTCGGTCATGTCGTCGGTGTCGAGGTCCCGCAGGGGCTGCAGCATCATGGCGCCCACCAGCACCAGGGCGGGGCCGTAGGCGAAGCCGGGGATCGCGCCGAACAGCGGCGACAGGAAGAGCATGGACAGGAAGAGCAGCGCGGTGACCACCGAGGCGACGCCCGTGCGCCCGCCCGCCTCGATGCCGGCCGCCGACTCCAGGTAGGTGCCGGTGGTGGTGGTGCCCAGGACCGCCCCGGCCATCGTCGCCACCGAGTCGCAGAGCATGGGCTTCTCGATTTCCGGCAGGTTGCCCTCCGCGTCGAGCATGTCGGTGCGGCGGGCCAGCCCGAGCAGGGTGCCCATGGTGTCCACGAAGTCCAGGATGAAGACCGTGAGGATCACCGGCAGGAAGTCCCAGCGCAGGGCGCCGACGATGTCGAGCTGGCCGAGCAGGGGCGTCAGGGGCGGCGGTGCGGCGACCAGTTTCCCGGGCAGCGACGCGGCGCCCGTCGCGAAGCCGGCCGCGGCGACGGCCAGGATGCCGATCAGCAGAGCCCCGGGCACGCGGCGCTGGACGAGCCAGCCCATGAGCAGGATCCCGCAGAGCGCCAGCAGGGGGCCGGTGGCGGTGAGGTGGGCCACGCGCACCGGCGCGCCTGGGCCGCCCAGATCCACCAGCCCGGCGCTGTTCATACCCACGAAGGCCAGGAACAGCCCGATGCCGGCGGCGAAGGCGATCTTCAGGCTGTCGGGCACCGCCCGCGTGAGCCAGCCGCGCGCGCCGGTGACCGTCAGCAGGGTGAACAGGACGCCGCCGATGAAGATGGCGCCCAGGGCCTGCTGCCACGTGAAGCCCAGCACGCCGACGACCGTCACGGCGATGAACGCGTTCTCGCCCATGTAGGGTGCGACCGCGAAGGGCCGGCGGGCGTAGACGCCCATCAGCAGCGTGCCGATGAAGGCGGCCAGGACGGTCGCCGTCATGGCCGGGCCGAAGGGCATGCCGGCGCCGGACAGGATCATGGGGTTGACCACGAAGACGTAGGCCATGGTGGCGAAGGTCGTGGCGCCGGCCACGATCTCGCGCCTCAGGTGGGATGGGGGATTCACGGACATGTCGGCCTCCGTCGGCTGAACCACGCGCGTCCGGTGGATCATTCACCATGGGGGAGACCGCCGCAAGGGGCAAACACGCGCGCACCGGCCCACCCTCGGGTGGACCGGTGCTGAACCTGGCCGGGGGGCGCTACTTGTAGAGCGCCTTGACCTCGCCCCAGGTGATCGCGTCGGCCGGCACGGAGCCCAGGACGTCCACCTGGAACGCCAGGTCGCCGTGGGTCGGCGCGACCGGCGTCCAGGGTCCGGCACCTCCGTTCTCGGAGATGTAGCGGATGCCCTCGCTGTAGATGTCCTCGGCCTGGTGGTAGGCCAGACGGCCCTGCCGGGCATGGGCCGTGTAGCAGGCCACGATGTAGTCGCCGTCGAGCAACTCTAAACTCTCGTTCCGGAAGTCGAAGATGATCCACTCGCTGCCGATGTCGAAGTCCAGGGCCTTGGACTGCGAGATGAGCGCGATGCCGCCGGTCGTGCGGACCTCGCAGTAGAGCAGGTCCCCCGCGCCGAGGGGGGGCACGCCGTACCAGGCCTGTCCGTCGAGCACCACCTCGAAGGCCACCGAGACCAGCAGGCTCGGGCAGTCCAGGTGGAAGCTCTGGCCTTCGCCGGCGATGAAGCCGCCGGCGGACATGCCAAGCCAGGCTTTGCCCTGGTCGCTCGCCACCTCGTAGACGTTCGGGCAGTCCGCCAACGTCGTCAGGGGCGCCGCGATGATCGCGATCAGCAATAGGTGCGTCTTCCAACCGTGCATGATGCCACCTCCCGTCCGGGAAATGATCGGGAAGCTTCCGCCTTCTCGAGATCCGTCGCGATCCCACCGGATGCGACGTAGTGACCTGGAAGACATGGGGTTCCGCGATCAGAGAGCGGAGGTGCAAGAGCGGTGCCGCCGGGTGGGTGCCGCCGGGTGGGTTGACCGGGCGGCGGAGGGTCCGTAGTATCCACTGAGGACCCGGTGTGGAGGTGCCCATGGGAATGCGAGCGCGGTCGGCAATGCTCTGGATCGGACTGGCCCTGCTCTGCGCCGGGTGCTCGCCCGTCACCAGCCCGCCGGGAACCTCCGCCCCCGACGGGGACGCCGCCGAGTGGGAGATGACCGCCACCCTGCGCCTGACCCAGGCCCGCGACGAGATCCACGTCCAGCTGCACCTGGTGCCGCACCTGAACTACAGCCCTCTGTTCTCGATCACCGGCCCCGTCGGCAGCGAGACCATCATCAACTTCCACATCGAGCAGGAAGGCGTCTTCAGGTACAACGCCGACATCCACCGTTCGGGCGATCACGTCGGGGGCGCCCTGTGGGTGACCGATCTCGACGATACTCCGATCTGGACGGTCTTCTGCATCGAGGTCG
This sequence comes from uncultured Fibrobacteraceae bacterium, assembly GCA_964617805.1. Lineage (GTDB taxonomy): Bacteria > Krumholzibacteriota > Krumholzibacteriia > LZORAL124-64-63 > LZORAL124-64-63 > JAHIYU01. Next base: position 6,410 of record CAZTWK010000047.1, on the reverse strand, counting down.
ATCGCTGACCTACTCGGTCCAGCGCGTCAACCAGCCCATCACCTCTTCGTGCCACTGGATGGAATTGCGGGGCTTGAGCACCCAGTGGTTCTCGTCCGGGTAGTAGAGCAGCCGGGCCGGCACCCCGACGCGGCGCAGGGCCGTGAAGGTGCTCAGGCCCTGGGTGTCGACGACGCGGTAGTCCAGGGCCCCGTGCACAACCAGGGTGGGCACGTGCCAGTTCTGCACGTAGTCGGCCGGGTTGTGCCTGCCGAAGCCGTTGCCCTCGTCCCAGGGGCGGCCGCCGTGCTCCCACTCGGGGAACCACAGCTCCTCGGTGTCGAAGTAGGCCATGCGCTCGTCGAGGTTGCCGTCGTGGCTGACGAAGGCCTTGAAGTTGCGCGCGAAGGGCTGCCCGTGCAGCCAGTTGATCATGTAGGCGCCGTAGCTGGCGCCCGAGGCCACCACGCGGTCGGCGTCCAGCCAGGGATAGCGTTCCAGGGCTGCGGCGAGGCCCTTCTCCAGGTCCTCCAGGGGGCGGTCGCCCCAGTGTCCGCTGATGGCGTCGCAGAAGTCCTGCCCGTAGCCCACCGAGCCGTGGAAGTCGACGGCCACCGTCGCGAAGCCCGCGCCCACGTAGGCCTGGGGATTCCAGCGGTAGTGGAACTCGTTGCCGAAGCTGCCTTGCGGTCCGCCGTGGATCAAGAACGTCAGGGGCCACTTGCAGCCCGCCGCCGCGGCTTCCGCGCTCCAGTCGTAGGGCTTGACCACGTAGACGTACACCTCTTCGTCGTTCCAGCCCGTGAAGGTGAACTGCTCGGGTTCGCCCATCAGGCAGGCGGCCAGCTTTTCGTCGTTGAGACTGGTGATGCGCCGCTCGTTGCGCCCCTTGCCCTTGTAGGCGTAGAGCTCGCGGGGCTGGCGCAGGTGGTGCTTGGTGTAGATCAACTGCTTGCCGGCCAGTTGCAGCGAGCCGTTGGAACCGTCGCGCACCAGCAGCTTCACCTCACCGTCGTCGACGTCGATGCTGAAGATCGATTCCTGGCCCAGGTAGGCGGTGGTGGTGTACAGCCGCTTGCCGTCGTCGGACCAGAGCAGACCGCGGGGGCTCAGCTCCAGACCCTCGTGGACCAGGTCCAGGTAACGCATGTCGCCGTCCGGCCAGTCGCGCAGGACGATGCGGAAGCGGTCGGCCTCGAAACCGGGTCGGGTCATGGCCAGGTAGGCCAGCGTCTTGCCGTCGGGTGAGAAGAGGGGCGACGTATCCCAGGCCTCGTTGGCGTCGGTCAGGCAGCGGCGTCGGCTCTGTCCGGTCGTGTCCACGGCGTAGAGATCGTAGTCGGTGCTCCAGGCCGCTTCGCTGCCGTCCTTGATCTTCGCGGTGAAGACCAACGTCCGGCCGTCGGCGGAGAAGGCGAATTCCTCGCTGCCGCCCCAGGGATGGGTGGGCGTATCGGCGTCCAGGCCGGGTGTGAGGTCGACCGGATCGGCGTCCGGTGACAGTGGCGACCACACGAACACGTGGCTGCGCTTGCCGTCCTCCCAGTGGTCCCAGTGCCGGAACATGAGCTCGTCGTAGATCATGCCCGTGGCGGGCTCGGCGGCCTTCGCCTCGTCGCGGGCGACGGTCTCGGCGACGGTCATGTCCGGGTAGACGTCCAGGGTGAAGGCCAGGCGCCGCAACTGGGGCACGACCTCCAGGTTGCCCACGTCCAGGGGGAAGTCCGAGAGCTGGACGGCCTCGCCGCAGGACGGATCGATGCGCCAGATCTGGGACGAGCCGCTGCGGGTGGACAGGAAGAAGAGCCCGCCGTCCAGGCACCAGCGCGGGTTCCAGTCGCCGGCCGGGTCGGTGGTCAGGCGGCGCGGGTCCGCGCCGTCGACGCCGACCAGCCAGATGTCCGTGCGGCCGCGGTTGGCCTCGAGATCGGTGCTGCGCACGGTGAAGGCGATGGTCTTCCCGTCGGGGGAGACCTGGGGGTCGCCGATCCGGTCCATGGCGAGCATGTCGTGGACGGAGAAGGGGTGCGGTTCCTCGGCCGGGGCGGGCAGGGCGCAGGCCGCGAGGACCAGCAGGCAGACTAGGCGGCGCATGTGGCTTTCCTCCGGGTTAAAATGCCATTCCGGGCGAATATAGACCAAGCCCGCGGGTCGGGCGAGGAGCAATCGCGATTCCCCCTTGCGGATTCCCCCGCCCCGGGCGATATTGCCCAGGACAGATCTACACCATAAGGTAAAGAATTAGACCCAGCGGGAGATTCGCCATGGACGCCGTGTCGATCAAGCCGGAAATGACCCTCTTCGAGATCACCGAGACCTACCCCGAGACCATCCCCGCCTTCGTGGACAACGGTTTCACCCACGTGGGGGACGAGGACAGGCGCAGCACCCACGGCAAGATGGTCACCCTGGCCCAGGCCGTGCAGATGAAGGGCAAGGACCTCGACGCCTTCCGCTCCCTGCTCGTGGCGGCCGTGGAATCCGGACGCGCCAGCGAGGACATCACCCTGCAGATGGCCGACGACAGCCGCATGTTCCCCAGCGAGGGCGACATCAAGGTGGCCGGCCTGCTGCCCTGCCCGGTGCGCATCCCCCTGCTGGAGGCCTTCGAGACCGTCAAGACCGAGGTGAGCGAGCGTCACGGGATCTCGGTGGGCCACAAGCTGGCCGCCGCCAGCGTGGGCATGGACGTGGTCGAGAAGGAGATGGCCCGCATCCGCACCCGCGAGGACCTGCCCCACATCTTCCTCTCGGCCGGCTTCGAGTCCTTCTTCGACCACAAGAACATGGCGCGCTTCAAGGACGCGGGCGTCTTCACGGACCGCTCCGACGAGACCGTCAACGCCGACTTCGCGGGCCTCGACCTGAAGGATCCCGACGGCCACTTCGCCATGATCGGCGTGGTGCCCGCCATCTTCCTGGTCGACAAGCAGCAGCTCGCCGACGGGGAGGAGGTGCCCCGCACCTGGGCCGACCTGCTGTCGCCGCGCATGGAGAAGCGCATCGCCCTGCCGGTGGGCGACTTCGATCTCTTCAACGGCATCCTGCTCACCCTCTGGAAGCACTTCGGCGACGACGGCGTGCGCGCCCTCTCGCGCAATCTCATGAAGTCGCTGCACCCCAGCCAGGCGGCCGGGCGCTTCAAGGCCAGCAAGGGCGAGGTGCCCGCCGTCTCGGTGATCCCCTACTTCTTCTCGCGCATGGCCAAGATGAATCCCCAGGTGGAGGTGGTGTGGCCCGGCGACGGCGCCATCATCAGCCCCATCTTCATGCTCGAGCAGACGGACGCCCCCGAGGGCACGCGCGAGCTGGGCGATTTCTTCCTGTCCACGGCGGCCGGCGAGGTGCTGAGCCATCGCGGGCTCTTCCCGTCGCTGCACCCGGACGTCGTGAACGAGCTGCCGGATCCCGCGCCGTGGATGTGGCTGGGCTGGGACTTCATCCGCGAGCACGACCTGGGCGAACGCATCCCCCGCATGCTGGAGATCTTCAGGGAAGGCGCGGAGGTCTGACATGAAGTTCGTGACCGTCAGCGGGCCGCCCTCGTCGGGCAAGACCGCGGTGATCCTCAAGACCCTGGCCCACCTGCAGCAGGCGGGCCGCAAGCTGGGCGTGGTCAAGTTCGACTGCCTGTCGACCCTCGACGACGACATCTACCAGGCGGCGGGCATCCCCGTGCGCAAGGGGCTCAGCGGGGCCCTGTGCCCCGACCACTACTTCGTGAGCAACGTGGAGGAGTGCGTGCAGTGGGGCCTCGACGCGGGGCTCGACGTGCTGGTGAGCGAGAGCGCCGGCCTCTGCAACCGCTGCTCCCCCTACATCCGCGACGTGCTGGCGGTCTGCGTGATCGACAACCTGTCGGGGATCGACACGCCCAAGAAGATCGGCCCGATGTTGAAATCGGCCGACATCGTGATCATCACCAAGGGCGACATCGTCAGCCAGGCCGAGCGCGAGGTCTTCGCGGCGCGGGTGCACCGGGTGAATCCCAAGGCCCGCATCATGCACGTGAACGGCATAACCGGGCAGGGCAGCTTCGAGTTCTCCACCCTGTGGGAGGAGGGCGCGGAGGTCGCGACGGTCGAGGGCAAGCGCCTGCGCTTCAGCATGCCGGCGGCCCTGTGCTCCTACTGCCTCGGCGAGACCCGCATCGGATCGCAGTACCAGATGGGCAACGTCCGCAAGATCGATCTCGACAAGCAGGAAGACCGCCAGCAGGGAACACCCCTGGTCGGTCCGGAAACCGGCCCCGGGGAGGAATCGCGATGATCAGCACCGACACCCTGCGCGACCTCACCGTGGGCGCACTGCTGGAGCGCTGGCCCTACGCCCAGAGCTGGCTCGCCGAGCGCGGCGCCGAGCTGGGCGACGATACCGCCCTCGCCCTGACCGACACGCCGGCCGCCGCCCACCTCGAGGATCTGGCGGGATTCCTGGCCGAGATGGACGACTTCCTGGCCGGCGACGAGGAGCAGGTCTCCGAGATCACCGTCTACGGTGGCGTGGACAAGGACGGCCGGGAGGAGCCCGTACACGAGCTGACGGCCCGCCTCGGCGAGGTGATCTGCATCGTGGGGCCCACCGGTTCGGGCAAGAGCCGCCTGCTGGCGGACATCGAGTGGGTGGCCCGCGGCGACACGCCCACGCGGCGCCGGGTCACCATCAACGGCAACGAGCCGGAGATGAAGTGGCGCACCTCCAGCGAGCACAAGCTGGTGGCCCAGCTCAGCCAGAACATGAACTTCGTCATGGACCTCTCGGTGCAGGACTTCCTGGCCCTGCACGCCGACAGCCGCCAGGCCGCCGAGCCCGAGGCCAAGATCCAGCGCATCTGGGAGGACGCCAACGCGCTGGCGGGCGAGCCCTTCGCCCTGGACACGCCCGTCACGAGTCTGTCCGGCGGCCAGTCCCGCGCCCTGATGATCGCCGACACGGCCGTGCTGAGCCGCTCGCCGGTGGTGCTGATCGACGAGATCGAGAACGCCGGCATCGACCGCCAGAAGGCCCTCGACATCCTCGTGGGCCAGGACAAGATCGTCCTGATGGCCACCCACGATCCCATCCTCGCCCTGATGGGCGACCGCCGCGTGGTGATCAACAACGGCGCCATGATCGACGTCATCGAGCCCACCGCACGCGAGCGCGCCAACCTGGACGAACTGCGGGCCCTGGACGCGCGGCTGATGGGTCTGCGGCACAGATTGCGCATGGGAGAGCGTCTGGACGCCATTTCGTAGGGCATTTCCTGACCTGACGTATATAAATACCCACTGTTACACCGCAGTTGTCACTGATATGTATTGTTATGTGACATTTCCTTGAAAAAAGGTTGTTTTCTGTTTCGAAAACGTGATACGATTATTGGCGAGTTGAGAATCGGCTGTCGGACTCAGGCCATCTCGCAGGAACCGCCTACCTGCATCTTGAGTTGCACAGCGCACCTTGCACTCACATTTCCTGAGGAGGGACGCATATGCGTACCATGCTAGTCGTATTGATGGCGCTCTGTCTTATCAGCAGCTTCGCCGTCGCCAAGGAGCCCACGAAGCCCGTCATGGGCAGCCGTGGTCTTCTCGACTGTAGCGGCGCTGTCGCCATCCAGTGCGGCGCCACTGTTGCCGTCGACAACACCAATGCTCCGAACAACGTCGAGACCTACGGTTGCGTGGGCTGGACCGAGTCCGGTGGCGAGGTCGTCTTCACGCTGGACATCGCCGTCACGACCGAGCTCACGGTCACCCTGTCCAACGGTACCTGCGACTTCGACGCCTTCATCCTGGCTTCCTGCGAAGAGGCCGACTGCGTCAACTACGTCGACACCACCCGGACCTTCACCGTGGAGCCCGGCACGTACTACATCGTCGTGGACGGCTACAACGGCTGCTTCGGCACGGTCGACCTGACCGTCGAGTGCGTCGAGGCCGGCGAAGACCCCGACTGCCTGAACGCCGACGAGGCCGTCGAGTACCTGAACAGTTCCCCGGGTGCCCCGCACTGGTACCACTTCACCGCGCCCATCGATGGCTGCATCTGGATCAACACCTGTCTGGAAGGCCAGCTCGTCGATACGCGGGTCTACGTGTACAGCGACTGCTTCCTGACCCAGATCGGCTACAGCGACGACATCTACGGCGACTGCGCGTACTACAACTACGCGTCCTTCGTCGATGTCCCCGTTTCGGCGGGCGACGACCTGTACATCTTCTTCGATCCCTTCTGGTCCACCGCTCCCTTCGACTGGGAGCTCCTGGTGACCGACTGCGTCATCGCCAACGAGGACCAGACCTGGGGTGCCGTGAAGAGTCTGTACCAATAGTCCGACGCGCATTCGCGTCTCCGACGCGAACAACAGGGCCCGGGAGCTTCGGCTCCCGGGCCTTTTTCGGTACGCCCGGCATGGGCATCGTCTTGGAGGTGCAAGTCCTCCCCCG
>CAZTWK010000046.1:0-26527 GCA_964617805.1 uncultured Fibrobacteraceae bacterium | reverse complement strand
CGTCTTTCAACGTTTTCGGTCCTCTCGAATGCTGGGATTTATGCAATCATGGGGTGAAGTGGGTCATCGTGCCCCACCAGGCCGTCTGGAACGACGGGGATCCGTTGAATCCCGTGCAGACGCCCCTGGGCGACACCGTCCAGTACGGCTGCACCAACGCCGGCCGCCGCCTGGTCTGGCCCGCGCCCCTGACCCCCGGCCAGTACGACGTGATCGTCGACGTGGACGCCGACCTGGTCTACGACAAGGGACAGGACTTCCTCGACGGCTACAGCGGCCCCGGCAACTGGGTCGGCTTCACCGTCCAGGAAGAGCCCGAGACCAAGGACTGGACCGTCCTGGTCTACGCCGACGGCGAGGGCGGCCTCTCCGGCACGCGCTCCCAGTACGCCACCGAGATCGCCACCGCCATGGACAACGACACCTACGCGGGCGTGCTCTTCGACGGCGACGACGGCGCCGGCTACCCCGACTGCAAGCGCTACATCTGCCAGTCCGGCGGCACGGTGATCACCGACCAGGACTACGGCGAGCTGAACATGGGCCAGGCCCTGACGCTCTACGACTTCCTGGTCTGGGGTATCGCCAAGTTCCCGGCCGACCGCTACATGGTCGTGCTGTCGAACCACGGCGGGAGCTGGTACAACGAAAGCCACCCCGTGCCCAACGAGCTGGACTACGACGAGGCGGGCAAGGCCATCTGCTACGACAACGGCGACGGCCTGAACATGTTTGAGCTGGAGCGGGTGTTCCGCGACGTCAAGACCCTGGTCGGCCGCAAGCTCAACGTGGTCTGGATGCAGGGCTGCCTGATGGGCGCCGTCGAGGTGGCCTCGGTCTCCAAGGACTACTTCGAATACATGGTCTCCCACGAGACCGTGCGCTACGGCAGCGAGAACACGAACAAGTTCCCCAACCTGATCGCCGAGATCAACGGGAATCCCAACGGGGGCACCGCGGCCGAGAAGGCCGTCACCGTGGAGACGGCGCCCAACAGCTCCTTCGCGGCCAGCTACGACCTGGGCAGGTACGACGCGCTCGAGACCGAGATCCGCCGGTTCGTCGACGCCGCCCTCGGCCACGCCGACTGGGAGACCTTCAAGGGCGAGATCACGACCATCCTGAACACGGTCCGCCGCGTGGCGCCTCCGGGCGGCGCGGGGCTCGATCTCTACATGCAGAACGGCGACCTGATCGACTTCTTCAACAAGATCGCCGCCGCGGACGGTCGCGCCATTCCCGAGTCGATCCGCAACGCCGCCACCGCCGTGTCTTCCGACGCCGGTTCCCTGGTGGACAAGACGGCCGGCAACACCGGAGGCGACGCGGGCCTCTTCGGCGTGGCGATCTGGCTGCCGCGCACGGCGGCCGAGTTCAGCAACTACGCGGCCGAGTACAGCGGCTTCGACTTCGCCACCAACACACGCTGGCTGGCGTTCCTGGCCGATCTCTACGGCGTGTTCATGCGCCTGGAGCTGACCTGGGGCGAGGTCCCGTGGGACCTGGATTCGCACTGCTACGACGCTTCGGGAACAGCCGAAGGCCACGTCCGCTGGAACTGTCGCGAGTGCATCGCCGGCGTCTCCCTCGACCGCGACGACACGAGCAGCTACGGCCCGGAGAACATCCGCATCTCCTTCCTCACCCCCGGGGCGCTGGACCACTACGCGTACTGGGTCTGGAACTGGAGCGGCACGGCCACGACCGAGGCCGCGACTGTGAAGGTTTTCCGGGGCTCCGATCCGCAGCCTGTCAAGACCTACAGCCACGTGTTCAGCACCACCGATCTGCGGGCCTGGCACGTCTGCGACATCATGACGGCCGACGGTTCAATCGTCGACATCAACACGACCGCGGCCGCGGTGCCATTCGGCCCGAGCAAGAACGCGGTGAAACCCTAGCGGGTCTACCCGCTCGACGCAGGAGGGCGACCGCATCGGCGGTCGCCCTCTTCGTGTTCCCTGCGGTGGCGGATCAGTCCGGCAGCTCGCTGCCCGCCAGCGCCGGCCCGTCGGCGCAGGGCGCGGTGCGGTTGTTGGAGAAGACGCGGAACTCCAGTCCCTCCGGGTCGAAGGGCGCCAGCCGGAAGCGCACCGAACGCTGCAGGAAGCACTCGCAGACGTCGGTCATGTACTCCCAGATACGCACCTCGGCCACGCCGTCGCGCACCTCCACCGAGGGGCGGATGCGCTGGGTGCAGCAGTTGACGCTCATGGACAGGATGGTGACCTCGGTGGTGTCGCCGTCGACGGTGACGGCCACGGGGCAGACGCCGCCGGTGGCGGGCTTGCGGATCTCGGGCATGATCTCCGTCTCCCCCTGCACGAGGTCCTGGCCCGGCAGCACGTCGGGCATGGGGAAATGCACCAGGTCGGGATTGACGGCCGGCGTCTCGTCGGCCGCGACGTCCTCCACCACCGCCTCGGCGGCCGCCTCGCCGCCCTCCGGCCGGGGCACCTTGCAGCCGGCGGCGGCCAGGACCAGCAGCAGCGCGGCGAGCAGCAGGCCGGCGCGCATCCACGTATCGATTCTCATGATTCACTCCCTCGTCTGGTCGATCGGTCCGCTTGACCGGGACACTCTAACACGCGGCGCGCGGAAAGGTTCAACCCCGAACCGGCCGACGCCCGGTTCGCATCCCGGATGCCGCCCGGACGTGCTATTCTTAGATTGGGACCTGTAAGGGCACCCGCCACCAGCAAATTGCCCGTATGCACGCTTCCCGTGCCAAGACCGCGCGGGACGGACACGTGCGATAAAGGAGACCCGGATGAAGCTGGCACGCATACCGCTCGCCGTGGCGGCCCTGGCCGCGACCCTGTTGCCGGGGGCGGCTCTCGCCCTGAGCGACTCGGCCGTCTCGGCCGCCGACACCCTGGACAGCCGGGCGCCCTTGATCGCGCTGGTCCACCCCGTCGGCGGCGAGATCTTCACCGGCGCCGACACCGAGACGCTGCGCTGGACCATCGACGAGCAGAGCTGGGCCGGAAACGCGACCCCCGTCACCGTGCGCGTCTACGAGGGTGCGATGCTGCTCGACGAGGATTCGGTATCGCCCAAGGCGAGCGGCGTCTACGCCTACCCCTGGAGCGTGGCGGACGTGAACACCTTCCTGGCCCGCGTGGAGGTGTCGGCCGCCGACCGCTTCGGCTGGGACGGCGAGGACGTGGGCGGCGACTTCACCATCCACCAGAGCGGCGTGGCCGCGCCGCCGATGCCGCTGCCCGACCGCCTGGGCCCCGTCTCCCCCAATCCCTTCAATCCGAGCACCCGCATCGCGTTCACGCTGTCGGCCCGGGCCGAGATCGGTCTCGCCGTCTACGACACGCGCGGACGCGAGATCGCGCGGCTGGCCGACGGCCCCTGGCCGGCCGGCGCCCACACGGTCACCTGGCACGGGCGCAACGACGCGGGCGCCCCCGTGGCCAGCGGCACCTACCTGGCCCGCCTGTATATCCGCGGCGGCGACGGCACGGCCCGTCCCGACGACCTGATCACCCGACTGACCCTGGTCCGATGAGGAGGCACGCCATGCGCAAGCACACGACGACACGCGGCCTCCGGATCGCCCTCGCGGCGGGCCTGCTGCTTGCGGGCGCCGCCCTGGCCGCGCCCCGCGCCGGGACGATCCCCGGCACCGACACCGCGGCCCTGCGGGCCGCCGCCGACCGCTACGGCGCCGAGGCCGAGGCCCGGCGCACGCCGCGCTGGCACCAACTGCGGGCCCGCGTCGACGGGGCCCAGGGCGCCCTGAACCGCGACCCCGGCGTCGAGCTGATCGGCATCGACGCCGCCGGCCGGCCCTGGTTCGCGGGCACGACCAACCTGATCGCCGCCCAGACCGTGAGCCTGGACCACGTGTGGCCCGGCGGCTCCAGCGGTTTCGACCAGGACGGCGCCAACACGGCGGGCGAGCTCGCCATGTGGGACGCCGGCGCGATCATGACCAGCCACCAGGAGTTCGGCGGCCGCGTGACCGTCGCCGACGCCTCGCCGGACGTCCATTACCACGCCCACCACGTGGCCGGCATCCTGGTCGCCGCGGGCGTCGATCCGAACGCCAAGGGCATGAGCTTCGCCGCCTACCTGCACGGCTACGACTGGACCGACGACGAGCTGGAGATGGCGGCCGCCGGCGCGAGCGGCCTGCTGGTCTCCAACCACAGCTACGGCTGGGTGACCGGCTGGCAGTGGAGCCCCTCGTCCGAGGCCTGGTACTGGTATGGCGACGTGGAGGTGAGCACCGTCGAGGACCCGGGCTTCGGCTTCTACGCCGGCGGCACCGAGTGGTGGGACGAGATCGCCCACGATGCGCCCTACTATCTGATCGTCAAGTCCGCGGGCAACGACCGCAACGACTACGGACCGGAGGCCTCCGACCCGGGCCACTGGTACTGGAACGCGGACATCGAGGACTGGGACTGGAGCACCGACCTGCGCGAGTTCGACGGCCAGGCCACCTCCGGCTTCGACACCCTGCCCTACCGCGGCAACGCCAAGAACGTCCTGACCGTCGGCGCCGTGCACGACATCCCCGGCGGCTACACCCAGCCCTCGGACGTGGCCATGAGCACCTTCAGCAGCTACGGCCCCACCGACGACGGCCGCATCAAGCCGGATATCGTGGCCAACGGCATCGAGCTCTACAGCACCTACGTGGAATCCGACACCAGCTACGCCAGCTTCAGCGGGACGTCCATGTCCGGGCCCAACGCGGCCGGCGCCATCCACGTGCTGGCCCAGCAGTACCGCGACACCCATCCGGGCCAGACCGCCCTCTCGTCGATGCTCAAGGCCCTGGTGATCCACACCGCCGACGAAGCCGGCGACGACGACGGCCCCGATTACAGGCACGGCTGGGGTCTGCTGAACGCCCTGGCCGCCGCCGAGATCATCGACGACGACGCCACCGTCGACCACCGCATCACCGAGGCCGCCCTGGCCCAGGGCGAGCGCGACACCATCGTACTGTGGAGCGGCGGCGGGGATCCCGTGACGGCGACCCTCTGCTGGAACGACCCGCCCGGCACACCCCCCGTCTGGTCGGTCGACCCGACCGACCTCATGCTCGTCAACGATCTGGACCTGCGCGTCGAGCGGACGAGCGACGGCGTCCAGTACGAGCCCTGGACCCTCAATCCCGTCTATGTCTCCCTGGCAGCGACGACCGACGACAACTTCCGCGACAACGTGGAGAAGGTCGAGGTGGCCGCACCCGTGAGCGGAGCCTACCGGGTGATCGTCTCCCACGAGGGCACGCTCACCGACGGGCCCCAGGCCTACTCGCTGGTCCTGAGCGGCCTGGACGCCGCTCCGCAGCCGCCCGTGGTCTCCAACGTGGCCTTCGCCCAGCGCACAGACGGCTCGGGGATCGTGGACATCACCTACGACCTGGCCGATCCGGACAGTCCGACGCTGACGGTTTCCATGCAGGCCTCGCCCGATGGCGGCGACACCTGGGGACTGACGGCAGGGACCACATACGGCGACGTGGGCAGCGACATCACGCCCGGTCCCGGGAAGTCCATCCAGTGGGATTTCGGCGCGGATCATCCGGGGGAGTTCTTCGGCGAGGCGATGATCCGCATCAACGCGGCGGACACGCCCCTGATCGTCGTGCTGGGCTCGTCCACGGCCGCCGGCGCGGGTGCTGAACCCGAGGAGGTTTCCTGGGCCCGACTCTACGCCGCCTACCTGCTGATCGGGAATCCGGAGGCGGTCGTCGTCAACCTGGCCCAAGCCGGCTATACGTCCTACAACATCCTGCCCACCGGCTACGACACGCCGCCGGACCGCCCCACACCCGACCACGGCCGGAACATCACCAACGCCCTGAGCTACGACCCCTGGGCGGTCATCGTCAACCTGCCCAGCAACGACGTGGTCTACGGCTACAGCATCGCCGAGCAGCTGGCCAACTACGACACGGTGGTCGCGGAGGCCTCGGCCGACGGAGTGCAGGTCTGGTTCACCACGGCCCAGCCCCGCAATCTCCCCACCCAGGAACAACGGGACCTGCTCTACAGCCTCACCGACACCACGCTCGCGGTCTACGGCGATTACGCCCTCGATTTCTGGACCGGGCTCTCCGATCCCACGGGCATGATCCTGCCGCAATACGACTCGGGCGACGGCATCCACCCGAACAACGAGGGTCACCGCGTGCTGTTCTCGCGTGTGGTCGATGCGGGTGTCTGGTAGCGCTTCGCGACCCGTCCCGGCTCAGAGCTCGACGTCCTGCCCCACTCCCGCGGCCCGCGCGGCCTCGTAGACCACCCGCGCCGAGGACATGTCCTGGATGGCGAGGCCGCAGGACTTGAAGACGGTGATCTCCTCGTCGTTCTCGCGGCCCGGCTTCGCGCCCACCACGATGTCGCCGAGGCTCGCGTAGATGTGGTCCTCGCCGACCGCGCCCTCCTGGATGGGGATCAGGATGTCGCCGGCCTCGGCCAGGTTGGCCTCCTTGAGATCGGCCACGAACTTCGAACGCACGACGGTGCGCGTGTCCAGCTCGCGGGCGGCGGGCGAGTGGGAGCCGATGTTGTTGACGTGGGTGCCGGGCCGCAGCCAGTCGCCGTCGAAGACGGGCTCGTGGGAGCTGCTGGCGGTGACCACGATGTCCGCGGCCTCGACCGCGGCGCGCGCGTCCTCGGTGGCCTCGATGGGCACGCCGAGCAGTTCGCCCATCTCGGAGACGAAGGCGTCGCGGGTCTCGACCACCTTGTCCAGCACGAGGATCCGCTCCAGGGGCCGCACCAGGTGCACGGCCTCGAGCTGCTTGCGGGCCTGTCCCCCCGCGCCGAAGATCGTGCACACCTTGCTGTCCTCGCGCGCCAGGTACCTGGTCGCCACGCCGCTGGCGGCGCCGGTGCGCACGGCGGTCAGGTAGCCGGCGTCCATGATGGCGACTGTCTCGCCTGTGGTCGGATCGCAGAGCAGCAGCGTGCCGTAGATCGTCGGCAGGCCCTTGCCCGGGTTGTCGGGATAGACCGTCACGACCTTCAGGCCGAGCACCTCCTCGTCGCCGCCGATATGGGCGGGCATGCCCAGGAACACACCCTTGTGCCCGGGCACGGGAATGACCGCGCGCTGGGGCATGTTGGCGTTGCCGCGGGCCAGTTCGGCGAAGGCGGTCTCCACCGCGGCCAGGCAGGCGTCCATCGAGAGCACGGCGTCGACATCACGGCGGGAGATCAGCAGGGGCATGGCGGTCCTCCGGATGGGGGGCTGTGTGGACGGATCCCGCCCACTCTATACCAGCGTTGCGCGGCGTCAAACGTCAAAGGAAGGACGTAAGATCCGCGTCCGCCGCAAACAGATATGCTAGAATCAATTCCGGGTTTTCATCTTCATTCGGCCCTGGACGAGGGAGATCGCCATGACCACCCGCTCACGAAACGCGTTGACCTTCGCGCTGCTCATGCTGGCCGCCGCCGCTACGGCCACTCCCTGTATATGTCCCGACGACGGGACCGGCACGGTACAGCTGCCCCCCTCCTGTGCCGGCGGTTACGCCGGACAGATGCTGATCATCGACGGCCTGCCCGCGGGCAGCACCCTGGAGATGGACGCCCAGCTGACCGACTTCTACAACCGCTTCTCCTACCCCGGCGGCGACCTCGGCGGCGAGGTCCACACCTTCGAGGGGACCTTGCACTGGGACCTCAACGGAACGGGAGATTTCGCGGGCTTCCACCGGACCCTGGCGATCCCCGTCGCCGGCAGCCTGCACACCGGGCCGCGCAATCCCGGCGACGACGTCCAGGAGTTCGGCCAGCTCGTGTTCAACCTGCAGGGCCAGCTCTTCGGCGACCCCGACTTCTGCGAGCTGATCGTGGTCGCCGGCAACGGCAACGGGCTGCCGTCGCCCGGCAACTGCAAGCTGACCCGGCTGCCCGACGGGAACTTCAACGTGGACAGCTTCTTCGACATCACCTACCGGATCGACTTCCAGGGCTGCCCGGGCGGCGTCCTTGACGGCCTGTCGGGCTCCACCACCGACACGAAGATTTTCCGGGCCGGCGAGAACTACTGCCCGCCGTCGGATCATTCCTGCCTGCTGCCCGATGACGGCACCGGCACCATCACCCTGCCGCCCGACTGCCCGGACGGCTTTGAGGGCCCGATGTACATCATCGACGGCCTGCCCCCGGGCTCGACCCTCGACATCGACGCGGTGCTCACCGACTTCGCGCAGGTCTTCGAGGCGCCGGGTGGCACGCTGGGCGGCATGGAGCACCACTTCGAGGCCTCCCTCCACTGGACCGTGACCGGCACCGGCGAATTCACCGGCTTCAACCGCACCCTGGCGATCCCCGTCGAGGGCGAGATCCACTCCGGCCCGCGCAACCCGGGCGATACCGTCCAGGACTTCGACCAGGTGCTCTGGTACCTTCATGGTGAGCTCTTCGGCGACCCGGACTTCTGCGTCCTGCGCGTGACAGCGGGCAACACCAACGGCCTGCCCAGCCCCGGCCACTGCACCCTGACGCAACTGCCCTGCGGCGACTTCGCCGTGGACAGCTTCTTCGACATCACCTACCAGATCGAATTCATGGGCTGTCCGGGCGGACAGCTCGAGGACCTGGCCGGCACCACCCAGGACACGCAGCGCTTCCAGGCGGGCGAACCCTACTTCCCGCCGGTCGACCACTCCTGCGTCCTGCCCGACAACGGCCTCGGCACCATCGACCTGCCTCCCCTCTGCGACGACGGCTTCGAGGGCCAGATGCGCATCATCGACGGCCTGCCCCCGGGCACGACCATCGAGATCGACGCCATGCTCAACAGCTTCAGCAACATCGTCCCCTGGAGCGGCGGCTCGCTCGGCGGCGAGGCTTTCGCCTTCGACGCCTTCCTCTACTGGGAGATGACGGGCACCGGCGACCTGCTGGGCTTCAGCCGCGCGATCGCCTTCCCGGTGTCCGTCGAGATGCATACCGCCCCGCGCACGCACGGCGACCCGGTGCAGCAGTTCGACCAGACCCTGTTCATGTTGCAGGGGGAGCTCTTCGGCGATCCCGACTTCTGCACCCTGCGCGTCGTCGCCGGCGACGCCGCCGGGCTGCCCAGCCCCGGCCAGTGCACCCTGACCGAGCTGCCCAGCGGCGACTTCGCCGTGGACAGCTTCTTCGACATCACCTACGAGATCGAGTTCGAGGGCTGCCCGGGCAGCCAGCTCGAGGACCTGCTTGGCACCACCCTCGGCATCGACCGCTTCCGCGCGGGCGAGCCCTTCACCACCGCCGTGCCCGGCCTGGGCGACACGGTCGGCCTGCGCCTGAGCAACCACCCCAATCCCTTCAATCCGGCCACGACCATCATCTACGAGGTGCCCGCCGCGGCGGGCCGGGTCAGCCTGGAGATCTACGACCTGCGCGGACAGCACGTGCGCACCCTGGTGCGCGGCCGCCTCGAGGCGGGCGTGCGCACGGTGAAGTGGGCGGGTGACGACGCGGCCGGACGCGCGGTCGCCGCCGGCGTCTACCTCTGCGCGCTGCGGACCGACCACGGCACGCAGTTCCGCAAGCTGGCGCTGATCAAGTAGCCGGCCGCGGACGACGAAAAGGGCGCCCCCCGCGGGGCGCCCTCTCCTCTGCCGGTGCGTGCTCCGTCACTCGTCCTCGCGGATCACCTCGATCACCATCTCGTCCTCGGTCTCGAGGCCGTCGCCCTCCTGGATCATCTCCAGGTCGATGGTGGTGACGCCGTCCTCGGTGAAGACGTTCACGTCCGCCTCGCCCCCGAAGCCGCTCTCGAAGATCTGCTGCAGGATCTGCTGGCGGATCTCGTCGTCGGTGCCCTCGGCGACGATCTCGAAGTTGAAGACGCTGTGCCCCAGCTTCTCCGCCAGGCTGGTGCGGACCTCGGTGGAGAGGTCCTCGAGCGCCGGCGGCGCGTCGGCGAGGCCGGGGAAGGCCTCGGCGATGCGTCCGGCGAGCCGGCCGCCGTCCAGGCCGCGGCCCCAGACCACCAGGTCGAGGATCGTCGGACCGCCGTCGACCTCCTCGACGGCCACCGACACGTCCTCGACGCCCGGCTGGGACTCCACGAAGGACGCCACCTGCCGCAGCTCGTCCAGGTCGCCGCCGTCGGGCAGCGTGTAGGTCAGGCGCTGCCCCATCTCCACCTCGGTCTCGGTCGGTACGGTGCAGGCGCCCACGCCCAGCACCGCGATGATCAGGACCGCGTACACGGGCCTCTTCAGGAACATCATCTTCAAACCCCTCTCGCGGGACGTCGTGCGTTCGTGTCGGGCGAGAAGCTCCGCCTCCAGCTCGTCGCGCCCGCGGCCGGCGTCGCGCACCGGGCGCGCGCAGAGGGTCCGCAGGATCCGTTCGAGTCTATCGGGTCGCATAGTCAACCTCGCCTCCTCTCTCGGGTAGCCCGCCCACCCGCCGGCGCAGCTCGCGCACGGCCCGCGAGAGCCGCTGCTTGACGGCGTCCTCGGAGAGGTCCGTCATGGCGGCGATCTCGCGGATGCGCAGGCCCTCGCCATAGCGTAGCGCGATCAGTTCGCGCGTATCCGCCGGCAGCAGTCCCGACGCGGCGCGCACCCGCTCCGCCTCTTCGGTGCGGATCATCCCCGCCAGGGGATCGCGGGCCGGGCCGGCCAGGGTTTCGGCCAGGGCGTCCACGTCCACCGTGTCGCGACCGCGTCGCAGGTGGTCGATCAGGGCGTGACGGGCCACGGTCATCAGCCAGGCCGTCACGCTGCCCTTGCGCGGATCGTGGTTCGCCAGGTTCCTCAGCAGCTTGTGGAAGACCGTCGCGACCAGATCCTCGGTATCGTGGACGTCGGGCAGCCGCCGGTCGAGGTAGGCGAACACCGGGCCGTGCAGCTCGCGGTAGAGGGACCCGAAGGCCTTCGTGTCGCCACGACCCGCTCTTGCGAGCAGGCCGGCGTGGCGACGGTCCCTGATGGCTTTGCGCACGTCCAAGCGGTTCGCTCCTCTGCCGGGTGATGCGGTCGTAACCTACTACGCGCGGGATCGGAATCGGTGACAGGTCTCTCGGGATTCGCAAAACGGAGATAGTTGACTGGTCAATGATTGACATGTCAACTACCTCCGTTTTCGACCCTGCGACGGTCCCACGTCGTGTCTACCACATCCGTTTCAGGGCGCTCCAGGACAGGGCCTCGGTCTCGACCACCTCGCCGATGTTCGCCAGCACCGCCTGGGCCAGGCACCACAGGGGCGTGAGGTCGTCGTCGGCCATGGGCGAGCCCACGATGCAGTAGAAGCAGCGCTCGCGGAAGTAGATCAGGCCCCCGTCCTGCCAGATGAAGTAGCGGTGGGGCCCGGTGCCGGGCCAGGTGGCGAACTCGAGGCCGATCGCGCCGTGGGTCGGGTCGTCGAACATGGCCTGGGCCTGGGTGCCGTCGCCGTACTTGAAGACGGACGCGAAGCCCTCCTGGGTGGGCGCCCCCACGTCTACCAGGTAGTTCTGGAAGCCTGCGGCCACGCAGCCGTGTTGCCAGTAGGTCGACGCGGGCGGTTCGCCGATCACGTCGATGAGGTCGGCCTCGGTGTAGACGACGATGGTGATCCCGTCGAGGGTGAAATCGGCGCAGGGCGCCGGCACCGGCAGCAGCGGCTGCACATCGATATCGACGCAGGCGGCCGGGGCCGATGCGGCGGCCGCCAGCAGCACGAGCAGGATCGTCGGGAGACGGCGGATAGGCGTGGACATGGGTACCCCCTGGTGCAAGTCGGTGACATGAAAATGGTATCACAATCAGTCCCGCCCACGGCGCGGAACTTTCCATTTGCGCCCCGCCGCCGTGCTTGACAACGTTCAGGAACCACCCCGCACACGGTCGCCAGGGCAGGAGACGCTATGGCTCCGCAACCGAAAGTCGTGGAAGAGATTCTCGGCCGCTACCCGGCCGAGCCGGCCAGCCTGATCATGGTCCTGCAGGACCTCCAGGCCGAGCTGCGGCACGTGCCGGACGCGGCCCTCGAACAGGTGGCCGAGGCCCTGGACGTGCCCCGCGCCCGCGTCCACTCGGCGGTCTCCTTCTACAAGGCCTTCTCCACCTCTCCGCGCGGCAAGCACAGCATCGACGTCTGCATGGGCACCGCCTGCCACGTGCGCGGCGCCGAGCGCCTGGTCGACCAGCTCTCGGACGAGCTGCAGGTGGCCCCCGGCGGCACCACCGACGACCTCGAGGTCACCCTCGACACGGTCCACTGCGTGGGGGCCTGCGCCCTGGGGCCGGTGGTGGTCATGGACGGCGTCTGCCACGGCGAGATGAAGCCCCGCAAGCTGAGTCGCACGGTCGAGGCCTGCTGCGCCGGCGAGCAGGCGGCGACGGCCGCGCCGGCGCCGGCGGTCGAACGCGCGGTGCCGCGCGTCGGATCGCCCGCCGAGCTGGCGGCCTGGCGCGAGGAGCTGCGGGCGGGCGTCGACACGGACGCGGCCACCATCTCCATCTGCGCGGGCAGCGGCTGCCGGGCCCTCGGCGCCGACGAGCTGGCCGCGGCCTTCGAGTCGGCGCTGGCCGCACAGGGACGCGCGGACGAGGTGCGCATCCAGCGCAACGGCTGCCACGGCTTCTGCGAGCGCGGGCTGATCTGCATCGTGCGGCCGGCGGGCATCTTCTACCAGAAGGTCAAGCCCGCCGACGCGGCCGAGATCGTCGAGGCGACCCTCGGCCGCGGCGAGGTCGTCGAGCGGCTGCTCTACGTGGATCCCGCCGGCGGCGAACCCGTCGTCCACGAACAGGACGTGCCCTTCTACGCCGGTCAGACCCGGTCGCTGATGAAGCAGAACGCCCTGATCGATCCCCTCGACATCGGCGACTACGTGGCCGCGGGCGGCTACGCGGCCCTGGCCAGGGTGCTCGACGGGATGAGCCCGGATGACGTCATCGACGAGGTGAAGCGGGCAGGCCTGCGCGGACGCGGCGGCGGCGGTTTCCACGCCGCGCGCAAGTGGGCCTTGGCCCGCAAGGTGCCGGCCGAGCGCAAGTACGTGCTGTGCAACGCCGACGAGGGCGATCCCGGCGCCTTCATGGACTGCTCCCTGCTCGAGGGCAACCCCCACTCGGTGATCGAGGGCATGATCATCGGTGCGTATGCGATCGCGGGCGGCACCTCGCAGGCGGTCGGCTACGTCTACGTGCGGGCGGAATATCCGGTGGCGGTCGAGCACCTGAACGTGGCCCTGGACCAGGCGCGGCGGGCGGGCCTGCTGGGCGAGAACATCCTCGGCTCGGGCTTCGGCTACGACATCCGCATCAGCCGCGGCGGCGGGTCCTTCGTCTGCGGCGAGTCGACGGCCCTGATGAAGTCCATCGAGGGCGAGATCGGCGAACCACGCGCCAAGTACGTCCACACCGCCACCAGCGGCCTCTGGGAGAGCCCGACCGTCCTGAACAACGTGGAGACCTGGGCCAACGTGCCGTTGATCATCGGCGAGGGCAGCGAGTCCTTCGCCGCCGTGGGCACGGACAAGTCGAAAGGCACCAAGATCTTCTCGCTGGTGGGCAAGGTCGTCAACACGGGCCTGGTCGAGGTGCCCATGGGCATGAGCCTGCGCGAGATCGTCTACGACATCGGCGGCGGCATCCGCGACGGGCGCGCGTTCAAGGCCGTGCAGACCGGCGGGCCCAGCGGCGGCTGCGTGCCCGCGTCCATGCTGGACATCCCCGTGGACTTCGACGCCCTGACCGCGGCCGGGTCCATGATGGGCTCGGGCGGCATGATCGTCATGGACGAGCGCACGTGCATGGTCGACGTGGCCCGCTACTTCACTAGGTTTTTGGCCGAGGAGTCCTGCGGCAAGTGCGCCGCCTGCCGGCTGGGGCTGGAGCAGATGCTGGACATCCTGGAGCGCATCTGCGGCGGACGCGGCGAGGCCGGGGACATCGCGGCGCTGGAGGCCCTCTTCGGCGTGCTCGACGACGGGTCCCTCTGCGGGCTGGGCAAGAGCGCGGCCAACCCGGTGCGCTCGACCCTGGCGCACTTCCGCGCGGAATACGAGGCGCACATCGCCGACAGGAGCTGTCCGGCGGGCGTGTGCCGCGAGCTGATCGTCTTCGAGATCACCGACGCCTGCAACGGCTGCGCCGCCTGCGCCAAGGTCTGCCCCGCCGACGCGGTCACCGGCGAAAAGAAGGGGCGGCACGCCATCGACGTCGACAGGTGCACGAGCTGCGGCCTCTGCCAGGCCTCGTGCCCCGAGGACGCCATCATCGCGAGGTAGGCCTTGAGCGACACGATCCGCATCACCATCGACGGGCAGCCGACGGACGTCGCGCCGGGCACCATGGTGCTGGCGGCCGCCCGCGGGCTGGGCGTCGACGTGCCGACCCTCTGCGACCATCCCTCGCTGGAGCCCAGTGGCGCCTGCCGGCTCTGCGTGGTGGAGATCACCCACGCGGACTGGGGCGGCTGGTCCGGCCTGGTCACCTCCTGCCTCTATCCCGTCGAGGAGGGGCTGGAGGTCTCCACCACTTCGCCGAAGGTGCGCGAGACGCGCCGCGGCCTGCTCGAGCTCTATCTGGCGCGCTGTCCCGACAGCGGGGAGATCGAGGCCGTGGCCCGACGCGAGGGCGTCGACGGCACCCCCTACCCGCCCCGGCCCGACGCCGACAAGTGCATCCAGTGCGGCCTCTGCGTGCGCGTCTGCGAGGACCTGAGCACGCGGGCCCTGGCGCCCCTGGGCCGCGGCACCGGCAAGACGGTCGGACCGCGTCCCGACAAGACGGCCGAGGACTGCGTGGGCTGCCTGGCCTGCGCGGAGGTCTGTCCCACCGGCGAGATCGAGTTCACCCGCACCGACGGCCGCCTGAACATCTGGCGGCGCGACTTCCCGGTGCCCGTCTGCGAGGTGGGGGACGAGCGCTGCCGAGGCTGCGGCGCCTGCGAGGAGGCCTGCCCCTTCGACATCCCGCGCGTCTACGCCACCCGCGGCGGCGGTTTCCTGGCCGACATCTCGCCCCACACCTGCACCGGCTGCGGCATCTGCGCCGGCGCCTGCCCCACCGGCGCCATCACGCAGCAGGGACATCCGGACGAGGCGCTGATCGGCGCGCCCGACCTGCGCGGCCGCACGGTCACCTACGCCTGCGCCCGTTCCGAGCTGCCCGGAACCGAGGGCCTGATCCCGGTCACCTGCGTGGGCCGCGTGGGCGTGGACGACATGCTGGGCTGCCTGGCCCGCGGCGCCGACGGCGTGGAGCTCATGTGCCGCGACCGAGACACCTGTCCCTACGGCGCGGGCGGCCACCTGGGCGAGCGCCTGGCCGCCACCGCGCGCCGGCTCGCCGACCTCGCGGGCCTGGGCGCCGAGCGCGTGCGCTACGTGCGGCCGCGGCCCGGCGCCGGCGGTCCGGACGAAGCGGCCGCCGCCTACCGCGCGGACCTCTCCCCCAACCCGCTCGCCGAGCCCTGCCCGGCGGAACTGACGGCCGAACGAGGCCTGGACCGCGCCCTGGCCGCGACGGCCTGGCTCGAGGCCCGGCCGGAGCTGACGCCGCGCCTGTCCGCGGAGATCGCCGGACTCTTCGACACGGATCCGGCCGCGGCGGACGTGCTGTACCTGGGCGACCTGCCCGAGCTGGACCTGCTGCTGGCCGACCTGGTGGCGGGCTGGCGGTTGCGCGAGGCGCTGGCCGCAGCCGGCGCCCGGCTGCGCGCGCTGGGCATGAAGGTCCGCCTGGCCGTCACGCCCCGCGAGACCGCGGGCGCCGACCGCGTGATCGTCTGCGAGCCGGCCGCCGCCGCCGATCTCGACGGCCCCGCCGTCACCCTCGACGCGCTGGCCGGCACGACGGCCGACGCGGACGCGCCCTTCCGTTTCCGCATCACCCAGGCGGAGCACCGCGAGCTGGTGGCGCGCCTGAAGGCCGCCGGCGCCGCGGCGTCGCACGCAACGCCCCACGCGCTGGCCCAGCTCAGGATGCTCACCCGGCAGGGCGCCTGGGTGGAAGGCCGCTACGCCGAACCCGTGGTCTCCTATGCCGAGCACGCGGAGGTGGGATCGTGAGCGACCGCCGCATCGAGACCCATCCCATCCTGCCGCCCCTGGACGAGGCGCGCGTGGACTTCACCTTCAACGGCCGCGCCCTGAAGGCGCGCGAGGGCGAGGTCATCTCCTCGGCGCTCTACGCCGCGGGCATCTCGGTCTTCGGGCACCATCACAAGGACGACGGCGCCCAGGGCATCTTCTGCGTCAACGGCCAGTGCAGCCAGTGCACCGTGGTGGCCGACGGGCGGCCCGTGAAATCCTGCATGGTGCCGGTGGCCCCCGGCATGTCGGTGCAGAGCTGCGAGGACCACCCGCGCCTGGGCGAGGTAGCGGCCGAGGCCGTCAGCCCCGACGTGCCCGACCGGGCCGTCCAGGTGCTGATCATCGGCGGCGGGCCCGCCGGCGTGTGCGCCGCCAACGAACTCGGCCGCCTGGGTGTCGAGGTGCTGATCGTCGACGACAAGCAGGAGCTGGGCGGCAAGCTCAGCCTGCAGACCCACAACTTCTTCGGCTCGGTGGCCGACTGCTACGCCGGCATGCGCGGCGTGGACATCGGCACCCGCCTGGCCGACGAGGTCACCAACCTGCCGACCGTCGACGTGTGGCTGAACGCCACCGTGGTTGGCGTCTTCTGCGACGGGAAGTTCGGCGTGGCCGGCCCCGACGGCTACCGGCTGGTGACCCCCGAGGCCACGCTGATCACCTGCGGCGCCCGCGAGAAGGGCCTCACCTTCCCCGGCTGTGACCTGACCGGCGTCTACGGCGCCGGCGCCTTCCAGACCCTGGTGAACCGGGACCTGGTGAAGTGCGCCGAGCGACTTTTTATAATCGGCGGCGGCAACGTGGGCCTGATCGGGGCCTACCACGCCCTGCAGGCGGGCATCGACGTGGTCGGCCTGGTCGAAGCGCTGCCCCGCTGCGGCGGCTACAAGGTGCACGAGGACAAGATCAGGCGCCTGGGCGTGCCCGTCTGGACGCGGCACACGGTGGTGCGGGCCGAGGGCGACGAGAAGGTGGAACGCGTGATCACCGCCGCCATCGACGAGCGCTTCCGGCCCATCGCCGGCACCGAGCGCGCCTTCGAGGTGGACACGGTGCTGGTGGCGGTGGGGCTCTCGCCGGTGGACGAGCTGCTGGTCAAGGCCCGCGAGTACGGCATGACCGTCATGGCCGCCGGCGACACCAACGAGATCGCCGAGGCCTCGGCGGCCATCTTCTCGGGCAAGATCACCGGCCGCCGGCTGGCCCGCGAACTGGGCATCGACGTGCCCATCCCCAGCGACTGGGAGAGCTTCGGCGAGGTGCTCAAGCACCACGGCGGCGAGCCCGGCGACTTCGAGCCGCCCGCGCTGGACCAGCCGGTCTATCCCCTGCTGCGCTGCGTGCAGGAGATCCCCTGCAACCCCTGCATCGAGGCCTGTCCCCACGACCTGATCTCCATGCCGGGCTCCATCCTGGCCCTGCCCGAGTTCTCGGGCCTCTGCGAGGGCTGCGGGCAGTGCGTGATCGCCTGTCCGGGACTGGCCATCAGCCTGGTCCACAACGACTACGACCCCGGCGGCGGGACGGCCCTGCTCACGCTGCCCTTCGAGTTCGCCGACGAGAGCGTGCCCTTCGACGAGACGGTCGTCACCGTCGACATGGAGGGGCACGAGGTGGGCACGGGCAAGGTGATCGCCGTACGCAAGCGCGAGGACCAGGACCGGCGCAAGCTGCTGCTGCTCGAAGTCCCCGACGCGGACAAGCTGCGCGTGGCGGGCTTCCGC
This sequence comes from uncultured Fibrobacteraceae bacterium, assembly GCA_964617805.1. Classification (GTDB taxonomy): domain Bacteria; phylum Krumholzibacteriota; class Krumholzibacteriia; order LZORAL124-64-63; family LZORAL124-64-63; genus JAHIYU01. The sequence continues at coordinate 8,783 of CAZTWK010000046.1, read as the reverse complement.
ATCCGCGAGCCCCTGCAGGGCGAGCCCGTGGACTTCCACGCCGGAAACGAGGACCCCATGGTCTGCCGCTGCGAGCGGGTCCGCCGGAGCGAGATCGTCGATGCCATCCGCAGCGGCGTGCGCGACATGAACCAGCTCAAGGCCGTGGTGCGCTCGGGCATGGGCGGCTGCGGCGGCAAGACCTGCACCGAACTGGTGCTGCGCCTCTACCGCGAAGAGGGCGTCGATCCCGACGAGGTTTCGCGTCCCACCATACGGCCCCTGGTGGCCGAGGTGCACCTGGGCGACTTCGTGCACAAGGCCGATGAGGAGGGGGACTGAGGTGGGCGCCAACGGGACCTACGACGTGATCGTGGTCGGTGCGGGCAGCGTCGGCAATCCCAGCGCGTGCTTCCTGGCCCAGGCGGGCCTCAAGGTGCTGGCGCTGGACCGCCGCCCGGCCGCGGGCCAGGGCGACAACAAGGCCGCCATCGGCGGCGTACGCGCCACCCACTCCGATCCCGGCAAGATCCTGACCTGCGGCGAGAGCCTGAAGATCTTCACGTCCTGGGAGGAGGACTACGGCTTCAGCGTGGGCTGGAAGCCGGGCGGCTACTGCTTCCCCGTCTTCGACGAACAGATCGAGGGCGTGCTCCAGGGCATCCTGCCCATCCAGAAGGAATTCGGGCTGGAGATCGACTGGGTGGACGCCGACCGCGTGGCCGAGCTCTGCCCCGGCATCGTGCGCGAAAATCTGCGCGGCGGCACCTACAGCCCCCTCGACGGGCAGGTCTCTCCCCTGCTGGCGCCGGTGGCCTTCCAACGCGAGGCCCAGCGCCACGGCGCCGAGTACCGCTTCAACGAGCGCGTCGTCGGCTACCTGCGCGACGGCGACCGCGTGATCGGCGTGGAGACCGACAAGGGACGCTACCAGGCCGGCGAGACCCTGCTGGCCACCGGCGCCGACGCGGCCGAGCACGGCGAACTGCTCGGCTTCGCGATCCCCGTCGAGCCGGACGTGCACGAGGCGGGCATCAGCGCGCCGGTCGAGCCCTTCCTCGAGCCCCTGGTGGTGGACCTGCGCCCCGGCCCCGAGGGCAAGACGGCCAACTTCTACTTCGGACAGAACCACGAGGGGCAGATCATCTTCTGCTACACGCCCAAGCAGCTCTTCCCGGGCACCAACCGCGAATCGCTGTCGGAATTCCTGCCCATCCTGGCCAACCGCATGATCTCGCTGATCCCGCGCCTGAAGAACCTGCTGATCCGCCGCGTGTGGCGCGGCTGCTACCCCATGACCCCCGACGGCGTGCCCATCATCGACCGCGTCGCCGGCGTCGACGGCCTGCTGCTGGCGGTGGGCATGTGCGGCCAGGGCTTCATGATGGGGCCGGGCGTGGCCAAGAACGTCACCTCCCTGATCACCGAGGGGCGTTCCACCCTGCCGGACGAGGTGCAGGCCTGCTTCCGCTTCGACCGGGACTTCTGGGCGGCCAAGACGGAAGCGTTGAAATAGTCAATATACGACAATAATGGACATTACTTGGCACTACATCCCATAGCTGCTATGCTGTGCTCGTGATACGGACCCCCTCGAAGGAGCCTGTCATGAGCGAATTCCCCGAGATCCTCACCCTCCAGCAGGCGGCCGAGCTGCTCCAGGTCTCTGAACGCACGCTGACCCGCATGGCCAAGCGCGGCGAGTTGCCGGGCACCCGGATCGGCGGCCAGTGGCGCTTCGACCGCGACCGGCTCAAGGCCCTGGTGCGGGGCGAGTGGACGCCGACCGAGAAACCTCTGACCCAGCAGGAACTGGTGGAACAGGAGTCGAAGCGCCTGGGCGTGGACCGGCCCGAGACCCTCCTGGAGATGCAGCGCGACGCCCGCCGGCGCCTCGAGGGCGAGCCGGAAAACGGAGATGGTTGACCAGTCAACCATCTCCGTTTCGCACGCCCGCGACCTCACTCGTTCCAGGCCTCGTTGATCAGCAGGACCTCGATGTGCATCAGCACCGTGTCCAGCGCGTTGTGGGAGATGGGCTGGCCGCGGCTCAGGGCCGTCAGCAGGTAGCGCTCGCCGCGCACCTGCAGGGTGCGGTAGAGCAGGTAGCGGTCGCTCTGGTCGTGGATGCTCAGGGAGATGGGGGCGGACTCCCCCGTGTCGGCGATGCGGTCGATGAGCTGGGGCACCAGGGCCGCGAGCCCCGCCGCGAACTCGGCGTCGACGGTGCCGCTTGACGCCGCCACCGGTAGCCCGGCCTCGTCGGTGAGCTGGCAGGAGTCGAAACCGCCCTGGACGGCGATGGTGTCGAGCAGCCGGGGCAGTTCGGTGCGGGTGCCGGAGCCGACGTCGAGGCCCGTCAGGGAGCGCTTCAGGCGCACCTCGCTGTTCAGGGGCTCGAGCATCTCCTTGATCTCGGTCTGCCACTGGGCCCGCTGGGCGGTCTGCTCCATCTCCTCGGTCTTGAAGATGCGCGCCGCGAGCTTGGCGATCCGCTCCTTCTGGGCGAAGCGCACGTCGCGGCCCCGCCGGGCGCCCAGGAGGTAGCCCGCCAGCAGCGCGATCCCGAAGGCCAGCACGGCCAGGGCGGTTGCCGTCAACATCATCGTTCTTCCTTCGCTCGACAGTCCGGGTAGCCCGGCACGTTCAGGGTCACGCAACGGCGCAGTGCCTCGTCGCCGGCGGCGTCGACCGCACCGGATCCGTATTCCCCGTGGGCCCGCACCCGCACCCGTCCGGGGTCCACGCCGGCCTCGGCCAGCACCGCGCGCACGCGCTCGGCCCGGCGGTGGCTGATCACCACGTTGTAGTACTCGTCGCCGCTGGCGTCGGCGTGGCCGCTGGCCACGAGCCGGGCCTCCGGATGCGCCCCGAGCCAGCGGACGAGGGCCGGCAGGTACTCGCCCAGGGCGCCGGCGTCCACCGCGTCGGACCCGTGCGCGAAGTACACGTCGAAGAGCGGGACGCAGTCGACCGGCGCCGGCGCCGGGATCACGGAGGCCACGACGGCCGGCTCGGCGGGCGGCGGCGTCTCGGCCGTGGCCGCGCGCGTCGTGACGAAGAGCTGGGCGGCCCACAGCGCGCAGGCCAGCCCGAGCAGGATCAGGGCGAAGGGGACCAGCGCGGGGACGGTCTCCCCCGGCATCTTCCGCTTCGCCGCCGCGCGTGTGCTCATGGACGCGTCTCCAGGTCCCGCCGCCGGGTCTCGCCCGGCCGGCTGTCTAGCGCGGCAGCCGGAAGGCGTCGCCCATGAGGTCGACGCCGCACCGCAGGTTGCCGGCCCAGTCGATGAAGCGCCGCACCATGTCGGCGCCCTTGAAGAACGCGCCGTGCTGGGGGGCGATCATCTCGATGTCCAGGTCCCGCACCATGTCGGCCCACAGGCGCATGGCCGCGTTACCGCACATGTAGCGCTGGTGGAAGCCTTCCATGTGGGCCAGGTGGGCGTCGAAATCCGACACCTCCTGGTACTCCATGCCCAGCGAAGCGCCCAGGTCGCCCGTGTAGAGGATCCGCGACGCCGGGTCGTAGACCTGGAAGTTGCCCGCCGAGTGCAGGAAGTGCGCGGGCAGGAACATCAGCTCCAGGTCCCCCCCCAGGGTGACGGTCATGCCCTCGTCGGGGATCGTCTTGAGGCGATCCTCCACCAGTCGGTCGAGACCGAAGTGGGGCACGAAGCGCTGCCACAGGCCCGACACGTAGGCCACGGCGTCGGTGGTCATGAGCCAGCCGTTGACGGCGGCCACGATGTCCGGATCCTGGTGGGACAGGAAGATGTAGTCCAGGCGCGAGTGGCCCAGGATGGCGAAGGTCTCCGAGAGCACGGCCGCGTACACCTTGTGCCCGCCCGGGTCCAGGAGCATGCCGCGCTCGTTGTGGATGATCAGGTGCTGGTTGGCCTGCACGGACAGGCCGTGATCCCCTTCGTCGATGAGCACGTTCTTGTGCCCGTCGTGATCGTATAGAACGGTTACTGCCAAGACGACCTCCCGGTTGCGAACGTCGGCGGCTGGCTAGAGGATCTCACGGATTCTCTGGGCCGCGCGCCGCATGTCCAGGAAGATGAGTCCCAGCTTGGCGGCCTTGCTGGCCATCACCATCAGGACGGTGCCCGAGCCCGAGGCCACGATGACGGTGAAGCCCTCGGTGCCGCGCACCAGGACCTCCTGCACGTCGCCCCGCTCCAGTTCCATGGCGGCACGCATGCCCAGGGAGATCAGGGTGGCGCTCATTCCGGCCACGCGGGCCTCGTCCACGTGCTGGGGCAGCGCGCTGGCGATGGCGAGGCCGTCCTCGGATATGAGGGCGCTGGCCTCGACATCCGGGGACCCGCTCTGCAGCGTCCTCAGGATGTGATTGAGTTGATCGGTCCGCGACATGTAGGCCTCCCGTCTGATTGTCATAGTCGGCGCGATCCAGGATCACATATGATATCCTAGCGGATGATCCCACGTAAACCCCTCCAGGCTATTTATTTTGATTATCTGAGCGATGCAGAGAGTTCAAATATCGGGTCTTAATGTGATATAATGCGCGCCATCGATCGCACCGGTGACATCTCGAGACCTTGGCAGCCCATGTCGAATCGAGCGATGGAATGGTTCCGTCCATGTACAATCAGCATTTTCGATTCGACGCGACGCCCTTCGTCCTCACGCCACAGCTCCGTTTCCTGTACCGCTCGCCCTCCTTCGTGACCGCCATGGACAGCCTCGCCGCGGGCCTGAACGAGGATGACGCGGTCATCCTGGTCACCGGCGCCATCGGCACCGGCAAAACCCTGCTCCTGCAATCGGTCTACGACGACCTCGCCGCCACCTGCGAGGTGGCCCTGGTGAGCAACACCCTGGTCCGCACCGCCGGCCTGCTCAAGCTCGTGCTGCGCGAGCTGGGCGTGGCGATCCCCTCCGATCTCGGCACCACCGGCCTGCTGGACGTGTTCCGCACCTACGCGGGACGGACCGACCGGCGCGCCAAGGTGGTCGTCGTCATCGACGAGGCCCACAACCTGTCGGACGACACGCTGCGCGACGTCGCGGCCCTGCCGCAGCTGGCCGAGACGGGCGGACGGGTCGTGCAGCTCGTGCTGGCCGGCCGACCCGACCTCGAGGCGCGACTCCAGCGCGCCGGCACCCGGCGGCACCCCGTCCCCGACCGCCACGTGCGCGTCTTCCCGCTGTCGGAGCAGGAGGTCACCGACTACATCGGACACCGCCTCGCCGTGGTGGGCAACGACCGGCCGCTGTTCCACCGCGGCGCCCTGAAGCGGATCTACGACCTGAGTTCGGGCATCCCGCGCGTGGTGAACACCCTGGCGAGCAATGCCCTGATGTCGGCCTTCCTCGAGGACCGGCGCGCGGTCACCGACGTCCACATCAAGGATCCCAGCCGCAACGCCGTCTACTTCATGCCCTTCGACCGCGCCAGGCTGCCCGGCAACGTCGCCTCGCTGCCTACGCCCGAATCCCGGCCGGCGTTCAAGACGCCGCCGGCGATCCACCTGGCGGCCCCCGCCGCGATCTCGGATCCCCAACCGCTGCCGCCGCCCGAGCCGCCGGCCCTGCCGCCCCCGGAACCCGTCGAGACCCACGACGACCTGGCCTTCGTGCTGCCGGTCGCCGCCAACATCTCCGAGGCCCCGGCCCTGCCGGCGCTCGTCGAGGACGAGATCGACGACGCCCCCCCGGGCCCCCGGCACGACCTGCTGGACGGCATCGCCGACTCGGCCGACATCCTGGGCGCCCTGGTGATGATGGACGACGGCCACGTGCTGGCCGCGCGCCTGGGCGAGGGCCTCGACGAGGGCTTGCTGGCCGCCTCCCTGCCGCCCCTGATCCAGACCTGCCGCCAGGCGGCCACCGGCGCCACCCTGGCCGATCCCGAGGAGATCATCCTCAAGACCGGGCGCGGTTTTCTGGTGATCAGCCCCGTCGACGCGACGCGCTGGCTGATCATCCGCACCGGCGCCGAGGCCAAGCTGGGCCTGATCCAGATGGAACTGGGGGGCTGGCTGCGGGATCTCGCGGATCGTATCTGAACATGCCCACAGACAGATAAAAGAAGGCCCCGCCTCCGAGGAGGCGGGGCCCGTTCGACGCGATCGTCAAACTATGGTCCGGGTCGGATTACCAACCCTGTCCGCGGTTGTCGCGACGGGGCCGCTCGCGGGCCTCGTTCACGTTCAGGTCGCGACCACCCATCTGGGTGCCGTTGAGGGCGCTGATGGCCTTCTCGGCGCCAGCCTCGTCCATCTCCACGAAACCGAAGCCACGGGGGCGGCCGGTGTCGCGGTCGGTGATCAGGGCCACCGAGTGGACCTCGCCGTGCTGACCGAACAGGTCGCGCACTTCGTCCTCAGTCGCGGTGAAGGGCAGGTTTCCGACGTAGATCTTCTTCATCGTCCATTCTCATCTCTGCCGGCTTTCCGGCAATCACAGGCACTCGGGGGCACCGGCCAAATCCGGTGATACAAAGTGCCTCAAACAGACCCGACGGTGATTCGAGCCGGGTCACCGGCGCACATCAGCGACTATCGCTGACGCGACGTCCGGCGCGAATAGACTAGGTCTTCGGGGGGAAAAGCGCAAATTAAATGTTGTGGGAGCTATTTGGACCCGATCAGTGGTAGATGGTCTTGACCGCGCCCCAGGTCCGCGCGTCGTCCCCGATCGGCAAGGTCGACAGCACGACCAGGACGACCTCGTAGGTCTCCGGCGGGATGGGCACCCCCGAACTCATGGGATAGGGCGCCACCCAGATCAGCTCGATGCGGTAGTTGCCGGTGTGGATCAGCTGGGGATGGAGCGTGGTGTGCAGGACGAAGCCCAGCACCTCCCCGGCGGGATCGTCGGACCAGAGGTCGGCCTCGGCGTCGCCCTCCCAGATGCAGTAGGCGTCGGCCGGGCAGCGCGAGTCGGCGAGGATGGAGTGGAAGCCCACTTCAAGCCCGTCGTCCCCCACCTCGACGGATTCGCCCACGCCGAGGGTGAAGGGCACGCCCAGGGGTATCTCGGCGGCGGCGGGCGCAACGAGGCATAGAATGGTCGTCAGGAGGAGGATCGGGGTGGCGCGCATGACGGCCTCCGGTCTGAAAGAACTCCTTCATCAGTGTACCGGAAAGGGCGGGCGGATTCAAGTCCCCAGCCGGATGGTGCACCATGCTCTCGAGCATGTAAGTCTTACCCTTCGCAAGCAGTTATAGGAACGTCGCGCCACGCGTGAGTGGCTGACTTGATAGAGATAGAATTCCGTGCAGATGATTAGTGGCTCCCTGCGTTGGATACAACTAGAACTCTGATCAACGGTATCACAAAATCCGAGGCATCGAGAATCCGGGACCTGGAACGCCTAGTTGCCTGAAATATGCCTTGATAACAAATAATACGCCTGTACTACTCAGAATCCTCCGGCCACCAGTGATTGAAGGAAGCGCCGGGACCACCGCAGGTCCCGGCGCTTCTATTGGAGATGATGACTCGATCAGTCCGCCCTGCGCATCAGGTAGAAGACGTAGCCGAACCATTCCGAGTGCTTGCGGTAGTTTTCGATCTCGCCGTGGCACATCTCCAGCATGGCGCGCGACTCTTCGCAGTCTTCGGCCGGCTGGAACCCCACCAGGCGTTCCTTCAGGTGCACGTAGAAGTTCTCCCACCAGGCGTGTCCGGGCAGGGTGAAGGTATCCACCAGCTCGTACCCGCAGTCGGCCACGGTCTGCTTCACCTCGTCGGCGTGGGGCATGTCCGGGCAGATGCCCGCGAAGAAGTAGCGGCACGCGGCGGGTGCCTCGTCCTGCAGCCAGACCAGGTCGGTGAAGCCCAGGGCGCCACCGGGGACCAGTTGCGTCCGCCAAGCTTGCAAAGCCTGGGAAATGCCCATGACGAAGGCCGAGCCCTCGGCCCAGACCAGGTCATACTCACCCTCGCCGTCGCCCAAGGTGTTCATGTCGGCGCAGAGGAGCTGAATCAGGTGACTCAGCTCCTCAACCTGGGCGCGTCGTTGCAGTTCGTCCAGGTAGGGCTGGTGGTTGTCCAGCGCCGTCACCCGGCAACCCAGTTCCCGCGCCAGGCACAGGGTCTGGGAGCCGTTGCCGCAGCCCACGTCCAGCACGCGGAAGTCGCTGGACAGGCGCCCCAGGCCGCCGTTGAAGAGTAGGTCCAGGGCGCGGCGGGTGACGGCGTCATCGCCGGGGGCCAGGCGCGGCAGCGCGGGGTCGAAGATCTCGTGAATGGCGTTCATCATCTTGTCGTGGTTCATGGTGGGTTCTCTCCCGTTGAACAAGTAGGCCGGCATGGAGACACGGAGAGTCACCATGCTCGCGGCACGTTTCTCGAATCGATTTCATGTCACGGGGATGAGCAACGGCACGCGGAAGGACGCTCCCTGGAGAGCGCAAACCCGATCAAGGTCGGGACGTGCGGTTGCCTAGAATACAGTCGTCATGCGCGGGCAAAGATACGCGGTCAGAAGGCCCAGGGCAAGTGGTGTGAAGGGTTGCCTCGCCACACCAGCACCAGCGCCCTATCCCCCAAACCCTCCGCCACATACGAAAAGCCCGGCCGCTGGAGCCGGGAAGCGTAGTGCACTGCTATTGTTGTAGTTAGAAAAGCGCGGCTCCTCGGGTTGGATCTAACTAGAACTCGGCTGTCGATGCTTAGTGAGTCAGAAGCTAAAGCTATCCAATGCTTTGGACGCTTGGTGGCATGATCTCGCCTCTGCTGACCGCCGCATTCTGACCTAAATCCCTGGCATTTCAGGAATCACTCGACATTTGTCACGAATAGTGTTACATATCTCAAGTGTTTCCA
>CAZTWK010000045.1:0-26828 GCA_964617805.1 uncultured Fibrobacteraceae bacterium | reverse complement strand
TTTACGAAGACAGGGCCGCCCTGGTGACGGTATTGTGTGGTGACCGAACAGCGATCCCGAGAGCCTGCTCCCAACTGGTAACGACCATGATCCCCATGCGCCCCTGGTCCGCGACCATCCTCGTGCTGACGCTGCTGACCGTGGCCGCCCATCTGCTGGCCACCGGTCCTCTGCGCGACAGCTGGTGGGGTGTGAACATGTACGCCTTCCTGCCCAACGGCTGGTTGGTGGTGATGCTCGCACTGCTCGGCCTGGTACAAGCCCTGTGGTCGCAACCCGTAGCAAACCGGGTCCTCGGTCCCGCCTTCTCAGTTCCCGCGCCCACCAGAGTGCGGCCTCCGTGGCAACGCGCCGTCTGGCTTCTGACCCTGGCCGTGGGCGGCGGCCTGCTGCTGTGGCTGGTCCGTGTGCGGCATCTGCTCCTGGGTGATGCCAGCACCATCGTCTTCGATGTACCAAAGGGGGGCGCGTTCCTGCCGCGCGAGCCGCTGGCGGGCTGGTTCCAGCTGAAGGTTTATGCCCTGGGTCAGAAGATCTTCGGGCACGATGGTCCGCCCGAAGTCGACGCCGCCGGCATCGAAGTCGTGGTGAAGAAATCCCTGGCACTGAGCAGTGTGCTGGCCGGCGCCGTGTTCCTCCCGGCAGCCTGGCTGCTGGCCGGCGAACTGGTGCCGCATCGTTTCTGGTCCGATAGCGGCCCTTCACTCCGCTGGCGATGGCCCCTGTTCTTGATTCTCATCGGTCAGGGTTACCTGCTGCTCTTCTGCGGCTACGTCGAGCACTATGCCTTCCCGACCCTGGGGCTGACGCTTTACCTGTGGCTGTCCCTGCGGGCTCTGCGCACCGGTGGTCGCCTGATATTACCCGCGGCGGCTCTTTTGCTGTCTGTATGTATTCATCTGTCGGCAGCGGTGATGGCGCCCAGCTTCCTGGTTCTGGCCGGCTTCCGCCTGGCCAAGGCCGCCACGCGCAAGCGCACGCTCCTGGAGTTAGTGCTGATACTTCTGATGGTTGTGGCTGCTCTCGGGGTCATGTCGGTACTGAACCCGGGCTACAATCTGCTGGGCACCCTGTACGAGATCACGCACTTCGCTGTCACCAGCGAGGATGAACAGGGACCTGGATATTTGTTGAGCGGTCGCCACTGGCGCGACTTCCTCACCAACCAGGCGCTCATCGGTCCGCTTGGCCTGTTCCTCTTCCTGCCGGCCTTGGTCGTGGCGGCGACCCGCCGCCGGTGGCGAGATGTCCGCTGGTGGTTCCTGGCCGCCGCCGGTCTGGCTTACCTCGTGGTGAGCTGGCTGGTTGGAGACCAGAACCTGGGCTACCCGCGTAACTGGGACCTCCTGGCCACAGGTGGGCTGGTGTTCGTGGCGGCAGGCCTGGGCTTGTTCTTCGCTGATCGCCCTGACCGGCGACAGGTTGCGCCATCTGTTGCTGTCAGCGCCCTGGCTGCGCTCTGGATTGCCGTGGGACTCTCGTGGTTCCATACCGCACCGTGGATAGCCCTCAACACCTCGTTCGACCGTTCCTTCGAACGCTTCAAGGTTCTGCCCACCATAAATGGTCTGACCGAGACCAACGTCGGTCGCTGGTACCTCATGCTTGGTGAGCGCGAAGAAGGTCGCCGCTGGCTTCGCCGGGCCCTGGAGGTAGCGCCCGGCAACAACAACGCCTGGTACCTGCTCGGGCAGTCGCTCGAGTACGAAGGCCAGGCCGACGAGGCTGCCCGGGCCTACGTCCGGGCGGTGAGGCTGCGCCCCTACAAGGTTGGCTATCGCGTGCCTCTGGTGCGGGCCCTGGTGAAATCCGAGCAGTGGTCCGAGGCTGCCAGCGCCGGTCGACCGCTCGGCACCGATCCTGCCGCTGGACCGGATGACCTCATCTGGTACGGACTGGCCTTGTATGGTGCCGGTGAGCGGACAGAAGCAGGCCCCATCCTGCAGCGGGTCTACCGGGCGACCAGCGATGGCGATCAGGTGCGGCCCCTTGCGGGCCAGTTCTTCCGCTATCGCGGCGACACCGCTCTGGCAGCAGGCCAGTGGGCGCAAGCTGCGGCTGCCTATCACGAGGCGCTGAGGTGGGCCGCCGAGCCCCGCGACACCTGGCTCAACCTGACCTACAGCTTGCTCCAGGCCGGCGACATGCAGACCGCCGTGAGCGTAGCCAGCGGAGCATTGCAACGATATCCCGACTGGCCAGAGATGCTGTCCAACCTCGGGATACTGTTGTACGAGCTGGGTAGATCCGACGAGGCACGACCGTATCTCGAACGATCGCTGGCTCTGGATCCCGAACAGGAGCAGGCGGCGCAGTTACGGGCCTTGCTACAGCAGCAGTCATAAACTCACTCTTCCCCGTGATGCTTTTGCAACGTGTCCCTCCCGTTTATTCGTCCGGCCTGTCGAATAAGCAGTTAGGCGGCTGGACGGGTAGGCGATTGTGGGGGCGCATTGATCGCGGCTCTCAATTACTCATAGTTTGGAGTTCGCTTTGCGTCCCACCCGGGGAGCCACGCTTTTCTTACTACAACAATAGCAGTGCACTACGCTTCCCGGCTCCAGCGGCCGGGCTTTTCGTATGTGGGGGAGGGTTTGGGGGATAGGGCGCTGGTGCTGGCGTGGCGAGGCCCGGTTCCTGGTCTCTGTTTCGACCAAGGTCGCTCACCTATCGGTGAATTTAGCCACAAGCCTCTCTCGGACTCTCATATTCCGTGCATTCTTGAGAGGCTTGGTTAACTGCGTAAATCCTTGAATGGCATGGCGGACGAGTTTTGGAAAGGGACACCGGGGACGTCAGCCGGGAGGACGACGTGAAGCGGGTCGTGGCTTCGTTCCTCGAGGCGTTCGGCGGGATCGACATCCTCGTCAACAATGCGGGATACGGATACTTCGCGCCCCTGACCGAACTGGACAAGGCGGAGTTCGAGAAGCTGTTCGCCGTCAACGTGACCGGCGCGATGCTCATGGCCCGCGAGGTGGCTCCGCATTTCATCGACCAGGACGGCGGCCACCTGATCAACATCTCGTCGACCAGTGGTCTTGGTGGCGGAAAGAACAGCACGGCCTATAGCGGGTCCAAGTTCGCCCTGCGCGGCATGACCGAGTGCTGGCGCGCCGAGCTGCGGCCTCACAACGTGCGGGTGACCCTGGTCAACCCCAGTGAAGTGCAGACTCCGTTCTTCTCCAAGGTGGGGCGCGAACAGGTTCTGTCGGAAAAGAAACTGCGTCCGAGCGAGATCGCCGACGCCATCGTAGGAGCGCTGGAAATCGATGACCGCGGGTTCATTCCAGAATTCTCGGTCTTTGCCACGAACCCTTTTTAGAGGCGCGTCGAGTGCCCGTCCCTTCTGCTATTGGATTTGCCTGCCTTATTCCGACATCTCGAAAAGCCCACACTTGTGTAGCCCGGAGGTGTTGAGGAGGCATTCTTTCAGTCACAACGGATTCGTCTCCATCGGCCCCCAGAACGAACCTTCACCGCGGATTCACTGGCCGGATTCCTCTCGATTCGACGCAGACAGGTACTAGACCCCGTGATCGCCCTGTACCTTGAATCGTGAGGAATAGTGACCATGAGTAGGATCAGATACCTGATGACCCTGGCTGTGCTCTCACTGGCCGTGCCGGCCGCCGCCCAGTGGACCCCCGATACGAACACCGACATGGTCGTCGCCGGCGGTTCCGCGAGTCAAACCGGGCCTGCCGCCGCCAGCGCCCTCTGGGGCGGCACCATCGTCGCCTGGCTGGAGCGGGTGGACGACGACTACCGCGTCTACGCCCAGCGTCTCGATCTCGACGGCGTGCCGCAGTGGGGCGCCGGCGGCATCCCCATCGCCACTGATGGCGGCTGCGCCGAGATCACCATCGACGGCGACAGCAACGGCGGAGCCTACATCGCCTGGGCCAGCAATCAGTCGGCCAGTTCATCGGGCTACGACATCAAGGTCCAGCACGTCGACATCGATGGCGTGGCCCTCGGTCCGCCGGGCGGGGCCATGGTCTGCAATGCGGACTACGGCCAGCGCGAACCCGTGCTGTACGGCACCGGCGTTGGTGCGATCATGGCCTGGCGGGACAATCGGGGCTGGACCAGCGACCGCATCTACGCCCAGCGAGTCGATCCGGCTTGCGTGCCGCAATGGACCCACGGTGGCGTGCTGGTCTCGTCCGCCTCCGGGTGGAATCGGTACCCGAAGATCACCGGAACCGGCGACGGCAACGTGATCGTCGCCTGGCACGACGGCAATCTCCGGGCCAACCTGGTCATGGCGGCCGACGGGAGCCGTCCCTGGGGCGGCGGCGTGATCGCAGCGGCCAGTGTCTCCTCCGTCGAGAACTGGGATCTGGCGCCGGGCTACATGCTGGGGGCCTGCATCGTCTTCGAGCGCGGCGGCCACAAGTACGCCCAGCGGATCGACGGCAACGGCAACCTGGCCTGGGCCGACGATCTTTCCATCGCCACCGCGGCCAGCACGTCGTACGTGGCCATGGCGGCCGTCGAGAATGACGGCTGGACGGTCGCCTGGCTGGACAGCCGGGACGGCTACGGCATCTGGGCTCAGCACTTCTCCCAGGACGGTACGATCCACTGGACCGCCAACGGCGTACGGCTCAGCACGCCCAGCCCGGCCAGCAGCTCGCTCGACGTCTGCTGGAACGGGGATTTCGACAACCCGGGCACCTGCCTCGTGGGCTGGAAGGAGACGACCGGCCTGAGGGTGCAGAGCATCGGCGCCGACGGTCTGCCCGACTGGGATGAGGGCGGCGTCGTCATGTCTTCGGGTACCGGGGGCTACTTCGAACTGACCCTGCTGAAGGACATCAACCACGGTGCCGTCGCGGCCTATCGAGCCGGCCCTTCCAACAACGATGTCCATGCCGAGCACGTCTATGCCGACGGCGGACTTGGCCCGCCGGTCTCCGTGCCCGGGTTCGCCGCCGATATGGGCATCTCGCTGCGGATTCATCCCAATCCCTTCAATCCAGCGGCGACCGTATCGTACGCGATCCCGGCAGCGGGCCATGTCGAGCTCCAGGTCGTGGATCTCCGCGGCCGGCTGGTCTCCACGCTGGTCGACGGGTCGGTCCCCGCCGGCCACCACGAAGTCACCTGGAACGGCCGCGACGATCGCGGCCTGCACATGCCGAGCGGTGTCTACCTCTCTCGCCTGCAGGCCGCCGGGCGTGTGACGCATGGGCGGATGATGCTGGTTCGTTGAGGCCTCCCGTGTTCGACTGCGAGCCCGCTGGTCTCGAGACTGGCGGGCTCTGCCGATTCTCGGAATCCTTCCACATCCGGGCGGACGAATATGTAGAAGGCACACGAGCCTCCGGTGTGATATTCTGGTTTCAATTATACGGTTGAACGGGGAACGGGGGGAGAAACCATGAAGAGATCGCATGTGCTCGTTACGCTGCTGGCGCTCCTTTGTCTGGGGCATCTGATCGGATGCGGCGACGACGTTACGTGTCCGACCGTGAACGTCGAGGAGCCCGTGAATCTGGATCCGGCTGATTTTCCCGTCTACGCAGGCAGCATCGGGTTGGTCATCGACACACGCCCGATCTTCCAGAAGGGGTATGCGCCGACACGCGCCGAGCTGTCCTTTCCGGGCGCCTCCGATTTCGACACCGTGCTGGCGGTCGATGCCCTGACGAACCTGGCGATTCTCCGGCTCGAGAACGAGGCCTTGACCGAGGCTCAGCGGGAGATCTTCGCCGCGGGGCTGGCGACCACGATCGTCGTCTACGGCGAGGCCCCCGAACCCGGGGCCGCCCCCGGCGTCGAAGCGCGGTCCGAGGTGGAGCTGGGGCGGCGCGAAGAGGACATGATCCTCGACGACTCGAACCGCCCCTACGCGATCGCCACCGAGCTGCCGACCGTGACCGGGTCGCTTCCGTTCATCACGGCTTTGCCGTACCTGTTGCACGCGGAAGGGTGGGCCGGATTCCTCACCAACGCCTACCCGGAACTCGGGGAGGAGTGGGTGCCGTTGCCGCGACCCTACCTGCCCGGCGACTGGACCCAGCTCTTCTTCTTCGAGCCGGTGTCGGGTGCCGAAGATACGTACATGGTGCGGCACGGGGACTATCGCTGGGGGTGGCACCCCGCCGGGCTCTGGGTCTACCTGACGACCGATGAGGAAGAGGCGTCGGAATTCGTCATCGAGAGGGACGACAGGACGTGGGTGAAATTCCGGTGCAGCGGCGAGGACGACAGGTATCTGTGGCTGGACGATCACGTAATACGCGTGGGGACGGCCGCCGAGGCCGGCCGGTGGCGGCTGCTGGCCGACATGATCGACTGGGAGCTCGAGGACTTCGGCACGGCCTACGAGCAGCCGATCATGCCGCCGGCGAGGGTGGATTTCGCGTACCAGACGACGATCAGGAACTGCTCGGCCGCCCAGGTCACCGAGACGATCGGGCGGACCCAATCCAAGACCGTGACCACCACCTACGAGTACGTCGAGTCCCTGCAGCTCTTCTCCAGCGAGGAAACAAGCTCCGAGATCAAGGTGTCCACCGAAGTCGAGCTCAGTTTCGAAGCGGGCGGTTTCGGCGCGAGCTATCAGGCCGGCGTGGAAGCCTCGCAGGGTTACAACTACACGACGTCCGAGAGCGAGGGCTGGGAAGAGCACTGGACCACGACCCTGTCCGAGACGGTGGAGGTCTCGCGCGACCGTGAGGTCGTCGTGCCGCCCTACACCGCGATCACGGCCACCGACATCATCCGGAGCATCGAGAACGTCCGGATGCCCTGGACGCAGCGCCTGCGGCTGCGGGGACGGCTGCGCGAATCGGGACGCACCATGACCGGCCCGGAGCTCCTGACGCACTATCACGCCAATCTGGCCGGCGGGCTCGTGATGGAGGTGGGGGAATGGTACCTCGACATCTCCCTGCGCGGGGAGACGCGGGTCGACAGCTTCTATCAGGCCGAGTCGGTCGTGAACGACGACGAGTCCGGGTGCGGGGGGTAGGGCTGTCGCCGCTCCCCCTTCGTCGCCGTCGAGGAGATGGAGTTCCTCGCCCTGGACTTGCCTGTCTTTTCCGACATCTCGAAAAGCCTGCATATGTGTAGGCCGGAGGTGTCGGGAGACCTTGAATAACAGGGCGGACGAACCAGAAGAAGACACAGCCCCCCCCGGGGAGTATCGCGCGGGCGACGGAGCATCAGTCGCCACTGGCGAACAGCGCCAGGGCGGCCGCGCCCGGATCGTCGCCCTGGTCGGTACCGAGAATCGTACCGGCGGCGTCGGTCACCACGACGGCGGCCTGGGAGCCGGTGTCCTGCAGCCCCAGGGCATCGTGGGCGGCACCGTCCCAGTCCGGGAGCAGGACGACCAGGTCTTCGGCGACGGCACTCTCGGGCAGGCGGCCGGCGGCCTTGTGGTAGGCCTTTTCGAGTTCGGACTCGACCATGCCGCGGAACATGCCGGGGAACTGGCGCAGGTCGATGACCGAGGCGACCAGGAGGTCGTCGGCGGAGGGGTGGACGGCGCGGAGGGTGGTGTTGATGGCCAGCGCCGCGTCGGCCGTGCCTTGGCCGTGGAAGATCAGGACCGCCGGCTTGCCCAAGGTGTTCAGTGTGAGCGCGCGGTTGGTGCCGGTCGTGGTCAGTGTGATCGCGGGGAGAGCGTTGCCGGGCATGGGGATCTCCTCGTTGTCGGGGCGATGCGGGAATCGGACGCGGCATCCGTCCAGTCTGCCGGGCAGGAAGCAGCCTCCACGTCCGGTTCGATGCCAATGACCAGCATCGTCTCTCGAACCGCCGTGTCAATGCTCGTTTTTCGGGGTATCCCTTCCATGCATTCATTCGCCGGGTGGAACGCTCCGGTAACGTCGGTCTGGCGCCGCAGCTACTTGCCGTGAACGAATGGGACCCGGATTCACCCGGGTCCCTTCCTTGGTACCGACCATCGGCGGTAAACTACCGATACATCGCCTTCATGGCTCCCCAGGTCTGCTCGTCCGTCGGGACGGGGTCCTCGCAGACGAGGCCGGCGGGGGCGTTCGGCTCGCCCGGCGTGGCGCAGCGCAGGTGGAAATCGGCGGAGTTGTCGTCCGTGTCCACGCCGTCGGGATAGCGGTTGATGCTCTCGAAGGGGGCGGCGGTGTCGGCCCCGGCGCCGCTGCCTTCGACGTAGCCGGGCACGTCACCCTCGTAGCTCACCGCGTCGATGATGACGGTGAGCCGAGTCAGCACCACCGCATCGGGCGCGCCGTTCTGGATCAGGTTCGAGTCGGGCGATACGTCCTGGTCGCAGTTGGGAACCGTCGTCGCCGAAGCGCACACCACATGGAAGTCTCCCGGAGCCAGTATTCCGACCAGGGAGAACGCGTTGTAGAGGGTGTTGCTGGCGCCGTTCCAGAACTCGAGGCGGTATTCGAAGAGGTCCACGGGGTCCGGCCCCGTGTTGTAGATCTCCACGAACTCGGCCGTATCCGAGCCCGGCTGGTCATAGTCGATCTCGTTGATCACGAGGGCGGCCAGGACGTCCTGGCCGCCCAACAGCGACAGGAAGGCGAGGCTTGCGATGATCACGGGCTTCATTGATTTCATGACGACCTCCAAAGCGGATGTTGTTGTCGTATTGGGGAAACTCGGCTTCGGGGCGTCCCTCGGACGAACCCGAGGTTCCATAATAGCACAAACCCCTACCTAAAGGGTTGGCTTTTGGTCCGACCTTTGCCGATGGACTCGCCTGCCTTTGCAACTGGAGTGACCTGGATTTTCCCGCCTCCGGATCCCGATCCCATCGAGACCCTCGTCATCTACGGCAGCGACGCCCCCATGCACGGAATACCCGCTGAGATCGCCGCTTGGCCGACGACAATCTGTGGTATAATGATCCTGGTATTTCATGTTTGACACCCCCCGCCATATGGTCACCCACGAACAGGAGGATGTCCATGCTCAGCGGCGAAAGATCTGCCAACGGCCTACGTACCTCGCTCGCACTCGCTTTCGCGGTCCTGGCGCTGCTCGCGTCGGGGCAGGCGCAGGCGCGCTGGATCGACCTCGGCGGCGAGCCGGTCGAAGTGAGACTCGTCGAATCCGACGGCTCGCGGAGTCTCATCGAGATCACGATCGGTGGCTTCGAGGCCGAGGCGATCGACATCGACGGCGGCGCCTATCATCACATCTCCCTGGATCGGGAGGCCGAGTTCAAGGAGATCGGATTGCCCGAACTGCCCCGTGTCCGTCGGAGCATCATCATTCCCGATGATGCGCGGATGGCCGTGCGGCTGATCGATTCCGAGTATGTCGATCTGCCCGGCATGCCCGTCGCGCCGTCGAAGGGCAACCTGTCGCGTGCGATCGATCCCGCGACCGTGCCCTACACCTTCGACGCGTTCTACGGGGGGGGCCTTCCCTTCCCCGACGCGCAGCTCGAAGGCGGGAAAGCCTACATCATGCGCGATTTCCGGGGCATGGTCGTCGACGCCAGGCCCTTCCGGTACGATCCGTCCGACGAAACCCTGCGCGTGTATACACGGATGCTCTTCGAGGTCGCGCCCATCGGCAAGGCCGAGGTGAATGTTCTCGAACGCGGTTCCCGGGTTGCGACCTACGACGGTGAGTTCGCGCGGATCTACGAGAACCACTTCCTCAATTTCACGCGTGATCGCTACACGCCTGTCACCGAGGATGGCGGCCTGCTCATCATCACCTATGACGCCTTCATGTCGAGCATCATGCCGTTGTACGAGTGGAAGCTGCAGAAGGGGATCGATGCCAGGATCGTGACGCTGTCGGAGGTCGGCGGCACGGCAACGCAGATCGCCGACTACATCCAGGACGAATACGACACCTGGAACCTGGCGTACGTGCTGCTCGTCGGCGACGCCGAGCAGATGCCCATGCCGAGCAGCGACGCGGATCCGGTGTATTCGCTCGTGGCGGGCGCGGACAACTATCCCGACCTCTTCATCGGCCGCTTCTCCGCGGAGAACGCGTCGCAGGTGAGCACCCAGGTCGCGCGCACGATCACCTACGAGCGCGATGCGGTCCCCGGCGAGGCCTGGCCCCAGTACGGCACGGGCGTCGCATCGAACGAGGGGCCGGGCCATAACGGCGAGTACGACAACCAGCACTCGGATCTCATCCGCGACGATCTGCTGGCCTACGGCTACCTCGGCGTGGATCAGATCTACCAACCCTCGGCGACGTCGGCGATGGTCACCAGCGCCCTGAACGAAGGCCGGGGCATCGTCAACTACACGGGCCACGGCAGTCAGACCGCATGGTCGACCTCGGGCTTCAGCAACACGCACGTCAACGCCCTGGTCAATGACGACATGCTGCCCTTCATCTGCAGCGTCGCGTGCAACAACGGCACCTTTACGGGCGCCACCTGCTTCGCCGAGGCCTGGCTGCGGGCCACCAACGGCGGCGTGCCCACGGGCGCCGTCGCCTGCTACATGTCCTACATCAGCCAGTCGTGGGATCCGCCCATGTACGGACAGGACGAGGCGGTCGACCTGCTCGTCGCCGACGCCATGCGCTCGATCGGCGGCCTGTGGTTCAACGGCTCGT
The DNA here is from genome assembly GCA_964617805.1 of uncultured Fibrobacteraceae bacterium. Classification (GTDB taxonomy): domain Bacteria; phylum Krumholzibacteriota; class Krumholzibacteriia; order LZORAL124-64-63; family LZORAL124-64-63; genus JAHIYU01. The sequence goes on along the minus strand of CAZTWK010000045.1, from coordinate 16,283 downwards.
GCCACATGAACGACATGGCCGGCGCCAGTGGCGAGAACGAGTTCCGCAACTGGATGATCTTCGGCGACCCGTCCCTGGCCGTTCGCACGAAGGCGGCGACCTCGATGACCGTCAATCACGCCGGCGTCCTGTTCATCGGCGTGGACACTTATGATGTGGGCGTGCCCGGCGTGCCGGACGCCCTGTGCGCGCTCTACGCCGACGGCATCCTCTACGGTACGGCCGTCACCGACGCGGGCGGCAACGCCAGCATCACCATCGCGGATCCGCCGGGCGCACCGGTGACCCTGACGTTGACCGTCACGGCCTACAACAAGGCGACCGTGGCCGAGACCGTCGAGGTCCTGCCGCCGAGCGGTTCCTTCCTGGTCTTCGAGGCGGTCGCGGTCCAGGACGCCGGCGGCGACGCCGACGGCCTGATCGACGAGGGCGAGACCGCGGGCCTGGAGGTGACGCTGAAGAACGTCGGCGTCGACCCCGCGAGCGGCGTTTCCGCACAGCTCGCATGCACGGATCCCCATATCACGATCGTCGAAGGGATCCGCGCTTATCCCGACATCCCCGCCGACGGCCTCGAGGCCGGCGTCGAGCCCTTCGTCATCGAGGTGGCGGGCGACATACCCGACGAGCACCCGGTCACGTTCACCATCGCGGTCACGGCCAACGAAGGCGGCTGGGACAGCGGCTTCGTGCTGACGGCCCAGGCTCCGGTCCTGGTCGCCTATGGCTGCCTCGTCGGCGACACCAACGGCGGCGACGGCAACGGCACCGCCAACGCCGGCGAAACGGTCACGCTGTTCCTGCGCCTGGGCAACGAGGGGCATTCCGCAGCCGAGGACCTGTCCGGGCTCCTGTCCTGCTCGGCGCCGGAGATCTCCGTGCTCGACAACACGGGCACCTGCCCCGACGTGCCCGTCGGCGGGACCGTCGAGATGGCCAGGTTCACCATCGAGCTCGACCCGGGTTGTCCGGAGCCCGCGCATATCGACCTGGACCTCGACATCTCCGCTTTGAACGGATTCGGGGCCGACCTGCTCTTCGACCTGCCGGTCGGCGGCTGGTACGACGACATGGACGTCGACCGGGGCTGGACGGTCGGCGCGCCCGGCGACGACGCCTCTTCGGGCCAATGGGTGGCGGTCGATCCCATCGGCACGGAATACGGCGGCGGCCCGGTGCAGCCGGAAGACGACCACACGGCGGACCCGGGCACGCACTGCTACATCACCGGCCAGCACACTGCCGGCCAGAGCGCGGGCTTCGCGGATGTCGACGGCGGTAAGACGACCCTGCTGTCGCCGGTCTTCAACCTGGACGGCATGACGACCGCCACGGTCGGCTACTGGCGCTGGTACACGAACGACCAGGGCAACAACCCCGGCGCGGACTGGTGGGACGTCGACGTGACGAACGACGGCGTCAACTGGGTCTCGCTGGAGCACACGCAGGACAGCGCGGAGTCCTGGCTCTACTTCGAGTTCGAACTGACCGATTTCGTATCGCTGACCGACAACGTCCAGCTGCGTTTCGTCGCCGCGGACGACTCGCCGGGCTCCCTGGTCGAAGCGGGCGTCGACGACTTCCTGTTGACCACGACCGGCTCGGTCGAGACGGGCGTCGAGGATGACGGAGCCTTGCCGAAGGCCCTGAGCATGGCTCCGAACTTCCCCAATCCCTTCAACCCGCAGACGACGATCCGCTTCGCCCTGCCCCGGTCGGGCGAGGTCGACCTCGCCGTGATCGACCTCGCGGGCCGCCGGGTGGCGACACTCGTCGACGGGCCGCTTCCGGCCGGCCAACACAGGGTCACCTGGAACGGCCGGGACGATGCGGGCCGCCGCGTGTCGAGCGGGATCTACTTCAGCAAGGTCTCGTTCGGGGGTGAGGTCCGCAGCAGCAAGATGATCATGCTGAAGTAGAGCGGCGACCTTGCCGCATCGTACGAGCCGCGGCCTTGCCTAGCAACAGAGCCCCCGGCAGTCCAGGCTGCCGGGGGCTCGCCGCTCGATTGGCGAGCAGGTGACCGTCGACCGGGAGAGCCTTGCATTCGGGATTCCCGGAAGAGTTTCTGTGGCTGGACTTGCCAGCCTTTTCCGACTTCTCGATATGTCTACATGCATTGGCCGGATGTGTTGAGATGAGATCTTGCCGCGGATGATCCATTCGGCAGATCAAGCCGGAGGCGACTCAGTAAAGAACCCGGTCCAGCGAGTATTCCAGACTGATGCCATATCTCCAAGACCAGCCATGTTCTAGCCTCGATTCGTCCGGGATTCTGCTGCTGCTGTAATTGACCGTGGCTGATGTCACCAGGGCCAGGGAATCCTCGATGTAGATGCGAAACTGGGGCTCGAAATAGATGAAGTGATTGTTCCGGTTCGCTGCATAGCTCGGCATGTAATGATCATTTCCATATATGACCGACGTTCTCATGTCGTATCGGTCTGCCATCATCCACAAGTGTGCCAAACGCACGGAAACCCTGGCGTACTCCCTGCTCCGGTCGTCATAGTCGTTCCAGCAGTATGTGGCGTAAGCGTCAGCAGTGAATTGCTGCGCCAGAGAGACGTTGTGCCCCCAGTTGCCGAAGACGCCCACCTCGTACTCGTCGCTCCACTGTGAAGAGGTGTAGATCGAAACGAGGCCGACCTGGCTCCCTTGCTCGCGTGTCCCGATAGATTCCACCAGCACATCTCGGAGGTAGAGGATCTCATAGGGTGTCAACGGTTCCTGCCCGGCGAAGATCGGCTCGAGCACGTCGCTCCAGAAGTTCTTCTCCGAACGTTCGAATACGTTCCGGTATCCCCACTCCTGGGCAAGTATGTCTGCGACACGGCGTACTTGTGATCTGGATAGCCCCGGCCGGCCAAGAGCTCTCAGTCGCTCGCTGAGTCGCTGCGCCCGGACGATGGGAGTAACGTCGCGGACCCGGCCGGTCCCGACCTTGGCCTCGACGCGATAACGGGAGGAGTGGCCGTAGGAATCCAATGACCCGACGCTGCTCTTGTTTGGTTCGCTGACAGACTCCGAATAGTCGTGAGATGCAGCGACCGACAATCCACCCCAGGCCCCTCCCGGCGAAAGATAGTGTCTGACGGCTGCATCTACGCTCATCGTACTCATCAGGGAATGACCCTTTGATGACCAGGATCTATAGTTTCTGTTGTGATGTGTGTACCTTCCGTCCACCTCCATGGACAGCTCACGCTCATCCGTGTCGGACATCCATTGCCATGTGAAGAGGGAGGCCAGATCAGAGGTGAACTCGTTCCCGTAGGTCGTGTCGTCGTTAACCACGAACTCCCTGCCGCTACCCGACAACCTGCCGTTGATGGTCCAGATGCGGTAGCTCCAGGTGGGTAGTGTATAGTCCAACAGCGCCTCGACATCGCTTGGCGAAACGAAGCCGACCGAGGACTGGGCAGAGGCAAGATTTGTCGCGCAGGTATTGGCGAGTAGCAGCAGCGCAATGAACAGTGAGTAGGTTCTCCCGTTTGAGATCGTCATGGGATCCTCTCATATTTGGGGATTAGGAACGTCTATATATGGATCATCCTCATCGCTATGGGTTCCAGTCTAGTACGAGCTGCACCGATCTGTCTGCTATATCTGGTATTTGCGGTTTCCATCCCCACGGAATATATATGGATATCAGACGGTATCGGTTGTGAATGAAGCCGAGAGGGGGATTCCCTTGTCCTTGCTACGACCCAAGCACGAACGCGAACCGCAACGCCGCGGGCTCCCCGAGTACCGGACCCTGCAGTGCGTCGCGTACGAGCGTGGCCACGGGATCTCCTGGTGCCGGAACATCTGCACGCCCATCGGAGACAGGGGCGATTGCGGCCGGCTCGCGCCGCATTCGATCATCGGGAAGACCCAGGCCGCCCTGGCCGCGTACAAGGCCGCTAATCCTGAAGAATAGGCCGCACCGCTAGTCAGCCGACCGACGCCAGCTCCCCGTCGATCTCCCCGATCAGCCCCTCGCAGATCCTCCTCATCTCCGTCAACTGCTCGTTCATCACCGAGAATTCGAGGATGGCCATGAGAAAGCCGTTCTTGATCCTGGGATCGGTCCGGTAGGCGTCGAAGTAGTCCGGCGGCAGGGCGCCGGGCTCCCCCCCGTAGGCGCGCAGCATCGGGTGCAGGTCCATCAGCTCGTAGACGGGCTTGTACAGCAGCTCCTCGGCGTCGAAGCGGAAGTGGTCCTCCTCCGCCTTGTTGGCCTTGAAGACGGACTCCAGCCGCAACAGGGAGGACTTGATCGCGTCGCTGGAGATGAGGGCCAGATTCCCCGAGTAGATCAGCTCCTCGACGGTGAAGTTGACCTGCTCGAACCGCTTCCAGTTGTAGATGTTGATGCAGCGCAGGTTGAACCGCGCGACGTCGTCGATCGGTTCGCCCTCCAGGTGACCGATGATGACGCCCGCGTCCTCGATGCACCGCGTCCTGGCCGCCACGAATTCGTCGATCTCGGCGATGTTGTTGACCAGGTCGACCCGGATGTTCCGCAGGTACTGCAGCTCGCGGTCGCGCGCCTGGCGCCCGTCGTTCCAGTTGTTGATCTGCAGCGCGATGAGGATGCCGATCACCACCAGCACGATCTCGCCGACGGCGTACAGCAGGTAGCCGGTGACGCGGTTGCGGGCGAGCAGGCCCTGGCGGATGCTGCGGAAGATCCTGAACATGGTCGTGCTCTCCGGTATCGGGGACGGAAGGTCGATCGGAGTGACAATCTACTATACAGGACAAAATCAGACAACTTTTCAGGTCGCGGCCACGAAGCGGAGAAGATATGAGAGACTGACCGAGTCCCTTTCCGATTCCGCGCTTGTAGAGCACTATGGACAGCAGACGGAGTACTGCAGTTGTTTGTGTTGGAACGTGTCTACGATACCGGGGATGTCCGGCCACCTGATTCAGGGAGGCTCCTGCTTTGCTGACGGTATTCAGCCCCGACCATGTGTTGCGTGACGCCAGGACCGAGCTGTCCGGCGGTGAACTGGTCACGCCGTACGAGTGTCCGGCCCGCATGGAGTATGTGCTCGAACGGATCGGGCAGGCTGATCTCGGTGATGTCGTGCCGCCCGACTCACATGACCTCGATCCTGTACTGAGGGTTCATGATGAGCAGTATATCGAATTCCTGCGCAGCTGCTGGACCCAGTGGCAGGCCGAAGGCAACAGGGGCGAAGCCATCCCTTCGGTCGTCCCGGCCCGCGGTATGCGACAACGCGTACCGTTGAACATCAACGGCAAGATGGGCTACTACGCCATGGCCATGGAAACGTCCATCACCGAGGGAACCTGGCCCGCCATCCGGGCCGGCGTCGATGTGGCGCTGACCGCCCAGGCCCTGGTCGCCCGGGGGGAGACCGCCGCCTTCGCCCTGAGTCGGCCGCCGGGCCATCATGCGGCCCGCGACCTGTACGGCGGTTACTGCTTCGTCAACAATGTCGCCGTCTGCGCCCAGGCGTTCCTCGATCAGGGTGCCTCACGCGTCGCGGTGCTCGACGTGGATTTCCATCACGGCAACGGTACCCAGTCGATCTTCTATGGCCGATCCGATGTCATGTTCCTGTCCCTGCACGGCGATCCGCAGCATGCCTTTCCCTATTACCTGGGCTACGCGGACGAGACGGGTGTCGGGCCGGGGGAGGGATTCAATCACAACTATCCGCTGGCTCCGGGTACGACTTATGAAACCTGGGCCGACGTCCTGCGGGATGCCTGCCGGAAGATCGAGGCCTATGCGCCGGACGTCCTGGCCGTCTCCCTCGGGGTCGACACGTTTGAGGGAGATCCGATCTCGTTCTTCAGGCTGGCCAGCGACGACTTCAAGAGGTATGGGGCCCTGTTGGCCGGCTTGAAACTCCCGACGCTGTTCGTCATGGAGGGCGGCTATGCCGTGCGGGAGATCGGGGTGAACACGGTCAACGTCCTGGCCGGGTTCGCTTCATCCTGAACGGATCAGCCTGTTCCTTCCATTCAATCGTCCGGCCTGTCGGATAGGCAGTCAGGTGTCGGCTCATTCCGAGATCCCACCAGAACGATCCCGGTACCATCGCCCCGGCAGGAACAGATTCGCCGGTACCGAGGGCCCTGGCGCCCTTCACTGGCATGAGCGGATCACGGCCGATAAACGACGAAGTAGAAGCGCCGGAGCTGGGGATTGTGCCCGTCTCCCCACGAGTACGTCCGGACGTCCAGCTTTCCGGTGTCTCTCACCGTGGCCGTGATGAATCCGACCTCCGCGAGCGAGGCCACCGCGATATCGGTCTCCAGGAGCGGCTCCGAGAACGTGATCGTATATTCGCCTTCCCAGGTCTCGACGTCGACGATGTTGGTCGATCCCGAGAGCAGGATGCCGTCCACCTGGCCGTAGGCGATCGGCGGCCGGATCCCGTCGCGGAACTGCACGCCGGACGAGTTGATCCTCAGGTGGGGCGTTTCGCCGGGCGTGGCGCTGAAGGTGAGCTCGGCGCTCGTCGAACCCACCTTCGTGCCGGTGATGGAGGCCATCAGGTCGTCGTTCTGGTCGATGAAGCGCAGTGCGCCCAGGGGCTTGTGGATGCCCGCGGCGTCTATCTTCTTGAACTCCAGCGCCGGCACCAGTCCCGGATTCGCGTCGGTCCCGTAGATGCGCAGTGCCGGTTCCGATCCCTGGACTTCCAGCTGGCGTTGCGGCGCCGTGGTGCCGATCCCCACGTTCTCGGCCTCGTCCACGAAGATCCCGCGGGTCTGGATCGCGTAGGGGGCGCGGGTGATCGGATTCCTCGGCGCGAGCGTGTAGCCGCCCACGGCGATCTCCAGCCAGCGGGCGGAGTTGTCGAAGGCGTCCGCGCCGAAGTCGAGCTGAACCGTGAAACGGCCGCCCGTCACGGCGACGTCCGGGATGTCGATCGAGGCGCCGATCTGACCGCCGGCGACGGGATCGTCCCACAGCGAGAACGCCATGGCGAACGGGCCGTCGGCGGCCTGGCCGTTCTCCTCGAGGTCCCCCTGGTAGGAGAAGGCGCTGTCCGCGGATGCAATTGCCGGCGCGAGCGCGGTCACGGCCAGCAGGGCGAGCGGCAGTACGAGTGTGATGTGTCGGCTCATGGCTGTCGGCTCCTTGTCCGGTGACTATTTGAAGTAGACGATCTTCGTCGTGCGGCTCTGTCCGCCGGCGTCGATGCGTAAGAAATACGTGCCGCTCGCGACGGAGCGGCCGTGCGCATTGCGTCCGGTCCAGGTGACGGCGTGGGGGCCGGCGGCGAGCAGCTCGTCCGCCAGGACGGCGACCACGCGGCCGGCCAGGTCGATGATCCGCACCCGGGCTCGGGCCCCGTCCACGGGCATGTTGAAGTTGATCGAGGTCGTCGCGGAGAACGGATTCGGACTCGCCGGGCGCACCCGCAACAGGGCCAATCCCTCGTCGGCCCCGGGGGAGGGCACGGACGTGACCTGACCCACGCCTCCGGGCCAGAATCCCCCCGCCAGCTCGAAGGGTCCGTCTGAGACGGTCGCGACGTCGGGCTGGCCGACGCTCCCGCCCAGCGTGAAGGCGCCTCCGGCGCTGTCGGTCGCTCCGCCGCCGTCGATGGTCGACCAGCCGAGGTCGAAAGGGCCGCCCGTCTGGGCGGTCGACGGCGAGGCTATCCAGGCCAGCACGGCACCGGCCAGTAGGGCGATAGTATTGAGGACTTGAATCGGTCGTCTCGTTGGCCGTGACATGGGTGATCCTCGTTCGGATTGGGGTGCGGCTTCTTGTCCTGGTATGCGCTGTTCGTGGGGTAATCCGGCCAGGGGAGGTCATCCGGATTGACGATGACGTATTGTGGGTGAATACTGTCTCCTATGCTGCACTTCAACTCCGCTCGAGAAAAGCGCCTGTGGATCCTCGCCCTGGCCGTCCTGGCGGCCATCTACTCCACCGCGGGATTCGCGGGGACGCTGGCCGAGGTCCTGCGCGAGAACAACCTCCTGAACGCATCGTTCGGCCTCGGCTTCGTGCTCGTGATCGTGGCCATCGTCGGCAACGCGCTGAAGAAGGGCGCCGGACCGCGCGAGATCTGGGTGACGCTCGGTGTCGCGGCCGTCTGGGGGATGGTCGTGGTCAGGCTGGGCGTCGGTCCGGCGGAGCGCTCGCACCTCTTCGAGTTCGGCCTGCTGGCCGTCCTCGTCCACGAGGCCCTCATCGAGCGGAGAGGTGGTCGCCGGGGGGCGGCGCCGGCCGTGTTCGCAGTGGTCGCGACCGCGCTCCTGGGCTGGATCGACGAGGGTATACAGGCGCTCATCCCCGGTCGCGTCTACGACCTTCGCGACGTGGGCATCAACGCCCTCGCGGGGCTCATGGCCATATCGGCGAGCCTGGTCCTGGCCTGGGCGCGGCGCCGGCTGCGGAAGCGGTAGCCGCTCACAGCGGCAGATCGAACCTCATCCCGAAACTCACGACGTGCCGCAGCGGATCGGTGTCCTCGTGCACGGGCACGACCAGCAGGTAGCGGGCGTTGTACTCAACCGGCCCGCGCCCCCACTCGGCTCCCGCGACGAATCGCATCTTCGTCCTCGTGCCGGACGGCACGTCGTCGTCGCCGCCGTCGAGACGGTGGAACGCCTCCAGCGAGGCGTAGGGCGTGATCCCGCTCGACCCCCTGGCCTTCAACTTGGCCCGCGTGCGCAGGACGTGGCGCCGCGGCGTCCCGTCGTCCAGTTCGTGACGGAACTCCTCCTGCCACTGCACACGCAGCTCGAGCGTCGCCGCCGAGGTGCGGACGCGGAACCGGGTGTTGGCGAACGCCCGGTGCCGGTGCTGGAAGAGCCCGTCGTTGTCGCGCTCGCGCATGTAGCGATAGCCGCCCTCGATCCGCCACCAGGACCGGAGCCGCTGGCGCAACGACAGCTCGGGAGCGATCACGCCGAGCTGGTCGAAGCTGTCGTCCCAGCGCAGGATCTGGGTCAGGGTCAAGCCCGTTCCGGGCGCGAGCTTCGCGCGCGCCGAGAGATCCAGCCAGGAGGCGGATTCAGAGGGATCGCGGTCCGCGGCGACCGCGGAACTGGCCGCGATCGCCAGGCATCCGATCAGCAGGACGGTCGTTGGCCGGATCGTGCGCCTCATGTCCCGGTCCTTTCGTTCGTCGGATTGCCGCGCCGGCAGCGGATGTTGATCTTCGCGGTGTCGTTCAACAGGTTCAGGGAATCTATATCGACGCTGACGACCTCCAGTCCCGTACGACCGGAGAGATCCGCGAGCAGCTCGACGCGCCGGTCCGGTCCCAGCAGCGCGAGGTTGTCGTAGACAACCAGGTGGGTCTCCTCGCGGCCGCCGAAGGGGCCGGTGGACATGGCCCAGGTCAGCCCGACGATCACCGCGTCGATGGTCACAAGCTCGACGAAGCTCACCTTCTTGTTCGCGACGGCGTTCAGGATCGCGATCCCGATGACGACGAAGAGATAGGTCAGGTCGCGGGTACGGATCGGTTCGGTGCGGTAGCGCAGGATCCCGAACACGGCGAACAGGCCCAGCGCGAACCCCAGCTCGATGGGCACCTTGCGCAGCAGGAAGCACACCGAGAAGGTGATGACGTTGAACAGGAGGTAGGTGAAGGCCAGGTCGTGATTCCGGTAGCGCCGGAAGTGGATGAGGCGGATCACGATCCAGGCGAAGCCCAGGTCCAGCGCGAGCCGCGCCGCCAGGCGGATCCAGTCGTCTCCGTCCAGGAATTCCTTCAGCCCTAGCAGATCAAACATGGTTGAACCTCCTGACGGTGCGTATGACCGGGCGGAAACGATTCTGCCGCAGTTCGGGATGGAGCGTGGCCTGGCCGATGCAGTACTTGGACATCTTCGAGCGCCGGATCCCCAGCTCGCGCAGCGCCAGCATGGACGGCGAGCGCGGTCGGAAGTGGGGTTGCTTGACCTCGACGATCGCCATCCCCGGCAGCCGTCGTCGCTCGGGACCGGCCGCGAACTCGAGGTCGAGATCGATGGTCAGACGCTCCTCGATGTCCAGGCCGACCAGCGTGATGCGACGGAAGTCCGTCCAGATCTGGGGGACGATCTCGTCCCCCGCGCAGGGCGCACGCTCGGTCACGTAGGTGCGGTCGTCGACGCTCAGCACATGGTCGGCGAACGCGTGAGACCGCCGCTTCTTCGTGGTGACGCCGTGGTTCGACTTGCGCTTGACCTAGAGCTTGCTCACGGTGCGGTCCAGGTAGTGCCGGATCCGCACCTTGAAGCGGTCGCGGCGGCCGCGGCGGTGCTGGTGGTAGAACCGCCGGTCGGGACTGTCGAAGTACAGCGTCCGGTAGCGGGCGAGGGGTTCGCCGCAGGCCAGCAGCAGGCCGTAGTCCCCACCGAGAGCCGGGACCAGATCGTTCAGCGCGGTCGCCGCGCAGAGGAACTTCGTGTCGACCCGGCGCTGCAGGGACCGCTTCTGCAGGTCCTCCGGCGGGAATTCCCGCATGTCCTCGAGCAGGTGCGTCAGCCGTTCCATGTCGTCCTTCTTTCGGTGCGGTTCTACCGCAGCTCCGAGACGTAGGTCGCGGCGAGGTCCATCCTCTCCGCGACGTGGGCGATGAGATAGGCCTGCGCCGTTGCGAATGCGCCCTCCGAGGGGAGGAAGGTGTAACCGTCCCGCTCGCCGTCGACGCCGACGACGTAGGGCTCGATCAAGGCCGACGCCGCCTGGTAGATGGGCACCATGGTCGTGGCGTTGAACGGCCCGTCGATCACGGCCTGGACCCGCTCCGCGTAGCTGGCGCGGTAGACCTCGTCGTCGTAGAGGAAACGGATCAGGGGCCACCCCGAGCCGACGCCGGAGAAGTCCAGGGGCAGCGCCCCGCCCATCTTGCCGGGCTGCAGGGCCTCGTTGTTGTCCCAGGGGATCCAGGTCAGCAGGCCCGTCGCGGGATCGCCGTACAGGTAGTAGTTGTGGGTCATGAGGCCGTAGGTGTCCCAGTTCTGGACGACGGTGTTCACGGCCAGCCAGTTCAGGAACATGTCGACGTCCAGGGCGGCATCCAGCCCCGCGCGCCAGGCGGCGGGATCCGTCGTCCGCGTCGCGGCGTGCAGCGCCGCGAAGAGGGCCTCGATGTCGCTCCAGTCGGAGCTCAGCTCGTTGTTCTTCTTCTCGAAGTCGCTCTCGGAGAAGGTCCCGAAGGCGAAGCTCGCCCCGGTGCCGTCGGGCTTGTAGAGGTTGCCGCCGCCCTCGGCGAACTGGTCCTCGACCATCGTGTCGTCGACGACCTCGACCATCGTGTAGAGGCCGAAATACTCGGGGCCGTCGCCGCGATCGACGTAGATCCGGTAGAAGGCCGTGCAGGCGGCCGGCACGCCGGCGGCGCGGAAGATGTCGGCCGTGACCTTCTCCCGGATCAGCGACTCGTCCTCGAATCCGCAGGACAGCGAGAGCTGCCGGAAGCCGTGGAAGCGCTGGTCCGCGAGGGCGGGGTAGTCGTCCTCGTACTCGTCGAAATCCAGCTTCAGCGGCAGCTTCAGGATGCCCGAGCGCCACGCCGACATGAGGCTCGAGTTCCCCTTGAAGCGGACACCCACCCGGTACCACTCGGTTCCCTCGTGGAAGACGGAGCAGGGGACCCAGATCGGGTTCTCGTCCGGGAAACCGCCGGGCTGCCGGCCGCCGGAGCCGAACGGGCCGTAGAGGTCCGTCATGTCGTCCAGCATCGCCTGCCAGTTCTCGGCGGACAGCACGATGTCCAGGCGCGACACGACGTCCTGCGGCAGGACCGTGTCGTAGTCCGGCGCGACCCCGTTGCCGTGGGTGGCCGCGGTCCAGTCGTCGTAGCTGGCCTCGTCCGCCGCGTCGTCGGGTGCGGTGGGATCGTTGTGCGAGCAACCGGCGAGCACCAGGGGCAGGCATATGATGAGGAGCTGTGTCCGGAAGGGGCTGGCTGACTCTCGCATGGCTCACCTCGCTTGTCGGCGATCCTGGTCTTATGTATGCCGCGGGGTCGGCTCGCGCCGACCCGGCCTCCGATCAACGTCCATGATCAACCCAACCCATGCCGGGCGCGGATCTTTCGCTTTTTCTCACGCATTTTTCTTCGGGGAGCGGATGGTCCTGACCGCCCTGATTAGCCGCGTTGCAGGCGCCATGAATGCGTGATCCGCCAGGGAATATGCTCATCAGCCCGAATTCGATTGATATTGCAAGCGAAATAGACTATGCTCGGTAACCGAACAAAGTTGGTTCTCCACGGATCCGACGGCCGGAGCCCGGAGCCTGAAATTATCGGTCGGGACGAGTCTTCGAAGGGATCTCAATGCAACACATGCGGTTAGGCTCAATGATCGCCGTTCTCCTGCTGATGGTTTCAGGCGGTGCCCTTCACGCGCAGATCTACCTCGACCCGGACGCCCCGATCGATGACAGGGTGGCGGACCTTCTCTCGCGCATGACGCTGGAGGAGAAGGTGGGGCAGATGACGCAGGCCGACCACCTGGCCGTGAGCAACCTGCAGGACGTCCAGACATACTTCCTGGGATCGATTCTCAGCGGCGGCGGCTCGGATCCCGCGGCGGGCGACGATGCGGTCCACTGGGCGGATCTCTACGACACCTTCCAGGCGGAGGCCCTGCAGACGCGGCTCCAGATCCCGCTGATCTACGGCATCGACGCCGTCCACGGCCACAGCAACGTGACCGGCGCGGTGATCTTCCCCCACAACATCGGCATGGGAGCCACGCGCAACGCGGCGCTCATGGAACAGGCCGGCCGGGTCACCGCCATCGAGATCGCCGCCACGGGGATCGACTGGACCTTCGCGCCCTGCGTCGCCGTGCCCCGGGACGAGCGTTGGGGCCGGACCTACGAGGGCTTCGGCGAGATCCCCGATCTGGCCGCGTCGCTGGGCGGGGCCGCCATCAGGGGTCTGCAGACCGACACCCTGAGCGCGCCGACGAGCATCGTGGCCTGCGCCAAGCACTACGTCGGGGACGGCGGCACCGCGGGCGGCGTGGACCAGGGCAACGCCATCATGTCGGAAGCCGAGCTGAGGGCGATACACATGCCCGGCTACGTCGAGGCGATCGCGAACGAAGTGAAGACCATCATGGCCTCCTACAGCAGCTGGAACGGGTCCAAGCTCCACGGCCACGCCTATCTGCTCACCGACGTGCTCAAGGTGGAGCTCGGCTTCGAGGGCTTCGTCGTGTCCGACTGGGCGGGCATCGACCAGATTCCCGGTGATTACACCGCCGACGTCGCGACCTCGATCAACGCGGGCATCGACATGGTGATGGTGCCCAACAACTACCCGCTGTTCTTCAACACGCTCGTCTCGGTGGTCGGAACCGGGACGGTGCCCCTGGCCCGCATCGACGACGCGGTGGCCAGGATCCTGCGCGTGAAGTTCGAGCTGGGCCTGTTCGAGAATCCGCTGACGGACAGGTCCGGCCTACCCCTGATCGGGTCGGAACCCCATCGCGCCGTGGCCCGGCAATGCGTGAGGGAATCGCAGGTGTTGCTGCGCAAGAACGACGCCGTCCTCCCGCTGCCGGACCAGGGCATAAAGGTTCTGGTGGCGGGGGAGCACGCCGACGACATCGGCCTGCAGTGCGGCGGCTGGACCATCGAATGGGGCGGCGCCACCGGCGAGATCACGACGGGCACGACGATCCTGGAGGGTCTGCAGGAGATCGCCCCGAACGTCGATTTCGTGTACGACGCCGAGGGTGATTTCACCGAGACCGACGCCGACTACGTCATCGCGGTCATCGGCGAGCAGCCCTACGTCGAGTACCACGGTGACACCGACGACCTGACCGTCCCGGACCACCAGATCCGCATGGTGCGCAACCTGAGGCATCACGGCCTGCCGATCATCACCCTGCTCGTCTCCGGCCGACCGATGCTGATCCAGCACGTGCTCCACGATTCGGACGTCTTCTTCGCCTCCTGGTTGCCGGGCACCGAGGCGGACGGCGTCGCCGAGCTGCTCTTCGGCCAGCACGCGCCGTCGGGACTCCTGCCCATGACCTGGCCGCGGTCGATGGCTCAGATCCCCATCAACGTCGGCGACAGCCTCTACGATCCCCTGTTCGCCTACGGCTTCGGCATCACCGATCTCGGCGACTCGGTTCCGGGCTCCGCCCCCGTCCTCGACTCGGCCATGCTGATCGAGGGGGGCGCCCACATCGAGCTGGCCTTCAACAAGTCCATGGACAACGGCGGCAACAGCAGCGCCCAGTTCGAGGTGGTCAAGAACGGCTCCGTGCCGGTCGGCGTGACCGGCTTCGCGGTCAGCCCCCTGGGCGACAACATCCTCCTGCTCGAACTCGATGCGGCCTGCCTGGAGGACGACGAGCTGACCGTCTCCTACGTGACCGGCGACCTGCAGTCGGAAGACGGCGGGTTGCTGGCCGCGTTCACGGCGGAACCGGTCGTCAACATCCTGCCCTACGTCGGCGGCGTGCACGTGATACCGGGACGGATCGAGGCCGAGGACTACTACACGATGTCCGGCATCCAGACCGAGACCACGACCGACGTGGGCGGCGGCGAGAACGTGGGCTGGATCGACGCCGGGGACTGGATGGAATACGAATGCCTGGTCGAGACCGCGGGCGTGTACGAGATCGTCTTTAGGACCGCGTGCCTCAGCAGCCCGGGCCGCATCAGCTTCCAGCACGACGGCGGCGAGTTGTTCGCGATCGTCGTCCCCGTCACCGGATGGTGGCAGAACTGGGTGTCGATCTCCGAAGAGGCCTTCCTGCCCCAGGGACCCTTCAGGACCAGGATCCACGCCGATGTCGGGGGCTTCAACCTGAACTGGTTCGAGTGCATCCTGACCGACGTGGGCGTCGGCGACACGCCGGCCGACCCGTTCAGGCTGGAACAGAATCACCCCAACCCCTTCAATCCCCGGACGACCATCTCCTTCGATCTGCCGCGCGGTATGCCCGTGACCCTGAACGTCTACGACCTGGCCGGTCGTCTCGTGGTCGTGCTGCTGGATGACCTGATGGCGTCGGCCGGCCGCAACGAAGTGGTCTGGCGGGGAAGGGACCAGGCCGGCCGGCAGCTCCCGTCCGGCACCTACTTCTACCGCCTGGAAGCCGGCGGCTACGTGGAGAAGAAGAGGATGACCATGCTCAGGTAGCCGGCTACTTGCGCCAGAACGAGGGAAAGAAGATCACCAGCGCCGAGAACATCTCCAGCCGGCCGACCAGCATGTTCCAGGACAGGAACCACTTTCCGACGTCCGAGATGAACGCGTAGTTCTCCGAGGGACCGACGTCGCCGAAGCCCGGACCGATGTTCATCAGGGTGGCGATCACGGCGCTCATGGCGGTCAGGTAGTCCATGTCGTCGACGATCGTCATGAAGACGCCGCCGGCCAGGACCATGAAGATGTTGACGATGAAGTAGCAGACGGCCAGGTCGATGACCGACCGGTCGATGGGGCGGTTGTTGATCCGGACCGAGACCACCGACAGCGGCTGCAGGAAGATCCGCTTGATCGCGCCGACCATGTACTTCCAGATGACGACGTAGTGGATGACCTTGATGCCGCTGGTCGTCGAGCCCGCGCAGGCGCCGACGAAGCACACGGCGAACAGCAGCATCTGGGCCGCCTGGGGCCACAGCTCGTAGTTCTGGGTCGTGAAACCGGTCGTCGTCAGCAGGGACATCACCTGGAAACTGCCGTGCCGCAGCGAGTCCCAGAAACCGTAGGCGCCCTGGAACCACAGGACCACCGCCGTGATCCCGCAGAAGACCGTCACGAATCCCACGTACCACCTGAACTCGGTGTTGACGCGCAGGACGCGCCACTGGCGCCGTGCCGCGTGGTAGAAGAGCATGAACGTGACGCCGCCCAGGAACATGAACAGGATGATGATCCAGTCGAAGTAGGCGTTGTCGTAATGCCCGATGCTGGCGTTGTAGGGCGAGTAGCCCGAGGTCGAGACCGTGCCGAAAGCGTGGCACAGCGAGTCGAACAGGGACATGCCGCCGGCGCACATCAGGCCCACCTGCGCGGCGTTCAGCGCCAGGTAGATGATCCACAGGACCGTGATGGCGTCGCGGTTGCGGGCCAGGAACCGTTCCTTGGTGATGGTCTGGCCCGGGCTCGACTCCGCCCGGAATATCCGCAGCCCGCCCATGCCGTGGGGCAGGAAGATGATCGTCAGGGTCAGAAAACCCATGCCGCCGAGCAGGTGGGTCTCGCTGCGCCAGAAGAGCAGGCCGTGGGGCAGGGCCTCGATGTCGGTCAGGATGGTCGCGCCCGAGGTGGTGTAGCCCGACATCATCTCGAAGAAGGCGTCGGTGAACGACG
>CAZTWK010000044.1:0-26833 GCA_964617805.1 uncultured Fibrobacteraceae bacterium | reverse complement strand
TTCGAGCGAGACGCCGACAGGAAGTCGGCGACGAGCGTCCCCCGGAACAGCGCGCTCACATCCAGGGCTTCGTCCCCACAAGATCGATCGCAGATACAGTTGCGGGCTCATCACCCGAAAAATCCGCGAACCTCCATGGCGCTCATGACCAGGGTCGCCGACTGTCCGGCCCGCACGTGCTCGCTGTTGATCACCAGGTCGTACTGGTGGGGATCGTTGGGTCCCATGTCGTAGAGCTTGCGGTGGAAGTCGGCGCGCTCGTCATCCGAGACGGTGATCATCTCGCACGCCGCGGCCTCGTCGATCCCCTCGCGCGCCTTCACGCGCGACACCCGCAGCTCTAGCGGCGCCACCACGCGCACGCGCAGGCAGTTGTCGCCGCCCAGGATGGCGTGGGCTCCGCGGCCGAGGATGATCACGCCGCCGTGGGCGGCGAGGGTCTTGACCGCCTTGGCGACCGAGAGATGGAAGGCGCTCTGCGAGAAGAGATGCTGGTTCAGCAGGCTCTCGACCCAGAGGTCGACCTCCGAACGCGTCCGCTCGTCGAGCTGCTCGACCACCTTCTGCTCGAGCCCCTTGTCCCGGGCGATCTGGTCGATGAGGGACTTGCCGTGGATCTGGTATTCCAGTCGACGGGACAGGGAAGTGGCCAGGTCCAGGCCCCCGCTGCCCAGCTCGCGCGAGACCGTGATCACCGGGCGCGGCGGCCGTACCTCCTCGGTCCCGTCGAGCCGCATGAGCTCCTGGTGGAGATTCCACTGGCGGATCTGCTTGGCGATGATCTGTTCAATGGATTGCGGTGTCATGATTTCCCCTCCTGAACACAGATTATCGCCCGACGGCGCAGATCGCCAGTCGGTCTGAAAAACGGGCTCAAGTTTGAGGCATGATGTGCCGATAATTCAAATATAATGACAATTAGGTGTGATACGGTGGACGGCCACCGGTCTCACCGAACCATGCTGCAAGGGCACCGACACCAACCGAGAAGGACATCATGGCGACCCTGCACTGGACCGATGAATGGGGGCTGGGGCTGGCCGAGCCCGATGCGAACCGGCGTGAAATGGTCGGTCTCTACAACGAGATCGTCCTGGCGCTGAAGCGAGGCGATTCGCGACGGACGCTGGTCGCCAGCCTGACCAGGTTGCTGGACCGGGCCGAGAGCATCTTCGAGGAGGAGGAGAAACTCATGGAGGCCGCGGGATATCCCCTGTGGCCCGAGCACCGCGACGAGCACCTGGACTTCCTGCAGCGCATGCGGAATTTCGAGCGGGCCCTGGCCGAGGGACGTCTGTCCATCGACCTGCCCGTGCTGCAGTTCCTGCGGCACTGGCTCACCGGGCACCTGAACGAGAGCGACGGCGCCTTCGGGCGGTTCCTGGCGCGCAGTCCCGAGGCCCTCGTGGCCATCACCCTGCAGCCCGCCTAGAGGTCGCTCCGACCCAGGCGCAGGCTGTTCAACACCACCGTCAACGAGCTGGCGGCCATGGCGGCCGCCGCCAGGACGGGGTGGAATTCCCTTAGCAGCGACGGCACCGACGGAAAAGCCTGCAGAGCGCCGGCGGCCACCGGCACCAATAGCAGGTTGTAGCAGAACGCCCAGAACAGGTTCTGGCGGATGGTTCCCAGAGTGCGGCGGCTGAGCCGGATCGCCATCAGGACGTCCATCAGGTCCCCTCGCACCAGGGTCACGTCGGCGGCCTCGATGGCGATGTCGCTGCCGTGGCCCATGGCGAAACCCACGTCGGCGGCGGCCAGGGCGGGGGCGTCGTTGACGCCGTCGCCCACCATGCCCACCACCGCGCAGTCGGCGCGGAATTCCTTCACGAAGGCCGCCTTCTCGTCCGGCGTCACCGAGGCCTCGGCCTGGTTGATGCCGGCCGCGCGGGCGACCGCGTCGGCGGCCTCGCGGGCGTCGCCGGTGAGCATGATCACGTCGATGCCGCGGGTCTCCAGCCCCGCCACCGCGGCGTAGGCGCCCGAGCGTACCGTGTCGCTCAGGCCCACCAGCCCGGCGCACACGTCGTCGACGGCCACCGCCAGGATGGTCTTGCCGTCGGCGGCCAGCTCCTCGCGCCGCACCGCCAGGTGGGGCGCCAGCGCCTCGTCGCCGAGGACCCAGTCGATCCGGCCCACGCGCACGCGGCGTCCGTCCACGGTCGCCGCAATGCCCTTGCCCGGGACGGCCGCGAAGTCGGCGGCCCTATCCGGGGGCGTGTCGCCGGCCAGGGTGCGGGCCACCGGATGCTCCGACGGGGCCTCCGCCGCGGCCACCAGGCGCCGCAGCTCGTCCTCGCCCACGGGTGAGGCGGGGGCCACCGCCCAGTCGGTCACCGCAGGGCGTCCCTCGGTGATGGTGCCCGTCTTGTCCACCAGCAGCAGGTTCACGTCGCGGGTGCGTTCGAGGCTCGCGGCGTCGCGGAAGAGGATGCCGTGCCGCGCGCCGAGTCCCGTGCCCACCACCACCGCCGTGGGCGTCGCCAGGCCCAGGGCGCAGGGGCAGGCCACCACCAGCACCGCGACCAGGCGCATGACCGCCGACAGGAACTCCCCGCCGAGGATCCACCAGGCCGCGAAGGAGATCAGGGCCACCGCGACGATCACGGGCACGAAGACGGACGCCACGCGGTCCGCCAGACGCTGCACCGGCGCCTTGCCCTCCTGGGCGCGCTCCACCTGGCGGGTGATGCGCGCCAGCGCCGAGTCGGCTCCCACGGCCGTGGCGCGCACGGTCAGGGCGCCGTCGCGGGAGATGGCGCCGCCCAGCACCTCGTCGCCGGGCCCGCAGTCCACGGGCAGGGGCTCGCCGGTGAAGGTGCTCATGTCGACCGCGGCGTGCCCGGCCTCAACGAGGCCGTCCACGGGAATGCGGTCGCCCGGGCGCACCTGCACCCGGTCGCCCGGCGTCACCGAGGCGGCCGGCACCACGACCTCCTCGCCGTCCCTCAGCAGTCGCGCGGTCTCGGGCGCCAGGTCCAGCAGGCCTCGGATGGCGCCGGTGGTGCGCCGCCGGGCGCGCGCCTCGAGCAGCTTGCCGAGCCGGATCAGGGTGACGATCATCGCGGCGGTCGTGAAGTGCAGCGGGCCGTCGAGCCCGGGCAGCAGCAGCACCGCCACCGACTGCAGGTAGGCCACCGAACTGCCCAGGGCGACCAGCACGTCCATGTTGGCGCCGCCGGCGCGCAGGCTGCGCAGTCCGCCGGCGAAGAAGCTGCGTCCGGTGACGAGCATCACGGGCGTGGCCAGCGCCCACATGGCCCACCCGAAGGAGGCCGTGTCGGGCCAGTCGCCGAACCAGCCGGCGCCGCGCCCGAGGGCCAGCAGGGCCAGGGGCACGGTGCAGGCGACGCCCAGCCGGAAGTCGCGGGTCTGGCGCGCGATCTCCGCGGCCTGGGCTTCCTCCTGGGCGAGGGTTGTCTCGCGGGCGGGGTCGGGCAGCAGCAGGGTGAAGCCGGCGCCGTCGATCGCCGCGGCCAGGTCGTCGAGACCCGCCCTGCGCGTGTCGTAGGTGATGGTCGCCCGCTCGAGGGCCAGGTTCACCGAGGCCTCGATCACGCCGTCGGTCTTCTCGGTGAGGGTCCGCTCCACGTTGCCGCTACAGCTCGCGCAGTGCATGCCGAGAACCGGCAGGGTGACGGTGGTCCGTCTTTCGTCCGTCATGGGATTCCTTTCGCTGGAGACAGGATAGCCCATGGCGGGCGACCGGACCAGCAAGGTCCTGATCCGCGTTCTTGACGTGCGGAGCCGCGCGTCTGAAACTTCACACGGCATTGTCGACCCACAACTCCGGACCGAAAGGTGCCGCAGCCCATGGCCGACATCCCGACCTGCTTCAAGGCCTACGACATCCGCGGCCGCGTACCGGAGGACCTGGACGCCGACCTGGCCCGTCGCGTCGGCCGCGCCTTCGCCGTCCGCACCGGCGCCCGGCGCGTGTGCGTCGGCCGCGACGTCCGCAGCAGCAGCGAGGAGCTGTGCGCGGCGGTGGCCGCCGGCCTCAACGCGGGTGGCGCCGACGTCCTGGACATCGGCCTCTGCGGCACCGAACAGGTCTATTACACGACCTTCGCCCGGGAGTTGGACGGCGGCATCATGGTCACCGCCAGCCACAATCCCCTCGGCTACAACGGCATGAAGCTGGTGCGCGAGCAGTCGAAGCCAGTCAGCGGCGACACGGGCCTGCACGAGATCGGCGCCATGGCCGCGGCGGGCGCGTTCCCCGATGCCGACCGCGTCGGCGAGACCGTCGCCGAGAGCACGGCCGACGCCTACGTGAAACACCTGCTGGGCTACGTGGATACCGCCGCCCTGAAACCCCTGAAGGTGGTGGCCAACGCCGGCAACGGCTGCGCCGGCCCGGCCATCGACATGCTGGAGCCGCACCTGCCCTTCGAATTGGTCAAGGTGCACCACGAACCCGACGGCACCTTCCCCCACGGTATTCCCAACCCGCTGCTGCCGGAGAACCGCACGGCCACCGCCGAGGCCGTGCGCGCCCACGGCGCCGACGTGGGCCTGGCCTGGGACGGTGATTTCGACCGCTGCTTCTTCTTCGACGAGACCGGCGCCTTCATCGAGGGCCACTACCTGGTGGGGCTGCTGGCCCGCGCGGCCCTGCGCCGCGAGCCGGGCGCGGCCATCGTGCACGATCCGCGCCTGACCTGGAACACGGTGGAGGTCGTCGAGGCCGCCGGCGGGCGTCCCCTGATGAACAAGACCGGCCACGCCTTCATCAAGGAGCGCATGCGCGCCGAGGACGCCGTCTACGGCGGCGAGATGTCCGCCCACCACTACTTCCGCGACTTCGCCTACTGCGATAGCGGCATGATCCCCTGGCTGCTGGTGCTGCAGGAGATGTGCGTCGGTGGCGAGCCCCTGAGCGCCCTGGTCGGCGCCATGCAGGCGGCCTATCCCGCCAGCGGCGAGATCAATAGGAGGATCGGAGAGCCCGAAGCAGCTCTGCGACGAGCGGAGGAGAAGTGGGGCCCCGGCGCCGTGGCGATCGACCACACGGACGGCTTGTCGATCGCCCACGCCGACTGGCGGTTCAATCTGCGGATGTCTAACACGGAGCCGTTGGTACGCCTGAACGTCGAAGCCAGGGGGAACGTCGAGACGATGCGGCAGCGGACCGAGGAGATCCTCGGATGGCTGGACCGTCTCCACTCAGCGATTTGACCCCGGACACCCGCCCATGGTAGCCTTTCATGCGATATCCATATTCAGCAGCAGAGCTATGCGCTTTCGTATCCTATCCCAATCATCGAAGGAGGAAACATGTTCGACCGAAGCGATGACCGTCGCCACGTATGCGGGGATCCACCTGAAGATCCGAGTACGCCGGCCGTCGGCGACCCGTCCGTTTCCGAATCCATGCACGCGGCCGAAGAGCCTGGCAAAGGCTTCACCGGGCGCAAAGGCTGCGGCCCCGTGAAGAAACCGCCCAAGGGCCCGATGGATGATCGGCCCTCCGATCCGGGAGGTCCCCGAACGCCTCGTAAGGAAGAGAGCGGTACCGATCCCGAAGACGACGATGACACGGACACGGACAGCGGCGATACCGATACCGATTCGGATAACGACTGCTTCCCCGATCGTCCTTACGATCCCAGATGATCCGATGACGGATTCCATCTGAGACCGCGGGGATACCGGCTCTGCGGACCATGGGACCAGATGCGGCTGGCCGCGTTCGCCGACGCCGTGCTAATCTGGGCCACATGATGGTCCGCAGAGTCATCCTCTTGAGCCTGCTGGTCTGTGCCGTGAACGCCGCGGCCGCGGACTGGCGCGAACTCGAACCCGGCCTCGAGTTGGGCGATTTCGAGTCGCCCGTGGAGGCCCGCTCGGGCGACTCCCGGATCCGCGTGGTGCGGGCCGATCCCGCGCGCTGGGAATGCGTGCTGCTGAACACCTCGGCGCCGGGGGAGGGCGAACTGCACACCGCCCGCGAGTGGTGCGAGCGCCACGATTGCGCCGCGGCCGTCAACGCCAGCATGTACCAGACCGATTACCGGCGCAGCGTCTCGCTGATGCGCACGCGCGACCACGTCAACAACGCCTACGTGTCCAAGGACAACACGATCCTGGCCTTCGACCGGCTCGACGAGGGCGTGCCGCCGGTGCAGATCATCGACCGCACCTGCCAGGACTTCCCGGAACTCGCCAAGCGCTACGGCACGCTCGTGCAGAGCATCCGCATGGTCTCCTGCCGAGGCAACAACGTCTGGGAGCAGCAGAAGCGGCGCTACAGCACGGCCGCCGTGGCCGTCGACGGCGCGGGCCGGCTGCTGATGATCCACTGCCGGTCGCCGTACACGACCCACGACTTCATCGACATCCTGCTGGGCCTGCCCCTGGACATCGTCAACGCCATGTACGTGGAGGGCGGCCCCGAGTCGCAGCTCTTCGTGGGGGCCGGCGGCGTGGAACGGGAATTCGTGGGGAGCTTCGAGAGCGGATTCGTCGAGAGCGACCTGAACCGGCGGGCCTGGCCCATCCCCAACGTCGTGGCCCTGAGACCACTCGCTTCCACGCCCGCCGAGCAGGACTAGTCCTGCTCGTACTTCTTCCTGAGGTCCTCGCTGGCGTGGAGGATGTCCATGGGCGTGAAGTGGTGCTCCATGACGTCCTGGAGCTCCTCCTCGTACTTGATCCGCAGCTGGTTGCGCCGCTGCTCGAAGGCCGCCTGGATGACACCCACCAGCTCGTCGAAGTCGCAGGGCTTCATCACGTAGCGGAAGGCGTCCAGCTTGCCGGCTTCCAGGGCCGACTCCATGGTGCCGTGTCCGGTGAACATGACCATCTCGGTCAGCGGGTGCATCTCCTTCAGCCGCTGCATGACCTCGACGCCGTCCATGCCGGGCATCTTCAGGTCGATCACCGCCACGTCGAAGACGCGGTCCTCGCAGACGGCCAGGGCCTCCTCGCCCGAGGTGGCGTACATCACTTCCATCTGGCGTTTCCCGAGACGCTCCGCCAGCAGGGTGACCAGGTCTTCCTCGTCATCCACCAGCAGGACTTTGATCTTGCGCGGAGAGGGCTCGCTCATGTTCGTCGGCTTTCGGTTCGCGGGACCGTGACGATCACTCGATGATGGGGTGATTGTCGGCCGAGAGAGCGAGTCGTGTCAAGCGGGGGGAAGCAGTCTCCGAACCTTGCCGGCGCGATGCAAATCAGGATGCGGACAATCGAGGCCGGCAGGTTCGGAGACAAACGCGAGGCAAAAATCAGTGCCGGGCCGCAGAATCAAGGTCAGGGGGTCGGAGGGAGGACCTATCATCACGGCCCGGCACGAGTTGACTTCGACAAAACAGGATCAATCCTGTCACTCTACTACAATATGCGCAGGTGATGAATCCCGCAAACTCTATTTTTCGCATGATTCTCACATTTGAATGATTCCTCATTCAGACCCGAAATCAGAGGCCTCTACGGTATTCCGGCACCAAAAACGAGGGATCCCGGGTTTCGAGGGCCTCCCGGATCATGGCCAGGCCCCGCTCGCGGTCCGCGGGCAGGTTGAGGCGCAGGGGGAGGTAGTTGCTGGCATGATTGGCGTGGAAGGTGCAGCGGGTGAAGCGGGCGCGATCGACCAGGGTCGCGAGCTCTTCGAGCATCCCCCAGGGATCGGGCAGCTCGAAATCGCCGCGGCGGGCGGCCTCGTCCAGGGGGGTGCCCGGCACGAGGGTCGTGGTGAGGGCGCCCACGTAGGGCGGATCCATCTCCGTGAGCAGGTCGGCGGTGGCGGCGGCGTGCTCGCCCGCCCGCGCGACGCCGCCGAGGCCCAGCATGACGATCACCGAGTGGCGGATCCCCGCGGCGCGCAGGCGGTCGGCCGCGGCCGCGGTCTCGTCGCGGGTGGATCCCTTCTCGACCCGGCACAGGGTCTGCTCGTCGCCGCTCTCGACACCGTGGTAGACGATGCCCAGCCCGAGCTCGCGCAGTTCCGTCAGCTCCGCGACGCTCTTGCGCAGGATGGTGCGCGCGTCGCCGTAGATGCCCACGCGCCGCACGGCGGGCAGGCGGTCGCGCAGGCGCTCGAGGATCCGCTTCAGCTTGGGCGTCGACAGCACAAGCGCGTCGCCGTCGCAGAGGAAGACGCGCGGGACGGCGCGGCCGGTCGCCGCCGCCTCCTCGATGTCGGCGGCCACCGTCTCGAAGGGCTTGACCCGGAAGCGCTGCTCGGAGTCGCGGTACATGGCGCAGTAGGTACACTTGTTCCAGCTGCAGCCGACGGTCACCTGCAGCAGCAGGCTGCGCGCCTCGCTGGGCGGCCGGAACATGCGTCCCACGTAGTCCACGCTAGAAGACCCCGACCCAGGCGCCGTCGCGCATGATCTCGCGGTCGCCGCCGGGGGAGGTGAGGGTCAGCGAGGCCACCTCCACGTCCGGCTGCACCTCGGGGATGTAGACGCGGTCGATGTGCACCACGGCGTCGGGCGAGGAGAAGTCGCCGGGACCGACGCTGCCCCCGAAGTGGTCGCTGCGGCCGAAGGCGATGTGCAGGCCGAGCTTCTCGTCCAGCAGGATGCTGCCGGCGGGCTTGAGCCCGAAGTCGCCCAGCACGCCGAGGCCCAGCTCGGAGAGGTTGGCGTAGGCCGGCTCGTCGCGGATGTAGGCGGCCTCGCGTTCGCTGTGCGGTCCCTCGCTGAGCACCGCCACGGCCTTGTTGCCCTCTATGTGGTAGAGCACCACCTCGTCCTCGAACTGCACCGGCAGCTCGCCCTCGCTCAGGCTCGAGTCGCCGTCCAGGTTCCCCTCGTAGGGCACCACGTAGGTCTCGCCCGAGGGCAGGTTGCCGGCGGCGCCGTTGACGGGGAAGAGGCCGCCCGAGGCGTGGGCCGTGTTGTGGCGCAGGTCCAGGCGCAGCACGTGCTCGCGCCCGCCGCTGCGGGTGACGACCGTCGCGCCGGTCGCCGCGTCGACCAGGTCCTTGAGCAGGTCCACGCGCCGGTTGACCTCGCCGTAGTCGAGGCGCAGGGCCGGGATCATCGAGGGCAGGAAGCCGGGCATGGTCGCCGCGCGCATGGCGTGGGACCTCACCGCCACCTTCAGCGGCGCCGTCGCCGACAGCTCCGTGGGCGCCAGCACCAGGCTGTGGGCCGCGAAGAGGTCGTCGAAGGACGTGCTCGCGCGTCCCGCCAGCTCGTCCGCCCGGTCCAGCACGTCACCGCCGCCCACGATCGCGCAGGTGTCCGGCAGGTCCGCGTTGTTGCCCCCGGCGTTGCGATACCAGGCCACCGACACCCGCGCGGGTCCGCCGTCGGCCCCCGCGAGCATGTCGCCCCAGGCGGCCGCCATGGCCCGCCGCGCCGCCCAGTCCGGGTTGTCCGCGAGCCGTTCGTCCGGCAGATCCACGAGGATCGCCAGTCCCTTGTCCTGTGCGCTGGGCCGGAAGACCCGCTCGACGAGATTCACGAGATCGACGGTGTTCAGTGTTTCGGCCATGGTCCCGTTCCTGGCGAAGGTGGGTGGTTCGGTGCATCTTGAGAGAGTGCACAGTATAGCAGCAGCCCCGGGGCCGCCCAAGATTCCTATGGCCGAAAGCCCGTTCCAGCGTCTATTTTCCGTCGACGGGTCCTTTCCGGCCCGCCAACTGGGAGCAATTGCATGAACCGCAACGACGATACGAATCTGGCCGTGTTCCTGGACTTCGACAACGTCGCCATCGGCGCCCGCGACACCCGCCAGCGTTTCGACATCCGCCTGGTGCTCGCGCGGCTGCTGGAGAAGGGCAACATCGTGGTCAAGAAGGCCTACGCCGACTGGAGCCACTACCAGAACTACATGGAGGACCTGCACGCGGTCGCCATCGAGCTGATCGGGATCCCCACGCCGCGGCAGAGCGGCAAGAACAGCGCCGACATCCGCATGGTGGTCGACGCCATGGACCTGTGCTACAGCAAGGATCACATCGACATGTTCGTGCTGGTGTCGGGGGACTCCGACTTCTCGCCGCTGGTCTCGAAACTGCGCGAGAACAACAAGAAGGTGATCGGCGTCGGCATGAAGGGGTCCAGCTCGAAACTCCTGATCTCCAACTGCGACGAGTTCATCTTCTACGACGACCTGATCCGACGCCCGGCGGCCGCCGAATCGGTGCGCCTGGACAAGGTGCCCGCGGACAAGAAGAAGCTCTTCAACCTGTTGGTGACCACCATCGAGGGCCTGATGCAGGAGCAGAAGGGCCCGCTCTACTCCTCCCTGATCAAGGACACCATGAAGCGCAAGAAGCCCGACTTCAACGAGCGCTCCTGGGGCTATTCCACCTTCAGCGACCTGCTCGAGGAGGCCATGTCCCTCGGGCTACTCACCGCCGAGCGGGACGAGCGCGCCGGCGGCACCTTCGTGGTGACCGCCGTGGGCGGACAGCCGGGCGCCCGGCCCGCGGCCAACGGCTCGCGGCGCTCCTCGCGGCGGCGAGGCCGGCGGCGCCGCTCCGACACGGCCCGCAAGGAGCAGCCCGCGGCCGTCGAGACCGCGGCGGCGCCCGAGGCGCCCGCGCCCGAGGCGAAGCCCGAGCCCGCGAAGAAGGCCCCCAAGAAGACGGCCAAGAAGGCGGCGAAGAAGAAGACCGCCAAGAAGGCCCCGGCCAAGAAGAAGGCGACCAAGAAGAAGGCCGCCAAGAAGACGACGACCAAGAAGAAGGCCGCCAAGAAGGCGACCAAGAAGAAGACCGCCAAGAAGAAGGTCGCCAGGAAGAAGACGGCCAAGAAGGTCTAGGGAGGTCCGTCGATGGGCGAGACGCCCCCCCCGGTCCCGCGCGATGCCACCTGGCGCGAAAGGCTGGAGCACTACCGGACCGCCGAGCCCGTCCTCTACGAGAAGATCATCCGCCACTTCCTGCTGATCCTGATCGAGGACGGGCTGATCGACATGGACGACCTCGAGGCCGAGGTCACGCGCGTCACCGGCGACACCAGCTTCATCCACTGGTCCAATCCCAACCGCCCCGGCCCGACCCTCGGCGAGGACGCCGTGGAGGCCCTGCGCGACATCGTGCGCGCCAAGGCCGTCGACCACTGGACCGACGCCAAGATCGACGACCTGATCTACATGGCCATCAAGAAGGACCTGGCGCTGCGTCTCGCCGAGCTGGCCGACGATCCCTTCTCATCGTGGGAGGAGATCGGCCGCGAGACCCTCGAGTTCAACCAGATGCCCATCGGCGGCGCGACCCTGTCCCTGAGCGACGCCATGGGCACGCGCGTGGCCCTGATCCGCCGCCTGCTCTCGGACCAGCTCGAGTACCTGGAGATCGCCAAGAACGAGCTGACGATCCGCGACTTCTCCGAGATCATGTCGCGCGTGATCGGCCCCGAGCAGGGCCTGGGCAAGCTGGGCGGCAAGGCCGCCGGCTTCATCCTGGCCCACGACATCCTGGCCCGCGCCCGCGCCGAGGGCCGCCCCGTGGGCGATTTCCGCACGCCCCACACCTACTACATCCGCTCCGACGTGATCCTCGACTTCCTGAAGGCCAACGGCCTGTCCGATCTGGCCAACATCAAGTACAGCGAGGGCGAGAACCTGCGGCGCGAGTACCGCATCCTCAGCCGCCTCTACCGCACCGGGCGCTTCCCGCCCTACGTCATCAAGCGCCTGACCCTGCTGCTGAAGAACCTGGGCGAGGTGCCGCTGGTGGTGCGGTCGAGCAGTTTGCTGGAGGACCGCATGGGCGCGGCCTTCGCCGGCAAGTACACCAGCTACTTCGTGGCCAACCAGGGCAGCCTGCGCGACCGCATGAAGGAGCTGCTACGGGCCATCGCGCAGGTCTACGCCAGCGTCTTCAACCCCGACGCCATCCAGTACCGCAAGGAACGCGGCCTGCTCGACTTCCGCGAGGAGATGGCCTGCATCATCCAGCCCGTGGTGGGCCGCAGGTTCGGCCGCTACTGGCTGCCCGCCTTCGCGGGCGTGGCCTTCGGCGTGAACGACTACACCTGGTCGCCCCGGCTGCGCCGCGAGGACGGCATGGTGCGCCTGGTCGCCGGCCTGGGCACCCGCGCCGTCGACCGCATCGGCGACGACTACCCGCGGCTCTTCGCCCCCGGCCAGCCCAGCCTGCGCACGACCGTGGTGCCCCGCGAGGTGCTGCGCTACAGCCAGCACAACCTGGACGTGGTCGACCTGGAGGCCAACGAGTTCGAGACCATCCCGCTCACCGACCTGATGGCCGCCACCGGCAACAAGTACCCGTCCGCGCAGCAGATCTTCTCCATCTGGCGCGAGGGACAGATCATCCCGGCCACCGGCCTGCTCATGAACGTCGATCCCCAGGACCTGGTGGTGACCTTCGACGGCCTGCTCGAACGCACGGACTTCGCACAGCAGATGAAGGAGATCCTCGATGTGCTGGGCGAGACCTACGGCGTCCCGGTGGACGTGGAGTTCGCCCACGACGGCGAGGCGCTCTACATCCTGCAGTGCCGGCCGCAGAGCCGCGGCGAGGAATACGCCCACGTGGAGATCCCCGCCAACGTGCCAGAGGAGGACAAGATCTTTACGGCGAGCAGGTACGTGCAGATGGGGCAGGCGCGGGGGATCGAGTACATCGTCTACATACCGAGCGATGCGTATGGTGCCTTGGAAACCTACGAGGAGCTGCTGGCCGTGGGGAGGACGGTTGGCGAACTCAACCGTGTCCTGCCACGGCGGAAGTTTATCCTGATGGGCCCGGGCCGCTGGGGCAGCCGCGGCGACATCAAGCTGGGCGTGCGCGTCGACTACGCCGACATAAACAACGCGCGGATGCTCATCGAGGTAGCGCGGCGCAAGGGTGACTATGTGCCGGACGTGTCGTTCGGGACGCACTTCTTCCAGGATCTGGTGGAAGCGGATATTTCTTATCTGCCGTTGTATCCGGATGAGGAAGGGGAGGTGTTCGACGAAGAGCTCTTGCTGGGCACACCGAACAGTTTGGGAGCGTTGCTACCTGAACGCGTAGAGATGGCTGAGGCGGTAAGAGTGATCAGCTTGACCGAGGTCTCCAACGGACGCTATCTTGAGGTTGTTATGGATGCTGAAGAAGGGATGGCACTGGGGTATCTAACCAAAGTATGATATGAATAACCGATCTAGACCCGCGATCCTGTTGATGTCTGCCGGCATCTGCTGCTTGATCGGAGCCTGTTCCCATATAGAGGATCCTCCGCCCCCGCCAATCCCTTCGATGTTCGATACGAACTATGGCCTAAGGTGTGAAACAACTCCCCCTGTGTCATCTCCTGACACTGTGCTCGAACTTGATGTCACGGTTCGCCCTCTGTATACGGGCACCGGGACGATATTCGTCTCCGGACGAGGGGGAGGCCACCCTGTTGGCGTGGTCGAGTCTCCGGTTTCAGGAGATCTGGGCTCCCTTCATCATGTTGTTTTATTTGAGGAGGGCTCACTTTTCGAGAGTAGATGGTCGATCCAGGTAACAAGTGATCTGCCGTATATCGGATTCAATATCGGGGTCACATACGATAGTGTTCTGGTCTATGATGCCATGCATCCTGTCTGGTCAGAAGAAGTAGCGCAGAGTCTCGGGTATCGTACCCCCGATTTCTATCGCACCTTGACGATCGAAAACGTGATCCAGCAGTGATGACGGACTTCTTGTGTTATAGAAGAGCTGAGGATAGAAGCCGTCTCTACACCCGCCCCCTCAACCGACAAGCCTCCGCCACCCTCTGAATGGCGATCATGTAGGCCGCATCCCGCATGTGCACGCCCTGCGATTCCGCCAGATCCGCCACCCCTTGGAACGCCTTGGTCATGATCGAATCCAGCCGCTCGAGCACCTCGTCCTTGGGCCAGAAGTAGTTCATGTTGCACTGGACCTGCTCGAAGTACGAGCACGTGACGCCGCCGGCGTTGCAGAGGAAGTCGGGGATTACGAAGACGCCCTTGGCGGCGAGCATCTCGTCGGCCTCGGGCGTGGTGGGGCCGTTGGCGCCCTCGGCGATGAACGTGACCTTGTCGGAGATCTTCGCCGCCGTCTCGGCGTTGACCTGGTTCTCCAGGGCGCAGGGGAGCAGCACGTCCACGTCCTGCTCGATCCAGGCGCCGCCGTCGAGCACCTCGTAGCCGGCGGCCTTGGCCTTCTCCTTGTCGATGCCGCCAAACCTATCCGCGAAGCCGCGCAGCTCGTCCAGGTCGATGCCGCTCTCTCGCACGAAGCTGTAGCTGGTCTGGTCGCCCTGGTCCCAGCAGGACACGCACACCGTCTTGCCGCCGAGCTTGTGGTAGAGCTCCACGGCGAACTGGGCCACGTTGCCGAAGCCCTGGAAGCTGGCGGTGGTCGTCGCGATGTCGACGCCCTTGCGCTTGAGCGCCTCGCGCAGGGTGTAGACCACGCCGTAGCCGGTGGCCTCGGTGCGGCCTTCGCTGCCGCCCATGCCCAGGGGCTTGCCGGTGATCATGCCGGGGTAGTGGCCGCGGTTGATCACCTCGTACTCGTCCATCATCCAGAGCATGTGCTGGCCGGAGGTCATCACGTCGGGGGCGGGCACGTCCTGGACGGGGCCCACGTTGGCCGCCACCTGGCGCACCCAGCCGCGGCACAGCCCCTCCTGCTCGCGCAGGGACAGGTGGTGCGGGTCGCAGATCACGCCGCCCTTGCCGCCGCCCAGGGGGATGTCGACCACGGCGCACTTCCAGGTCATCCAGGTGGCCAGGGCGCGCACGGTGTCGACGGTCTCCTGGGGATGGAAGCGGATGCCGCCCTTGCAGGGGCCGCGCGCGTCGTTGTGTTGCACGCGGAAGCCCCGGAAGATCTTCACGCCGCCGTCGTCCATGCGCACGGGGATGTTGAAGTGGAACTCGCGGTCGGGGTTGCGCAGCAGGTCGCGCATGCCCTGTTCGAGCCCCAGCATTTCCGCCACGCGGTCGAACTGCTGCTGGGCCATCTTGAACGCGTTGAATGAAATCTCGGCCATGGTCCCGCTCCTCGACGGTTGAATGGACCGCCAACTTTACACGTCCGTGCGCGGGACACAAAGAAAAACAGGGATCGCCCGTGGGCGATCCCCGTCGGTGGGCCGAAAGCCGGGCTACTGCTCGATCTCGGCGATGGCGAACTCGGGTTCGGTCTCCACGTCCACGGCCACGACCTCGGTCTGTGCGGGTGTCACCGTGAAGGCGGCGGCCACCACCAACAGATCCACCGGCGCGGCGTCGGGCTGCGCGGCGGCCACGGTCTCGACCCGCGCCAGGCTCACCTCGGCCTTGGCGTAGGCGGCGTCGGCGGCCAGCGCCGCGGCGTAGGCTTCGGCGGCCTGGCCGGCGTGCCCGCTGCGCTCCAGGGCCATGCCCAGGTTGTTCTGGAAGACGGCGGTGCCGGACGCGAGGCCCACGGCCCGGGCCAGGGGCGCCACGGCCTCGTCGCAGCGGTCGCTCTCGATGAGCAGCAGGCCGAGGTTGTTGAGGGCCCAGACGTCGTCGATGTCGACGCCCAGGGCCGCGCGATAGGCCGCCATGGCCTTCTCGGTGCGGCCGAGGTTGTGCAGCACGCGGCCGGTCATGCGCTTGACCTGCCCGTCGTCGGGCAGCAGGGCGTCGGCGGCCGCGATCACGGGCAGCGCGTCCTCGGGACGGTCCTGGGCCAGCAGCACGCGCGCCAGGTTGACCAGGCTCTTGGTGTGGTCGGGAGCGAGGTCGAGGGCGGCGCGCAGGGAGAGCTCCGCGTCCTCGAGTGCCCCGGCCTTCCAGAGGGAGAGGCCGTTCATGTAGTGGCCCCAGGCGTTGCCGGGCTCGCGCTCGACGTAGATCGCGAAGATGTCGGCGGCCTCGTCGTAGGATCCGGCGTGGTAGGCCGACTCGCCGTCGCGGTAGATCTCGCCGGAGGACGCGGGCGGGACGTAGACGGGCTCGGGCGGGGTCTCGACCTGGACGGCAACCTCGGCGGCGGGCTTGATCTCGGCGGCCGGCGGGGTCTCGGCCGGGAGCGTCGTCTCGATGACCTCGGCCACCGTCGCCGGCGCCGTCTCGTCCTGGCGCGAAGCCATGTTCACGCCCACGGCTATGACCACGCCGAGGATGAGGACGAAGAGGATGCCGGCCTCGGCCAGCTTCAGTTTGCGGGGATCGTGGCTTCTCTTCTCACGGGTGTTCATGGCGTTTCCTTTCGCTCGGGTGTGCCTGTCGGCGTTGCTCTCTGACCTGCCCAGCGCAAGGATGCGGCCAAGGTAGAGCCCCCCGGTCGCGATGTTGCATGTGGTTGGTATGGCGTATCTTGTCGGTCCTGCAGCGTCTGGCTCCCCATACGCCGGCGCACGAAACGTGTCCCCGTGGACACAGGATTTCGTGTCCCGCCGGACATGCGCGACCCGCGACCCGTGCTATGATCACCGGACATCCATGGAGGTGAGACATGACCCGATCGAAATGGCTGTTCCCCGTCCTCGCGATCGCCCTCGCGGCTGCGCCCGCCTCCGCGGAGCGGACTCCGCCGCCCATCTACGATTTCTGCGACGAGGTGGTCGTCGTCGTGGCCGACGACCACGGCCAGGTCGCCTATGCCGGCGTCACCTGCGACGGCTCGAACCAGGTGCTCGACCACGACTGCAGCGGCTTCGTCACCCACAACGGCCACGAGGACTACTACGCCGTGGCCATGGACCCGGGCTGCACCTTCTCGGCCACCGTCTCCCACCAGGGCGACGCCGTGCTGATGGTGAGCGCCGAGTGCATGGTCTACGGGACCATGTTCACCTGCCTGGCCGCCGTCGACGCGGAGGGCCCGGGCGGCGTGGAGACCATCACCTACACAAACGACACGGGCGCGGCCGCCACGGTCTACCTGGTCGTGGACACACCCGACGGCGCCTGCGGCGCCTACGACATGAGCCTGCAGACCGACTGCACCGTGGCCGGCGAGCGGGCGAGCCTCGGCGCGGTGAAGGCGGCCTTCCGCTAGACCACCGCCGCGCACAAGAAGAGGGCCGGGGCGATGCCCCGGCCCTTTCCGTCGCTCTCAGGAACGGCGATCTACTTGTACAGGCTCTTCACGGCACCCCAGGACTGGTCCTCGTTGCCGATGATGTCGTAGGCGTTGCCGCAGATCTCCAGGCAGTAGTCGAACTCGTCGGTGACGCCCGTGAGCCACGCGGCCGGTGCGACGAACACCCAGTAGGTGGCTCCCGGAGTCGTGGCCACGGTCCACTCGTACTCCGTGCAGCCCTCGATCTCGCTCGTCTGGAACGAGTAGGCGTAGCCCGTGCAGGCGGGATTCGCGTCCGTCATCATGCAGCGGGTCAGGGTGGTCTCGTTGTCGGTCTCGATCTTCACCGTGATCTCGGTGCCGGCCGCGATGATCTCGTACCAGTCCGTGTCGCGGTAGTCGCCACCCCCGTAGGGATACCAGCCGCTGACGCCGCTCAGGTGCATGCAGCCGGAGTCCTCGTCGATCCAGTTGAGCGTCTGGAACACGTTGGGCGTGCTGTTGCAGCCGCCGTTGAGCGTGTCGTCGTAATCCGGGTACAGGGGCGACTCGCCCTCGGGCTGGGCGTTCTCGTCGCACACGACCTCGATGCAGGGCGGCGGCGGGATGTAGGGCTCGGCCGTGATGGCGAGGTCGTAGTTGCCGCAACCGCCGCCGTAGCCGTCCACCACGATGAAGTAGGTCATCCCGGCGGGCAGGATCAACTCGAGGTAGGACGAGTAGGTGGCGCAGGGCGGGTCGTACCAGAAGTCGTCGTTGCAGCCCATCACCGTGAAGACGGAATCGTAGACGAAGACCTTGGTGTCATAGTCCGAGAGGCAGAGGTCTATGAACAGCGTCTCGTCGACGAGCGGGGTGTAGGAATACACGACGTCCGGTGCGTCCGAGGCAGAGAAGAAACAGGACTCCTCGTAGTCGTCGAGGTTGTCGCAGGTGTAGCCGATGTCGTTGAAGGGCATGGCCCCGATGGGTACCGCCGAGAAGACGTCTTCACCGCCCTCGCGGCTGAATTCCAGCGGCGGCTCCGGGTTGATCAAGGCGGGCGTCTTCTCCTGGATCAGGCGATCGGGACGCTCGTTGTCCGCGAAAGCCACGGTGGCCATCAGCAGTACGAGTAGAACGATTAGCATGCGTTGCATTTCAGATCCCCCTTCCGGGGCCCCGTTTCCGGGAACCCGACGATGAAATGACAAGCGGACGTTCTCGGAGCACATCTCCTTCACGAGTCAGGCGAGAGTGGTTGCTGCGCGATGGGTCATGTCCTCATGCTTCCGAATCATGCATCATGACTGATGCTTCAATCGTGATCATGTTTGAAATAATGTGCTTCCGAGACGTCGTCGAAGATCAGGATCCATCGCAGATTTCAATCTACCATACTTGGATATAACCTGTCATCACCTGAAATGAAAAACTTTGATTAATACTGAGCCGAACTGTCCCACGCACTTCGTGATCGAGGTGAACTCCAAGAAATGGAATCGGTTGCGATGGGACAGGACCGTATATGAAAAAGATGGCCGGGGACGAATCCCCGGCCATCCTCGCACGTCCGGCAGCGGCCGGTTACCTGTAGATGCTCTTGACGGTGCCCCAGGAGGCGTTCTCGTTGCCGATGATGTCGTAGGTGTTGCCGCAGACCTCCAGGCAATAATCGAACTCGCCCGTGTAGCCCGTGACCCACTCCGAGGGCGCCACGAAGATCCAGTAGGTCTCGCCGGGTACCGTGGGCACGGTCCAGCTCGTGGGCATCAGGGAGACCACCTCGCTGGACTGGAACGAGTAGTCGTAGACCGCGCAGCTCGGATCCGCCGTGGTCATCATGCACCGCGTGGGCGTCATCCAGTTCTCCACCTCGATGGTCACGGTCATGGCCTCGCTGGCGGCGACGACCTGGTACCAGTCGGTGTCCCGGTTGTCGAGACCGCCGGACGGATACCAGCCGCTGACCCCGCTCAGGTGCATGCAGCCCGTGTCCTCGTCGATCCAGTTCAGGGGCTGGAAGATTTCGGGGGTGCTGTTGCAGCCGCCGTTGAAATCGTCGACGTACTCGGGGTACAGGGTCGACTCGCCCTCGACCTGCGCGTTGGGATCGCAGGACAGGGGCGCGTAGGGCACGCCGCTCACCTCGAGCGCGTACTCGCCGCAGCCTCCGCCGTAGCCGTCCACCACGATGTAGTAGGTCCCGCCCGCGGGGAGCAGGATCCGCAGGAACGAGGAGTAGGTGAAGCATTCGGGCGTGTCGCTGAAGTAGAAGTCGTCGTTGCAGCCCACGACGTTGAAGCTCTCGTCGTAGACGTACACCTTGGTGTCGTAGGACGAGGCGCAGAGGTCCATGGCCACCACCTCGTCGCCGCCCGGCACGTAGGCGTAGACCACGTCCGGCGACGTGGAATCGCTGTAGTAGCAGACCTCGTCGTAGTCGTCGACGTTGTCGCAGGTATTGCCGGTGTCGGCGAAGGGGAGGCTCGGGATGGGGATCGCCGTCAGGATGTCCTCGCCGCCCTCGCGGCCCAGTCCCACCTGCGTCTTGTCGGCGATCTGCGTGGGGGACTTGGGCGCGGGCCGGCGCGAGGCGCCGTCGTCGCCGGCGAGGGCCCACCCGGCCAGGCTGAATACGAGAAGTACCACTATCGTTCGGCGCATCGCTGCTCCCTCTGCTTTGGCCCGCCGCGGCGGGATCCTGTCGTCTTGCGGTCCTCGGTGCACGCGCTCGGATGCCACTATCGTGCCCGTGCCGGCGCCGGGTCCCTCGCGAGGCGCGGCCCGGTCCGCCCGGGCAGGTCGAGGAAGCATCGGGAACGGACCGCCCCGTCCCGCGGACCCGCGCGGAGGCTCCGGACCGCCGGGAAGGCGCTCCGGAGCGTTGAAATTGCATCGAAAGCGGGAGTTTTGCGCCGGGCTCAGCGCGGCCGCTTCAGCTCGTGGCGCTTCATGACCTTGCTCAGGCTGGCGTGGTCGGCCAGGCCCAGTTCCTTGGCGGTGTTGGTCAGGTGCCAGCCGTTGCGCTCCAGGGCCGCCAGCACGATCCGCCGTTCCGCCGCTCCGCGCAGTTCCTGCAGGGTGCCGCCGTCGAGGGCGATGTCGCCGGGGCCGGCGGCGCCGGCCGGTTCGGGCGGCACGTGGCGCGCCTCGATCACCTCGTCGTCGGTGGCCAGGACCATCTGCTCCACCACGTTGCGCAGCTCGCGCACGTTGTTGCGGCGCCAGGTGCGCGCCTGGAGTCTGGCGAGGGCCTCCGGCGACACCGTCTTGAAGCGCACCCGGAAGCGCTCGCAGGTGATGCGCAGGAAGTGGTCCACCAGGGCCGGCACGTCGCCCAGGCGTTCGCACAGCGGCGGCACGGCGATGCCGTGCACGTTGAGGCGGTAGAGCAGGTCCTCGCGGAATCGTTCCGCGCCCACTTCCGCGTCCAGATCGCGGTTGGTGGCGGCGACGACGCGTACGTCCACCTTGCGGGCCGCGGACGCGCCCACCCGCGTCACCTCGCTCTCCTCCAGCACGCGCAGCAGCTTGGCCTGGGCGGGCAGCGGCAACTCGCCGATCTCGTCCAGCAGCAGCGTGCCGCCGTGGGCCGACTCGAAGGCGCCCCGGCGCAGGCGGTCGGCGCCCGTGAAGGCGCCGCGCTCGTGGCCGAAGAGCTCGCTCTCGACCAGGTTGTCGGGCAGGGCGGCGCAGTTGACGGTGACGAAGGGCCCCTTCGGCGCCGCGCCCTGCCGGTGCAGCTCGCGCGCCACCAGCTCCTTGCCCGTGCCGCTCTCGCCGCTCACCAGCACGGGGCTGGGGATGGGCGCCAGACGCACGATGCGATCCTTCAGCTCCGCCATGACCGGGCTGCGCCCGATCAGCGCCGAGTCGTCGGCCAGGCGCCGCTTGAGCGCCGCCACCTCGCGGGCCAGGCGGTCGTGGGCCAGGGCGTTCTCGATCTCGCGGGCCACGCGCTCGACGGGCTCGTCCTTGTCCACGAAACCGTAGGCGCCCAGCTTCACCGCCTGGACGCAGCGCTGGAAGTCGCCCGTGCCCGTGTAGACGATGACCGGCACGCGGATGTCCTTCTCCTGCAGGCCGCGCAGCACGGCGAAGCCGTCGGTGCGCGGCATCTCCAGGTCGAGCACCACGCAGTCG
This sequence comes from uncultured Fibrobacteraceae bacterium, assembly GCA_964617805.1. GTDB lineage: Bacteria > Krumholzibacteriota > Krumholzibacteriia > LZORAL124-64-63 > LZORAL124-64-63 > JAHIYU01. The sequence goes on along the minus strand of CAZTWK010000044.1, from coordinate 5,778 downwards.
AAGGGCTCGGCGGCGAGCAGGTCGAGGGCCTCGCTACCGTCGGCGGCCGTGGCGATCTCGTGGCCGCCGAGGCGCTGCAGATCGTAGGCGTACTGCTCGCGCATGGCGGGATTGTCGTCGACGATCAGGATGCGGTTCATGGGGAGGCCTCCGGGCCGGCGGGCGGGAAGATCAGGGTGAAGCGGCTGCCCGCGCCGGGCGCGCTGTCCACGGCGATCTCGCCGCCGGCGTCCGAAACCAGGCGGCGCACGATGCTCAGGCCCAGGCCGCTGCCGTCGGGCTTGGTGGTGGTGAAGGGCTCGAAGATGCGCTCCTGCTGCTCGGGCGTCATGCCGCAGCCGTCGTCGGCGACGGTCAGGCTCACCTTGCCCCCATCGCGGCCGACGGTGACGGTCGCGCGGCCCGCGTCGTCCAGGCTCTCCAGGGCGTTGCGCACCAGGTTCTGCAGCACGCGTCGCATGGCGGTGGGGTTGACCGAGACCGGCGGCAGGTCGCCGTCCGGCGGCGCGTCCACCTTCACGGGGAAGGCGGCGCAGGCCTCGCGGGCCAGCCGCGCCAGGTCGACGGGCTCCGGCGGCGACTCGGCGGCCAGGCGCTTGTAGCTGCCGGCCAGCTCCTCCAGGTGCTTCAGGCCCGCGTCCAGGGTCGACTCGCGTTCCAGGAACACGTCCGGCAGCTTGTCGGGCTCGTCGCGGGCCACGCGCCCCAGGTGCCAGACCACGTTGCGGATGGGCAGGAAGCCGTTGCGCAGATCGTGGTTCACCTGCCGGGCCAGGTCGCCCAGGGTGGCTCGTCGCTCCGCCGCGCGCAGGCGGTCGACGCCCGCGCGCAGGCGCCGCACCATGTCGGTCATGAAGCGGGCCAGCACGCCCACTTCGTCGTCGCGCGCGGTGGGGAACTCGGCGTCCAGGCGGTCCAGGTCGATGCGCGAGGTGGTGTCGGCCAGCGCGGCCAGCGGCCGGCTCACGCGGGCGGCGGCGACCGCCGAGGCCAGCACCACGCCCAGGGCCGTCAGCGCCAGCGCGCCCAGCAGCCACAGCTCGAGCTGCCGCACCGACGCGAACCAGGCGTTGCGGGGATGGGTCAGCACCAGGGTCGCGCCCAGCAGGGGCGGGGGCGGCGTGCGCCGGTCGCCCCGGCGCTCCAGGGTGGCGGGGAAGGGCACGCCGCGGGCCAGGTAGCGGCCGGCCGGCACCACGGCCGCGGGATCGGGCAGGTTGCTCGCGCCGGCGTTGGTGAGCCAGGCGTCCAGGTCGGGATCGGTCACCACGGCACCGCCGTCGTAGACCAGCGAGGCGCGTACCTCGTCGCCGCCGGAGAGCTCGGCCACGAAGACCAGGTCCACGGCGCGGCCGGCCAGCAGGTAGTAGTCGCCGCCGCGCAGCCGCAGGGAGTCGACGCGCGCCAGGGCCAGGCCCTGGCCGGGCAGGCGGCCGTCGCGCATCAGGCCCGGGGCACCGCCGCCGGCGCGCACCGCGTCGAGCAGGGGGCGCACCCCGGCCCCGGCCAGGTCCAGGGGGGGGGCGCAGGCCAGCACGTCGCCCGCGCCGTCGGCCAGCACGAGCAGGTCCAGGCCGGCCAGGCCGCGCCCCTCGTCCACGAACTCGTCCAGGTAGCCGGCACGGTCGCGCAGCCCGGACACCGCCAACAGGAAGGACTGGTCCAGGACGGCGTCGTCGCGCAGGGCCGTCAGGCGGGCGGCCAGATCGTCCTGCTGGGTGAGCAGCCGCTCGTCGATGGCCGACAGCAGGGACTCGACCCGCCGGTCGTACTGGGCGGCCAGCTGCTGCGACATGAAGTGGCGCAGGCCCAGGCCCAGCGCCAGCAGGGGCAGCAGGGTCAGCAGCACGTGGGTCACGATCATGCGCGTGCGGAGTGTCATGGTCTCTCGTCGATCGGGGCGAGGAAGCCGTAAGTACTTGTCACATTACCCGCGTCGCCGCGGCGGGTCAAAGGCAAGGTTGCCGACTAAATCACTCTTGTATTTCGTGTAAGCGTTCCGAGCGATGGGACACCCAGACGTGCCGGACGGTTCCGGCCGCAACGCGAAACGAGAAGAACGACATGGACAATCCCAGGATCGCCGACACGAAACCCGTGGTCCTAGAGCTCGCACCGGGGCGGTACCACTACTGCGCCTGCGGCGAGTCCGCGAACCAGCCGTTCTGCGACGGCGCCCACGCGGGGACCGGTTTCGAGCCGAGCGAATTCACGGTCGACGAGAACAAGCGCGCGGCCTTCTGCGCCTGCAAGCGCAGCCGCGAGGAGCCCTATTGCGACGGCGCGCACAAGTTGTACAAGGAAGGAAGCTAGACATGACGACGCTCCGCAAGACGATCATCCTGGCGACGCTCGGCCTGCTCGTGCTGGCCGCCGGCGCCCAGGCCGCCACCTACAAGATCGACGAGGCCCACTCCAGCGTGTCGTTCAAGGTACGGCACATGATGATCAGCAAGGTCACCGGCGTGTTCGAGTCCTTCACGGGCAGCCTGGAGTTCGCCGAGGGCGACCCGGGCGACTGGACGGTCGAGGCCGTCATCGACGTGGCCTCGGTCAGCACCAACGACACCAAGCGCGACGAGCACCTGCGCAGCCCCGACTTCTTCGACGTGGAGAACCACTCCGAGATGAGCTTCCGCTCGACGGGCGTCGCGGCCGACGGCGGCGACTACGTGCTCGAGGGCGAGTTCACGCTCATGGGCGTCACCAAACCCGTGAAGCTGGAGCTGGAGTTCAACGGCGAGATCGAGGATCCGTGGGGCAACACCCGCGCCGGCTTCTCAGCCTCCGGCAAGCTGGACCGCCGCGAGTTCGGCATGAGCTGGAACAAGGCCATGGACAAGGGCGGCATCGTGGTCGGCAACGATGTCTCCTTCGAACTGGAGATCGAGGCCGTCAAGCAGTAGCACACCGATGAAGGACAACAAAAAGGGGCGGGCCGGCAACGGCCCGCCCCTCGTCTTCGAGGCCCGGTGTCAGCGCACCATCAGCACGCGGGCGACGGCGCTCTCGTTGCCGGCCTTCGCCTTGACGAAGTAGACACCGGAGGCGGCGTGGCGACCGGAAGCGTCGCGACCGTCCCAGGTCAGCAGGTGCGAGCCGGCGGCGCGCGAGCCGCTGGCCAGGGTGCGCACGGCCTGGCCGCGCGCGTTGAAGACCGTTACCGTCAGATCGCCGGCGCGGGGCAGGTCCAGGGCCAGACGCACGTTCTCGCCGCCGCTGCGGGCGATCTGGCGCAGGTCGAAGCCCAGGATCACGCCGTCCACGTCGGTCGACGCGTTCACCACGAAGTCCTGCGCGTCGCTCATCAGCCCCCACTCGACGGTGTCGGCCGCGAAGGCCCGCCACCAGTAGGTCTGGCCGTCGGCCAGGCCCGTGATCTCGGCCTCGGCCTCGCCGCCGGCGGCCGTCACGCCCTCGGTGGCGAAGACCACGCTGGTCAGCGCGGCGTCGTCGTAGACGCGGAATCCGTAGGTCACCGGGTCGCCCTCGGGATCGGTCACGGTGCCGCAGGTCAGGGCGACCGTGGTCAGGGTCTCGCCGCCGGGCGCCGGATCAATCAGCGCCGGCGCAGGGGGCAACTCGTTGGAGGAGCCCACGCCCTCGATCACCACGTCGTCGACGTACCAGCCGTCCTCGGTGACCGAGTAGTCGGTGTCCAGCTCGAAGCGCACGCGCACGGCCTGGCCGGCGTAGGCGCTCAGGTCGACCTCGACCTGGGTCCAGGCGTTCTGCAGGCCGGTGTAGGTGCCGACGGTGGTCCAGCCGCCGCCGTCGCCGGAGACCTGGGCGTAGCCGTAGTCCCAGCCCTCCTCGATGTCGTAGCGGTGCCAGAAGGACAGCGTGCCCCCGGCGGGGACCAGGACGCCGTCGGTCAGGGTGGCCGATGTCGTGGTCTGGTCGTTGTACTCGCCGACCGGCGTATCGGTCAGCGACGTCGAGGGGGAGTGGCTGCTCGACGTGGTCAGATCCCACTCGCCGGTGGTGGTCCAGTTGACGAAGGGACCCTCGAAGTCGTCCTCGAAGAGGATCTGGGCCGAGCCGGCCGGGTAGATCAGCTTCTGGTCTACCGCGCCGCCGTCCCAGGCGATCTGCGCCAGCACGGGCAGGGCGCGCCCGTCGGGGCAGGCCGGGTCCAGGGAGGCCGAGAAGGGCGCCGACGTCAGATCCAGCGTGCCGTTGGCGGCGATGCTGCCCAGCGCGCGCGTCGTCTCGTGCAGCTGCAGGTAGGGGTCCGGGGTGGAGAGGGTGACCGTCACGCTGGTGGCGTCGTCCAGCACGCCCAGGTTGACCAGGTCGAAGGCCAGGCCGGCCGTCTCGCCGGGATCCAGGCGGCCGTTGCCGTCGCCGCCGGCCACCGTGGCGTCGTCCGCCTTCACGTAGGCGGCGGCGCACATGATCTGGTAGAGCGAGGGCCACAGGTTCTCGTTGAAAAGAGCGTCGCGCCGGCTCTCGTCGGGCCAGAAGCCGTCGTTGTAGCCGCCGATCTCGCTCGTGAAGGCCAGGGCGGCGGGATGCTCGTCGGTGGCGCCGTACATCCAGTCGGTGGTGCTGCCGTTGACCTCGTAGAGCAGCTCGGGCGCTTGGCCGGTCTCGTAGCCGTTGTACTGGCTCATGATGCCGGCCATGTGCTGGTAGAGCGCGTCGTCCGGCGAGTTCGCCGTCGTGAAGCCCCACGGGTAGAGGATGAGGTTGCTGTAGGTGTGGAAGCTCTGCGAGGTGATGAAGGCGTGGGCGTTGACCAGCCCCATCAGCGCCTGCACCTCGGGCTCGCTGCCCGCCGAGGGGCCGCGGTAGGTGTCGTCGCCGGGATATGTGCTGCTGCCCGGGCCCACCCACTCGTAGGGATAGTTGCGGTTGGGATCGACGCCGTAGGTGCCGTCGCCGTTGAAGCGCCGGTTCTTGCGCCACATGCCGCCGCCGTTGGGGTTGGTGGTCTCGTTGTAGAGAACACCGTCGGGGTTGACGATGGGCACCAGGTAGATCTCCCGGTTGTCCAGCAGCCAGGTGATCTCAGGGTCGTCGCCGTACTCGGAGCCCAGGTGGTCGATGAGCATCAGCACCATCTCCGAGGCCATGATCTCGCGGGCGTGGTGCATACCGTCGAAGAGGATCTCGGGCTCGTCCTCGTCCACCTCGGGGTTGTCCGAGACGCGCACGCACCAGATGTCGTTGCCCTGGTGGCTCTGGCCGAGGCTCCACTTGGCGCTGACCACGTCGGGGTAGTCCAGGTGCATCTGGTCGAGCCAGTCGCCGGCCTCGCTGTAGGTATGGAAGAGGCCGAAGTTGGGGCCGCGGCTGCGCTGGGCGTAGAATGCGGACAGGTCCTCGCGGATCGTGTCGTAGCGCAGACCCGCGTCGTCGAGCCAGGTCAGGTCCTTGGCCCGGGCCACGATCTCGGCGTGGCTGCCCGCCTTGATGCGGACGATGTCCAGGCCGGGATTCGCGCGCAGAGCCTCCAGGGCGCCCGGCGCGGCGAGATCGACATGGACCTGGGAATACTTCTCGGCGGCGGCGCCCAAGGTGAGGGAGCCGGCGAACAGGATCAGGCATAAGGCGGCGACCGGCAGGGCGCGCCGGTTGCGGACGGTGGCGAAGCGTCTCATTCCAGCCTCCAGGCGTGGGAAAGCAGAGCGAAGCAGAGTTGTTGACGGGTTCCCTATTATAGCACAAACGCGTTCCAGGGACCAGTAACAGAAGCGCGCCCGTCCAACTGGGCGGGCGCGCTTCCTGGGGACGTCTGTCCTACTTCTTCTTCCGGCTCTTGGCCTTCTTGCG
>CAZTWK010000043.1:0-27309 GCA_964617805.1 uncultured Fibrobacteraceae bacterium | reverse complement strand
CATGCATGGGCTGGAAGAGGCGGCGTGATCAGGAGTAGTTTGCAAAGTTGGGGTAACGAGAGCTTGCAGCTGTCATAGCCGTATGTCACGCCTCATGCTGCCGCACGAGTCGCGCCATACGCCTTGGCAGCTGAAGCCAACGTTGTAGAGATCGGATGGATATGGATTTCTATTGGTCAACGAAGGCAATCCCAGAGTTGAAGTCATTAGAGTCGCAAGAGCGATCGAGATTGTGGCGAGCAGGATATGATCGCTGCTTGAAAGGTCGACTATTCTGGGCCACGTGGATCTCGTTTCTGGCCTTTTGTTTCATATGCAGTGTTGGTAGTCGCATGATCGCAGACGATACGGTCACACGAATTGTCCTCGGTTGCATAGGCTTCGGTTTAGGCGGAATCATAGTCTGGCAGGTGGTGTTTCACTGCACTCGTCAGCACATTGCTGCGATTCTGGCAGAAGAATCGGGGGCTCCGTGAGTGGGACTGCTATAACAGATGCTTGCACCCGTCAAAGCCGCTTGTCACGCCCCTGGCTGAGCCAGGGGCGCGCTAACCGACTTAGCAGCTGAAGCCAACGCCATACTAAGAAAGGACCGGTCCCAAGTGGGGAAAACCCCTTCCCGAGATTCAATGGCCGCCTTCTCTTGTTCCTTATCGTTCGGACTGCTCTTCAGCGTAATCGCAGCTGCCGATCAAGGTGCGGGCCCACAGTCCCTCGATTCACCCCATGTGACAGAATTGATCTTCACCGAAGACGCCGTCTTCGGAATTGAGACCGACGGAGACTCTGAAGGCCGCCTGGGGAAAGTCTACGGTGTCGCCGTGGACTCCAAGGGGGTGGTGCATATTCTCGACCCCGGATTCGAATGCGTTCACAGGTACTCGGAAGACGGCGTTTACCTGGACGGCTACGGCGCTGAAGGGGAAGGGCCCGGCGACTTTCGGAATCCCCAGGCGATTACGATCGGTCCCGACGACAAGGTCTATATCGGCGGGCACGGCTCCTTGATTTCGGTTTTCGATGCCGAGGGGATCCCGGTCGCGGCCCACAAGCGGGATCCATCCACGTTTCAGAGCCCGGTCTCATCGATCGCCCTGGGACCACGGGGCGCAGTCTATGTTTGTAGCGCGGACATTACGCGGCATACGGTCGTGTTCAAGCACGATCCGGTCGATTTTACCGTGCTGACGACCTTCGCTGATACCTATGCCGTGGGTCACGATGTTGAACCGTGGGCAGAGCGCGTATTCGCGGGAGGGTTCGTCGCGAACCTGTCGACGGACGAACTCGTCTACATTCAGATGGCTCCACCGGAGATCCGATTCTACGACCACGGCGGGAGTCTGCTTCGATCCTTCCCGACACACGGTTCCGACACCGGACTCCCCGTTTCGAAGAGGGAAGGCGACAGGACCACGTTCTACACACCCGAGATGACGTCACACAAGATCGTGGCCCTGGACGAGGGGCGATTCCTCGTGACCGTGCTGAAACCAAGTCGCAACAAGGAACGCAGAACCACGTTCGAGGGCGAAGTGTTCGTAGACCTGTGCGCCGCAAGCGGGCGACGCTTGAAGACGACGACCTACCAGCGACGTTTTCTCCCGGAATGTCCGGATCGCAAGGGCCGCGTGTACGTCAATGAGACACGAGAAGTCGAGGGCAGCGAGATGCCGGTCGTCGTCAGGTATGTCCTGGAGTAATGCGTGGGATCGTGAATCCGGTATAACAACGATATTCAGCAAACAGTCGCTACTGAGGCCAACGCTTGAAGAAAGAGATATCACGATGACAAACCCGGGCGCCTTCCCTTTCGGCCAACCTATCATGCCAGTATCACAGCGCGATCGAACCCACAAAAAGGTGTTCGTACTTGGCGTGTATGCCAGTGCCGTTCATGCCAGGTGGATCGATCCGAACGGCAGAAACGTGATCACGGCCTTGGCGGTCGCATCCGAGCCTTCGATATTCTGGCGCGGAAGCGCTGTTGGTCCAATACTCGAGAAGATTGACGTTCCCAAGGAAGTCGGGCATCTCGAACCTGCAGCCAAGACTCTCAACGGACCGTCGGGCCGCGCGCTCGATGAGCTATTCCTTGATCCGCTGGGATTGAAACGGCGTCACGCCTGGCTGTGTGACCTGGTGCCGCATAGCTGCAAGAACCCACGTCAGGCCGCCGCAGTGGAGAAGAAGTACATGCCTTTGGTCCGGCGAGGCCTCGTTCCCAAGCCGCGGTGGCGTGAAGTTCCGACGATACTGGCAACACGGAGCCGTATCAAAGCGATCGAAACGGAGCTAGTCGAATCACACGCGCCCATGGTGGTCACGCTTGGTGATCAACCGCTTCGGTGGTTCACTCGTCACTTCGGATCCAGGGCTAGGCTCTCAACCTACGGCAAGGAAAGATCTTCGTACGGTCGACTTCATTCGATTGAAGTCCGCGGCCGAGAGTTGTCGCTCCTTCCCCTCGTTCATCCGCGACAAGCTGCCGGCCTGGGAGGTCATTCACCTGAGTGGCGAAAGCTACATGCACATTGGGCGAAAAGGGTGGCGCCGCGCCTCCTCGATGGGTAACTCATGCTGAAACACCTGGCCATCGGCGCCGGACTCGCCTTCGCAGCCGCCGTGCAGCCCGGCCCCTTCCAGGCCTATCTCTTCTCCCGCGTCACGGCCATCGGCTGGCGCCGCACCCTGCCGGCGGCCTTCGCGCCGCTGCTGAGCGACGGCCCCATCGCGCTGCTGGCCCTGCTGGTGCTGGGGCAGTTGTCGCCGACCCGACTGGGAATACTGCGAGGTGCCGGGGGATTGCTGCTGCTTTATCTCGCCCTGAACACGTTCCTGCGGTGGCGGCTTTGGGACGAACTCGCTGTCGAACCGGACGGCAAGGTGCCTCGGACGCTCCTGGAGGCGACCCTGGTGAACTTCCTCAATCCAAATCCATGGTTGGGCTGGGCCTTGATCCTCGGACCAGCCGCGACGGCGGCCTGGCAGGAGACTCCGGCGGCTGGCGTGGGAGTCGTGGTGTCGTTCTACGCGACGATGATCGGCGCGACGATCGGATTGATCTACGTCTTCGGAGGCGCGCGGGTGTTCGGCCAGCGATTCCAGCGCGCCTTGCTGCTGTTCTCGAGCCTGGTGCTCGCCGGGCTGGGGGCGTACCAGCTGGTGCTGGCCATGAGGCAGATTTGGGCAGACGGGGCAAGTTTCGACTTCGTGCTCATCTGCAGCTGGCCCTCGTTATAGGCCGATTGTTTCCCGTCCGTTGGACGACTGCCTGAATGCCCCTGCTGTGCTACCATCGGCCGCGTCGAGCTTCGCACACGCAACGAAGGACGAGCCGGGATGATCTGGAAGACGCTGCTCTACGCCTCGATCGCCTACGCGGCGCTGTGCGCCGTCACGTTCTTTCTCCAGCGGGCCATGCTCTACATCCCGGACAGGACCCGTCTGTCGGACGAGCAGGCCACCGGCGCGGGCCTGCGCCACTGGCCGTCGTTCGAGGACTTCCGGGGATTCGTCGGACGCGGCGAGCCGGCCGGCGCCGCCGGCACCGTCATCGTGTTCCACGGCAACGCCGGCACGGCCCACCATCGCGGCTTCTACGTCGATGCGCTGTCGAGGCTGGGCCTGCGCGTCATCCTGGCCGAGTACCCCGGCTACGGCGGGCGCGCCGGAAAGCCCAGCGAAGACGTACTGGTGCGGGACGCGCTCGAGACGATCCGGCTCGCCCGGCAGGAGTACGGGGGACCGCTGTTCCTGTGGGGCGAATCGCTGGGCGGCGGCGTCGCGGCGGCGGCGGTCGCCGAGACGGACATCCCCATCGCCGGCGTGGTCCTGTTCCTGGCCTGGGACTCGCTTCCGGACGTGGCCCAGACGCACTACTGGTACCTGCCGGCGCGCCGGCTGGTCCTGGACAGGTACGACAACATCGACAACCTGCGGGACTACGAGGGGAACATGGCGGTCGTGCTCGCCGGAGAGGACGAGGTCGTCCCGGTCGGGCACGGCATGAGGCTGTACGAAGCGCTCCCGACCGGCAAGAGGCTGTGGGTGTTCGAGGGAGCGCGGCACAACGAGATGCCCGTCGCGGCCGGTCTGCCCTGGTGGGAAGAGGTCGTGGCGTACATCTCGCGGTGAGGCGGCGGCGGGCGCGGCTGCCGTCGACGGGCATCCAGCAGGAGGAATAGCGTCGTGCTCCATATGGTCAGCGGGGCGTCGAGAGCCGGAAAAACGATGATCGCGCGAAGGATCCTGCAGCATAAGCGGATTCCTTTCATGTCTCTCGATTGGCTCGTCATGGGCTTCACGGATGGACTGCCCCGATACGGAATTCATGATAAGCTCATGCCGGACGAGATCGCAGAAAAGTTGTGGAGCTTTCTGAAGCCGATATGCGAGAACATGACCTGGTCGGGAATCGACTATGTGATCGAAGGGGAGGCTGTTCTTCCGGAACTGATCCGTGAATTACTGGATGATCACCCCGGCAAAATCGATATCTGTTTCATGGGATACACAGACATAGATATCGAACGGAAACTTACGGATATTCGGAACTACAGTACGGGAAAGGGTGATTGGTTGGTGAAAGAGGATGATGACTATATAGTCAGGCACATCGGGAACTTGGTCGAACACAGCCGAATGATCAAGGAAGGCTGTGAGAAACACGATATGCGCTACATCGACACTTCAGTGGATTTCCTGGCTGCCATAGACGATGCGACCGAGTATCTGCTGAGGTGATCTGATCGTTCGCCGGTATCGCGGCCGCCCTGGGGATCAGCGCGCAGATGTCGATTCGCCGCAAGGTACATGAGTGACGCAGTGAGGCCGGACGTGGGCAAGTCGTGGAACCTGTCGAGCACGCGGATCAACCCCGCGGTCGTGTTCCTCGTCTGCGCCACGCTCGCCGTGCTGAACGGCCTGCAACTGAGGTGGGCCTACGTGCTGCCCCTCGCGCTCCTGGCGGTCAACGCCGGCTTCACGTTCGCCTTCTGGTCCTGGCGGCTCAAGAAGCGCCGCGGGGAACGGTGGCGTTCGGTCACTCTCTCGCTGGGCCTGGCCTCGCGAATCGCAGCGTTCGCGAACCTGGTGATCCTGGTGGCCGCGATAGCGGTCGTCGCCGCACCCCCGGACTGGGCGCGGGCCCACATCGACGGCCTCGATACCAAGTTCTGGCTGCTCTGGAGCTGGGCGGTACTCGAAGCCGTGCACGGACACGTGTACAAGCTGAAGTTCGGCGGACGGAACACGCTGGAAGACGTATTGACGGATCGGAGGTGGAGCGAGGCCGGGGCACCCCTGGGCGGGGCGATCGGCGGACAGCTGCGCAAGCTCCGTCGTCGGCATACGGATGGGATTCGACGGGAAATGGCAGATTTACCACATCAAGAATCCGGAGGTACATGATGGAGAGGCATATCGCCACGAAGATCCTAGCTTTCTGTATCGCAGCTTCGCTCGTGCTGACCGGCTGCGCCGCCAAGCAGAGCACGACCCCCATCCTCGACACCCCCGAGAACCGCGACGCCGAAGCGCGCCGCTATCTCGAGGCGACGCCGACGGACGCGATGTTCCGCGACATGGCCCAGGGCATGGCCTCGACCCTGCCCGAGGCGCAGGTGGAGGCGTTCATGGAGCTCGTCACCGATCTCATCGACATGGAGGCCATGAACGAGTTCATGCATTCGAGTCTCGTGAAGCACTTCACGGCGGAGGAGCTCGGCGCTCTGGCCGATTTCTACGGGTCGGAGGTCGGCAAGTCGGCCATGTCGAAGATGGGGACCTACATGGCGGATGCCATGCCCTTCATGCAGCAGCAGGTCATGAGGGCGAGCCTGAAGGCGAAGCAGGCCGAGGAATAGGCCGCGCTGCGACAGGATATCTCAAAGACTACGGGGGTAATGATGCGGCTCCATACCATCGTGTTCATCCTGGTCCTATCGGCGGCCGCCGCCGCCGAGATCCCTACCCTCCACTGCCCCGCCGATCCGCCCCGGGTCCGACGCCTCGAGCTCCAGGAGCGCTGGCGCATCGACACCGAGGATCCCGAGACGCCGCTCATGGGCTACTTCGGCCAGACCCAGGTCGTCGTGCACGACGGGCGGGTCTACATGCTCGACCGGCAGCTCTGTCACGTGCTGGTGTACAGCGACGACGGCGAGTACCTGGACACCATCATGCGCGAGGGCGAGGGGCCGGGCGAGATCCGCAGACCCGGCGTCATGCTGCTGCGCGACGACGGGAGTCTCGCCGTGCAGCACGGGTATCCCACCAGGCTGGAGCTCGTCGAACTGGACGGGACGCCGCGGGGGCGATGGCGGGTGGCATGCAATACGTGGCTCGGCCGGATCCAGGAAACGTCGCGGGGCTGGTTCGCCGCCTACCTCGAATCGAAGCAGAGCGACGAGCCCGGCGTCTTCAAGTCGATCTATCACGTGGCCTATCACGATGAGGAGGGACGTCGCACGGGGACATTCCATAGCGAGCCCCAGAAACACAAGCACGGCTCGGACAGGCGGAGCGAGATCGACGAGCACAACCCCTGGCACACCGCGGTCGCCGTCGGCGACGGCGAGATCGTGTTCGCGCCGGTCAGGGACGAATACCGGCTGGAGTGGCGCAATCTACAGGGCGAGACCCTGCGCGTCGTGACGCGCCCTTTCTCCGCCCATCGCCGCACCGAGGACGAGCTCGCGCAGATCAAGTACGAGTCCTACACCATCGTCCGCGGCGACATCCAGTTTCCCGACCGTAAGCTCTGCGCGCACGATCCCGTGATCCGCACCCTCGAGCCGCTGCCGGAAGGCTCCCTGCGCGTACGCACCTCCCTCTTCGCGAAGGACCTGCCCGCGGGCATGGTCTGCCGTTACGAGCTGCACGGACACGAGGGCGAGCTGCGCGAGCGCGTGGAGATCTACGACCCGACGGGCGAATACGACACGGACTACGACATGATCGCCCTGCTGGACGACGGGCGGGCCATGGTGCTGCGCAACCTTGTCCCCGCGTTCAGGGTCGCCTACGAGCCCAACCTTCATCCCGAGCAGCTCGCGAAGCTGCCGCCCGTACCCGACGATCGCGAGGACGTGGCGTTCGCGCCCGTGATGTGCGACCTGGTCCCCTATGCCGGAGGATCCGGCGTCCCGGACAGGGAATGAGCCGCACCGGCGAGCGACCGCCGGCACACCCGTTCCTCCCCCGCCTCCGTGCGCCGCGCGTGCACGCGCCCCCTCTCGATCAGGCCGTCCAGCAGACCCCGGTCTCCCCCCAGGAACTGGACGGCCCGGTCCCGCGTGAGCCACGTCACCTCACGGCCGCAGCGCGGGCAGTGGGCCCGGTTCGGCGCCGGCAGGCGCGGCGGCGTCGAACGCGCATCCCGCCTGTCCGACTGCACGAACCGGACCGAGCGCCGGGTTATCTTCGTGATGCGTATCCTGCGTCGTCGTCCGGCCACTTCATCGACCTTCCCTCAACGGAACATGGCCTTGATCTCGCCCCAGGTGCCGGTCTCGGCCGTCACCGGGCCGCTGAACTCCATCACGAAGTCGTCCACGCAGATGTTGCGGAACGTCGCCCCGCTCCAGACCGAGGACAGGACCATGTAGGAGATGGTCTCGTCACCGGCGGGCGCGAAGGAGAAGGGCGTCGGCGGGAACTGCCCGATCCGGAAGGGCTCGCCGAAGGAGCCGAGCAGGGTGTCCGACGCGTCGTAGAAGCTGGCCGTCCAGGCGGGCGTGGAGTTGGCCGAGATCAGTGTGCCCATGCGGCTCAGGCCGAAGGACAGCAGGGGCGGATCGAACTCGAAGGTCAGCGTGTGGCTGTCGTAGTAGCCGTCGTTGGACGCGGCGGTCTGGGCCATCATGAAGATGGGGCTGGCCGTGGGGTGTCCGCCCGTGTTCCGGACGATGGGCATCCCCGCGCTGGGCCCCGTCCCCCCCACCGTGATGTCCACGATGCCGTAGGGCACCAGGTCGGTGGCCGTCAGGATCTGGAAATCGGTGAACGCCGGGGCTTCGAAATCGAGCAGGATCGTCTCCGCCGGGGCGCCGGCCGCGAACAGCAGGATCAAGGTCACCGTCAGCAGAACTTGAACTCTTCGCATGGCGTGTCTCCTATCATCCGGGGTACAATCGATCTGGCAACCCGAGACGGTGATTCATGTCGTTAAACTCACCGGCTCCCCTTGCCGAAGAATGTGAGCAGGATAGCCGGCGACCCGGTGTGGCGTAACGAGACCGCCACGAGCGAGCAACGAAATTGGGGCGAACGGCCCCAACCTGCTGTCGTCACGTGAGCTGGAGCGTACATGACCGATTCGAGAGAACCCGTTTACCGGGTCGGAGAGTTCGATATCGACGTGGCCGCGGGCTGTGTCCGCAGGGGCGCCGAGGAGCTGCACCTGCGCGACCAGAGCTTCCAGGTTCTCCTCCACCTGCTCGAGCACCCGAATCAGCTCATCACCAAGGACGATCTCATGGACCGGGTCTGGCTGGACGTGGCGGTCACCCCCGACGCCCTGGTCCAGTGCATCGTCGAGATCCGCAAGCTCCTGCGGGACGATCCCCAGAACCCGCGCTACATCAAGACCGCCCCGCGCAGAGGATACCGGTGGATCGCCCCGGTGACCGAGATCGCGCCCCCGCCGCTGACCACCGTGGAGACCGAGGAGACCACTTCGGTGGAGGTGGTGATCGAGGAGGAGATCGTCGACGTTCCCGGCGCCGTCCCGGGCGATCGCCGCGCCCTGCCTCCGCCCCGCCCCTGGCGGCGCACGCGGCGATGGCTCGGGTCGGCGCTGGCGGCGGTTCTCGCGCTCGCCGCGCTCGTCGTCTGGCTGGACTCCCGGAACCCGCCCGCCACGGACCCGCTGAGCGAGGGGCCGCCGCCGCCCCTGGCCGGCAAGCAGCCCGTCGTGGTGATGTACTTCGAGAACCTGTCGGGGGAACCCTCCCTCGACTGGCTGCGGGCGGGGCTGGCGGACATGGTGATCACGACGCTCTCGGGCGCCGAGGGGCTCAGCGTGCTGAGCCGGCAGCAGCTCGCGGTCTACCTGGCGCGCTCCGAGCCCGGGTCCGACGACGGCGGGAACTCTGGCCTGCCCGCGGGTCTCCGGCTCGCGGGGCGGAGCCGAGCCACGGCGGTCGTCGTCGGCAGCTTCGCCCGCATGGGCGAGAGCATCCGGGTGGACGCCCAGCTCCACGACGCGGGCACCGGCCGGCTGCTGGCCGGCGAACACCTCGTGGCCGAGCGCCCGGAACAGGTGCTGCGCCGGGTCGACCTGATGGCGCGCAAGCTGGCGTTGCACCTCGGCGCCCCCGCCGCCGACGGCGACGCCAGGGCGAGCCTGACCACGGCCAAGACCGACGACCTCGAGGCCTATCGCCACTATTCCCAGGCCCTCGACGCCGCGAGCGCCCTGCGCAACGCCGAGGCGATCGAATTGCTGGAAAAGGCGATCGCTCTCGATCCCGGGTTCGCCATGGCCCACGCCCGCATCGGCTACGTCTACGCGCTGAACTGGAACTTCGGCGAGCGGGCACGGCCGCACCTGGAACAGGCCTACAGGCTGATGGACCGGCTGACGGAAAAGGACCGGCAGAACATCACGGCCTGGTATGCCGTCGCAAATTTCGATTTCACGAGGGCCATCGAGACGTACCGGGAGATCGTGGCCACCTATCCCTTCGAGATCGAGGCCTACCGGCGCCTGGCCAGTCTGCTGAACGCCGAGGGGGAGCAGATGGAGGCCATCGACCTGCTCCTGCAGGCTCTGGTCATCGATCCCTCGTCCGGGACGATCCACAACTCCCTCGGGGGCATGTACTCCCACCTCGGCCGCCACGACGAAGCCATCGCCGCTCACCTGCGCTATATCGAGCTGGCACCCGGCGAGGCCAACGCTCACGACAGCCTGGGCTCGAGTTACCAGTGGGCCGGGCGCTACGAGGAAGCGGAGGAGCAGTACCAGCGAGCACTCGAGCTGGATCCGGATTTCGAGATCGCCGCCGTGCATCTCGCGAACGTCTACTACCAGACGGGGCGCTACCGCAAGACCATCGAACAGCTCCGCGTCTATGAGAGGCTCGCACCGACAGTCGCCGAACGAGGCCGGGCCCTGACCAGGATCGCATACGTGTGTTCACGGTCGGGCCAGGCGGAAGAGGCCCGGGCGGTGGCGGATGCGATCCTATCGGAATTCGGTGAACCCCTCTGGCCACCGCTGCATCTTCTTCTGGATCCGGAAGGACTGGCCGCCACGGAAGATCTGGCAAACGTCCTGCGATTCGATGGGATCGTGGAACGGGGTGCCCGCCCGAACCTGAGCCATTCACACTGGACGCTGGGTCGACTGGCGCTGCGTGCCGGTGACGCGGACGAGGCCATCGACCGGTTCCGTGAAACACTCCAGATGCGCCCGCTGAGCTGGGATCTGGACCCCCTGCGGGATTGTCTGGCCAACGCCTACCTGGAGCTGGGACGCTTCGACGAGGCCATCGTCGAATACCGGCGCGTGCTGCGGCTCAACCCGCGCTACCCTCTCGCCCACTATCATCTCGGACTGGCGTTGGCAGGGAAGGGCGACGCGCGGGCGTCGCGGGAAGCCCACGCCGAGTTCCTGCGGGTCTGGAGCCAGGCGGACGACGATCTGCCGCAGGTCGTGGATGCGAAACGGCGGCTCGGCGTGGAGTGACATTCCCTGGCCAACCACTTCCCCCCGCGCTACCATCCCCCCGAACCGCACCGAAAGGCGCTCCATGCAGATCTTCCTGGGCGGCGTACGCGGCACCGCTCCCCGCGCCGCCCCCCGCTTCACCGAGTTCGGCGGGCACACCACCTGCCTGCTCGTCACCGGCGTGACCGGCGAACTGCTGATGCTCGACGCCGGCAGCGGCGTGCAGGAGGTCAACGGCCTGCTGGGCGAGGTGGCGAGCCGCGAGTTGCTGGTGCTGCTGACCCACCGGCACCTGGACCACCTGCTGGGCCTGCCCACCCTGACGCCCCTCTACGACGGCACCTGGCGCGTGGAGATCGCCGCCGTCGCGCGGCCCGGCGCCGCCCTGGACGAGGACCTGGCGCGCATCGCCACGCCGCCCCTGTGGCCCATCCCGCTGATGGCCATGGGCGCCGAGATCGAGTTGCGCGAGATCGACGCCTCGAAGCCGGAGACCCAGTGGGGCGGGCTGGAGATGCGGGGCGCGGCGGTGCCCCACCCCGACGGCTGCACGGCCTGGCGCGTGGACGAGCCCTCCACGGGCGCGGCCTTCGTCCTGGCCACCGATGTGGAGTGGGCCGCGGGCGACGAGTCGCAGCGCGAAGCCCTGGTCGCCCTGTGCCGCGAGCCGAAGCCGGCCAACCTGCTGATCATGGACGGCCAGTTCACGTCGGAGCAGCTGCCCCGACATTCCGGTTGGGGCCACAGCTCCGCGGCCGAAGGAATGGAGGTGGCCCGGGCGGCCGGCGTCGCGCGCCTGCTGGTCACCCACCACGCTCCCGAGAACGACGACGCTACGCTCGGACGGATGGAAGCCGAGCTCGGCCGCCTGTCCCCCGGCGCCGCCCTGGCCCGCCAGGGAGACACCATCGTCCTGGACTGACCCGGAGGAATCCGCGTGACGACCTACACGACCCTGATCATCGAGATCGCCGTCCTGGTGATCCTCTGGCTGCTCGCCACCGGCCTGACCGTGCCGCTGCGCCGCCGGCTCGCCCACGAGGGTGCCGGGCGCGCGGCCGTCTCGACCCTGGTCTTCGATCTCTTCGCGCGCCTCTCGCGGCCGCTGGTGGTGCTGGCGCTGACCCAGCTCTGCGTACTGCTCTCTCCGTCGTGGCCCGTCGCGGCCGACTGGCTCGCCGCCAATCCCGATCACCTGGCCGCCTGGCAGATGTTCTGGCTGGGCGTCGGGGCCATCGGCCTGGTCGAAGGCGTGATCCACCTGGTCTACCGCTGGCGCAACGAGCCCTTCCCCGTGCCCGATCTGCTGCTGGACATCATCCGGGCCGTGCTGGTGCTCGCGGTGGCCTTCCTGGTGCTGAGCGTGGAGTTGGAAATCAACATCGGGCCCCTGCTGGCCTCGACCGCCCTGCTCACCGCCGTGATCGGTTTCGCGCTGCAGGGTGTGCTGGGCAACCTGCTGGCGGGCATGTCGCTGCATCTGGTGCGCACGCTGAGGCCGGGTATCTGGGTCGACGTGGACGGTGTGGAGGGACGGATCGTCAAGACGAACTGGCGCGAAACCAGGATCCGCACCCGCGGCGGACACATGTACATCATGCCCAACGCGCGGATCGCCGAATCCAAGATCCACAACTACAGCGAGCCCACGCCGCTGCGGCGCCACGTGATCAACGTGGGCGCCAGCTACAGCGACGCCCCCGATGAGGTGCTCGGCGCCCTGCTGGCCTCCGCCATGGCCGTGCCCGAGGTGCGGCGCAACCCGGCGCCGGAGTCCATGATCACCGAGTTCCAGGACTACGGCATCAACTACCGGCTGGAGTTCTGGACCACCGAGCTGCAGCGCCACAATCCGATAGACGGCGCCGTGAACCGCAACATCTGGTACCAGTTCAAGCGCAAGGGCATCGAGATCCCCTTCCCCATGAGCGACAAGCTGCTCAACGACTTCATGGCCGTCGTCTACAAGCAGCGCAAGCTGCCGCCGGTGGAGCAGGACGTGGCGGCGACCATGGCCGACCTGGGCGCGAGCGACCTGTGCACCAAGGTCTTCGTGGACACCACGGGACAGCCCCTGCTCTCCAGCGAAGATCTGGAGACCGTCGCCCCCCTGATCAAACGGCAGCCCTTCACCCACGGCGAGACCCTCTGCGCCCAGGGCGACACGGGCGAGACCTTCTGGGTGATCGCCGGCGGCAAGCTGCGGGGCAAGGTGGAGCACGACGGCCACGTGGCCGCCAGGTTCGACCTGGAACCCGGAGCGGTTGTCGGCGAGATGGGTGCCCTGACCGGCGTGCCCCGCAGCGCGACCATCAGGACCACCAAGGGCACCGAGCTGCTGGAGTTCGGCCCCGAGGCCTTCCGGGCCCTGCTCTCGCTGCACGAGGACATCCCGGAGCGCCTGTCCAGGCTGGCCGCCGACCGCGCCGCCGAGAACCGCGAGGCCCTGGAGGCCCTGGCCCGCGAGCGCGACGACGGCGACGACGTGCAGCTCGAGCAGAAGGGCATCCTGAAGCGCCTGTTGCGGATCGTGGGACGATGAGCCGCGGACCGGGGGGGCGGTCGTGATCGCGGCCCTCGGCCACGTGGCGCCGGTGTTCCTGGTGATCGGACTCGGCACGCTCCTGCGGTCCATCGGCATCCTGCGCGAACCCGTCCAGTCCTCGCTCTCCCGCCTGGTGTTCTACGCGGCCGCCCCCCTGCTGCTGCTGCGCGCCATCGCCAACACCCCGTTCGCCAGCAGCGCGCACCTGCCGACCATCGGCGTCTTCGTCGTGGTGAGCGCGGCGACGGCGGCGGTGTCCTACCTGGTCGCGCGGCGCTCGCCGCCCGCGCGGCGCGGCGTGCTGGCCCAGGGCACCCACCGCAGCAACTCCTTCTTCTTCGGCCTGCCCGTGGCCGTCAGCGCCCTGGGCGAGCAGGTGGTGGGCCAGACGGCGGTGCTGATCGGCTGCATCGTGGTCACCTACAACCTGCTGGGCGTGCTGCTGCTCTCGCTGCCCCACCGCGACCTGAGCGCGCGCTCGGCCGCCGTGTGGCTCGACGCCCTGCGCCAGACCGCCCTGAACCCCCTGATCCTCGGCGTGGCGGCCGGACTCGTGCTGTCCTTCGCGGGCGTCACGCTGCCGGAGTTCCTGGACCGGCCCGTGGAGATGGTCGGCCGCACGGCCCTCCCCCTGGCCCTGATCACCCTGGGCGCCGGTCTCGACCTGGGCCGGCTGCGCACCGAGCTGATCCCGGCCCTGTGGGTGTCGGCGGTGAAGCTGGCGGTCTACCCGGCGCTGATCTGGCTGTGGCTGCGCGAACTGGGCCTCGAGGGCGACGCCCTGGTGGCGCCGGTACTGCTGAACTGCGCGCCGGTGGCGGTGGTGAGCTTCATCATGGCCCGCGAGATGAAGGGGGACGAGCAGTTGGCCAGCGCGCTCATCATCGGGTCGACCCTGCTATCGGTCTTCACCACCGTGGGCTGGCTGGCCTTCCTGGACTAGATCGCTCAACGTCTCGAACCGATAGCCCGCGGCGAGCAGCTCGTCGGTGAGGATGTCCACGGCCGCGATGGTCTGGCTGCGGTCCGCGCCCACGCGCCAGCCGCCGTCGTGCAGGATGAGCACGGCGCCCGGCTCGACGCGGCGGCGCACGCGGCGCAGGATCGTTTCGAGGCCCGGCTGGCGGGAGTCCTGCGGGTGGATGCTGCCGATCACCGGCTCGTAGCCCATCTCGCGCGCGTTGGCCAGGACCACGTCGCTGATCCAGCCCATGGGCGGCCGCATGAAGCGCGGACGGCGGCCGGCGATCTCCTCGACCAGGCGGCCGCAGACGTCGAGTTCGCGCCGGATCAGTGACGGCGGCAGGATCGACAGGGGCACGTGGTGGTCGCCGTGGTTGCCGATCTCGTGGCCGGCCGCGGCGGTCGCGGCCAGCACGTCGCGGAAGCGCCGCACGCGCCGGCCCACCACGAAGAAGGTGGCGCGCACGCCCTTGGCCGCGAGCAGGCCCAGCAGCTTCGGCGTGTGGCTGGGATGGGGCCCGTCGTCGAAGGTCAGCGCCAGGCGCTTCTCGTCCGTGTCGACGGAAACGATCAGGCGCCGGCCCAGGTACTCGCGCACGGACGCCACGTCCAGCAGGCTCGGGCTCACGCGTCCTCCTCCAGCGAGCGCATGTACTCCGCCAGCGCCGCGTCCAGCTCGCGCACGAGCTGCCGACGCTGCTGACGCAGTTCCTGCAGCCGCACGCCCTGGAGCAGTTCGAGCCAGGCCAGGCGCATCATGCGGCGGCGGTTCTTCATGCGGCGGCCGTAGGCGCGGGCGAAGAGCCCGGCCAGGGGAAAGGTCACCAGCGCCGTCATCGCCCACCAGAACCCGAGCAACCCGTTGACGAGATACAGCATCGCCACGTACCAGGGCAGGAACAGCGCGGCGCCCAAGACGAACTGGTAGGAGTGCACCTTGGTGAGGTCGGGCGCCAGCCGGGCGGAGATCCATGCGGTGAGCTTGTAGGGGACGATGTTGCCCACCGAGCCGTAGAGCGCCACCGGCAGTCCGGCCGCGCCCACCGCCACCAGGCGCCAGACCTCGCCGCGCACGGTGGGGCCGCGCTCGCCGCGCAGCAGCTCGTCCTTCAGCCGCAGGGTGCGGCGCATGCGGTGGTAGCGGCGCATGAGGCGGGACAGGCCCCAGATCACCTCGGGGCTGCGCTCGTAGAAGTAGTCCAGGGCGCGCGCGATCTCGCGGGTCACCTGCTGGTCGCGCTTGAAACGCGTGTCGCCCGGTATCTCCAGGCCGTCGCGTTCGAGCAGCTCCCCCTTGTAGACCTTCTCCACGTCGCTCACCAGCTCCAGGAAGTCCACGTGCTCCACGTTGACCACGCGGCGGCGCAGGGCCTCCTGCAGCGTCTCGGTCAGGCGGTTGACCGCGGCGACGGAATCGTCGCGGTAGGCGTCGCGGTATTCGGCCGTGGCCAGGGGCCGGCCGAAGCGCACCAGCACCCGGCTGCGGAAGCGGCGGCGGCTCTCGAAGTTCAGGCCGACGGGCACGATCGTCACGCCCAGGCGCCAGCCGGCCTCCTGCTCGGCGCTCAGGGCGATGCGGGCGGTGCCGGTCTTGAGCTTCTGCACGCGCCGCTCCTCGGCGCTGGTGCCCTCGGGAAAGATGCCGATGGCGCCGCCCTCGGTCAGCAGCCGGTGGCAGGCCGAGAACATGGCCACGTTACGGTCCGCCGCCTCGCTCACGTCCCTGGGCCGGAAGACGGGGATCACGCCGCAGCTGCGCAGGAACCAGGACTGGAGGCGGTTGCGGAAGAGTCCGCTGTGGGCCACGAAGTGGAGCATGCGCCCGGCGCCCAGGCCGAGCAGCAGCGCGTCGGTGACCGAGTGGGGATGGTTCGAGGCGAAGATGACCGGCCCCGTCGCGGGGATCCGGTCCGCGCCCGAGACCTCCAGCCGGCGGAAGTAGACCCGCACGCCGAACTGCACGATGACGCGGGAGAGTCGGTAGAGAAGAGGCTCTTTCCTGTCGATGGCGGCGTCTCCGGATAAGGCCCGACGGTTCGCGGCGCGGTCCGGGCCCGAGTATCGCCCGCGACCCGTCCCCTGGCAACAGCGACCCCAGGAAAACGGGAGCCCCGGTCGCACGGGGCGGCCGGGGCTCCGATCGTGCCGGCGGCGCTATTCCACCAGCAGCATCTTGGTGACCGCGGCCCGGACGCCGCTGGTCACCCGCGCGAAGTACACGCCGCTGCCGACGCGCAGGCCGGCGTCGTCGCGGCCGTCCCAGCTCGCGCGGCCCGCCTCGGCCACCGCGACGCCCGCGAGCAGGGTGCGCACCAGGCGGCCGCTCACGTCGTAGACGCGCAGGTCGACCACGCCCGGCTCGGGCAGCACGAAGCGGATCTCCCCGAGGGGGTTGAAGGGATTGGGATGGCTGCTCACGCGCATGCGGGCGGCCAGGGGTACGTCATCCACCGGGGCCGCGGGATCGTAGTCCTGCGGCGCCACGGCCACGGCCAGGGGGCTGTTGAACCAGGTCTGGCAGGCGAGGCCCGAGAGATTCTCGGTGGCGGAGATGTAGGTCTTGGTCTCGGTCTCGTGGACGCCCACCACGGGATCGCTCATCAGCAGGCCGATGTCGCCGTAGGACACCATGTCGCCGGTGTCGGGCAGGCCGTCGGCGGTGCCGCCGGCGGCGTTGTCGTGGTGGTAGACGTCGTTCACGTCCGACAGGCCCTGGAAGTCGATCACCTGGATCACGGCGCCGTCGGCCACGCCGATCTTGAACCAGAGATCGGACATCTCCTCGTAGGTGAGGCCCGTGGTCGCGGCGTCGGGCGTGCCGTCCACCGGCAGGGCGGCGTTGTGCTCGGTGGCCTCCACCACGCCCGTCACGCCGGGCAGCAGGTCGTAGGACTGGCGGACCCTGTTAAGTCCGCCGAGCAGGGGCACCTCGAAATCGCCGCGGGGGTTGGTCATGTAGGCGCCGTAGAAGTGCTTGGTGCCCGACCAGTCGGAGTTCGTGCCGAACACCGAGAACTGCGACAGGGTGTAGCGGATCACGCGCACCGGCCCCCACACCACCTCGCGGGTGATCGGCGTCATGTCCTGCTCGGTGCGGATCCAGGTCTGGAAGAGGAAGTAGCCGCGCAGGCGGGTCTTCTCGCGATCCATGTAGTCGTCGGAGTAGCCGGCGCCCTCGCGCAGGCGCAGCTCGTCCCAGAACCACGTGGTGTCGTCGTAGCCGGAGAGGTACTCGTCGGCGGAGATCTGGTCCAGGACCGCGTCGTAGGCGATGTGCGGCGAGGCCGAGGTGGCGGGCAGGGTGGACGAGCGGTAGAGGTAGGCGATGGTCGCGTCGGCCTCGACCGCGTCGGTCACGGTGATCTCCAGGCGGGGATGGGTCCGCGACTCGGCGTCGTCGATCCAGGCCGAGGCGATGGCCGCGGCACCGCCGTCCTGGGGCTGGAAGACCAGTTCGTCGTTGGCGTCCCACAGGCCGTCGTCGGCCCCGAAGTGGGAGCCGCCCGCGTCGCGCTCGTCGACCTGGACGGGTATCTCGATCCAGGCGCCGTCGACGTAGGCGAAGAGGTGCAGGTCGCCGACGGGTACGCCGGTCATGCCGGTCAGGGCGTCGCCGCCGATCAGCACGGGTTCGGCGGGCCGGATGGCGGCCGAGGCGCCGGTGGTCACGAGAGCCATGGCGAGCAGGGCGATAATGATCTTCACGATGTCCCTCCGCTTCGTTGATGTGTCGCGTCCAACCGCCACTATACCACAAACGACGGCCTTTGACGCTGTCCGGTGTGCGCGGTATGATGCCCCCTCGCCCTGCCTGCGGCCCACAAGGGAGGAACCGGTCATGAGCAAGTATTCGTTCAGTCCCGCCGGCGAGAAGTTCGCCATCCCCGCCGAGAAGGAATACGCCAAGGAGATGCAGCGCCTGCAGCGCCTCGCGCGCAAGGCGCGCGCCGACGGCCGCGAGGTCGTGGTGGTGATGGGCGTGGGCTTCGTGGGCGCGGTGATGGCCGCCATCGTCGCCGACACCGTCCACAAGAAGGGCAAGAAGAAGGGGCAGCCCAGCAAGTTCGTCATCGGCTGCCAGCGGCCGAGCGTCCGCAGCTACTGGAAGATCCCCGTGCTGAACCGCGGCGAGTCGCCGGTGAAGGCGGAGGACCCCGAGGTCGACCCCATGATCGCGCGCACGGTCCTGGAGAAGAAGTCCCTCACGGCCACCTTCAACAGCGACTGCCTCAAGCTGGCCGACTGCGTGGTGGTCGACGTTCAGTGCGACTACAGCAAGCGCGACCTGGGCGACATGCGCACCGGCGAGGCCGACATGGCGGCGCTCGAGGCCACCATGCGCACCATCGGCGACAAGATCCCGCCCAAGTGCCTGACGCTCATCGAGACCACCGTGGCCCCGGGCACCACCGAGTTCGTGGCCTGGCCCATCCTCAAGAAGGCCTTCGCCAAGCGCGGGATCAAGGCCACGCCGCTGCTGAGCCACAGCTTCGAACGCGTGATGCCCGGCCGCGAGTACGTGGCCTCGATCCGCGACTTCTGGCGCGTCTGCAGCGGCTGCAACGCCACCGCCCGCAAGCGCGTCGACAAGTTCCTGCGCGAGGTGCTCAACACCGAGGACTTCCCGCTGACGGTCATGGACCGGCCCATCGAGTCGGAGACCACGAAGATCGTGGAGAACTCCTACCGCGCGACCATCCTGGCCTTCCAGCACGAGTGGAGCCTCTTCGCCGAGCGCAACGGCGTGGACCTGATCAAGGTCATCGAGGCCATCAAGATGCGCCCGACCCACAGCAACATGATCTTCCCCGGCCCCGGCATCGGCGGCTACTGCCTGCCCAAGGACGGCGGTCTGGGCTACTGGTCCTACAAGCATATCCTGGGTTTCGAGGACGGCGACGACATCTTCAAAATGAGCACCACCGCCATCGACATCAACGACACCCGCGGCCTGCACGCGGCCACCCTGGTGCGCGATGCCCTGCGCAACATGGGCCGCTACATCGCCGGCGCCGACGTGCTGATCTGCGGCGCCAGCTACCGCCAGGACGTGGGCGACACCCGCTACAGCGGCTCCGAGCTGGTGGTGCGCCGCCTGGCCGAGATGGGCGCCGAGATGCGCGTCCACGACCCCTACCTGGAACACTGGCCCGAGCTGGAGGACCAGGAAGTCTACCCGGCGCCCGGCCACTCCTGGGCCCGCTTCTTCCGCAACCAGGACGGCCTGAAGGAGATGCGCGTGACCGAGGACCTGGGCGCGGCGCTGAAGGGCGCCGAGGTGGTCATCTTCGCCGTACCCCACGAGCCCTACCTGGAGCTGGAGCCCGAGCAGGTCGTGAAGATGGCCGGCGGGCCGCTGGCCGTCGTCGACTGCTTCGGCATCCTCGGCGACGACCACATCCGCAGGTACTTCGAACTGGGCTGCGAGGTGAAGGCGCTCGGGCGCGGACACATCCAGCGCATCAAGGAAGAGGTGCGGACGGCGGAGAAGAAGCGGTTGAAGAGGCGGGGACGGACGTGAGCTGGCAACCGAGATCACATATGTATGTTGCGGGCTAACTTGTCTCAGCGTGGACGCTAGCCAGCGCTTCGACAGTACAGTTCTGCTAGTTGCAACGGGAACTCATCCACAGACCGCGACCTGTGCCTCGAGGGCCCACGATTCTCGTTGCCCTATCCATGGTCGATGTGTCGAGCATATGTCCACTACCGCCAACTCCGAGCCACATGAACGACAACCGACGTCAACATCCAGCCAGACATCGACCACTACAACCCATGTACTCCGGGTCAACGAGAGCGCCCTTTTTCTAGACAACATGCCAGACATACAAGGCCGAAGCTACTGACACAGACGAGTCAGACAGTCTGCTGTCAGCTGAGAAGGGCGTGTCGCGGGACGTAGCCGGCCATGCAGACGTCAACCGAAGGTCGTTTCAGCTGGCGCTATTCCAAGAGTGTCTACCGATACTTAGTCACCGGCTCGGAGAACAAGTGCAGATCATTATATTCGTCCTGGATCCGCAGGTAGTCGGGCGGATCCCAACACACGTTGGCAAGCCGACCAGCAGCCCACAGTCCCGCCAGATTTGTCGCCACCACAGCAAGAACTGGGTCTTCTCGTTGCTAGTGCAGACCATCAACCAGTGGAGCCCAGGCCTGTGTGGGACGTAACTCGGGGATCTTGGCAAGAATAGAGGCGGGACTTAAGTGATTGAGTGCTATACACCTTCCTTGTAACGCCTTGCATCCTTGGCAGGATCAAGATATTGTAAAAAAAGATGTCATTCTGAGGAGGACCGATGCCGACCTTGATCTCCTTGTTCTCCGGAGCCGGTGGTTTGGACGTGGGGCTTGAACAAGCCGGATTTGACACCGTGGCTGCCACCGACTTCGACGACGACTGCATTCGTACTCTGTTCGTCAACCAGGCCAATCGCGTGCCGGTTCAGGGCCGACCCCGTCACGCTCATCTCAACGGCACAAAGATCCTCAAAGCTGACATTGCCGATGTCTGTGGCGGCGACCTCGCTCCTGACGGTGCCGCCACCAACTGGGTGCCGGACCTGCTCGTCGGCGGACCTCCGTGTCAGCCGTTCAGCTCAAGCGGCAAACAACGCTCTGTCCTAGAAGGCCGAGGACGCTTGTTCGAGCACTTCGTCCGACTTGCCAGCGAGATCAGGCCGCGCATGATCTTATTCGAGAACGTCCGCGGGTTAGTCACCGCGCGCGGACGCACCGGCCAGGCAGGCGAGGCTCTTGCCGAGGTCATAGAGGCATTCGAGGACGCCGGATACGCCACAAGTGCCAGGCTCCTCAATTCCGCAGATTATGGTGCTGCGCAACGCCGTGTGAGGCTATTCCTGATCGCAACCAGGACCACATCTATACCGGAGTTCCCACTGCCAACCCACGACCGCCACGCAGCTACGAAGTTGTTCACTGACCCGAAACCCTGGGTCACGTTGCGTGACCTCCTCACCAAGATACCCGATCCCGATCCGAAGGACGTAGTGCGCCCCAGCGAGCAGCTTGAGAATCAGTTACGTGATCTACCCTGTGGCTCCGGTCTGAAAAGCTATGGACGCTCTGAACCGACACGACCGGGCGGGCATTGGGGATACAAACAGGGCACCTTTGTCGCTGACCAGAACCTCCCGGCCAGGACGGTAACCGCTGCCAGCACCCAGGACTGGATCCGCCTACCTGACGGTAGTCTACGTAGGCTCACTATAGCTGAGTGCTCAGCTCTCCAGGGATTCCCACGCAAGTGGGAGTTCGCAGGGTCCAAGGCCAGTCAATTCCGGCAGATCGGGAACGCTGTGCCCTCGGTTTTCGGCCGCGTCCTCGGAGCGGGTCTCTTGCAGGCCCTTGACCACCCTATCGTGCGGCGACCCAAATCGGCTCCGCTTCCCGATGAATTCAAGGCTGCAGTCGCCTACACCACCCGCGACCATGAGCGAAACGCGGTTGCTAGACCCCGGACCAATGACCTAATCAAGAAAGCCCTTCGCAGCAACGGCGTCGGTTGACATACCCAAATCCAGCACATGGCACCCGCTGGGGTACGAAAAACAATGGCGCGTAAACGGCACCATCCGGAAGCTTCGTCAGACAAAGTTCGCGAGCGGATGCAGGCTCAGCCCCGCCGGGATACCGCATGCGAGATGGCTGTCCGATCGGCGGTGCATGCACTCGGTCTTCGCTACAGAGTGCATCAGAGACCTTTGCCTGGCCTTAGGCGCGAGGCCGATCTGGTCTTCCGCAGAGATAAAGTGGCCGTCTTCGTGGACGGTTGCTTCTGGCACGGCTGCTCGGAGCACCACAGCCCGCCAACAAGCAACTACAACTGGTGGAAGACCAAGGTTGAGAAGAACCGCGCCCGCGATAAGGAAACCAACCGCATCCTCAGTGAGCAAGGGTGGAATGTTGTCCGGGTGTGGGAGCATGAAGACCCTGGTGAAGCCGCACAGCGCATTCAGGACGTTGTCATGAAGAGCCGGCAAAGGTCGGAGGTTGGGAAGTGAGCACACATCATTTCGACGATCGCGTCGAGTATCATCTCGTGTGTCGTGAAGAAGCTGAGAATGCTTACACCAGGCTACTCGATCCAGACTCAGAAGGGAAAGCGTGGTACCAGACTGTGGCTGAAGCTGAAATGGGCGTCCGCGCGACTCTCAAGGAGACCGACGACCTCGCGGACGTTAAGACAGCATTGACTTGCACCGGCGCGCACATGCTCGTGCTACGCAACCTCATGGCGCCTCCGCTCAGCCAGGACCAGTTCAAGTTGGTATGCCCTCAATGGACGAAGGGGACCGAGAAGTCTGAGAAACCCCTAAAAGT
This sequence comes from uncultured Fibrobacteraceae bacterium, assembly GCA_964617805.1. Classification (GTDB taxonomy): domain Bacteria; phylum Krumholzibacteriota; class Krumholzibacteriia; order LZORAL124-64-63; family LZORAL124-64-63; genus JAHIYU01. The sequence continues at coordinate 4,777 of CAZTWK010000043.1, read as the reverse complement.
GACTGCTGCGCAAGCATCAGCCGAGTCGTTCGGCCGATGGCAGGATCATGAGCGCACGAAGTCAATCCGGTCAGGTGACTCCGCACGACGTGACGCTGCTGTGAGTGCGACGGCCCACATGATCGCCATCAACACCTACCGCACCGGACGCCGGATGCGGCTCGCGAAAGCGCAGGAACAGGCTGTCGAAGCTATGCTCATACGCCTCGGCTACCGAAAGAGACCCTCACATCGCGTCGATCAGCCTGGTGTCCTCGCTGAAGACGAGTTCATGCACGCCACACAATTCGCAACAGCAGATGGTTCTACACATGAGGTCGATATCGCCGTTGGCCTGCCGGGACGCTTCATACTCGCACTAGAGTGCAAGGTTTCAAACGACAAGACCAATTCGGTCAAACGAGTCAACGACGTTCTTAAGAAGGCCTCCGCTTGGCAGCGTAAATGGGGCAAATTCGTGATCACTGGCGCACTCCTCCAAGGCGTCTTCTCCGAGAACGAACCTCGCAGACTCCTTGAGGAAGAGGTAGAGATCTTCTGGTCCCACCGCCTCAACGACCTTGAGCATTGGATAACGAAGTTCAATGAAATAGATCACTGAAAACAGTGGCTCTCCAGATCCGCATGCATATCATGTCAAGTCGGAAACAAGCAGCAATGGATCACCGCACGTGCACGACCTTCGTCGCTACGCTGTCCGCTCCGCTGCTCAACCGGAACAGATAAGTCCCCGACGCGAAGCGCTCCGGCCGCCACGCCACCTCGCGCACCTCGGGCACCAGCCGTCCAGACCAGACCTCCCCCACCAGCCGCCCACGCGGATCATAGACCCGCAACACGCCGTGTCGGGGTTTCGCCGCCGCCAGCGCGACCACCACGCCCCCGGCCGTATCCCGCGCCACGTAATGCAGCGAGAGCCCGGCCGCCCCCACCGCGCCCACCGTGGTGGCCGGCGCGAAGGCGTCGAGCCCGGGCAGCACCTCCCCCGTCTCGTCGAAGAGCGCCAGGTTCTCCCAGGCCGAGCCGAAGGTCGGCGTGGGGATCCACTCGGGCGCCCAGTAGACGACGCCGCGGCCGCGTCCGTCGGGCGCGTCGGCGACCAGGGCGAAGACGGCGTCCAGGAAGGCGCGCTGCCCCGCGGGCGTGTCGGGGTAGCCGGGCAGCAGGTGCTCGGGCAGGCCGACGATGTTGTGGGTGTCGTCGAACCAGCCGAGGGTCCAGGGGTAGGCGGTCTCGACCACGACGATGTCCTTGCCGTAGCGCACGGCCAGGTCGTCCAGGTTGTATTCCAGATCGGCCAGGGTGCCGTGCCACCAGGGGTAGTAGGACAGGCCGATGATGTCGAAGTCGAAGCCCTGGGCCAGGAGGTTGCCGAAGAACCAGCGGCAGCCGCCGTTGTCGCCGCCGCGGTCGCTGTGGATCATGATCTGCGGTCCCGGCGCGGGCGCGAAGGCGTCGGTCACGCCGTCGCGGGCCGCGCCCAGGAGCTGGGCGAGCTGCGCCCACTGCTCGGGCGTGTTGAAGGCGCCGCCGACCCGGCCGTCGTCCCAGAGCATACCGGGCGTGATCTCGTTGCCGAGCTGAACGATGGCCGGCGGCGTCCCCTGGGCGCGCAGGGCGAGCAGCACGTCACGGGTGCGCACGCGCACGCTGTCGGCCAGCGTCGCGAACGGCAACGTCGCCCAGGCGGCGGGCTTGGTCTGGTGGGCGGGGTCGGCCCAGGTGTCCGAGTAGTGGAAGTCCAGCAGCAGGTCCTGCCCGGCGGCGTGGGCTCGCTGCGCCATGGCCAGGGTGTCGTCCAGGTCGTAGTAGCCCTCGGCCGACGTGTGCCACAGGCGCAGGCGGATCAGGTTGATCCCATGGTCGGCGAGGATCGCGAAGGGATCGTCGGGCACGCCGCCGTCGGTGTAGACGACCCCGTGGTCCTCCAGCTTGGGCACGAAGGAGATATCCGCACCGCGCCAGGTCACCTGGCCCGCGGACGGGACGGCGAGGGCGAGGATCAGGAGGGCTGTCCAGGCTGTGCGCACATCAGTCCTTCGGCAGGTAGCGGTCGGGGGCGTTGAAGACGATCAGCGCCTGGTAACCCGCGTGGACGGTGGCCCCATGGGTCTCGCCGGCGGGGATGAAGAAGTTCTCGCCGGCGGTGTACATGGTGATCTCGCCGCCCATGCGCAACTCGACCCGGCCGGCCACCGCGAACTCCCATTGCTCCTGGTGGCTGTGCTCGGGCACCTCGACGGTCTCGGTGAACTCGATGAAGACGACCTGCTGGCCGGTCCCCTGCAGGATCCAGCCGCGGGCGCCGGCGAAGGGGAGATCGACCTCGGGCAGGGCCTGCAGGAATTCGGGTATCCGCTCGTATCGGTTCATGACGCCTCCCGGATTGGGTCCGACCTTTGATTCTAGCACGAAACATACCCGGTATGTACGGATGCGGGGTCCTGGACGTTTCCGCGATCCTGTGTCGGGCTTTACAACGTGTAAACCCGTGATCCCCGTGCTAGCCTCCCCGCATGATCATCGAGAAGATCCGCTTCACCCCCGTCGCCCGCGACGACCGCCTCACCGACCTGGACACCCTGCGCGGCTTCGCCCTGCTGGGCATCCTGGTCATGAACATCCAGAGCTTTTCGATGCCCGGCGCGGCCTACTTCTTCCCCACCGCCTACGGCGACCTCGGCGGCGCCAACTACTGGGTGTGGTACCTGTCCGAGATCCTCGCGCGGCGCAAGTTCATGACCTTGTTCTCCATGCTCTTCGGCGCGGGCATCGTGCTGATGGACCAGCGCGCCACGGCCGCGGGCCGCGGCTGGGCCGGGCTGCACTACCGGCGCATCGGCTGGCTGTGGCTGATGGGCCTGGCGCACGCCTACTTGCTGTGGGACGGCGACATCCTGGTGGCCTACTCCGTCTGCGGGGTCGTGATGTTCCTGTTCCGCAGGATCCGGCCCGGGCGGCTGGTGGTCGCGGGCCTGGTCTTCCTCGCCGTGGGCTGGGGACTGATGATGCTGGCCGGCCTCTCGGCGCCCCAGTGGCCCGCGGAGGACGTGGCGAACTTCAACGCCTCCTGGCGGCCCGACCGCGAGGCCCTGGCGCACACCCTCGCGGACATGCGCGGCGGCTGGGCGAGCGAGATCCGCCACCGCGCACCCGACGTGCTCCAGATCCACCTCTTCTTCATCCCCTTCAGCATGTTCTGGCGCGCGGGGGGGTGCATGCTACTGGGCATGGCCCTGTTCAAGCGGGGCTGGCTGCAGGGCCGCGGCAGCCGCCGCTCCTACGTCCTGGCGGTCCTGCTGGGCCTGCTGGTCGGCGTGCCGCTCTCGGTCTACACGGTGCACCTGCAGCAGTCCGCGGGCTGGGATCCGATCCCGTGCTTCTTCGTCCACATCCAGTACGCCTACTGGGGCAGCCTGCTGATCGCGCTGGGCTACGTGGGCGCGCTCATGCTCGTGCTGCGCGCGGGATGGTTGCGCGGGCTGACCACACGACTGACGGCGGTCGGGCGCATGGCCCTGAGCAACTATCTCGCCCACACGCTCATCTGTACGACCCTGTTCCTGGGACACGGCTTCGGCCTGTTCGGGAGCGTCGAAAGGATCTGGCAGGCGGTGATCATGGTCGCCATCTGGGGTCTGCAGCTCGCCTGGTCGCCGGCCTGGCTGGCGCGCTTCCGCTTCGGGCCCGCGGAGTGGCTGTGGCGCAGCCTGTCCTACCTCAAGCGTCAACCCATGCGCAAGGTCAGCTGATCGCCTCCGCCTCCTTGCTGGACAGCAGACGGTCCAGGTAGCGCGACCGCACCTGCTCGCTCGCCAGCGCCCGCTTCACCGGCGGCAGCTTCAGCACGGCCCCGAAGATCGCCGCCAGGGCGCGGTGGCTCCACAGGGCATGCTCGTCCCAGATCAGGTGCTGCAATTTTCCCCGTTCCACGGCCATGGCCACGTAGCGGTGCGCCGCGGTCTCCGGCGTGATGATGCGCTCGGGCCGTTCGCGCAGCCCCAGCTCGCCCTTGGTGCAGGCCCGCACGCAGACGCCGCAGCCCAGGCAGACGTCCTCGTCCAGCTCCGCCATACGCGCCTTGGGGTTCCTGCGTCCGGTCGCCGGCACCAGGCTCATGGCGTCCACCGGGCAGGCCTCGACGCACTTGCCGCAGCCCTTGCAGGTCTCGGCGCCCACCTCGGGGACGAAGTAGGTGGTGTGCACCGGCTGCAGGTGGGCGAAGCGCTTGGCCGCCAGCAGCGCCTCGCAGCAGCAGCCGCAGCAGTTGCAGATGAAGTTCACGCGCCGCTGGACGTTCTCGCCGAACTGCACCAGTCCCCGCTCGTAGGCCTGGTCGAGCAGATCGAGGCATTCGGCCGCCTCGATCTTGCGCACGTGGCCGTGGCGGATCAGCGATTCGGCCGAGCCGTTGAAGGTCATGCAGATGTCCATGGGCGCGTCGCAGGCCGTGCCCAGGTGCTCCTTCTTGTGCCGGCAGTAGCACATGCCGATGCCGATGGCCGAGGCGGTGCGGATGACCTCGGTGGCGCGTTCGTAGTCGAGCACGTGAGCGGCGTTCTCGTTGGTCAGCACGGGCTCCTGCACGAAGATGCGGCCCATGTGGGTGTCGCCCTCGACGAAGAGGGCCCTCACGAAGTCCTCCTCGACGTTGAGGTACTGGTAGAAGAGCTCGCTGAGCGCCTTCTGGTCCAGGTCCTCGCGCACGCGCATCAGGGAGAACTCGAAGAAGCCGGCCATGGGCGGCGGCAGCACGTAGCGGGTGACGCCGTCGCGC
>CAZTWK010000042.1:0-27945 GCA_964617805.1 uncultured Fibrobacteraceae bacterium | reverse complement strand
GTCGAACTCCTCGATCGTCTCCTCGAAGAGATCCAGCATGGTCAGGATCGGGTCGGGCTTCTCCAGGTCCACGCCGGCGCGCTTGAGCAGCTCCAGCGGGGGGGCGCTCGAGCCGCCCTTGAGCATCTCGTCGATGTAGGTGTCGGCGGCCTTGGTGCCCTGGTCCATGATGTTGCGGGCCAGGGAGATGCCGCTGGTCAGGCCGGTGGCGTAGGTGAAGACGTAGAAGTTGTAGTTGAAGTGGGGGATGAACGCCCACTCCACCTCGTCGTTCTCGCCCATCGCGAAGTCGGGGCCGTAGTACTTGGTGATCAGGTCCTTGTACAGGCCGTTCAGGAAGTCGGCCGTCAGGGTGTTGTCCTCTTCCGCGTACTCGTGGAAGCGCAGCTCGAACTCGGCGAAGAGCGTCTGCCGGAAGATGGTCAGGCGGATGTTCTCCAGGCGCTTGTTAAGCAGCATCAGCTTCTTGGCCGGGTCCTTCTCCTTCTTGAGCAGGTAGCTCAGCAGGATCTCCTCGTTGCAGGTCGAGGCGATCTCGGCCAGGAACGTGGTGTAGTCGGCGTAGACGAAGGGCTGCGTGGCCGTCGCGTAGTAGGTGTGCAGGGCGTGGCCGTACTCGTGGGCCGTGGTGAACACGGCGTCCAGGGTGTCGTCGTAGTTGTGCAGCACGTAGGGATGCACTTCCTTGGCCACGATGCCGCTGCTGTACGCGCCGGTGCGCTTGTTCTCGTTGGGGTAGACGTCGATCCAGCCGTTGGCGGGATCGAGGCCCACGGCCAGGTCCTGCAGGTAGGTCTTGCCCAGGGGCTTGAGGCCCTCCATCAGCAGGTCCATGCACTCCTCGTAGGTGTAGGTCACCTCGACGCCCTCGAGCATGGGGTTGTAGAGGTTGGCGAAGTCCAGGTCGCCGTCGACGCCGAGCACCTTGCGGCGCAGGTCCACGTACTTGTGCAACGTGCGCTCGAGGTTGGCGTTGATGGTGTCGATCAGCATGCGGTAGGTGGTGGTGCTGATGTTGTCGCCCTTGAGCGAGGCCTCGAGGCAGCTGTCGTAACCGCGGAGTTCCTTGGTCAGCAGGTGCGACTTGACGACGCCGTCGAGGGTGGCGGCCAGCGTGTTCTCGAACTGGCGGAAGGTGCCGAAGAAGGCCTCGGTGGCCATCTTGCGCACGGGGTAGGATCTGCTCGAGCGGGCCCGGCCCCAGCCGGCGAGGGTCAGGGGCGCCAGCTCGCCGTCCTCGGTGACGATCTCGGGGAAGCTCAGGTCCACGTCGCGCAGCTTCTCGGAGACCTCGGAGGTGGCGCCGCGCACCTGGCCGGCCATCGACAGGATGCGCTCCTCGGCCTTGCTCAGGCTGTGCTCCTTCATGCGGAACATGTCGTCGAAGTAGTACTGGTAGATCTGGAGGTCGTCGCGCGAGGCCAGGAAACCGTCGATCTGGTCCTTGGGGATATCGAGCAGCTCGGGCTCCATGTAGGAGGTCGTGCTGCCGAAGGTCTGGAAGAGGAAGCCCACCTTGCCCTGCATCATCTGGTTCTCGGCGTTGGAGAGCTCGGGGTCCAGTCGCAGCTGCGTGTAGCCGTAGAGCTTGTAGAGGCGCAGGATGGCCTCCTCCATGAGCGTGATCGCCTCGTGCAGCACGTCGGCGGATTCGCCCATGCGGCCCTCGAAGGCGCCCAGTTCGGGCACCAGCGCCGAGACGGCCTCGAATTCGGCCTCCCAGGCCTCGACCGAGGGGAAGATGTGGTCGTAGCGCCACTTGTAGGCGTCGGGGACCTGGTCGCGGCTGTCGGTGGGGTTGGGCTCGTAGGCGATCGCGGTCGCGGCCACGAGCAGGACAGCCAGCATGAAGCAGAACACGGTTCCGGACAGGCGTACCGACCGGTTCATGGGGTTACCTCCTGGTGAGTGTCGTCATGTTACCGGGCCCGACCGACATCCCGGTCGGGCCCTGATCGAGAGGCGACCGCTCAGAACAGCGGTCGTCCGAATTTATCCGAGGCGGGCGCTGCTTTGGCGGAAGTGTCGGGGAGAGGTACGTCGACGGGATCCCAGTTGTTGCCGTCGAATCTGATCACGGCGCCCGCGTAGCCGGCGGCGTAGATGTTCGCGGCGTCGGTGCCCCAGATGGCCGAGAGCCAGCCGGAGTCGGCGTGGATGGTCTCGGCGCCGGTCCCGTCCTGCTGCATCGTGGCGATGCGCCCGTTCCAGGTCGTCATGTAGAGCAGGCCCGCGTCTTCGTCCAGCCAGAGGTCGGTCACCCGCTCCGGGAAGGTGTCGGGGTAGAGGGGCGCGCCCTGGTTGTCGCGCAGCTGCTTCCACTGGTTGCCGTCGAGGGTGGCGGTCAGGCGCAGGATCTTGCCGGTGTCGGTGGCCAGGTAGTTGTCCGAGACCGTGTCGCTGCCGTGGGCGGCGATCAGCAGGCTGAAGTCGTCGTCCTCGACCGGGCCCCATTCCCACTCGTGCTCCTCGTAGCCCTCGTGGTCGTTCTCCATGAGCACGATGGCGGAGTTGCCGGCGATGCCGTAGGTGGAGACCACGGTCAGGTAGTCGATGCGGTCCTGGAAGACGAGCGTGTCCTCGGGCGCCTCGCCCTCGTTCCCGTAGGTACGGTAGGCGCGGCGCTGCGTGGAGACCCAGCTGCCGCCGCTGAGCTTCTTGAGGACGCCTTCGTAGCCGGCCGTGTAGATGTCGCCGTAGGGGCCCTCGCCGATGTCGTAGAGGTGCTGGTCGGTGCCGCTGTTCATGCTCGACCAGGACAGGCCGTTGAAGCGGTAGATGGCGCCGTCGTGCCCGCAGGCGTAGACATCGTCCGCGTCGTTGCCCCAGACCGCGGTCAGGGTCGAGGCGGCGACGTCGGTACGGGACCAGGTGGCGCCGTCGAAGTGGAGGATGAAGCCGGGTCGTCCGACCATGAAGATCTCGCCGGAGTCGGCGTCGCCCCAGATGCCGAAGATCCAGGGGATCACATCGGGGTCCGGGAAGGGGGTCTGCGGGGCCGTGCCCCCCCCGTTCTCGTCGCTGCAGCCGCAGAGGGCGGCCACCAGCAGTGCGCCGAACAGGAGCAGCCACAGCCTCCCGGCGGAGGCGGGGGACGGGCGGCGGTGAGCGAACGTGTTTCCGTGGTTCATCGTATCAAGGTCCCTCGCATGGGGTGGGGCGCTGGCTCGATTCGAGACCGGATCCCGGTGCCCGGGGCCCGGTCCGCATACGCCTCCGCGCGATCCCGCCGGCGGCGGAACGGTGGCGAATACGGTAGCTCATGAATATTAAGCATCTGGGGATGCGATGTCCATAAGGACTTGCCGTGGCGCCCCGGCTGGACGACTATTCCCAAGAATCGCCCGCACAGGGCGCAATCCGCTGTCATGGACGGGAAAGGCACATGAACGATCTGAAGCGAGACCCCATCGATCCGCGTCTGGACCTGCACGAGGCCATCGACGAGCTGCGGCGGGACCTCAACGCCGTGATCCTGGCCCACTACTACCAGGAATCGGAGATCCAGGACCTGGCCGACTTCGTCGGCGACAGCCTGGCCCTGAGCCGGCAGGCCGCCCGCACCGACGCCGAGGTGATCGTCTTCGCCGGCGTGCACTTCATGGCCGAGACGGCCAAGATCCTCAACCCCGATCGCCAGGTGCTGCTGCCCGACCTGGAGGCCGGCTGCAGCCTGGCCGACGGCTGCCCGGCGGACGAGTTCGCCGCCTTCCTGGAGCGCCACCCCGGGCACGAGGTGGTTAGCTACATCAACTGCTCGCTGGAGACCAAGGCCCTCAGCGACGTCATCTGCACTTCCAGCAACGCCGTCAAGGTGGTCGACTCGATCCCCGCGGACCGTCCGGTGGTCTTCGCCCCCGACCGGCATCTCGGCGCCTGGGTGCAGCGCCAGCTCGGGCGCGAACTGGTCATGTGGCCGGGCAGCTGCGAGGTGCACGAGCAGTTCAGCGAGCGCCGGCTCGTGGAGCTCAAGACGGCCCATCCCGGGGCCGCCGTGGCGGCGCACCCCGAGTGCACCGAGGCCCTGCTGCAGCACGCCGACCACATCGGATCGACGAGCGCCCTGCTGAAGTTCTCGCGGGAGAGCGAGGCGCGGGAGATCATCGTCCTGACCGAGCCGGGGATCATCCACCAGATGAGCAAGGAGAACCCGGACAAGGCGTTCATCACCGTGCCCGGCGCCGACGAGAGCTGCAGCTGCAACGAGTGTCCCTACATGAAGCTCAACACGCTGGAGAAACTGTACCTCTGCATGCGCGACCGCACGCCGGAGATCGTCGTCGACGAGGCGCTGCGGCTGGAGGCCCTGCGGCCCATCGAACGCATGCTGGCCCTGAGCTGATCGGTCGCCATGAGCGTGCGCACGCCCGTCTACCTCGACCACCACGCGACCACGCCGGTGGATCCCGCCGTGGTGGAGGTGGTGCGCGAGACCCTCGCCGCACACTTCGGCAATCCCCACAGCGCCCACGCCTTCGGCTGGGCGGCCAAGGCCGTGGTCGACCGCGCCCGCGGGCAGGTGGCGGCGCTGCTGGGCTGCACGCCCGCCGAGATCGTCTTCACCTCCGGCGCCACCGAGGCCAACAACCTGGCCCTGAAGGGCCACGCCGCCCTGCACGACCGTCCCGGCCGCATCGTCACCACCGACCTCGAGCACGAGTCCGTCGCCCGCCCCCTGGACGAACTGGCCGCCGCGGGCTGGGAGATCGCGACGGTGGCCTGCCGGCCCGACGGCCGGGTGCGCGCCGGGGACCTGGCCGCGGCCCTGACACCCGACACCACCCTGATGAGCGTCGTGGCGGCCCAGAACGAGCTCGGCACCCTGCAGCCCTGGGACGAGATCGGCGCGTTGTGCCGCGAGCGGGGCGTGGTCTTCCACACCGACGCGGCCCAGGCGGTGGGCAAGGTGCCGCTGGACGTGGCCGAGGCGGGGATCAGCCTGCTGTCTTTGTCCGCCCACAAGTTCTACGGACCGAAGGGCGTCGGCGCGCTGTTCGTGCGGGCCCGGGGGCCCCACGTGCGGCTGCGCGCCCTCGCCAGCGGGGGCGGCCAGGAGCGCGACCTGCGCTCGGGCACCCTCAACGTGCCCGGCGTCGCCGGCCTGGGGGAGGCCTGCCGACTGGCCCTGGCCCGACGCGACGACGACGCCGAACGCCTGCGCGGGATGGCCACGGATCTCTTCGACGCCGTCATCGGGGCCGTCGACGACGTGCGCCTGAACGGGGCGGCCGAGCCCCGCCTGCCGGGCAGCCTGAACCTCTCCTTCGGCGGCCTCACGGCGGCCGCGTTGATCCGGGAATTGTCCGTCCTCGCGCTGTCCACCGGCTCGGCCTGCTCGAGCGCCGACGGCAAGCCCTCGCGCGCGCTGGCGGCCATCGGCCTCGACGACGAGGCGCGCTCGGCCAGCCTGCGCATCTGCCTGGGACGGAACAACACCCGCGAGGAGGTCCTTTTCGCGGCGGAGCGGATCGTCTCCGCGGTCGGAAAATTGAGGGGAAACGGGGGAGCCGTGTGAGGCTCCCCCCGGCCGTCGCTACCCGGTCAGCGACAGTGAAACGCGTTTGCGCTGCTTGTCGACCTCGATGACCTTCACCGAGACCTGCTGCCCTTCCTTGACCACGTCCCCGGGATGGTAGACGCGCTCGTCCGAGAGGGCGGACACGTGGATGAGCCCGCGGATGCCGGGCAGCAGTTCCACGAAGGCGCCGAAGTCGGCCAGCCCCGTGATCACCCCGTCGTACCACTCGCCGGGCTTGAGCTTCTCCTCGATGCCCTCCCAGGGATCCGACTCCAGCGCCCGCAGCGACAGGCTGATCCGCTCGCTGCGGCCCTGCCCGAGGTTCTGGATGTCCATGATCTTGACGGTGATCTCCTGGCCCTCGCTCAGCACGTCGCCGGGATCGCCGATGCGCTCGTGGCTGATCTCCGACACGTGGACCAGTCCCTCGATGCCGCCGATGTCCACGAAGGCGCCGTAGGGCATGATGCGGATCACCCGGCCGTCGCAGACGTTGCCGACGGCCAGGGTCTTGCGGGTCTCCACCGCCAGCCGCTCCTTCTCCTCGCGCAGCAGGGCCCGGCGCGAGACCACCAGGCGGCGTCCGCCCTCGGAGAACTCGATCACCCGGAATTCCAGGCTGCGTCCCACCCATTCCGCGGGATTGGAGACGAAGCTGTCGTCGATCTGGGAGACGGGGCAGAAGGCGCGGTGATCGCCGAGGGTCACCAGGAAGCCGCCCTTGTTGGTCTCCTTGACGGTGCCGGTCAGGGGCAGGCCGCTGGCCAGGGCCTCCTCGATCACGGTCGTGTCCTTGCCCTGGGCCTTCTGCTTGATGGTCAGGCGCAGGTCCTCGCCCTTGCCCACCACGTAGGCCGTGACGGCGTCGCCGACCTGCATGCGCAGCTGGCCGTCGTCGTCGTTCAGCTCGGTGGTGGAGATGGGCAACTCGCTGCGGCCGCCGTAGTCGACGAAACACTCGGTCTCGCCCAGCTGCACCAGTACGCCCGTCAGCTTGTCGCCGGCGCTGGGTTCGGGCGTCTGCTCGGCGGCAACGGGTTCCTGTTCGTTGAGGAGCTTCTCGAATTCGGCGGAGGATTCTTCGTCGTCGCGGCGGAGGTCTTCGTCGGTCATCTGCATGGTCCCGGTTCAGTGCATGTCAGGGGGCGCCGTTGCACGGCGCGGGAACCATCCGACTATAGCACACCGTGTCGAGACGGTGGATCAAGAAACGAGATCCGCGCCGGATTTTCGACATCCATCGGCGCGGCGAAATAACTTGGTTTCTGCGTCTTCGCTGCCTAGCCTTCCTGCTGTGCGGCTTGGGCAAGCCGGCCCTGAGGAGGCTCGAGGATGTCACAGCGATTCTGGATCCCGTTGCTGCTCGCCGCCGTCGCGGCGGCGGCCGGCGCCGAGGCGGAGCCCGCGCGCGCCGGCGACGCGGACGCCGAGGTGGTCGTCGGCGGTCAGGTGCGCGTACGCGGCTACAGCCTGGAGAACATGTGGGACCTGGACGGCACCGACGACGCCGACCGCTGGTCGGTGTTCCGCCACCGCACCCGGATCTTCGCGCGGGCCGACCTGCCCCGCGGCGTGCGCGGCTTCGTGCGCCTGGCCAACCAGCACTGGGGGACAGGCGTCACCGGGGCCGAGGGTGACGACCGCTGGGAGGCCGACAACAAGAGCGGCAAGGTCTTCGTCGACGCCGCCTGGCTCGAGCTGACCGGGGCCTTCGGCCTGCCCCTGGATGCGCGCCTCGGCCGCCAGGACCTCTTCTACGGCGGCGGCCTGGTGATCTGCGACGGACAGCCCCAGCTGGCGTCCACGGCCAACTACCTCGACGGCGCGCGCCTGCGCTTCAGCGCCGGATCCCACCTGGACGTGGCCCTGCTCTACCTGAAGGACCAGGAGAACGCCCGCGCCGACGCCGCCGGCGACGACGTGACGCTCAGCGGCGTCTACTGCACTCGCCGGGCCGAGGGGGCCCGCGCGTCCGCGGACCTCTACCTGCTGCGGCGCGAGGACCAGTCCCTCGGCAAGGACGTGCGCATGACGGGCGCGCGCGCGGCCCGCGACCGCGGCGCCGGTCTCGACTTCGCCGTCGAGGCCGCCCTGCAACGCGGCGACGCCACCGGCGGCACGACCCATGAGGCCTTCGCCGCCGACGCGCGGCTGGGCTGGACCCTCGCCGGCGCGTCCTGGTCGCCCAGGCTGCACGCGGGTTTTGCGGCCCTCAGCGGCGACGATCCGGCCACCGGCACCGTCAACGAGCGCTGGGACGTCTACTACGGCGGCTGGCCCCGTCACGGCGACCTGCTGGCCTGGACCTACCTCAACCTGGGCGCCGGCAACGCCATGTCCGTCTACGACCCCGGCTACGCCGACGGCAGCAGCCAGGCGGGGGAGGTCGTCTACGGGAACCTGCTCATGTCCACCGCCGGGGTGGATCTGGCGCCCGGCCCCGACCTGCGCCTCGGCGTCTCGGCCTCGCGCCTACGGGCCCACCACGCGCCGGGTGGCGCGCTGGACATCGGCACCTACTGGCAACTGCGCGCGCGCTACGCCTACACGCCCCAGCTCACGCTGTCGCTCTACGCGGCCCTGCTGCGCCCCGGCGACGCCTACGGACCCGGCGCCGACGACGCCCACGAAATCTTCTGGGAGACGCTCCTGACCTTCTGACCGCGGAGGCCCGCCGATGACCGTCAAGACCCTCGTGATCGTCCTCTACGCCCTGATGATCATCGGCGTGGGCCTGGCGGGACTGCGCCGCACGCGGTCCTTCAAGGACTTCTTCCTGGGCGGCGGGGACGTGGGCCCCTGGATGACGGCCTTCACCTACGCCACGGCCTACTTCTCGGCCGTGCTCTTCGTGGGCTTCGCGGGCAAGATCGGCTGGGGTTTCGGCTATTCCGGCCTGTGGATCGCCCTGTGCAACGCCCTGGTCGGCGTGCTGCTGGTCTGGGGGGTGCTCGGCCACCGCATCAAGCGCATGTCCGTCGACTACGGTGTGTCGACCATGGCCGAGTTCTTCGAGAAGCGCTACGGCGGCCGCTTCCTGAGGCTCTTCGCCTCGCTGGCGGTCTTCGTCTTCTTCATCCCCTACTCTGCGGCCGTGTTCATGGGCCTGTCCTACCTCTTCACGGCGAACTTCGGCATCGACTACACCCTGGCCCTGGCGCTGATGGGCGGCTTCACGGCGGTCTACCTGGCCCTGGGCGGCTACAAGTCCATGACCATGATCGACGTGATCTTCGGCATGATCATGCTGGTGGGCGTGTCCATCCTGCTGGTCTTCACCCTGAAATCCGGCGGCGGCCTGGACCGGATCACCGCCGACCTCGCGGCCATCGATCCCGACCTGACCGGACCGGTGGGACCGCCGGGCCTGTGGCCCCTGTTCTGCCTGGTGTTCCTGACCAGCGTGGCGCCCCTGGGCATGCCGCAGCTCGTACAGAAGTTCTACGCCATCAAGGACCGCCGGGCGATCCGCGTCGGCATGGTGGCCTCGACCTGCTTCGCCCTGGTGATCGGCGGCGTGGCCTACTTCACCGGCGCGGCGACGCGCCTCTTCCTGAGCCCCGAGGCGACGCCGGCCGCCTTCGCCGACGGCCGTCCCGTCTTCGACGTGCTGATGCCCGAGATGCTGGCGCGGGTGGTACCCGAGTCCCTGTCGGTGCTCATGCTGCTGCTGATCCTCTCGGCCAGCATGTCGACCCTGGCGGCGCTGGTGCTGATCTCCAGCTCGGCGGTGGTCAAGGACCTCTACGCCGGCTTCGTGAACCGCGAGGCCAGCGACGCCCGGCTGACCGGCCTGATGCGCCTGACCAGCGTGCTCTTCGTGCTGGTCTCGGTGGTGCTGGCCTACTTCCGGCCCGCGACCATCGTGGCGATCCTGGGCGTGAGCTGGGGGGCCATCGGCTCGGTGTTCCTGGGGCCCTTCCTTTGGGGGCTCTTCACGCGGCGGGTGGGCCGGGCCGGGGCGATCGCCTCGTCGGTGCTGGGCCTGGCGGTCTGCGTGGGGCTTTATGCGGCGGGGCGTCCCTCGCCCGAGGCGGGGACGCTGGGCATGATGGTCTCGCTGGCGGTGGCGCCGCTGGTGAGTCTGGCCGTCCCTTCGCGTGACGGCTAGCGTCGATCAAACGATCTAGAATTCCGCCGGCCCTTGGTTTAGATTGGGAAATCTAGTCCGTGCATGCCCGCATTCGTTTTCGAATCACGAGATAGACCGGTGGGCCCGGGAAAGGACACGAGATGGGCATCGCCGCGGACGTCGCCATCATCGTCACCGCCGGTTTCCTGGGCGGCGTCGTCGCCCAGCGCCTGCGACAGCCGCTGATCCTGGGCTACATCACCGCCGGGATCATCCTCGGCCCGGTCACCGGCGGCGCGCTGCTCTACGATCCTCACGACATCGAACTGCTGGCGGAGATCGGCGTGGCCCTGTTGCTCTTCGCCCTGGGTATCGAGTTCTCCCTGAAGGAGCTGCGCCCGGTCCAGAAGGTGGCCCTGCTGGGCACCACGCTGCAGATCCTGCTGACGCTGGGCGTGGCGGCCGGCCTCGGCCTCGCGCTGGGCTGGCCCTGGACCGACGCCGTCTGGTTCGGCGGCTGCGTCTCGCTGTCGAGCACGATGGTGATTCTCAGGACCCTGCAGAGCCAGGGCCGACTCGGCACGCTGTCCAGCCGGGTGATGATCGGCATGCTGCTGGTGCAGGACCTGGCCGTGGTGCCCCTGCTGATCCTGCTGCCCAAGCTGACGAACCTGCAGGCGGGACTGCCGGACCTGGGCTGGGCGGCCCTGCGCTCGGCGATCTTCCTGGCGTTGATGGTCGTCGTCGGCACGCGGCTGATCCCCTGGCTGATGCGACAGGTCAGCCGCTGGAACTCGCGCGAGTTGTTCCTGCTCACGGTCGCCGGGCTGGGGCTGGGCATCGGCTACGCCACCTACGAGGTGGGCCTGAGCTTCGCCTTCGGGGCCTTCGTGGCGGGCATGGTGCTCAGCGAGTCCGACCACGCCCACCAGGCCCTGAGCGACGTCATCCCCCTGAGGGACATCTTCGGGCTGCTCTTCTTCGTCTCGGTGGGCATGCTGCTCGAACCGCGCTTCGTCCAGGAGAACCTCGGGCTGGTGCTGGGGCTGGCGGCGGCGGTGGCGGTGGCCAAGGGGCTGATCTGCGCCGGGGTGGGCCGGGCCTTCGGCTACATGAACGTGGTGCCGCTGGCGCTGGGCCTGACCATGTTCCAGGCGGGCGAGTTCGCCTTCGTCATCGGGCGGGTGGGCGTGAGCACCGGCAGCATCGGCACCGACCTCTACGCGGTGATCCTTTCGGTCACCCTGATCACCATGTTCCTGACGCCCTTCGTGTCCCGCGCCACCGCGCCCATCTACGGCTTCGTCAAGCGTCGACGCCGGCGGGAACCCGTCCTGACCATCAACATCGATCGCGACGAATTGCACGACCACGTGGTGGTGGCCGGCGCCGGGCAGATGGGCCGTGCGGTGGCCGGGGTGCTGGGGCGGCTGGGGCTGCCCTTCGTGGCCATCGAGCTGGACCAGCACCGCCTGGAGAGCTGCCGCGACGCCGGCGTGGCCGTGATCTACGGCGACGCCAGCCACCCGCTGGTGCTGGAAGCGGCGGGCCTCGCGCGGGCCAGGGTGCTGCTGATCGCCACCCCCGCGCCGGTGGTCACGCGGGCCATCGCCCGCCACGCCCGGCAGCTGAACCCGGATCTGCATATGGTCGCGCGCGTCGAGACGGAAGCCCTGGCCCGGGAGCTGCGCGAACTGGGCGTGCACGAGGTGGTGCTGCCCCAGATGGAGGCCGGCCTGGAAGTGATGCGCCAGGCCCTGCTGCACCTGCAGGTGCCCGACCAGCAGATCGAGCGCTTCGCGGACGAGGTGCGGGGGGAGTTCTATCGGCCGTTGCGGGGGGATGCGGAGGCGGAGGGGGCTGGGCTGGAGTAGTTGGCATCCCCGACGGGAATCGAACCCGTATTGCCGGCTTGAAAAGCCGGTGTCCTAACCGTTAGACGACGGGGACGCCATAGGAGGCGAGAATCTAATCGTCCCGCCCTGCGATGTCAATGCGCACGGCTCAGCGCGCGGCCTCCTCGAGCATGGCGGCCGTGGTGAGGATCCCGCGGGCGAAGTTGTCCACGTGGAATTTCTCGTTGGGGGAGTGGATGTTGTCGTCGGGCAGGCCGTAGCCCAGCAGCAGCACCGGGGACTTGAGGCAGTCCTTGAAGGTGCCCACGATGGGAATCGAGCCGCCTTCGCGGATGAAGACCGGGGTCTTGCCGAAGCCGCGCGCCATGGCTCGCATGCCCGCCTCCATGAGCTCCGAGTCGCGGGGCACCATCACCGGCTGGGCGCCGTGCAGATACGTGACCTTCACCTCGACGCCCGGCGGGGCGATCTCCATGACGTACCTCTCGAAGAGCTCGGCGATCTTGCCGGGATCCTGGTCGGGCACCAGGCGCATGCTGACCTTGGCGCCGGCGGCGGCCGGCACGATGGTCTTGGCGCCCTCGCCGCTGTAGCCGCTCCAGAGGCCGTTCACGTCGCAGGTGGGACGGGCCCACATGCGCTCGAGGGTCGTGTAGCCGGCCTCGCCGAAGGGGCCGGGGGCGCCGGTCTCCTTGCGCAGCACGTCGTCGGTGTAGTTCAGCGAGGCGAAGGCCGCCCGTTCGGCGTCGTCCACCTCCAGCACGGCGTCGTAGAAGCCGGGGATCCGCACACGCCCGTCCTTGTCCTTCAGGGCCGCGACGATCTCGGCCAGGGCGTTGCCCGGATTCTGCACTGTGCCCCCGAAGCTGCCCGAGTGCAGGTCGGCGCCGGGGCCGGTCAGGTCGATCTGCATGTAGGCCAGCCCCTTCAGGCTGTAGCAGACGGCGGGCGTCTCTTCGTTGTAGAGGCTGGTGTCGCTGATCACGACCGCGTCGCAGGCCAGCTTCTCGGCGTTCTGCTCGGTGTAGCGGTAGACGGCGGGGCCGCCGCACTCCTCCTCGCCCTCGATGATGAACTTCACGTTCACCGGCAGCTCCACGCCCTGCTTCACGTAGGCTTCCAGCGCCTTGACGTGGGTGTAGAGCTGGCCCTTGTCGTCGCAGGCACCGCGGGCGTAGATGATCCCGTTGTCGATCCGCGGCTCGAAGGGCGGGGAGGTCCACAGGTCCAGCGGATCGACGGGTTGCACGTCGTAGTGGCCGTAGAAGAGCAGCGTCTTGCGTGCGGGCTTCTGTTCGCTCTGGGCGAAGACGAGGGGGTGGCCGTCGGTCTCGATCAGCTCGACGTCCAGGCCCAGCTCGCGCAGCTCGTCTGCGATGAAGGCGGCGGCGCGGCGCGTGTCGTCGTCGTGCTCGGAGACGGAGCTGACACTGGGTATGCGCAGCCAGTCGCAGAGCTGCTCCACGTGGCGGTCGAGGTGCTCGGACAGGTAGCTCGTGATGCGCTCGCTGGACATGGGGCCTCCTCGTCGGGGGACGCCGCCCGGGCGGAGTGACCGGGCATCGCCTGAAAAACTATGCTTGACGGACATTCCTGTCGAGCCGATTGTGTGCCGCGAAAGCATCCGGAACGTCGCATAGCCGGTCCGGGCATGCGAATCACCGTTGACACGAACGGTCGGATTCGCCACAATGCCTGTCCGGCCCCGCGACGGCACCATAACCCGCACGTCCCTATTCAGGAGGAAACGAGGCAGACATGATCATCAGCAAGAGCAAGACCAAGGAAACCGTCAAGCAGTGCAACGTCTCCGGCGACTTCTACGAGGCTCTCGACAACAAGGTCAAGGATCTGATCAAGGACGCCGAGAAGCGCGCGATCGCCAACGGACGCAAGACGGTTCGTCCCTGCGACCTGTAGTCCATATCGCACAGGCCCGGCCTCTTTGAGGGGTTTGACCGCGCAAATGTGCAATTGCGGAGGTTCTTGACGGAACCTCCGCATTTTTTCCTCCAGATCGGCCGAGGTGCTCTATTTTTCATGATTTTAACCCAAATCTTTGATTGCCTAGCATTAGAGATTGTGTGATATAGTGTGGAATGAGTAGCGGATGTGTTTCACGTTCCGCCGCTAAAGACGGTACTCGTGGTGTACGGACCGGTCGATCGCTCCGTGGTCGATTCCGGTTTTTGCCCGCCCAGATTCGCCGACTGCGAGACCGCAACGGGTAGAGTTTCACAACCATTAGGCGATGGCCCAAGGACGTCCCCGGGCCATGAACATTGGGGGGTAGTATGAAGAAACTGTGGATGCTGGCTCTCGTCGCCGTTTTCTGCGGCGCCGGTGTCGCACACGCGCAGTCTGATGTGATGGACATCATCGGGTTCCTCTACGAGTCGGACAACACGCCCGGCGTCCAGGGATTCCCCCCGAGCAACCCCGGTGACGTGCTGGCCGGCCTCGGATTCGTGGACAACATCAGCGCGCCCCTGACCTGGAGCCAGGACGACTACGAGTACACCTTCGTGCTCAGCGACCTCGTGTCCCTGGGCGAGACCGACCTGGGCGGCGGCAACTACCGCACGTTCTACACCGGTGGCAGCATCGACATCATCGCCGATGAATTCGTCGGCGCGGGCTACACGATGCCCTTCTACGGCGTTGATCCGCCGGATGCCATGGCCATCGCCAGCTTCAGCGACGGCGAGGTGTATCTGCACGGCACGTTCTCGAACTTCGCGGTGAACTTCAACACCACGACCTCGGTAGGCAACTTCCAGGGTACCCTCGTCTTCCAACTCGGCTCGCACTACGACGAGCTGGGCCAGGAGCTCCAGAATCCCAACGCCGTGACCATCGCCGGCCTCATCGGTCAGGCCGTCGATCCCGCGGTGCCGGACGGGTACGACCTCGAAGCGGACGGGCACATCTACTACGATGGCACCATCCCCAACGAGGACATGACCTGGACCCAACTCAAGAACCTGTACCGATAACGGGCGGAAGGAGGGCATAATGAAGCGACTGGTGATAATCGCACTCGCGCTGATGGTGACCGTCCCCGCCGTGGGGCAGGTCGAGTTCACGTTCGAGGGCTTCGCAAAGTTCAACCCCGCACCGGATACCAACGGTGCCCTGATGACTGCCTACGGAATCGCCAATCCGCCGGTCAGCGTGCCGACGCCGATTCCGATGGACTTCGACAACTTCCAGTACACGGTGTGCATCTCGGACATGGTCGTGACCGCGTTCGCGCATGACCTGGGCCTCGGCACGAAGGACTATGCCTTCGCCAACGGCGGCATCTCCATCTTCGAGGATCCCATCGCCGGCGGCACGCCGGGCGACTACGCGGTACCGGCGACCTTCACCGACGGGACCATGCTCCTGCTGTCCACGGTCGATACGCCGTGGGACCTGCACCTGGATGATCCCTTCGGCTTCGGGACCTACTCGGGCGCCGGCATCGGCACCTGCGACATGACCGGAGGCGCCGCCTTGCCGTTGCTGGTTTCCATGGATTACGAGTTGAACGACTGGGTGTTCGCCGGGACGGGCGTCTCGGAACCCTGGTTCCCGTTCATCACGGTCCCCGACGGCTACCACTACGTGTTCGGCGTGAAGATCATCTTCCCGTACGACCCGACGGCCAACGAGGACGCCACCTGGGGAGAGGTCAAGACCCTCTTCCGTTGATTCGCGATTCGAGCAGCACGAGGAACCCCCCGTCCGGGGGGTTCCTCTGTTCTGGTCCCCCCGCGTCCCGTCGGACGCCGCGCTCCGTTCCCCCCCGTTGACATCCCCCCACATGGCGCCGTTCGCACAGGAGCGATCCTGAGCCCGTGGAGCCCCCGTACGGAGGTGTTCCGGCCGTCGCGCTCCCGCGCGGCACGGAACCGGCACCGGTCCGCCGCGGGTCCGAGGCCGAAGGGGAGGGCATGGCGATTCAACGCGTGCGCAGCGGCGCCGTCTACGGGATCGACGGGTACGAGGTCACGGTGGAGGTCGACGCGCGGCGCGGCCTGCCCACCTTCCAGATCGTGGGACTGCCGGGCGCCATCCTGCGCGAGAGCCGCGAGCGGGTGCTCGCGGCCATGCGCAACAGCGGGCTGGACTGGCCCGCGGGGCGCGTCACGGTGAACCTGGCCCCGGCGGACGTGCGCAAGGAGGGCGCGGCGGTGGACGTGGCCATCGCCGTGGGCGTCAGCGCCTGCACGCGCGACCAAGCGCCGCCGCCGCGGCGACGGGAAGCCGTGCTGCTGGGCGAGCTGTCCCTGGGGGGAGAGTTGCGTCCGGTGCGCGGCCTGCTGTCCATCGTGACGGCCGCCGCCGCGCGCGGCGCCCGCGTCTTCGTGGTGCCGGCCGCCCAGGCCTGGGAGGCCCGGCTGGTGCCGGGGATCGAGGTGCTGCCCGCCCGCGACCTGGCCCAGGTCGTCGCCTGGCACCGTAGCGGCGAGGGGCTGTCCGCCTGCCGCGACGAGGGGGGGCGCGCCCGCGAACCCGAGGCGCCCCGCGACGCCGTCGCCTTCTACGCCCTCTGCGACCAGCCGGTGCGCCGGCTGGCCAGGCTGGCCGCGGCGGGCCGGCACAACGCCCTGTTGGTCGGGCCGCCCGGCACGGGCAAGACGCGCCTCTGCCGGACCATCGCCGCCCTGGTGCCGGCCTGCTCCCGGCACGAGGCCGTCGACGTCACGCGCATCCAGGGCGCCGCGGGCCTGCTGCGCCGGACGCACCTCTGCGGCGCGCGGCCCATCCGCTCGCCCCACCACACGGTGACGCGGGCCGGCCTGATCGGCGGCGGGTCCGCCCTGCGGACGGGGGAGGTGACCCTCGCGCACCACGGCATCCTGTTCCTGGACGAGCTGGCCGAGTTCGCGCCCGCCGCCCTGGACGCCCTGCGCGAGCCCCTGGAGGAGGGGCGCGTGGCCGTGTCGCGGGGGCCGGGCGCGCGCTTCTGGCCCGCCGACTTCCAGTTCCTGGGCGCCATGAATCCCTGCCGCTGCGGCTACCTGGGGAGCCGCCGCCGCGCCTGCACCTGCGCGCCGGCCGCGCGGGCGCGCTACGGACAGCGCCTGTCGGGGCCCCTGCTGGACCGTCTGGACCTGTTCGTGGAGATGGAGGAGAGCGAGGCCTGGTCTCTGGGCGAGGGGGAGACGGATCCCCCCCGCGTGCGGGCCCTGTGGTCGGAGGCGCAAGCGGAGGTGGCGTCGGCGCGCGCGCGCCTGTCCCGTATCGCCGGCGGGCGCGAGCGGACGCCTGAACTGGCCGCCTGCCGGCGCTGGCTGGATCCCGACAGCGCCGCCTGCCTCGACGCGGCGAAGCGGTCGCTGGGGCTGTCCATCCGCTCGCTGATCCGCACCGCCCGCGTGGCGCTCACCCTGGCGGCCCTGGACGGCCGCGACGTCGTCGGGCGCGGCGACGTGGCGGAGGCCCTGTCCAGCCGTCGCGAGTCGCTGCCCGTGTTCGCCGGGGGATGCGCATAAAAAAAAACGGCGGCCGCGTGGCCGCCGTTCCGGTGCGCCGTGGGATCAGAAATCGGCCGTGAAGCCGACGGCCCAGCTGAAGGTGTCCAGCGTGTGGGACGTGAAGTCCTCCACGTCCACCTGGCCCTCGCCCTCGACCAAGCGCGTGATGGGGATGCGCGTGTGGCCCTCGTCGCGTACGGCGAAGGCGTCGCCCGGGGCGAAGTCCACCGTCATGTGGTGGTACATGACCTCGAAGCGGATGCTGACCAGGTCGTCGGCGATGAAGCGCAGGCCGACGCCGCCGGACATGTCCCACATGGTGGCCGGCGTATCGGTGTAGTCCGAATTGAGGTTCATCCAGGTGTGGTGGACGCCGCCCTGGACGAAGGGATGCCAGCGGCCCGTGCCGAAGTTGCCGTAGTCGCGCGGATAGAAGATGGCGTTCGCGCCCGTGCTCAGCGTGATGCAGGATCGGTTCTCGGCATCGAACTCGCCGATCTCGTCGTCTTCCAGGGGGACGGGCGGGTTCTCATCCTCGCCGAAGGCCTGGTTCGACAGTGAGTAGGCGTTGACGATCCTGGCCTGGTACTCGGAGACCGAGAAGCCCACCACGGGCTCCACAGAGAACCAGGGCAGCAGGTTGTAGTTCAGCCGCAGCTGGGGATGGAAGGCGTTCTGGCCGATCAGGCTGACGTCGCCGAAGTAGGTGGTCTTGTCGGTGTACTTGTAGATGATGCCCTCGGAGGCCAGGAGCTCCTTGTTGATCTGCCAGAAGCCGAGAGTGAGGGTCAGTTCCAGGTTGCGCTCGGGAATGACCGGCTCGTAGGTCGGGACGTTCTCCTCCTCGGCCCGGATCGCCTCCTGCTCCTCGATGGAGGTGTGCAGCAGGTTGAAGGTCTTCTCCTCGGACTCGGAATCCTGCCCCAGGACCGCTGTCGCGGTCACGACGGCGAGGCACGATACGATAACGCAGAACGTCCGGCGCATGGTCGACTCCTGTGCAACTGTGCTGATTTGCCCAATCGATTATAATTACAGGCGTTGGGCTCCGGGTGTCAATACGAAACCCGGACGGGGGGATCATACACCGCGTCGCCCCCCGTTTACCAGCCGAAAGGCGCCAAATGGCGCACTTCCTCCCGCAGGTCGATCCCGAACTCCGAGGCCACGGCCGTTTTCATGCGCTCCGCCAGGGTCAGCACGTCGGCGCTGGTGGCGGTGCCCAGGTTGACGATGATGTTGGCGTGGCGCTCGAAGACGCCCGCGTCGCCTTCCCGCATCTCCTTGGCGCCCACCTGCTCGAGCAGGGCGCCGGCGGCGCGCCGGCGGCCGCCCGGCGCGCCGGGCGGGAGGTTCTTGAAGTAGCTGCCGGCGCAGGGCAGGTCGACCGGATGCTTGCGCCGGCGCTCGGCGACGATGTCGGCGCGGGTCTCGCCGGCGGCCGCCGTGTCCCCGCGCCGCAGGCGGAGCACGGCCTCCAGGACCAGGTCGCCGGAGTCCTTCAGGACCGAGTGGCGGTAGGCGAAGGCGAAATCCTCGGGGCCCACCGTCTCCACGCGCCCGTCGGCCCGCAGGACCGTGGCCTCCACCAGGAACTCGCTGATCTCGTGCCCGTAGCAGCCCGCGTTGCCCACCAGGGCGCCGCCCAGGCTGCCGGGGATCCCCGACGCGAACTCCAGCCCCACCAGCCCCGCCTGCAGCGTGGCGACCACCAGCGCGTCGAAGTCGTGGCCGGCGCCGGCGACCACCGTGTCGCCGCGGACGGCGAGGTCGGTCGTCGCCACCCGCAGGACCAGCCCCTCGAAGCCCGCGTCGTCCGCCAGCACGTTGCTGCCGCCGCCCAGGCACACCGCAGGAATCTCGTGCTCCCGCGCGTTTTCCAGGAACCGGCGCGCGTCGTCCGGGGTATGCAGGCGGCAGACCGCCCGCGCCGGCCCGCCGATGCGCAGGGTGGTCAAGCGGCTCAAGGGGACGGCCAGGTCCATCCGCTCGCCGTGACGGGAGGCCAGGGCCGCCACCGCCGCGGCGATGCGCGCCGGGTCTTTTCCTGGATTGTCAGGCGGGACAAGTCCGTGCATTGTGTTACCTTTTGCGGGTGACGCGGGCCGCCGTACGAGGCGGTCCCTGCTTGAGTCCGGGTCAGAGGATCCCGGTGGAAACCGCGAGCGTCAAGGAGAACCGTGCCCCAGCGCCGCACAACGATTCGCGCCTTCCTGGCCGCGCTGGTCCTGCATCTGCTGCTGGCCGTCGTGACCTGGCGCACCGACCTGGTCGGCGAGTACCGGCCGGCGCCGGGGGAGCGGGCGCCCGACACGGTCGAGGTGGTGCTGATCGACGAGGCGCCGGACGCGGCGGGCTCCCTGCCGCGGACCTACACCTCCGTGCCGGAGAGCCAGGAGATTCCGATGCCGCCGTCGGAGCCCGACTTCCTGGCCCTGCGCGACAGCCGCGCCGCCGACCGCATCGAGGGCGGAGAGCCCGGCGCCACGCCACGCGCGCAGCGGACCGGCGACCTGTCCCAGGTGGCGATCCAGCGCGACACCGGCGGCAGTCCGGGCGGCGTGCAGGTGGATCCGGAGACCTCCGGCGAGGCGTCCGGCGAGCCCGAGTCCGCCGCGGCCGCCGGCGGCGTGCAGCCCTGGCCCGGCCCCGATCCCGCCCTGCGGGAGAGCGAGGACCTGGGCGACGGCGACGCCGACGAGGCGCCGACGCAGGAACCGGCCGAACAGGACCGGCTGGTGACGCCCGCCGAACTGGCCGACCTGCTGGCCCAGGCGTCCCCGTCCATCCTGGACCGCAGCGAGGGCCGGCCAGGGGACCGCGGCTTCGACTACGACCAGGAGGCGGTCAGCCTCGACGCCGGCGACCTGATCCAGTTCGGCGATTTCGCCCTGAGCACGGTCGAGTGGGACTTCGCGCCCTGGCTGGAGCGCTTCAAGAGCGATTTCCTGCCCAACTGGATCCCGCCCTACGCCTACACGCACCTGGGCGTGATCGACGGCGTGACGGTGCTCAAGATGGTCGTGCAGCCGGACGGGACCCTGAGCGACCTGAGCGTGGTCGAGGAGGAGGGACACGAGTCCCTGCACCGGGCCAGCACGGCGGCCATGCGGGCCACGGCCCCCCTGGCGCCCCTGCCGCGCCACTTTCCCGACCCCGAACTCGTGATGACCGTGAAACTGATCTACTCGGCGCGTTGACGGCGCCTTCCGGCCCCGGCCGGCAACAACGTGAGGACGTAAGATGTGGGAGTTGATCCGCGCCGGTAACGTGATGATGATCCCCCTGGGGCTGTGCTCCCTGATCGGGCTGACGATCTTCCTGGAGCGCCTCTTCGCCCTGCGGCGGCAGAGGATCATCTTCCCGGAGGTCGTCGAGGCGGTGGCCACCCTGCCCGCCGGGGACAACCACGCCATCGCCTACGCCATCCTGGACCGCAACCCCGGCCCCTTCGCCAGCGTCGTGCGCGCCGGCCTGGACCACGCGGACTACGAGTGGCAGATCGTGCGCGACGTGCTGCAGGAGACCGGCCGCCAGGAGGCGGTGCGCCTGGTGCGCAACCTGAACATCCTGGAGATCGTCGCCGCGGTGGCGCCGCTGCTGGGCCTGCTGGGCACCGTCACGGGCATGATCCGCGTCTTCTCGGCCATCTCGGCGGTGGGCCTGGGCGATCCCGAGCACCTGTCCGGCGGCATCTCCGAGGCCATGGTGACCACCGCCGCCGGCCTGATCATCGGCATCCCGGCCCTGGTCGGGCACCACTGGCTGCAGGGACGGGCCGACGCCATCATCTTCGACCTGGAACGCTACGCCTCGGAGACCCTGGGCCACCTGCGCGGCCGCACCGCCCGCCGCCGCGCCGCCGTCGCGGACGGGGAGGCCTGAGATGGAATTCGCGCCCCCGCGCAAGGGCAGCCGCCTGATCATCAACGTCACCTCGCTGATCGACGTGATGTTCCTGCTGCTGATCTTCTTCCTGGTGACCTCGACCTTCAAGCGCCAGCCGGCCATCGAGCTCGAGCTGCCGAGCTCCATGTCGACCGTGCAGGTCGCGGAGGGGCCGGCGGTGCTCTACCTGACCAGCGACGGGGCCATCTACCTGGACGAGCAGCCCCTGACCGAGGACCAGATCGTGCCCGCCCTGCGTCAGCGACAGGCCGAGGGCGGCGAGGACAACATCGTGCTGCGCTCGGACACGCACACCGAGTTCGGGCGGGTGGTGAGCCTGATGGGCATGATCAAGGCCAGCGGCTTCTCCCGCGTGAGCATCTCGGCGCGCTCCGAGGGCGCCGACGCGGGGGGCGCGCCTTGACGCGCGCACGCGCGCGACCTAGTATGCCTCGGTTCAACGAACCGCGAGGAGAACGGATGAGCAGGACGAAGACCATCCACCCAGCGGCGCTGGTCGCGGTGGCGGCGATCGTGGCGATCGCCGGCTGCACCAGCGACGAACCCAACCTCCTGGGCGCCGGCGTGCCCAGCGAGCTGGAGGTGGCGACCCCCGTGACCGAGGCCCTGACCACGTCGACGGCGCGGGGCCACGTGGTCCTCCACGACGAGGACACCACCTACGACGAGAACCAGGTGCTCTACTTCGGCCAGAGCGACACCGAGGCCTCGTCGATGCTGGTCCGCTACGACTTCTCGGCCCTGCTCGACAGCGTGCCGGCCTGGCTGACCATCAGCGAGGACAACATCCAGTTCGTCCGCCTGAACCTGTACCGCCTCAAGTACTACGCGCCGGAGGAGGAGGCCAAGCAGACGGGCTACGAACGCAACTTCGAGGTCTACGAGCTCGCCGAGCCCCTCGACGCCTCGCTCTACCCCGGGCCCGAGCCCGACTACGACGCGCTGCTGATCGACGAGCTCGACTCCGGCGCCAACGTGTTCCTGAACTTCAGCCCAGCCACCATCGCGGGCTGGGTGGAGACCGGCCACAACGGCATCATCATCCGCGAGGGGCCGGGTTCGGAGGTGTCGGGCCTGCTCGGCTACGCCTCGGTGGACATGAGCAGCAACGGCTACCAGGAGATCGAGCGCGAGGACGACGACACCATCGTCGGGCCGACGATCAGCATCGCCGTTTCCGACTCCCTCGTCGGCGGGGAGCAGACCGAGTACTTCGAGGAAGTCCTCGTGGTCGCGCCGATCGCCGACGTGTCCACCCTGCACCAGATCACGGCCCCGTCGCCCGACCTGTCGTCGGACATGGTCATGCGGACCCACGACCGTCTCGCGCCCTACTTCGCCTTCGACCTCTCCGCGGTGCCCGAGGACGTCTTCATCAACCGCGCGGTGGTGCGGCTGGGCCTGGACTTCGCCGGCAGCCACGGCCAGAACCAGTCGCTGGTCATCCACGAGCTGCCCCTGGACCTGGTCGCCGGGCTCGACTCGCTCACGCTGGCGGATCTGCAGGCCGAGGGCGACGTGGTGGACGGCAACTTCTCCGTCGATCACGAGGGCATGGCCGCCGCCGAGGAGGACTGGATCGGCTGGGACGTGACCAGCACGGTGCAGCGGATCCGCAACGGCGTCCTCGATCCCGACACCGTGTTCATGGTCACCGCCGGCGAGTCCTTCAGCGGCTACATCACCACGCTCTTCTACGGGCCGGACTTCTACCTGTCGCGCTACGCCTTCAAGGGCTTCGACGACCCGGGCCTCTACCCGCATCTCGAGGTCACCTACACACCCTTCGGCGGAGGTGAGAAATGAGACGCCTCCCGACGCTCGTTCTGGCGCTGCTGGCGCTGTCCGCCGCGACGGCCTGCGCCCAGGGCCCCTTCGCCCTGACCGGCATCGGCGCCGACGTCCGCTCCAGCGACGCCCGCATCGACGGGCGCGGCGGGTGGGGCCTCGCCGAGAGCGACACCCTGATCCCCGTCTTCCACAACCTGGCGAGCCTGCCGGGGCTGAAGAGGACGGCCGTCGTGCTCGGCGGCTACGGCGAGCGGGTCAGCAGCGAGGACGCCGCCGCCACCCGCACCGTCAGCCGGGTGCGCACGCCCACGATGCGGGCCGCGATCCCCTTCGCGGACGGTCGACTGATCGTGAGCGCGGGCTTCGAGGGGCTGCGCGGCACGCAGTTCGACACCCAGCGCGAGACCATCGTCCTGCTGCCCGACCCCGAGGATCCGCTGGGGCCCGACGTGCCCTACGACGCCCGCGAGTTCTTCGTGCGCGAGGGCACCCAGTTCCAGGTGCCCCTGGGGCTCTCCTGGCGCGCCACGTCGCGTGTGTCCCTGGGCGCCAGCCTGAACCTGGTCGGCGGCGTGATGCGCGAGCGCATCAACCTGATCTTCGACGAGCCGGCCACCACCGACGGCACCCGTTACTTCCTGACCAGCTCGGAGACCCTCGAGGACGAGCTGGGCGGCCTGTCGACGACCTGGTCGGTGCTCGTCGATCCGCTGCCCGCGCTGGCCGTGGGGGCGACCTTCACCACCGCCCACCACTGGGACGTCAACCGCTCACGGGTCATGCAGGGCATACCCGGCAACGCCACCGGGTCCTACCGCGTCGAGCTGCCGGCCATCTGGGCCGCGGGCGCGGCCGTGCAACTGGGGCCGCGCTGGCGCTTCGGCGCCGAGTACGAGAGCCAGCCCTTCTCGCAGTTGAGCGGGCGGGAGGACTGGGAAGCGATCATGACCGACGCCTGGCGCCTGGGCGTCGGCTTCGACCGCGCCGAGGCCTACGTGCGACGCGCGGGTCGCAGGAACCTGCCCCTTCGTGTAGGATATTCGCTGAGGAAGTGGCCCTACCTGGTGGGTGGCGACGAGATAATGGAGCACCGCGTCGCGGCGGGCACCGGCTTCTCCTTCCGCGACCGGAGCGGCCATCTCGACATCGCCCTGTCCCACGCCTGGATCGGCGTCGCGGAGAAGAACGGCGTCACCGACCGCGTGTGGCGGCTCACGGTCTCGCTGGCCGGACTCGAGAAATGGTGGTAGCGACGTCCGCGCGGCCGGCCGCGCGGGAGATCATACAACGAGGAGATATGCGATGAACGGCCTTCGTTCGACACCGGCACTGCACACGACGATCCTGCTGGCCTGCCTGGCCGCGCTGGCGCTCCTGGCGGGCTGCCGCGAGAGCGTGGAACTGACCGAGCTGGAAATGGTCCTGGCCGAGTACCGCCAGCTTCCCGCCGAGGAGCAGGAGCCCGCCCTGCGCGAGCTCGCCGTCGCCGGCACCCCCGAGGCCAAGTACGCCTGGTACGAGTTGGGCAACATCTACTACTCGCGGGCGGGTGCGGAGACCGTGCCGCCGGCGGAGGAGTCCGCCACCGGCACCAACGCCCTGCTCGACTCGGCCCTGGTCTTCTTCGCCAACGCCACGGCCCTGGACAGCATCTTCGTCGAGCCGCTGGTCAATTCCGGCCTGATCTGGGACGACATCTCCGAGGGACGCACGCCCGAGGCCATGGCCGCCATGAACAAGGCCACCGAACTCTACAACCGCGCCATCGCCGTGCGGCCCGCGGACGAGAAGGCCTGCTGCAACCTGGGCTCGCTCTACTTCCGCCGGCACATGTACAAGGACGCCCTGGCCCAGTTCAAGGCCGTCCTGGAGGCCGATCCCCGCAGCGCCCTGGCCCACTACAACCTGGCGATCATGTTCGCCGAGTCGAAGATGTACCGCGAGGCCATCGTCGAGTGGGAGGACGCCGCCGAGTTCGACGAGGAGGGCGACATCCGCGAGCGTTCCCTCGAGAACATCAAGGTCATCCAGGACCTGATGGAGGCCGAGGTGCCGGCCAACCTGATCCAGCCGACGGACGACAAGACGTCCTGAGGCGGGACGACCCTCCGAGGTGAGCGATGACCTTCCCCTTGCCGGTGCCCGCAGAACTCAGGGCTGCGGCGCCTCCGGGCACCGGCGTGCTGCTCGGCGTGAGCGGCGGCGTCGACAGCAGCTTCGCGCTGGCCCTGCTCAAGCACCTGGGCTGCGACGTTCACTGCGTGACCCTCAAGAACTTCTGCGTGTCGGACGATTCCTTCGGCGGCAGCGACAACAAGTCCTGCTGCTCCCTGGACGCCATCGACGGGGCGCGGCGGCTGGCGGCGCGCTTCGAATCCCGCCACTGGGTGGGCACCGTGGAGGGCCCCTTCCGCCGGCAGGTCATCGATCCCTTCGTCCAGGACTACCTCTCGGGGCGCACGCCCAATCCCTGCGTCGGCTGCAACATGATGGTCCGCTTCCCCGAGCTGGCGCGCCGCGCCACGGCCCTGGGGCTGGACCTGGTCGCCACGGGGCACTATGCCCGCCTGGCGCACCGCGACGACGGCGTCGCACTGCTGCGGGGCGTCGACCCGGAGAAGGACCAGTCCTACTTCCTGCACGGCCTGGCGCCCGAGGTGCTGGCGCGCTGCGTCTTCCCGCTGGGCTGGTACACCAAGGCGCAGGTGCGCGAGGCGTCGGCCGCCCTGGACCTGGAGGCCGCCCGCCGTCCCGACAGCCAGGAGATCTGCTTCGTGCCGGACGACGACCGCAGCTTCCTCTTCGCGGACGCCGAAGGGTGGGCGCCCGGCGACATCGTCGATCCCGCAGGGGAGGTCCTCGGCCGGCATCGCGGCCTGATCCACTACACGGTCGGCCAGCGGAGGGGCCTGGGCCTCGCCGCGCCGGAGCCCCTCTACGTGCTGGCGCTGGACCCGGCCGAGAACCGGGTGGTGGTGGGCCCCCGCGAGGGCCTGGACGTGGTCGAGGTCGTCTGCGACGGTTTCTGCACACCGCTGCCGGCCTTCCCGGAGAGCGACGACGCGGCAGCCTTCGACGCGCCGGTGGAGGCCCAGGTGCGGTATCGTCACCGCGGCGTGCCCGTGGCGTCCTGGCGTCGCGACGGCGCATCCCTGCGCGTGACCCTGTGCACCGCGGCGCGCGGGGTGGCCCCCGGCCAGTTCCTCGTGCTCTACGCGGGGGAACAGGTGCTCGGCGGCGCGCGTATCATTTCGGCGTCCTGAAGCGGTCCCGATTCGACCGACCCGGAGGAGACCCATGCCCAAGTTCCTGCGCCGCCTGCTGCGCGTCCTGCTGATCCTCGTCGCCGTGATCGTGCTGGCCCTGGTGGCGGTGCGCCTGCTGGTGCCGGCCTCGCGGCTGGCCGAGATGATCTCCGACGGCATCGAGGACGCCACCGGCGCCACCATCGCCTTCGCGGGCGCGAAAGTGGACGTGTGGCCGCAGCTCCGCCTGGTCCTCACCGACGGCGTCATCGTGGGCACCGGCGCCGACCTCGCCGCGCGCACCGGCAGCGAGGTGGACATCGAGAGCTACAACGCCCGCGTCGGGCAACTCGAGGTCTCGCTGGCCTGGGGGCCGCTGCTGAAGCGGCGGCTCGAGGTGGGCGAGGTGCGCCTGGTGCGGCCGCGCATCGAACTGGTGACACGCGCCGACGCGCCGACCGCAGCCGCCGACCGGACGGCGGGCGGGGCCGGGTCCGCCCAGAGCGCCCAGAGCGCCCGGATGCCGGTGGCCCTCTTCGTGGCCGGCCTGGCCGTCGAGGACGGACACCTCACCTGGAGCGATCCCGCCACGGGCCGCAGCCTCGTCTGCGAAGACTGGCAGCAGGACGTGGGCATCGGCGACGCCACGCTGCTGATGGAACGGCTCGACGCCTTCGCCGGCGGCCGGCCCGCCCCCGCCGGCGACGCCGAACCCTCGCGTCTGGACGTGCGCTCGCGCATCGCCAGGCTGCGCCTGATCGGCTACCGGGAGGAAGGGGAGCAGCTCTTCCGCGACCTCGATCTCACCGGGCAGCTCGAGGTCCCGGCCGCGGCCGACCGCCTGCAGTTTCGTGTGCGCCACCTGACCTGGAGCGGCGTCACGGCGACCGGCAGCGGGGCCCTGGTCCTCTCGCCCCTGGGCAACCGCCTGGCGGGTGAGTGGCGCCTGCTGGAGCTGGACGTGGACGCCCTGCGCCGCGGCCTGCCGGAGGTCACGCCCGAGATGTCGCCCGCCACCGTCGCCTGGTTGGCCGATGCCTCGTTCACCCTGGGCGATGTCGACGCGACCGGCGCCTTCGACCTGGCCTGGCCCCTGCCGCGCGGCGCGCGATACCACGACCTGGCCAACGGCCTGACCCTGGAAGCCCAGGTACGGGACCTGGAGGTCGTGCCTCCCCGGCAGACGGTGCCCTGGCGCGGCTCGGCGGACCTGTCCCTGCAGGGGCCCGCGGCGGAGCTCGGCGACATCCGCATCGAGGTCGCCGACGGCCGCCTGGACGGCCAGGCCCGTTTCGCCGACCTGGACCGCGAGCAGGCCCTCTGCAGCTTCGCCGCCGACGGCGCGGGCGTGCCGGTCCGTCTGCTGCTGGACGCGGTGGCGCCGGTGGCCGTGCCCTATCTCGAGGGTGCGGCGGACCTGAAGCTGGGCGGCTCGATGGCCCTGGGCTCGCCCGAGGAGATGCGCGACTCCCTCGAACTGGCGGGCGACCTGGCCCTGCGCGACGGCGTGGTCCACGCCTCGTCCTGGCTCGACGGCATCTCGCCCTACCTCGGCGAGCGACAGGATCTCAAGGACATCCGCTTCCGCCATCTGGTCCAGCGCCTGCTGGTGCGGGACGGCAAGCTGGTGATCGAGAACCTGATGCTCGACGGGCACGACACGGACTGGCGCGGCGGCGGCTGGCTGGGTCTCAACGGCGGCATCGACATGGACCTGAGCGTCAAGTTCCCCGAGGACTTCCAGCCCGAGCTCGGCGACCTGGCCCTGCTGGCCGACGCCCTGCGGGGCGACGACGGCCGCCTGGCCCTGAACCTGCGCCTGACGGGGCGCGCCGCGAGCCCCCGCACGGTGCTGGATCTGGCCCCGGCCAAGGAACGGATCAGCGAGCGGATCGAGGACGGCGTCAGAGGATTTCTTGACAAACTCAGGGGCAACAAGTAACGTGCTTGGCCGCAACGCGATTCCTGTATCGGACCCTGCGCGGGGCCCGGAATTGGGGGAGCGGTTGCGGCCTCTGGCGCGTACGTTAAGCCGGAGGGCTAGTCCTAACTGGTAAGGCAGCGGTCTTGAAAACCGCCGGGAGAGATC
>CAZTWK010000041.1:13453-29523 GCA_964617805.1 uncultured Fibrobacteraceae bacterium | reverse complement strand
CGTCCGGAACGCATCAGGAAAGAAGGATCTTCCATGAAGGATCGCACGGAGAAGCAAATGGAGGCAGCCGCGGGAACGGAACTGGGAACGGAAGCCCGGCCCGCCGAGGACAAGGCGCCCGAACTGGACCTGACCGCCCTCGCCGAACAGCCCGAGGAAGAGAGCCTGATCGAGGCCCGCGAGGCGACCGCCCACCACGGCCTGAGCTTCACCCGACGCAACACGGCTCCCGGCATCAGCCCCCTCGACGAGGTCAAGTGGGAGACGCGCGACGCGTCCATCGTCACCAGGGACGAAGAGGTCATCTTCGAGCAGACGGACGTGGAGGTTCCCAAGTCCTGGTCGCAGATGGCCACCAACGTCGTGGTGCAGAAGTACTTCCGCGGCGGCCTGGGCACGCCGGACCGCGAGGCGTCGGTGCGGCAGCTCATCAGCCGCGTGGCCGACACCATCTTCGGCTGGGGCGTGGCCGACGGCTGCTTCACCACGCCCGAGGACGCCGAGACCTTCCGCGCGGAGCTGACCTACCTGCTGGTCAACCAGCACGCGGCCTTCAACTCCCCGGTCTGGTTCAACGTGGGCGTCGAGAAGAAGCCCCAGTGCTCCGCCTGCTTCATCAACTCGGTCGAGGACAGCATGGAGTCCATCCTCGGCCTGGCCAAGACCGAGGGCCTGCTGTTCAAGTACGGCAGCGGCACCGGCACCAACCTCTCACCCCTGCGCTCCTCGCGCGAGAAGCTCAGCACCGGCGGCGAAGCCTCGGGCCCCGTGTCCTTCATGAAGGGCTACGACGCCTTCGCCGGCGTGATCAAGTCGGGCGGCAAGACTCGCCGAGCCGCCAAGATGGTCATGCTGGACGTCGATCACCCCGACATCTTGGACTTCATCGATTGCAAGGTGAGCGAGGAGCGCAAGGCGTGGGCCCTGATCGACGCCGGCTACGACGGCTCCTTCAACGGCGAGGCCTACGGTTCGGTCTTCTTCCAGAACTCCAACAACTCGGTGCGGGTCAGCGACGAGTTCATGCAGGCCGTCGTGGACGACGAGACCTGGACCACCCGCGCGGTGATGGACGGCCGGCCCATGGACACCTACCGGGCCCGCGAGCTGCTCGACCGCATGGCCGAGGGCGCCCACGTCTGCGGCGATCCCGGCCTCCAGTACGACACCACCATCAACGACTGGCACACCTGCGCGGCCACCGACCGCATCCACGGGTCCAATCCCTGCTCCGAGTACATGTTCCTCGACGACTCGGCCTGCAACTTGGCCTCGCTGAACCTCATGAAGTTCCGCCGCGAGGACGGGGAGTTCGACGTGGCGGCCTTCCGCCACGCCGTGGACGTGGTGCTGACGGCCATGGAGATCATCGTCGACAACAGCAGCTACCCGCGCGAGTCCATCGGCACCAACTCCCACGCGTACCGGCCCCTCGGGCTGGGCTACGCCAATCTGGGCGCCCTGCTCATGTCGCGGGGCCTGCCCTACGACAGCGACGGCGGCCGCAACTACGCCGCGGCCATCACCGCCCTGATGACCGGTCAGGCCTACCTGAGCTCGTCGCGCCTCGCGGAGCACTTCCGGCCCTTCACGGGCTACCAGCCCAACCGCGAGTCCATGCTGAAGGTGATCCAGAAGCACCGCTCCCACATCAACGGCATCAACCCCCACCGCGTGCCGGAGGCGCTGCTCGACGAGATCAAGCAGGTCTGGAGCGACGCCTACACCGTGGGCTACGACTACGGCTACCGCAACGCGCAGGTGACGGTGCTGGCCCCCACGGGCACCATCGGCTTCATGATGGACTGCGACACCACGGGCATCGAGCCCGACATCGCCCTGGTCAAGTACAAGAACCTGGTCGGCGGGGGGCAGCTCAAGCTCGTCAACAACACGGTGCCCGAGGCCCTCGAGCGCCTCGGCTACACCGAGGAGGAACGCCGTCGCATCCTCGCGCACCTTGAGGAGCACGAGACCATCGAGGGCGCGCCGGGGCTCAAGGACGAGCACCTGGCCGTGTTCGACTGCGCCTTCATGCCCGTCGGCGGCGAGCGCTATATCGACTACATGGGACACATCCGCATGATGAGCGCCGTGCAGCCCTTCCTGTCCGGCGCCATCAGCAAGACCGTGAACATGCCCCACGAATCGACGCCCGAGCAGATCGCCGAGGCGTACATCGAGGCGTGGAAGCTGGGCCTGAAGGCCATCGCCGTCTACCGGGACGGCTCCAAGCGCACCCAGCCCATGAACACCGGCAACGAGGACGTCGAGGACGCCCCGGCCGAGAGCCACATGTCCCCGCCCTCGCCGGCGAGGGTGCGGCTGCCCGACGAGCGCGCGGCCGTGACCCACAAGTTCAGCATCTCCGGGCACGAGGGTTACCTGACCATCGGGCTCTATCCCGACGGCCAGCCCGGCGAGATGTTCATCGCCATGGCCAAGGAGGGGTCGGTCGTCTCGGGGCTGATGGACAGCTTCGCCACCGCCTGCTCCATCATGCTGCAGTACGGCGTGCCCCTGGACGTGCTGACGTCCAAGTTCAGCCACGCGCGCTTCGAGCCCAGCGGCTTCACCACCAACCCCGAGATCCCGGTGGCCAAGTCGATCATGGACTACATCTTCCGCTGGCTGAAACTCAAGTTCGGCGACGCCAAGGTCACCGAGCCGGCCGCGCCCGAGTTCGAGACGGGGCTGCGCGAGGACACGCCCCCCGCGCCCGAGGCCAGCGGCCGCATCACCATGGAGAACAAGGAGAAACGGGTGTTCCGGGCCCAGGCGGACTCGCCGCCCTGCCCGGAATGCGGCTCGATGATGGTCCGTAGCGGCACCTGCTACACCTGCATGGTCTGCGCTGCCACCTCCGGCTGTTCGTAGACCGATCCCGGGTCGATTCCCGGGTAGCGAGGCGGGGTCGGATCGCCAACCGGCGGCCCGACCCCGTCGCTTTTGGGGAATTCCGGGCTGTGTCGGGGCCCGGGAAGGTGTTACGTTCGCCGCGTGGAACCGCGGGCGTCCGTGTGCGTATGAACGGACGCTGTGGTCGAACCGGATTTCGCGGAACACGGAGGTCCCCCGACATGTCGAAGCTCCCTCGCCTCAAGACCCGGTCGCTGGTGATCGGCCTGCTCCTGCTGGCCGC
This sequence comes from uncultured Fibrobacteraceae bacterium, assembly GCA_964617805.1. Classification (GTDB taxonomy): domain Bacteria; phylum Krumholzibacteriota; class Krumholzibacteriia; order LZORAL124-64-63; family LZORAL124-64-63; genus JAHIYU01. Next base: position 26,381 of record CAZTWK010000041.1, on the reverse strand, counting down.
CGCCACCTCGGCCACCGCCCAGACGCGCGACTGGAACCGGGTCGACGATCCCCTCTACGAGGCCATCGGCGTGCACATGGGGCTCACGGGGGGCTTCGGGCTGTCCTACAAGTTCCCCATCAAGTGGTGGCTCTACGGACAGGTCGCCGGCGGCATCTGGAACAACAAGGACGACAACCGCCACAACGGCGGATTCTCCCTGCAGTACATCCTGCGCCAGAGCGGCCGGGACAAGCTCTACCTGGGCGCCGGGCTGGCGCACTTCTACCACAAGGAGAAGGACCGCACCAAGGACCACATCAACCTGGGTTTCGGTGTGGGTATGGAGCGGTTGATGGGCGAGCGCACGGCCGTGCAGGTGGAGGCGGTCTTCACCAGCCGGGGCGAGGACGAGAACAGCCTGATGATCTTTCCGCAGGTGGGACTCCACTACTACTTCTGAGCACATTTCCGGGGCCGGATATGCTATGATGCGGACGTCCCACGCGTGAGCGGGCGGGGAGCGCCGCCGCGCGATCCGCCGGCGGCGCCCCCCACCCGCGACCTGCACCGACACCGCATCCCGAAATGCACCGCAGGCACGCCTTCGTGGCCCTTCGCCGAGGAGGCTCCGACATGGCTTGCGAGAAACTGCTGGAGTACCTGGACGAGCACGGGATCCGCTACGAGAAGATCACCCACCCCCAGGCCTATTCGGCCCAGGAGACGGCCGACAGGGCGCGCGTTCCCGGCCGCGAGTTCGCCAAGACCGTGATGATCCGCCTCGACGGCGTCATGGCCATGGCCGTGCTGCCGGCCCCCGAGAAGGTGAACTTCACCCTGCTGCAGCAGGCCGCGGGCGCGGAGACGATCAGCTTGGCCACCGAACCCGACTTCCACGCCATCTTCCCCGACTGCGACCTGGGCGCCATGCCGCCCTTCGGACACGTCTACGGCCTGGAGGTCTACGTGTCGGGATCCATGGCCGACGCGAAGCGCATCGTCTTCCCCGCCGGCACCCACACCGAGCTGCTGAGCATGGCCTACGCCGATTTCGAGCGGCTGGCGCAGCCGAAGGTGGCCCGCTTCACCTTCCTGCAGCAGGCGGAGATGGAGGCCGGGGCCTGACCGGTTCGCGAGAGCGCAAAGAGAAAGGGACGGCCGCGGGGCCGTCCCTCTCTTCGTGGCGTGGATACGGCGTCAGGCGCCGTACTTCTTGATGGCCGCGTCCAGCCGCGGCAGCATGGCGAAGATGAAGGCCGCCACGCCCAGGATCGCCAACGCCAGGATCACGAACATCTGGGTGCTCGGTTCCATGCCGCTGATGAAGCCGGACAACTTGTTGCCGATCGAGGTGGCCAGGAACCAGCCGCCCATCATCAGGCCGACCAGGCGCTTGGGCGACAGCTTGGTCACCAGGGACAGGCCCATCGGCGAGAGGCACAACTCGCCGACGGTGATCACGAGGTAGTAGATCACCATCCAGATCATGGCCGTCTTGGCCGCACCGTCCTTGCCGAGGCTGGCGCCCACGGCCATGATCAACAGGGCGACGGTCGTGATCACCATGCCCAGGAAGATCTTGCGCGCCGTGCTGATGCGACGCCCGCGCGTGGCCATCCAGCCGAAGAAGAACACCACCAGGGGGGTCAGCACCACCACGAAGACGGGATTGACCAGGCCGGTCAGCATCTCCGCGTTGACCAGGCGGACCCAGTTGCCCGGGGCGAGGGTCGCCACGTCCGGGTCGCGTTTGGCGTAGACGGCGGCGCGCGTCTCGGCCGAGACCAGCACGATGGGCACGGACTCGCCGTCGATCAGACGGGTCAGGAGCACCTCGTCCCGCAACTCGGCGCCCTCGTTCACTTTCACGGTGGTCGTGGACACCCCGTGGGCGTCGGTGTCCGTGGAGACGTCCACGTCCGCGTCGTCGAAGACCTTGCAGATGAGGAACTGCTGGTCCTCGGGGATGTCCGCCTCGTCGGTGTCGAGGATCTTCAGCTCGGGCCGCGCGCCCAGGGTCGTCAACAGGTCGCCGCCGATGATGCGCGCGCCGAACATGGCCTCGCCCGTGCCGTCGACCGTGATCAGCACCCGCTCGTCGGGGCGGGGGAGGTCGGGGCCGGCGTTTCCGTAGTAGGAGGGCATGGCCTTCTGGGCGTAGAACTCGGTGGCGGCGGGGATCCACTCCGCGCGGCGGTCCGTGTTGCGTTCGGCGAAGACGGTCATCAGCCCGCCGCTCAGGTGCAGCACCATGAAGAAGGCGCCGCCGGCGATGTAGACGGGGATCAGCGACGCCAGGCCCGGTCTCTCCTCCGGGTTGGCGCGCTTGACGATCAGGGCGAAGTAGGTCATCACCGGCAGCATGCCCACGATGAAGCCGAAGGTGACCGAGCCGATCGTGTCCCGGATGAACGAGATCCGCTCGCCCGCGAAGTAGCCGAGCACGCCGAAGATCCCGGCCGGCACGATGATGGTCATGATGACCTGCTTGAACGAGATGTCCTCGCTGCTGCGTTCGGTCTGCCGGTCGGCCTTGGCCAACTTCTTCCAGTTGAAGACCAGGATGGCCGTGCCGATGAGCAGGCCCACGCCGGCGGCGGTGAACGCCAGGTTGAAGCTCCACAGGTTGCGCAGGGGCGCCGAGAGCAGCGCCGACATGGTGGCGCCGATGTTGATGCCCATGTAGAAGATGTTGAAGCCGGCGTCGCGCCGGGGGTCGTCGGGGGCGTAGAGGTTGCCGACCATCGCGGAGATGTTCGGCTTGAAGAAGCCGTTGCCCACGCAGAGCAGCGCCAGTCCGGCGTAGAAGGTCGGCAGGCTGCGGATGCCCAGGGCGAAGTAGCCGGCGGCCATCAGCAGGCCGCCGATGAAGACCGAACGGCGGAAGCCCAGGAAGCGGTCAGCGATCATGCCGCCCAAAAAAGGCGTGAAGTAGACGAAGGCCATGTACGTGCCGTAGATCTCGGCCGCGCTGCGGGTGGAGAAGCCCAGTCCGCCGCGTTCGGTGTCCGTGATGTAGAGCAGCAGGATGCCGAGCATCAGGTAGAAGCCCAGCCGTTCCCACATCTCGGTGAAGAACAGGGACTTCAGACCCTTGGGATGTCCCTTGGGCACATCGCCGGCGAGTGTCGGGGCAGTGGTCATCTGAGGCCTCCAGATGAATGGCAGGGGCCGTGATTGGCAGGCTATAGCCGAGATCGCCGACCGGCGGGCATCGGCGAACGGGCAAGACCATACTCCAGGGGGCCGGATGGGGTCAATCCCAGACGTAGGTGATCGCCGATGGCAATGGACGGCGGTGTTGTGCGGGGATCTCTCAGAGGCAGCCGCGCTCGCCGGAGGCGTAGCCTGGCGTGCCGCAAGGAGTTTTATCATTTGTTCAAACCCCTGGCAGGTGTCCAGAAGTCCATGTCCGGTGGTCGATAATACAACAGCATCGCCCCACGCACCCTGGGCGCCGGATCCGAATCCCGGTAGCGCTCAAACGACGAATACAGCTTCGTTCACCGGATTGGTACGTAGTCCGGGCCCTGGTATCCATCGTGCATATGTCCGGCGCGATGCCGGATCTCCATGACGCGGACCGGCGTGCGTTGCCGCACGGCATGCGAATCTGAGAGGACCTTTTCAGACTTCACGGAGGTAAAACATGAAAAGCGTATCGACCATCGTCTTCTGTGTGGGCCTGATCGCAGGCCTCGCGTTCTGGGGCTGTACCACCGACAACAGCCCGAGCAATCCCGAATCGGCCGACGAGTACGGCGACATCACCGGTAAGGTCTACGGCACCGACGGCGCTCCCATCGAGAACGCCAACGTCTCCGCGGGCGGGGTATCCGCCCAGACCGACCTCGACGGGGCCTACACCCTCAGCGACGTCCCGGTCGGCGACCATATCCTGAGCGCGTCGTCGAACGGCCTCACGTCAGCGCACCGCAACCTGAACCTCGTGGCGGAGGAGACGCTCAACGCCTCGGACATGGTGCTGGCCGAACTGGAGACCGTCGTCTTGGACGGCGCCACCGGCGGCACCGCCACCACGAGCGACGGCGTCTGCAGCGTGGAGTTCGGCGCCGAGGCCTTCGTGGCCGCCGGCGAGAAGTCCTACACGGGCGACGTGACCGTCCAGATCAACGCCTTCCTGCCCGTGGACGACACCTTCCCCGCGGTCTTCCCCGGCGACTTCGAAGGGGTGCGCGAGGACGGCACCACCACCATGTTCGCGTCCTACGGCTTCGTGACCGTGAACCTGGCCAGCGCCGACAAGGCCCCGCTGAACCTGGCGCCCGGCGCGACGGCCCATCTCAGCCTGGACATCGGCGAGGAGAAGGCCCAGGACGCCCCCGCCACCATCCCCATGTGGTACTACGACGAGGACGAGGGCCTGTGGCACGAGGACGGGGAATCCGTGCTCCAGGGCACGGTCTATGTGGGCGAGGTCAGCCACTTCTCGTCCTGGAACTGGGATCTGCCGTGGAGCCAGACCTGCTACGTCCAGGGCTACGTGAAGGACGAGTTCGGCAATCCCATCTACCGGGCCCGCGTGAACTCCCAGGTCGTGGGCGGCCGGTGGGGCTGGTGGGGAGACCACCAGGTCAGGAGCGACGAGAACGGCTTCTTCAGCGTCCGCGCCCGGATCAACGACGAGGCCGATTTCTGGGCCAGCATGAACGGCATGGACAGCGAGGTGATCCGGCGCATGGTGGATTCCAACCCGTACGTCCTGGATGTCGATCTGGTCATCACCACCGTGAACGACACGAAGTGACCCTGGGCTGAGCCCCGGCCTAACGACACGAGCGGGACGCCTCCACCGAGGCGTCCCGCTCGTGTCCTGGTCTCGTCCTTCCCCGCTTACGCTCGGATCTTCACGACTTGACCATCAGCCGGTACCCCTGCCCGTGGACGGTCCGGATCTCCACGTCCTCGTCCGCGGACAGGTACTTGCGCAGACGCGAGATGAAGACGTCCATGCTGCGGCCGTTGTGGTAGCTGTCGTCGCCCCAGAGCTTCAGGAGAGCCTCGGTGCGCGAGAGGGTGCGGTTGCGGTGGCGGTAGAGAAGTTCGAGCAGCTCCGCCTCGCGCTCGGTGAGCCGGCGCTCGCCGCCGGGGCCGGACAGGGCGCGCGATACGGTGTCGAAGGTGAAGGCGCCCAGGGGCGTGCGTGCGGCCAGGGGCGGCTCGGCGGCCGGGGCCCGGCTGCGCCGCATGACGGCCTCGATGCGCAGCAGCAGCTCCTCCATGCTGAAGGGCTTGGTGACGTAGTCGTCGCAGCCGATGCGGAAGCCCTCGATGCGGTCCTCCACCAGGGAGCGGGCGGTCAGGAAGATCAGCGGCACGTCCGCGCCGCCGCGGCGGATCTCCGCGGCGAAGGCGAAGCCGTCCATGGCTGGCATCATGACGTCCACCAGGCAGAGGTCGAAGGCGTCGGGGGCGAAGGCCGCCAGCCCCTGCTCGCCGTCGCGGCAGAGGGTGACGACGAAGCCGTGCAGGACGAGGGATTCCTGGATGATCTCGCCCAGGTTGGGATCGTCCTCCAGCAGCAGGACGCGCGCGTCGCTCACGTCCGGTCTCCCTTCCCGGCCTCGTCCCCGTCCAGCCGGGGCAGCCGCAGCGTCGCCAGGGTGCCGCCGCCGCGGCGGGCCGCCAGGGACGCGCGGCCGCCGTGGGCCTCCGCGACCAGCTTGACGTAGCTCAGGCCCAGCCCGAAGCCCTTCACGTCGTGGCGGTTGCCCGTGTGCCCGCGGTAGTACTTCTCGAAGACCCGCTCGCGCTCGGCCTCGGGGACGCCCGGTCCCCGGTCGGCGACCGAGATCTCCAGCCGTCCGTCCGTGATCCGCACGCCGACGTCGATGTCCGGGGCGCCGGCGGCGTGCTTGACGGCGTTGTCGATGAGGTTGCCCACCGCTCCGGCCAGGTGCACCTCGTCGGCCAGGGCCCGCGCGTCCCCCGGGGCGGGGGAGAGTTCCAGGCGCCCGCCGCGTTCGGCGACGCCCAGGGCGAAGGATCCGGCCACGCCGGCCACCAGGTCGTCCACGTCCACCGGGACCAGGGTCCAGGCGAAGTCCCTGCTCTCGAGCTGGGCGATCTCCAGGATCCTCTCCACCTGGTCGGCCATGCGCCGGTTCTCCTGGCGGATCATGGCGGCGTAGCGCCGCAGGGCCTCGGGCCGCGCGGCGATGTCGTCACGGGCGAGGGCCTCGCCGGCCAGGGCCACCGTGGAGATGGGGGTCTTGAACTCGTGGGTCATGTTGTTCACGAAGTCCACCAGGTGCTCGGCGTAGCGCCTCTGAGCGGCGTTGGCGCGCAGGGTGCGCACGAAGCTGGCGACGATCACCGACATCAGCACGATCGAGGCCAGCCAGAAGGGCCAGATGCGACCCGCCAGGTAGACACGCTCGTCGGGGAAGTGCAGGGCCAGGTCGTAGTGGGGTGTCGACGGGTCCAGGGGGAAGAGGCGGGTCTTGAAGTCCGAATCGGCCAGGGCGTCCGGGTCGCCGTGACCGCCGGTGAGCAGCAGGGAGTCGCCGCCCGCGGCCAGGACCCCGAAGGCGGGGCGCGCGTCGACGCCCACCGCGTGCAGGTTCTCCGTCAACAGGGAGTCGATGCGGGCGTCGTCGAGCCGTTCGCCGATGGGGCGCGGTTCGCCGTCGACCAGGCCGCCCACGATGTGCCGGATCAGGTTGGTCCGTTCGGCCCGCACGACCACCGCCAGGGTGTTGGCGTCGCCGGCGGTCTCGGCCTCGAAGGCCACCACGTGGGTGTCGGTCTCGGCGTGGGCGAAGCGCCAGACCCGGGTCCCGTCCACGATGGTCAGCGAATCGACGCAGGCATCCCCGAAACTCTTCAGGCGCTGGATGCGGGTGTGGGAGAGGGTGTCGTCGGTCGCAGCGTAGTGCCGCACGTCCAGGCCGGTGATCTCGCCGCCGGGGCCGAGCTGGAGCAGGCCGAGGGCGCCGTCGAAGATCTCGTCCGACTCGAGGTGGGCGGCGGTCAGGTTCAGGGCCGTGTCGACGTTGCGCACGAAGGCCTGGTTCTCCAGCTCCCAGGCGAAGCGCAGCAGCACGAGCTGCAGCACCGCCAGGCCGACCAGGGCCAGGGTGATGAGCCCGACCAGCGCGCGATGGCCTGTGGCGTTCCCTTTCATGCGTCCATGATATACCGCCCCGCGCGCGGCAACCAGGGGATCGCGCGTCGATTAACAAAACTTAACATGGTTTGACATCTCTTAACTGGGGTGCCCGGAACACCGTCGCTATGATGGCCGTATCCGATTCCACGTCCATCACGGCCCGGCCCGCGGGCCGCTCATCCTAGAAGTGGAGTGCGACCATGAAGACGAAACCGGGGACCGCGCGCCTCGTCCCGACCCTGACGATCCTCCTGCTCGCCACCGCCTGCGTGGCCGCGCCGACCTGGCTCGGTTTCGAGACCCTCGAGGACGGCGTGCCCACCGTCCGCAATCCCGAATCCCCCGTCTACGGCGAGACCCTGCTGGAGCCGGAGCAGCTGTGGCGCATCGGCGGCGACGACGACCCCGAAGAGACCCTGCTCGGCCTGATCACCGACGCGGTGGTGGACGAGGACGGCGTCACCTACATCCTGGACGCCACCATGAGCACCGTGCTGGCCATCTCGCCCGAGGGCGAGATCCTGCGCCGCGTCGGCCGCGAGGGCGACGGGCCCGGCGAGTTCCGTTCGGGCCAGGAGCTCGAGCTGCTGCCCGACGGCAACCTGGGCGTGCTGGAACTCATGCCGGGCCGCATCGTGGTCATGGACCGCGAGGGCATCCCCGTCTCGGGCTGGCGCCTCTTCGGCGACGGCGGTCAGACGGGCATGAGCCACATGCGGCACATGGAAGCCTCCGGCGACGCGCTGGTGGTGGGCCTGATCAGCACGAGCTTCGCCGAGGGCAAGGTCGTCATCCGCAACATCCTGGGCCGCTACGGTTCGGACGGCGAGCAGCAGGTGGCCATCCTGGAGAACTCGGAGGAACAGTCCGGCGGCGCGATCCGGCTGTCGATCGGCGGCGGCGACGATTTCGCCGGCAACTTCACGACCCTGCCCGACGGACGGGTCGTCGTCTTCCAGAAGGCCCGCGAGTACAAGGTGGAGATCTTCGCGCCGGACGGCACGCCGGAGCGGGTCATCCGCCGCGACTACGAATCCCTGCGCCGCTTGGACGAGGACATCGAGGAGGCCCGCGAACTGGCGGCGGAGCTGGCCTCGCGCTTCGGGGACGACGGCGGCGACAACGTGCAGGAGTACGAGAACGACATCGCCCAGGTCGTGGCCCGGGCCGACGGGGAGCTGTGGGTCCTGAGCAGCCGCGGCGTGCGCGACTGCCCGTCCGGGCATCTCGGCGTCTTCGACGTCTACGACACCGACGGCCGCTACGACCGCACCCTGCGCATCGCGGCCGACTACGATCCCGAGGACGACAACTTCCTGGTGGTCGGCGACCGCCTCTATGTCTTCAAGCAGGCCCAGAACGCCCCCGACCGCAGCTTCTCGGGCGGTGGCGGTAACATGGTGGCCGTGGTGATCGGCGGCGGCGACGATGATGAGGACGACGGGGAGGAGCCCATGCCCTTCGAGGTCATCTGCTACCGGTTGCCCTGACCGCCGGGGCTGGATGGCGAGAGGCCGGCCCGTACGGGCCGGCCTCTCGCATGTGCGGGATCGGCGCGGCTACTCGACCCCGTGCATCATCCTGTTCAGCGGTCTGGACAGCAGCACCAGCACCAGGCCGATGCCGAGGGTCACCCAGCCCATGCCGCCGAAGACGTCCACGTAGGTGGCCAGGCTCTCGACCGGATTGAAGGCGGCCACCTCGCCGGCCACCTGGGAGACGGGCGCGCCCAGCGAGTCGGTGGCGGCGACGGCGAATTCGCCGCCCGCCTCCGGGGCCGCCTCGGCCACGGTCTCCTCGCCCACGGTGCCGGTGAGCTTGGCCAGGGCGGCGGCCACGTACATGGAGAAGGCGAAGGAGAGGAACCAGGCGCCCATGGCGCTGCCGGTCATGTTCTTGGGCGCCAGCTTGGTCACCATGGACAGGCCGATGGGCGACAGGAAGAGCTCGCCGGTGGTGTGCAGCAGGTACATCATGCCGACGATGAACAGGGGCACCAGGGCCTCCGGTCCCGCCAGCGCGTTGCCGATCAGCAGCACCAGGTAGCCCAGGCCGAGCTGCACGATGCCCAGGCCGAACTTCAGCGGGATGTTCGGGTTGCGGCCGATGCGGGACAGCCGGACCCACATGATCGAGAACAGGCTGCCAAAGAGGATGATGAAGGCCGGATTGAAGAACTGGGTCTGCGAGGCCGGCATCTCGTAGAGGCCGAAGATGTCGCGGTCCACGTTGCGGTCGGCGAAGAGGGTCAGGGAGCTGCCCGCCTGCTCGAAGCAGGCCCAGAAGACCACGTTGAAGGTCATCAGGATCATCATCACGATGATGCGGTCGCGCTGCACCTTGTCGCCCTTGAAGCCCTCGCGCAGCAGGTTGAAGCACACGAAGACCAGCAGCCCCATCAGGATCCAGAAGAGGATGTCCTGCCCGAGGATCACGACACCCTGGCCGTAGTTGATCAGCACGTAGAGCAGGGGGATGGCGGCGAGCGAGGCTACGTAGACCAGAAGGCCGTACTTGCGCAGCATCTCCGGATTCTGGGGATCGCCCGCGGTGCCGAGCTTGTGCATCCCCTTCAGGAAGATGCCCACGCCGACCAGCATGCCCACGCCGGCCAGACCGAAACCCCAGTGGAAGCCGAACTTCTCGCCCAGCGGCGCCACGGCCACCGTCGCCAGCAGGGCGCCGATGTTGATGCCCATGTAGAAGATGGTGAAGCCCGAGTCGCGCAGCGGGTCGCCGTCCTTGTACAGCTTGCCCACCATGGTGGAGATGTTGGCCTTGAAGTAGCCGTTGCCGATGATGATGGCGCTCATGCCCAGGAACAGCCAGAACTCGGTGCCGCCCAGGATGAGGAACTCGCCGATGGCCATCACGATGCCGCCGAAGATCACGGCCCGCTTGTAGCCCAGCACGGCGTCGGCCAGCTTGCCGCCCCAAACCGGCGCGGCGTAGACCAGGGCCGTGTAGGCGCCGTAGATGCCCATGGCCTTGACGTCGCCCTGCAGCAGCGATTTGGTGAGGTAGAGGATCAGCAGTCCGCGCATGCCGTAGTAGCACAGGCGCTCGAACATCTCGGCGCCGAAGCAGACGTACAGTCCCTGGGGGTGTCCGTTCCGCATATTTTCTCCTGAGTGAAGCAGTGGGCGAGCGACCCGGAAACGCTACGTAGTACGGGACGGAAGGTCAAGATGTTATGGGAATTGCTGAGAACACTCGGCCTGCGGCATCCTGCTGTGCCGGTGTCCTCGTCGATATAAGCTGTTGCAGAGGAAAACATACAAATACACTCGGAAATCGCGAACCTCCTTTTCCTGCGGACAGCCCGGGAGGCCTGTTGTAGGGTGTGCCGGGCTTTGTCTTATCCGGGAGGCGCATCATGCGTGGCAAGCTGCTCTGGACGTTGGCCGTCGTGCTCACCCTCGCCTCGGCGGTCTACCAGCGGGTGACCGGTCCCACCTACGAGATCCGCGTCGACACCGAGATCGCCGGCGCTCCGGTGCGGGGCGAACTGTTCCGTTCGCACAGCATCTCCTCGGATCTGCCGGTGGTGCTCGAGGTCGGCGACCCCGCGGTGTCCGGGCGCGTCCTGTGGCGCCGTCTCGGCACGGCGGAGGACTGGACCGAGGTGCCCCTGGCCCGCGACGGCGAGCGCCTCGCCGCCCACCTGCCCGCCCAGCCCGCGGCGGGCAAGCTGGAGTACAGCGTGGTCCTGATCCGCGGCGCCGACACCCTGTCCGTGAACGGGGAGGAGGCCGTCGTCGCCCGTTTCAAGGGGGATGTGCCGCCGCTGGTGCTGGCGCCCCACATCTTCTTCATGTTCTTCGCCATGCTCTGGTCCAACCGCGCAGGCCTGGAAGCCCTCGTCGGCGGACCCGGCCGCCGCCGCATGGCCCTCACCACCCTCGGCCTGCTCGTGCTCGGCGGCCTGATCCTGGGCCCCATCGTGCAGAAGTTCGCCTTCGGCGCCTTCTGGACGGGCTGGCCCCTCGGCGAGGACCTCACCGACAACAAGCTGGCGGTCGCGGTGCTGGCCTGGGTGTGGGCGTCCCTGAAACGGGCGGAGGGGCGCTGGGCGCGGGCCACGGCGATCTTCGCGGCCCTGGTGGTGCTCGCGATCTACCTCATTCCGCACAGCCTGCACGGGTCGACCCTCGATTACGCGACGATGGAGACGGTCTCGGGCTGACCACCCTACCGACGGCGTATTCGCAGGCTCAGGCTGGTGACTTTGCCGAGGTGTGACGCCAGGTCGTCGAGGGTGAGGCCGTGGTCGCGGGCCAGGTCCTCGGCCAGCGGGCTGCCGGCGATCAGGTCGGCGCCGTATTTCTTCTCCGACACGATCTCGATCTTCGCGAAGCCGGCGTTGCGGATCTCCGCCAGGTAGTCCTCGCGCAGCGACGCGTTGCCCACGCAGCCGAGGGTGACGTCGACGCGCTCGGCGATCTCCGGGGGCAGGGGCGCCTCGAGCACGATGTCCGAGACCAGCATGCGGCCGCCGGGCTTCAGCACGCGGTGGGCCTCGCGGAAGACGCGGTCCTTCTCCGGCGAGAGGTTGATGACGCAGTTGGAGAGGATCACGTCGACGCTGGCGTCCTCGACGGGCAGGTCCTCGATCAGGCCGTGGCGGAACTCCACGTTGGCGAAGTCGCCCTGGGCCGCGTTCTCCCGCGCCCGCGCCAGCATGGACTCGGTCATGTCCACGCCGATGACGTGGCCGGTGGGGCCCACCTGTTGCGAGGCCAGGAAGGCGTCGATGCCGGCGCCGGCGCCCAGGTCGAGGACGGTCTCGCCGGGGCGCAGCTCGTCGAGGGCCATGGGGTTGCCGCAGCCCAGGCCGAGGTCGGCGCCCTCGGGCACCGCCGCGAGCTGCCGGGCGTCGTAACCGATCTCGAGGCTGATGTCCTGGGAGCCGGGGGCGCAGCAGCCGCTTCCCGCGCAGCAGCTGTCGCCGGTCTCGGCGATGCGGGCGTAGCCTGCGGACACGGCCTGGCGCAGCTTGTCGGGGTCTTCGGGGCGCTTGATATCCGTCATGTCAGAACCTCCGGGTCTATCGGGTTGATCGGACAGCAGGCGTCGAGGGCGTCGGCCAGGTGTCTGAGCCGGCGGGCCAGGTCGCCGCAGTCGAGCCGGTAGTGGACTTCCTTGCCCCGCTTGACCGCGTGCACCACGCCCACGTCCCGCAGAGCCCGCAGGTGCCGCGAGACCACCGAGACGTCGATGGGCAGGCGGGCGGCCAGGGCGGTCACGGTGCAGGGGCCGGGGATGTCCGCCAGCAGCAGCAGCAGGGCCACGCGGCTGGGGTCGCCCAGCACCTTGAAGGTGTCGGGGGCGAGCCATCTCTCGAGATCGGAACAGCAGGTGCGTCGGGGGCTCACGGGTCGCCCTTCGTTTGTATAATTGCGTCAGTATGCAAATATAGCTGTGCGCCAGGCGCGCCGCAACTCCTTTTATGCTAATATGAAGACATACCCCCAGCAGGAGGTGTCTCCATGCCCACCTTCATTCTCATGACCAAGCTGGCGCCGGAGGCCATGCGCGACGCCGAGGATCGCAAGGCCTTCAGCCGCGACTGGATGAGCAAGGTCAAGACGGCGTGCCCGGACGTGACGTGGCTCTCCCACTACGCCATCCTCGGCCCCTACGACTACATGGACATCTACGAGGCACCCGACAACGCGACGGCCCATGTGGTCTCGATGATCACGCGCTCGGTGGGGGCCGTCTCCGCCGAGTCCTGGCAGGCCATGCCCTGGGAAGACCATCTACGGCTCATGGAGTACATGGTCTGATACGTGCCGGGCTCAGGGCCGTACG
>CAZTWK010000041.1:0-13353 GCA_964617805.1 uncultured Fibrobacteraceae bacterium | reverse complement strand
TACGTTCCAGGCCTGTACTTCATCGTCGAGAGTCTTCCCAGGGCATAGGCCAGGAGGATGTAGAGGGGGGACTTGTCGGCGTCGTTCAAAGCTAGGCTGGCAACGGCCATCGCGGCGGCGGCCAGGGCCAGCAACCTGTCCAGGGTTTTCCAACCGAATTTCATCATCATGGCCTCGCTTCGTGGGTGATCGCTGTCGCACGAGCGGATGGTAACGCGTCGGGCGGGGGGTGAACATCCACCTTTCGGCGGGGTGTCGAGAGGACGCCTCACGACAGGTGTGACATATCACTACGCTCCTTTCCGCAATTCACAGACAAGTAAGAATTCAGCAACATACTGTCGGATAAGACGTAAGGATCATTTAGCCAGCAAAATGAATGTTAGCTCATTCGTTGCAATCCCCGGACAACCATCGAAACCCAGCTCGGGTGGCGTCCCGAGCCCCGCAATGAGAGACCGGAGAGAAACGGAGACCCGTCATGAAGACCCTGAAGATCCTCAGCCTGCTCGCCATGATCACCTTCGCCAGCGGGGCCTGCGCCCTCGAGTACGAGGGGGGGGCCAAGCTCATGCTGAGCACGCCCACCGGGGAGTTCGGAGACTCCGTCGACAACGAGGGGGGCGGCATCGAACTGCACTTCGGCGTGCGCCCGCAGCCGTCGCTGACCTTCGGGCTGGGCGTCGACGTCATGATCTACGGCAGCGAATCCCACCGCTACAGCCTGCCCCTGGTGGAAGACTTCGACCTGACCACCGAGAACTACATGGCCGGCACCTTCTTCTTTGCCCAGTGGCGTCCCCTGACCGGCGCCGTCCAGCCCTATGCCGAGGCCCGCGCGGGCGTCTCCTACCTGTGGACCGAGTCGAAGCTCGAGGACGAGGACTGGTGGGACGACGACGAGGTGGCGCGCCAGACCAACTACGACGACTTCACCACTTTCTGGGGCGGGGCCGGCGGCCTGCTGATCCGGCTGAGCTCCGGCAATCCCGAGGAGAACAAGCCCGGCGTGTATCTGGACATGAAGGTCAGCCACCTGCAGGGCGGCGAGGCGGAGTACCTCACCGAGGGCGACATCGAGATCGTCGACGACAGGCCCGTCTACGATCCCTCGCGCAGCCAGACCGACCTGACGAGCTACCAGTTGGGCGTGGTCCTCACCTTCTGAGCGGCGCGATCCGCTACCGAAACGCCGGCCGGCACCGTAGAAGGTGCCGGCCGGCGGTTAATGGTCCGGGTGCGGGCCCGGTCAGTCGAAGACCGGCCTGCCTGAATCCGGCTCTTCGCCGCCGCAGATCCGCAGCGGCAGGTAGTAGTCCAGCATGGCCCGCGACGACAGCGACGCGCCGGTGGCCTCGACCATCAGCTCGCGCCAGTCGCGCGTGGCGCCCGGCTCGAGGATCTCCAGCAGATAGGCGCCCACCTCGGGCCGCTGGTAGTAGGTGGCCGTCTGGGGGTGCTCGTGGAGGATCTCGCGGCAGATGTGGTCGTGGAGCTGGTGCAGGATCACGCTGCTCAGGGCGTAGTCGTAGTACTGGGCCGGGTCGTCGCTGATGTGGGTCTTCGTCGCCGGGTCGCACCATTCCTCGCCTCGCGGAACGGGAGGCGCCACGCCCTGGAACTCGCCCACGTAGCGCCACCAGCGGGCGTTCATCTCGTCGGCTGCCAGCGGCTCCTCGTAGAAGTCGTGTTCCCAGTGGGTCATGGTGCCGCAGGCGAAGGGCAGGAAGGTGACCGGTCCCGTCAGGGCCTGGTTGAGCAGCCACTGGAGGTCGTCGATCTCCTCGTCCTCGCCCAGCAGCTCGATCATGCGCAGGTAGGCGGTCTGGCTGGACACCAGCTCGATCAGGGTGCCCACGCCCTCGTGGAAGGCGCGGTTGGCGCCGGTGCGCAGCACGAAGGGCACGTCCTCGTGGCTGTAGGCGAGGTAGTAGTAGACGTGGCCCAGCTCGTGATGGGTGGTCTGCAGCCAGTCGAAGGTGGGCTCGACGCTCATGAGCGAACGCACGTCCTGGTCCAGGTCGATGTGCCAGGCCGACGCGTGCGTGTTCTTCTTGCGCTCGCTGCCGGGGGGCAGGGCGTAGAGGTCGCTGTCGGTCCAGAAGCTCTCGGGCAGCGTCGGGAAGCCCATGGACGTGTAGTAGCGCTCGGCCTGTTCCAGCAGCCACTCCGGGGTCTTGCCCTCGACCAGGGCGTCCAGGTCGATGCCCTCGACGATGCCCGGCCAGGACTGGGCCCAGCGGTTGCCGATCCAGTGGGCGGGCAGCTTGCGCGGCACCGGCTGCTCCCAGCGCGCGGCCAGCTCGTGGCGCACCCAGCAGTGGAGCTGCTCGTAGAGGGGCATGATGCCGGCGAGCACCTCGTCCATGAGCTCGATCATCGCCCGGGACGTCATGCCGTACTCGCTCACCTCCAGCCCGAAGAAGGAGCTGTGGCCCATGCTGGCGGCGGTCTCGTTGCGCAGGTCGCGCAGCGTCAGCAGGCCCTCGCGCAGGGTGGGGCCGATCTCCTTGCTGGACTCCCACCAGGCGCGGCGCGCGGCGGGATCGCCGGCGCCGGCGAGGCCGACGGCGATCTCGTTGGCGGTGACGGCGCGCGGGGCCTCGCCGGGGATCGTCACGTTGAACTCGAAACCGTAGAGGCGCTCGTTCTGGGCGGCCTCGGCCTCGATCAGCCGCTCGGTGGTCTCGGGGATGGTGCCGGGGAACTTCGCGGCGTTTAGCAGCACGTACTCGAGCTGCTTGCGCTGCACGAAGCTCAGGTCGTCGCGCTTGAGGTACTCCTGGGCGGCCAGGATGAGCTCGGCGTCGCCGAGCTGCTCGGCGTAGGCCTTCTCGGCGGCGACGCGGGCGGCGGAGGTGGCGTCGCCGATGTCGGTGTTGGCGTCCCAGCGCGCGCCCTCGGCCAGTTGCCAGAGTTCGCGGTACAGGACGTCGTAGTCGGCCAGGAAGGCGTCCAGGTCGTCGGGACCCGAGGACTGGCAGCCGGGCAGGAGCAACACCGCGGCGGCGGCGATCAGCAGAGCGCGCATGAGCGATCCTCTCGTCTGGGTGGACGCAGAGACTAGTTCAGGCGCGCTTTTCTGTCGAGTCCCCGGCTCAGCGCACGAGGCTCAGCTTGCGCGACTCGGCGTAGGCGCCGGCGCGCAGGCCGATCAGGTAGGTGCCCGAGGGGAGGGCGTCGCCGCGGGTGTCGCGGCCGTCCCAGGCGACGACGTGGGTGCCGGCGTCGCGCGGCCCGTCGGCCAGGACGGCGACCTCGCGCCCGGTGACGTCGAAGACGGTCAGGCGGCAGGGCCCGGCCGCGGGCATGGCGAAGGAGATCTCCGTGCGCGGGTTGAAGGGGTTGGGATGGGCGCTCAGCCGCGAGGCCGCCAGGGCGGGCGGCGCGTCGGCCGCCTCGTCCACCTCCACGATCACCGTGGCCTGGCCGTTGGCCGGGATGTCCACGTCCACGTAGCAGAGGGCCGTGGGGCCGGTGTCGTCCACCTGGGCGAGGGTGCCGCCGGTGACGAGGTAGCCCGCCGCGCCGGCGGGCATGTGGATGCGCAGCCGGCCGTACTGGAAGCGCTCGTTGTAGCTGTTGACGACCTGGGCGGTGACCAGGTCGTGGCTGCCGTCGTTGGCCGGGGCGTAGGTGGCGTAGAGCTCGTTCCCGTCGTAGGCGTCGAGGGTGGGCCGCGGGTCGAACTCGCCGCTGACGAAGCGCACCAGGCGGAAGGGGTGGTTGGTGCCGCCGGCGTTGTCGGTGGAGATGTCGTAGGGCGGCGAGTTGTCGTCGGTGTCCCGGTGGATGTGGCCCCACAGGGACATGTCGAGGCCCAGCGAGGAGAGGTTCAACTGGTCGTCGAAGTCGTAGTGGTGGAAGAGGACGTTGTAGCCGGCGCCGGCCGCGGCGATGTCGTCCTGCAGCCACTGCATCTGCGGCGAGGTGAAGCTCTCGTAGCCGTAGATGCTGTAGCGCCAGTTGTCGTAGTTCCGGTAGGCCTCCATCCCGATGAAGTGCACCGGGCCGTAGTCGAAGCTGTAGTTCTGGGTGTAGATGAGCTCGCCGGGGGGCGGCGAATCCAGCTTGCGCCAGCCGAAGAAGCGCCACCAGTCGCGGCGGGCCGTGCCGTCCGAGGGGGGCGTGTCGTTCCAGCCGCCCACGTCGTGGTTGCCGGCGGTCAGGTAGACCGGCACCTCGAACTCGCCCAGGTGCATCTGCCCGCGGCTGTAGTAGCGCTTGCCCAGGAAGTCCTCCAGTTCGCCCTCGTGGACGAAGTCGCCGGTCAGCAGCACGAACTCGGGGTTGATGATGTTCACGTCGCCGGTGATCGCGCGCAGGCCCACGCTGTTGGTGCTGTCGGTGTCGGCGCCGGACTCGTAGTAGTAGAGGTAGGTCGGGATGTGCGTGTCGGTGATGTGCACGAAGTAGAAATCGTCGCGACGCTGGGCGATGACGCGCACGGCGTGCTGCGTCGTGTCGTCGAGGCCGCCATCGGCCGTCACCCGCAGGTCGTAGAGCTCGTAGACCGGCAGCTCGGGGATCGTGGCGGAGAGTTGCCACCAGGTGCTCGTCGGGTCGTAGGCCGCCGTGTCGACGGTCAGGGGGACGACCAGGCCGTCGCGGACCAGCGTCGCCGTCCAGCCGGTGGCCGACGGGTCGGCCACGCAGGAGATGGCCAGCGACTCGCCCGGCGTGACGATGGACGGGATGTTCAGCAGGGGGCGCTGGATGACCGTGAGCGTGTCGCCGAGGGTGTAGGTCTGTGCGGCCAGCGGCGTGGCCGCGGCGAGCAGCAGGATGGTCAGCGAAAGGACGCGGGCGAAACGCATGGCGGTCTCCTGGTCTTAGGTGGAACTTCAAATTATCGCATATATATCATGAAAGCACAAACCTACGGCGGGCGCCGGGCTCCGTCCGGCCCTCTCTTGTGCTTTGTCGCATCGTCGGATATGTTCCTCCTGCCCTTGCAGACACGTCTTCCGGCACGTCGAAGGAGCCACGTCTTGATCCGCCGCGGCGTCCTCTACCTGTTCGCCCTGACCCTGGCCGCCCTGCCGGCGAGGGCCGGCGTGCCCGAGGGCCTGTGGGTCGCCTGGGGCACCGAGACCTACAATCTCGAGGCGGGGGAGTCGGTGCAGTTCCACGTGGCCTTCGCGGACCTTCCCCTGCGCGCCTGGGTGCTCACGGTGGAGGGGGACCAGCGCCTCTGCGACGTGAACGTGCTGCGCCTGGGCCACGAGCATCTGCTCTACCAGCAGCACGACGAGTCCCGCCACCGGGTGCGCATCCCCTGGGGGACGGGCGAGGCGGTGGCGGTGACCGTCACCGCGGACATGTCCGGCGGCGGCGTGTACACCATCAAGTTCCTGGGCCCCCCGGACGACACGGCCGAACGGGCCTACGGCTACCGGATCAACCGCGCCCTGGAGAGCATCGAGGCAGGCGACGAAGCGCGCGCCGAGTCGTTGCTGCGCGACGTTATCCGCGCCGACGAGGCGGAGGTCGGCCTGGCGGCCCTGCTGCTGGCTGGCCTGCTCAAGGACCGCGGCGACGTGGAACCGGCCATCGCCGCCCTCGACCTGGCCCTGCGCCACGAGCTTCCGTCGGGCTTCGAGGCGGTGGAGCGTGAACTGCGCGCCCACCTCGCCGCGGCCCTGCGCCGCGCCGCGCCCGAGCCGCGCGAGGCCGACCGCCTGCTGGCCGCCGGCGAACACGACGCGGCGATCGCCTACTGCGAGGACTGGCTAGCCCGGCTGGGCGACGACGAGACCCTGGCCTGGGAACGCTGCGAGGCCCTGCGACGTATCGGCCGGGCCCACCAGACGCGAGGCCGGCAGGTGCGGGCCATGGAGGCCTACAACAACGCCCTGCGCGAGGCCGTCGAACCCGGGCAGAAGGCCCTGGTCTACCACACGCTCGGTCTGCTGCTGCTCGATCTGGGCAACCCGGACCAGGCCCGGCGCGCCCTGGCTGCCGCGCGGGACCTGGGCCTGCCCCCGGACCTGGACGCGAGCACCCAGACCCTTCTGAACACCCTGGACGAGGAGTGACATGGACGTCCGGCGCGACTGCCTGCATTTCCGCGGCGACATACCCTGCAAGCCCCACAAGCGGACGGGCGTCCACTGCGCGGACTGCCCCGACTTCGTCGCCCGCGAGGGACGCATCCTGATCATCAAGCTGGGCGCGGCCGGCGACGTGATCCGCACCACGCCCCTGCTGTTCCCCCTGCGCCGCGACTACCCCCGGCACCGCCTCACCTGGGTCACCCAGTTCCCCGACCTGCTCCCGGCGGAGGTGGACGACCCGCTGCCGCTGGACGCGGCCTCGATCCTCTGGGCGCGCAGCACCCGCTTCGACCTGCTGCTCAACCTGGACAAGGACCGCGAGGCCTGCGCCCTGGCCGGCGCGGTCGAGGCCCGCGAGAAGCGCGGTTTCCGCCTGGGCGGCGACGGCTTCTGCGAGCCCTGCGACGACGGGCCCTCCCGCGCCAAGTTCGAGACGGGCCTCTTCGACGACGTCAACCGGGCCAACGACCAGTCCTACCTGCAGGAGATCTTCGCGATCGGCGGTTACGCCTTCGCGGGCGAGCGCTACGTGCTGGACCCGCCCGCCGACGCGCCCGCCCTCGAGCTGCCGGTGGAGGGACCGGTGATCGGCCTGAACACCGGCTGCGGCGGCCGCTGGACCAGCCGGCTCTGGCCCGAGCCGCACTGGGCCGAGCTGGCGCGCCTGCTCGCGGCCGACGGCTGCTGCGTGATGCTGCTGGGCGGCCCCGAGGAGCACGAACGGAACCGGCGGTTGGCCGGGGCCACGGGCGCCTTCTACCCGGGCGTCAGCCCGTTGCGCGCGTTCATGGGCGTGATGAACCGCTGCGACGTCGTGGTCACGGCGGTGACCATGGCCATGCACATCGCCATCGGCCTGGGCAAGGAGCTCGTGCTGCTCAACAACATCTTCAACCCGGCCGAGTTCGAGCTCTACGGGCGCGGCGAGATCGTCCAGCCGCCCAGCGAGTGCAAGTGCTTCTTCCAGCCGCGCTGCACCCAGCCGGACTTCTGCCTGGACAGCCTGACGCCCGCGATGGTCCGCGACGCGGTCGTGCGCCGGCTGGAGGCGAGATGAAGCTCGGCCTGCTCGGACCGGCGCCGCCCTTCCACGGCGGCATCGTCACCTACCTGGCCATGCTCCAGCGCGCGCTCGGCGAGCGCGGGCACGCGCTTCACTGGGCCGGCTTCGCGAAGCAGTATCCCGGTTTCCTCTTCCCGGGCAGCCGCCAGCGCGGCGACACCGCCGCCTGGATGGCCCGGCCCGCCTCGCGGCGTTTCGTGCCCTGGTCCCCCTGGAGCTGGCGCCGGACCGCCGACGACCTGCTGCGGGCCGGAGTCGAGGCTGTGATCGCCAAGTACTGGCTGCCCTTCTTCGCGCCGGGCTTCGGCGCGGTGGCGCGCCGGCTGCGCGGACGCGGCGTGCCGATGGTCTACATCCTGGACAACGTGATCGCCCACGAGCGCTACCCCCTGGCCGGTCCGCTCACGCGCTGGGCCCTCGGCCCCGCCGCCGGCTGGGTGGCCCAGAGCGGGCAGGTCCGTGACGACCTCTTCGCCACGCTGCCCGGCGCCGACCCCGGGCGGGTGCGCGACTGCCCCCATCCCGTCTACGACTTCGGCGTGCCGGGACGCCCGCGCAAGAGCCGCGCCGAGGCCCGCGCCGCCCTCGGCCTGCCCGCCGACGCGCGCGTGGTGCTCTACTTCGGCTTCATCAAGGCCTACAAGGGCGTGGTGCACCTGATCGACGCCGCGCCCGCCCTGCGCGACCGCTTCGGCGACGGCCTGCGGCTGATGATCGTGGGCGACGTCTACGGCGACGCGCAGCCCTATCGCGAGCGCGTCGCGAACAGCGGCGCCGCCGACATCATCCGCTTCGAGGACGGCTATGTCCCGGACGAGACGGTCGAGGACCATTTCCTGGCCGCGGACCTGGTGGTGCTGCCCTACGTGTCGGCCACCCAGAGCGGTATCGTGCAGATCGCCTACAACTACGACCGGCCCGTGGTGTCGACCCGCGTGGGCGGCCTGCCCGAGGTCGTGCTCGACGGGCGGACCGGCTACCTGGTGCCGCCGGCCGATCCCGCCGCCCTGGCCGACGCCGTCGCGCGCTTCTTCGACGAGGACCGCGCCGCCGCCTTCGGCGCCGCCGTCGCCGAGGAGAAGCGCAAGTATTCCTGGGACCGCATGGTGGATACCCTCGAGGACCTGATCGGGGCGGCGCGGTGAGCGCCGCGCGCGGGGACCGCCGCCGCCTGCTGCTGCTCTTCGCGATCTCCCTCGTCCTGCGCCTCGGCGGGGTCGGCGTGGCCCTGCTGATGGACGTCCACCCCGTCAACGACGAGTGGGGCTACAGCCATCGCGCCCACGGGTGGGCGAACGTCTACCGCGACCTGCTCGCGGGCGGGCCGCCGGCGCCCGGGCACTGGGACCAGGCCTACGAGGACGGGTTCCAGCCCCCGTTGCACCCCATGGCGCTGGGTCTGGCGAACCTGACGGGCGTCGACGCGGGCGTGGCCGGCCGCTTGTTGAACGCCCTGCTGACCGCCCTGGCCACGCCGATGGTCTTCCTGCTGGCGCGGCGCGTGGTGGACCGTCCGGCCGCGACGGCCGCCGCCGGACTGCACCTGATCTACCCCACCTTCACCTTCTTCGCCCATTCCCTGTGGGCGGAACCCCTGTTCATCCTGCTGCTGCTCTGCGCCGCGGAACGCGCCCTGGCCGCCCGCGCGGCCGCGGGCCGGCGGCGCCTGGTCCTGGCCGCCGCGGTCGGCGCCTGCGCGGGCCTGCTGTGCCTGACGCGCACGGCGGGCCTGTCGTTCATGCTCGTGCTGCCGCTGGCCTTCCTGGGGCCGCTGCGGTCGTGGCCCGTGCGCTACGGGCCCGCGGCCCTGATGCTGGCCGCGTCGGTGGTCGTCATCGCGCCCTGGCAGGCGGCCCTGCAGCGCGAGGAGGGGCGCTTCGTGCTGCTGGCCACCAGTTCGGGCCTGAACCTGGCCATGGGCAACAATCCCCACGTCGGGCCCGGCTGCGGCTCCACCTGGACCGACGCCGCCGCCAACGCGCGCCTGCGCGACGACCTGGAGCGCTTCGCGCGGGCGCGCGGCGAACCGGCCGAGCGGGTGGGCGCCGCCTACGCCCTGGACCAGCTCCACGCGGATCCGGCCGAGGCCATCCGGCGGGCCGGCGACCGCCTGCGGCTGGTCTGGTCGGCCGACCTCTTCCCGGTGCGCCAGGTGGTGCAGGCCGTCTGCCGTCCCGTGCCCAACGTGCTGGCCGGCCTGCACTGGCTGGTCTACTTCCTGAGCTACCTGGCGATGATGTCCCTGATCGTGCGGGGCCTGCTGACCCTGCGCGGGAACGAGGACCGCCACCTGCTGACGCTGGTCGCGGCGGCGGGCATGATCGGCCCGGCCCTCTCGGTGGGCTTCTCCCGTCTCCACCTGCCGATGATGGTGCTGCTGCTGCCGATGGCGGGAGCGGCCTGGTCGGAGCGGCGGGAGGCCGTGCCCAACGCCCGTCGTGCGCTGATGGCCCTGAGCATGGGACTGGTGGCCTGGCTGGCCACCTCGAGCCTGCAGCCCGTGATCGAACGGCAGCTCGCGCCCTCGGTCTGGTACCGGCCGCTGGTGCGCTTCGTGGCCGGCGCCTTCGGCGCGGAGTGCGCCTTCGCCGACCAGGTCCTGGTGATGGTCGACGAGGACGGACCCGCCGAGGTGGGCATCGTGCCGAACCACCTGCGTGCGGCGGTCGCCCTTGCCGGCGGCGGCGCGCAGACCGTGCACGTCTTCGCCCGCGATCCCGGCACGCGCACGCGGCTGGTGCTGCAGCCCCGGCCGGGCCGCACCGACGTGATGATCGATCCCGTCTCGGCCGCCCACGGCTGGCGCTGGCGCTCGCTCGCGGACGAGGGGCTGCCCGGCGTGCGCATCCGCTGGCAGGGGGGCGTGCCGGTGGTGCCGGTCCGCTAGCGCGGCCGCGGACCCGGTGCCGGATCCGGGCGTTGCCCCGGGATACGCTGACGTCTACCTTTTCCAGGGTGGGCGGCGCCATACACCGTGGAGGAACGGATTGACCAAGAAGAGGGACCGCAAACCCGTCACCAAGCCCCGCCGGTCGCGCGGGCGGCTCGTCCTGACGGCCGCGCTGCTCCTGCTGGCGGCGGCCCTCTACCTGTGGCTGCGTCCCGGCGGCGAGGAGGACGCGGCGCCGGCGCCCGGCCGGGTCGCCACGCCCAACGTCCTGCTGCTGGGCATCGACACCCTGCGCGACGATCACACCTGCAGCTTCGAGCACTCGGGCGTGCGTACGCCCCACATGGAGGCCTTCGCCCGCGACGGCGTCCGCTTCGCCCGCTGCTACTCGACCGCGCCGTGGACCCTGCCGTCCTTCGCGTCCATCTTCACCGGGCACCTCCCGTCGCACCACGGTGCCATCGGCGGCGACTACCAGCAGCTCGCCGACCACCACACGACCATCGCCGAGCGCTTCTCGGACGCCGGCTACCACACCGTCGGCTTCATGGGCGTCTACTACCTCACCTCCGCCTACAACATGGAGCAGGGCTACAACACCAACATGCAGGTGCCCAAGGTCATGACGGACTACGACCAGGCCAGCACCGTCACCGCCCTGTCCCTGGAGTACTGCCGGCGCTACGGCGAGGGACCCTTCTACCTCTTCACCCACTACTACGATCCCCACGCCCCCTACGCGCCGCCGCCGCCCTACGACACCATCTACTACTTCGACCGCGACCCGCGCGCGCCCGGTCCGCCCATCCTCGACACGATCATGGCCTCGGAGACCCTGGTCGACGACAACAAGGAAACGGGCATGTACGACTGGCTCGCGGGGATCACCGACTGGGGCTACCCCACGGCCCAGTACGCGGCGGAGGTCACCTACACCGACGAGCAGGTGGGACGCCTGCTGTCGGGCCTCAAGGAGCAGGGCCTCTACGACGACATGCTGATCGTGCTGGTGGCCGACCACGGCGAGCACCTGATCGACCACGACATCTACTTCACCCACTACCTGCCCTACCAGGAGACCATCCACGTGCCGCTGATCGTGAAGCTGCCCGGCAACCGCGGCGGCGGGCGGGTGGTCCAGGAGCCGGTCTCGACCCTGGACGTGCTGCCGACGATCCTGGAGGCCGCCGGGTTCGCGATCCCGGACGACCTGGCGGGACACAGCCTGCTGCCGGCCATCCTCGGCGAGGCGGAGATCCCGGCGCGCACCCTGCTGGCCGAGCAGGGCTCGGCACCCGACCGCTTCTCCAAGGCGCTGGTGGAATGGCCCTGGAAGCTGATCTACTTCCGCGAGGGCGAGGTCGAGCGGGTCGAGCTCTACCGGCTCGACCAGGACCCCTGGGAGCGCACCGATCTCTCCGGCCAGGCGCCGTCGGTGGCCGACGCCCTGCGCGGGAAGCTGTGGAACCTCTTCGACCCCGACGCGCCCCTGACCCGGAGCGACGAGGAGCGCCCGGCCGAACTGGACGAGGCCGCGCGGCAGCGCCTGCGTTCCCTGGGCTACGTCGACTGATTCGCGTGGACGGACCTTTGCTGTAACCATTTCCCCCTGCGGAACGTCCTTCTACTGCCATGGACAAACGCGCGTTCGTAGAGATCCTGCAGGCACATCGGGATCGCGTCTTCAGCTACTCCCTGTACGTCCTGCGGGACGGGGACGAGGCCGAAGACGTCACCCAGGACGCCTTCCTGCGCCTCTGGCGCAAGGGGGAGCGGGTGGACCCGCAGCGGGTCGAGGCCTGGCTGATCCGGGTCGCGCACAACCTCTGCATCGACCGCGCGCGGCGACGGCAGACGGCCCGCAGGATCCTGGCGACCCCGGCCGCCCGCGCCGCCGCCGAGGAGGCGGCCGATAGCGCGGGCCGGGCCCCCGACGGGGACGTCCAGAGGGAGCAGGACCGGGCCCGCCTGCTGGACGCCATGGAGACCCTGCAGGACGAGACGCGCAGCGCGCTGATCCTGCACTACTTCCAGGGCCTGAAGATCGAGGAGGTGGCCCGCGTGCTCGGCAAGAACGCCAACACCGTGAAGGTGCAGATCCACCGGGCGCGCCGCGCCCTGCGCCGGGTCCTGGAGCCGGCGGGCGACAACAATCCGGTCGCGAGACGGGAGACGGGCTGATGAGACACGAAGACACCTGCGCCTGGGTCACCGATCGGCTGGCCGACCACGCCGCGGGGGATCTGGAGCCGCGCGAGGTCGCCGAAGTGGAGCGGCACCTCGCCGGCTGCGAGACCTGCCGCGGCGCGTCGGCCGCCGAGCGGACACTGCGCGAGACCCTCGGCGGCATGCCGCTGGTCCGCTGCCCCGACCGCGTGAGCGAGGCGATCCTCGCCGAGGTGGACGCGACCGCGACGGCGCGCCGCCGCATCCTTCCCTTCGGCCGGCGGCGAGCGGCCTGGGGACTGACCGCGGCGGCCGCCGTGCTCGTCCTGCTCCTCGCCGCGCCCTGGCAGGACCGGCCCGTCGAGGGCGATCCGGCCGCCGGCGCCTGGACCGAAAACGAGATCGCGGCCGCCCGCGGCGACATCCTGTCGACGCTGGTCCTGGCCGCCGAGATCATAAACCGCACCGAACGCAAGACCGTAGACGAGGTCTTCGGGCGACAGCTGCCCGGGGCCGTCAACAGATCCATCAAGACGCTCACCACATACCTCGAAGGAGGACAAGGATGAAACCCCTGACAACGCTGCTCGCCCTGCTGATGCTGCTTGCGCTGCCGGCCTTGGCGGGCGACCTGGACAAGGAGCCCGGCTACATCGACCTGGAGTGGATCCAGATCCCCGAGGACGCCGATGAGATCCAGGACATCGACCTGGGCCCGGCCCTGATCAGCGCCGCCGCCGACGCCGAGAAGCGCGGCGACTCGGAGATGTACAAGGCCTTCTCCATGATCAAGTCGCTGCGGGTCAAGTCCTTCTCCATGGACGACGAGTCCGAGGACGTGGACAAGGCCGTCGACAGGATCAACGACATGCTCAAGAAGAAGGACTGGAAGCGGCTCATCTACGTGAAGGACGACGAGGAGATCGTCACCGTCAGCACCAAGTCCGTCGACGACGAGATGGTGGGCCTGATGGTCGTGGCCTACGAGCCCGGCGAAGAGGCCTCCTTCGTGAACGTGGTGGGCGACCTGGACCTGGCCTACCTGCTCGGGATGGCGGGGAAGCTGCACGGCGAGCACTTGGAGTCATTCCTAGAGGAACTCGATGCCGATGGGGTGCATGTTCATATAGAGGATGACTAGGCCGTGTAGATCCTGGTGTTGAGCCCTCGTTCCGGGG
>CAZTWK010000040.1:0-29818 GCA_964617805.1 uncultured Fibrobacteraceae bacterium | reverse complement strand
CGCCTTCGTGATCCTGGACGAGGCCCAGAACACCACGCTGGTGCAGATGAAGATGTTCCTGACGCGCCTGGGCCACCACAGCAAGTCGGTCATCACCGGCGACGTGACCCAGATCGACCTCGACGGCGGCAAGCGTTCGGGCCTGGTCTGCGTCCGCGACATCCTGGGCGGGACCGAGGGCATCGCCTTCGTGGAACTGACGCGCCGGGACGTGGTGCGGCATCCCCTGGTCCGGCGGATCGTCGAGGCGTTCCGCACGGCCGAGGAACGTGAGAACGGAGCGAGCTAGCCATGAGATGGAACCTGCGCTGGTCCCGGATCCCGATTCCCATTCCCGGTCTCGGGCGGGGAGAACGGGCGGCCGCCCGCGGCGCCGCGCGCCAGGCGGCCCGCGACGCGCAGCTCGCCAGCCGCTGGCCCTGGTTCCTGGGGGTCGCCGCGGCCCTGCTCGCGCTGCACGTGATCCTCTTCCCGGTGGCGCAGCGCGTGGACATCGACTTCCCGGAGGCCGGCCAGATCGCCGCGCGTGACATCCACGCGCCCGTCTCCTTCAGCGCGCCCTACCTCGAAGAGGACGTGGAGATGCTGCAGCTGCAGCGCGTGCTGGTCGTGCCGCCCGTCGTGCAACGCCTGGCCGCGCCGCGCGTGAACGCGCAACGGCGCGTCGAGACCTGGCGCACCGCCTTCCGCAACCACGCCGACATGGTCGACATCCCGCTGGACGACCGCGTGGAGCTGCTCGCCCTGCGCTTCCCCGAACTGGCGGGCGAGGACATCGTCCGCGCCCTGACGACCGTGCGCCCCGACACCTTCTTCGCCTCCCTGGGCGCCGCCCTCGACGAGGTCTTCGCCGCCGGCGTGGTCGACTTCCTGCCGCCGGGCAACTATCGGAAAGTCAGTGTGGTGACCGGCGATGCGGAGGCCGAGGTGGACACCGCGGCCCTGACCCGCCAGAGCGACATCGGCGAGCGCCTGGGCGAGGTCCTGGCGGCGCGCGGCCTGCCGGTGGACGACGCGACGTGGGGCGCGCGCCTGGCCCGGCCCCTGGTGTCGCCGAACCTGCTCTACCGAGACGAGGCGACGCGCGACCGCCGCGTGGCGGCCCGGCAGGAGGTGCCGTCCTACCGCGAGTTCCTCCAGGGCGAACGGGTCATCGAACGCGGGGTGCGTGTCACCGAGCAGGACGCCCTCTACCTGGAGGCGCTGCTGGAGCGGCTCATCGTCCGGGGCGACGTGGGCCACAGCGGGGGCACCTTCTGGCGCCAGCTGGCGCGCATGCTCTTCGCGGCCACCCTGCTCGGCCTCTTCGCCTGGGTGGCGGTGCTGTACTTCCCGGTGCTGCTGGCCGAGAACCGCAAGCTGCTGTCCGCCGCCGCGATCTTCGCCCTCTTCCTGGTCGCAGCGAGCTTCTGCCTGCGCCAGCCTTCGCTGGGCGCCTTCGCCGTGCCGGTGCCGCTGCTGGCGGTGCTGGTGACGGTCCTCTTCCGGGATCGCGTGGGCTATCCCTTGACGGTCCTGGCCATCGCCTGGCTGGCCTTCCACATGGGGGCGCAACCCTTCTGGCTGCTGGTCTGGCTGGTGGGCGGACTCGTCTCGGTGGCGTTGATGCGCCGCATCCGGCAGCGTGACCAGTTCTACCGCGCGATCGCCATCCTGGCCGGCATCCAGGTGGCCATGATCTCCCTGCTGCGCCTGGCCGGCGACGCGGGCACCGGGGGTCTGCTGCAGGAATACCTGGTGGGCGTCATCACGCCGGTGGCCTCGGTGGCCCTGGCCCTGTTCCTGCTGCCCATCGTGGAGCCGCTGGTCGGGGCCTGCAGCGACCTCACCCTGCTCGAGCTCTCGGACCTGAACCACCCGCTGCTCAAGAAGATGGCCCTGGAGTCCCAGGGCACCTTCCACCACAGCCAGGTGGTGGGGCAGCTGGCGGAGCACGCCGCCCAGAGCATCGGCGCCAACTCCCTGCTGACGCGGGTCGGCGCGCTCTTCCACGACATCGGCAAGATGAACAAGCCCGAGTACTACGTGGAGAACCAGGGCGGCGGGCCCAACCGCCACGACGAGCTGAGCCCCAGCATGAGCGCCCTGGTGGTGGCCTCCCACGTGAAGGACGGCATCGAGCTGGCCCGCAAGTGGCGCCTGCCCGAGCGCGTGATCGACTTCATCCCCGAGCACCACGGCACGCACGTGATGAAGTTCTTCTACCACAAGGCCCTCGAGAGCGCCGGCAACGAGACCGTGAAGGTGGACGACTTCCGTTATCCCGGTCCCAAGCCGCGCAGCCGCGAGACGGCCATCCTGATGCTGGCCGACGCCGTCGAGGCGGCGACCCGCTCGCTGTCCAAGCCGACGCCGGGCCGGATCCGCGAGATCGTCAAGCAGATCATCGACGAGCGCATGTTCAACGGCGAGCTCGACGCCTGCGGCCTGACGCTGCGGGACCTGGCGGTGACCCGCGATTCCTTCGTGCCCCTGCTGGTGGGCATCCACCACGCGCGCATCGCCTACCCGGGGCAGCGCGAACACGGCAAGCCGGCCGAGGCCGGCGCCAAGGAGCGCACGTGAAGCTGGTGTCGGTCGACCGCCTCGCCGCCGGCTCCGGCTGGCGGCCCGGGGCGCGGCGGCTGGCGGACCTGGCCGCCGTGATCGAGGATCTCGGCCGGCCAGACTGGCGGGTCGAGCTGGCCTGGATCGAGGACGAGGAGATGGCCGGGCTCAACGGACGCTGGCGCGGACGCGAGGGCTTGACGGACGTGCTCTCCTTCGGGAACCTGGTCGGCGAGGGCGCGGGCGACCCCGTCCTGCGCGCCGGGACCGCCGGCGCCGCCGGCGACCTGTGGTGGGAGGACGGACTCGCGCCGCCCGGTCTCGAGGCCGGCGAGGTCGTGATCGCCCCGCGTTTCGTGCAGCGCCGCTGCGCGGAGCGCGGCTGGGACTTCCACGACGAGCTGGCCCTGCTCGTCGCCCACGGCGCCCTGCACCTGCTGGGCTGGGGACACGACACGGCCGCGCGCACCGACGCCATGCGCGCGCTGGAGCGCGACGCCCTGGCCCGGGCCGGCCGGGCGCACCCCATGCTCGACGGCGCCGGCGACGAGCCGGAACGACGTCGGGGGAAAGGAACGTGATGGAGGCCGGGAGCAGCGGTGTGTTCGAGATCGGGCCCGTGCTGACGGCCGTGGCCGCCTACGTGGTGGCCATGCTGCTGATCGGGCTGCTGGCCGCCTTCTTCCGTGTGAGCGGTCTCGCCCGGCACGGCCTGCTGGAGCCCGACGCCGTGGGCGGCGTGCTCGGCCGGCTGCTCGAGGAACCGCGCCGCTTCACCCTGACCGTGGGCACCCTCTACCTGGCCGCGACCGGCGTGGGCTGCGTGGCGACCGCGGTCGTGCTCGCGGGCCTGTGGCCCGATCTCGCGGGCACGCGCTTCTACCTGGCGCTGGCCCTGCTCGTGGTGCTCGCCTGGTCCCTGGGCGGCGTGCTGGTCAAGGTGGCCGCGGGCGGCGCCGCCCTGGGCTACACGCGATTCTTCGCGCGCCTGCTCGCGCCCGTGTCCTGGCTGCTGAGACCCTGGACGGCCCTGCTCACCCGCGCGGCCGGCCCCCTGGACGACACCCTGTGGAGCGTCGAGGCCATGCCCCATCTCTCCACGGGCGAGATCCGCAGCCTGATCGAGGAGGAGGACGACGACGTCAACCTGGAAGAGGACGAGCGGGAGATGATCCAGAGCATCTTCGGCTTCCACGAGACGGCCGTCAAAGAGATCATGGTGCCGCGTATCGACATGGTGACCCTCGAGGCCGCGACGCCGATCGCCGCGGCCCTGGGCGTGGTGGCCGAGTGCAAGCACTCGCGGATCCCCCTGCACGAGGGCAACGTGGACAAGATAACCGGCCTGCTCTACGCCAAGGACCTGCTCTCGCTGGCGGACAGCGAGCGCCTGGACACCGCCGGCAAGGTGCTCGGCGACCTGGCGCGTCCGGCCTACTTCGTACCCGAGAGCAAGAAGCTCGACGAGGTGCTGGCCGAGTTCCGAGCCAAGCGCATCCACCTCGCCGTGGTCATCGACGAGTACGGGGGCACCGCGGGCGTCGTCACCCTGGAGGACGTGCTCGAGGAGATCGTCGGCGAGATCGAGGACGAGTTCGACGTGACCGAGCAGCTCCACCAGTGGGTCGACGACTGCACGCTGCGCGTGGATCCCAAGATCGACCTGGAGGACCTGCGCGACCTGCTGGGCGTGGACCTGCCCCTGGACGAGGGCAGCGAGACCCTGGCCGGGCTGATCTACGAGGCCGCCGGCAAGGTGCCCGCCGCCGGCGACCGCACGAACGTGGCCGGCTACGACGTGGAGGTGGAACAGGTGGAGGACCAGCGCATCCTGCGCGTGCGCGTGATCGCGGAGTCCGCCTTCCCCGGCCACGGGGCCGGAAAGGAAGGGTCGTCGTGAACTCGCGCCTGAGACAGCACTTCGTCACCGGCCTGTTGACCGTCACGCCCCTGGTCATCACCGGCTGGATCCTCTGGCGCTTCTACCAGGCGGTGGACGGCACCCTGCGGCCGCTGCTGGAGCGGATCGTCTTCCTGCGCGATTACGTGCCGCCCTTCTTCCTCACACTGCTCGGCGTGCTGGCCAGCCTGCTGCTGCTGGTGCTGATCGGCATGATCACGCGCACGCTGATCGGCGTCGCCTTCTTCGGGCTCTTCGAGCGGCTGATCAACCGCATCCCCATCATCAAGAGCATCTTCTCGGTGACCAAGCAGATCTCCGGCGTCCTGCTGGCCGACAACCGCCAGGCCTTCCAGCGCGTGGTGATGTTCGAGTACCCGCGGCGCGGGATCTGGTCCCTGGGCTTCATCACCCACGACGATCCCGCGCGGGACATCGTGCACGTCTTCCTGCCCACGACGCCGAATCCCACCTCGGGCTTCATGCTGCTGGTGCCGCGCGCGGACGCGCTGGTGCTGCCCATGACGGTGGAGGAGGGCATCCGGCTGATCATCTCCGGCGGCGCCGTGGTCGAGCGGGCCGGCGGCGGAAGCCTGGCCTCGCTGCTGTCGCGGCGCGGCGACGACGCGGGGGAGGAGGCGAGCCCATGATCGATCGCGAGGACACCCTGCCCGGCGAGGAGCCGCAGGACGACCACCACCTCGATCCTTCCAACCTGGAGGAGCAGTGGCACGCCTACTCGGAGCGCTTCGAGAGGCTGCTGCTGGAGGAGGACGACGTCGCCCTGGCCGCCGTGGCCGCCGAACTATCGCCCGGCGATCTCTCGGAGGTCGTGCGCCCGCTCAGCGTGGACGACACGGCCCACGTGATCCAGCTGCTCCCGCGCGACCTGGCCTCGGACGTGCTGGCCGAGATCGACAAGCGCAGCGTGACGGCCCTGATGCAGCTGCTGACCATCGAGGCCATCGCCGACCTCATCGAGGAGATGCCCTCGGACGAGGCCGCCGACCTGGTGGGCGAGCTGGACACCCAGCAGGCCCACGAGATCCTCGAGGCCATGGAGGCGGAGGAGCGGGCCGAGGTCCGCGAGCTGCTCCAGTACCCGCCCGACACCGCGGGCGGCCTGATGGCCAAGGAGTTCATCGCCGTGGACGCCGCGGCCACCTGCCTGCAGGCCGTCGAGGCCGTGCGGGCCATGGACGAGGACGACCGCGAGGAACTGCACTTCCTCTACGTGATCGACGAGGCGGGGGCGCCCTGCGGACGCATCCCGCTGGTGGAGATGCTGCTCCAGCCGTGGTCCACCCCGGTCACCGAGGTCATGGAGCCCGATCCCCTGCACGTGGACGTGACCCTGGACCAGGAGCAGGTCGTCCAGTACGTGATGACCCACGATCTCGTGACGCTGCCCGTGGTGGACGAGGAGGGCGTCCTGGCGGGCGTCATCACCGCGGACGACGTGTTGGACGTGCTGGAGGACGAGGCCACCGAGGACATCTCCCTCTTCGCCGGCACCAGCGAGGAGCTGGGCGAGACCTCGCCCCTGAAGGTCGCGCGCGCCCGCCTGCCGTGGCTGCTGGGCGCGCTGCTGGGCCAGATCGGCTGCGTGTTCCTGATGCTCCACTTCGAGGCCGACATCGAGGCCACCGTCGCCCTGACCTTCTTCATCCCCGCCATCATGGCCATGGGCGGCAACACGGGCATCCAGACCTCCTCGGTGGTGGTGCGCGGCCTGGCCACCGGCGAGGTGAACGTCTACCACATCGGGCGCTACCTGCTGAAGGAGCTGGCCGCCGCGCTGCTCAACGGCACCCTGGTGGCCGCGGCCCTCTACGTGGTGGCGGACCTCCTGGTGGGCGACGCCGCGCTGGCGCTGGTCCTGACCATCTCCATGCTCTCGGTGATCGTCTTCGCGGCCATGGTCGGCACGGCGATCCCGCTCATGCTGCACCGTTTCGGCATCGATCCCGCCATCGCCACGGGGCCGTTCATCACCACGTCGAACGACATCCTCGCCATCCTCATCTACCTGGGCATGGCCTCGGTGCTCATCCGCTGAGCGGGAGGGGACGTCGTGTCTGTCGTCGCCAAACCGGTCGCCGCCAGCAGGGCGGTCGTGCTGCGCACCTGGCCCACCGGCGAGACGAGCGTCATCGCGGCCCTGCTCACCGAGGCGCACGGCTACGTGAGGGTGATCGCCAAGGGGGCGCGGGGCGCCCGCTCGGCCCTGCGGCCGCTGGTGCAGCCCGGCCGGCTGGTCGACATCGAGTTCGGCTTGCAGCCCGAGCGCGAGCTGCAGTACCTCAAGGGCGGGCAGCTGCTGCTCGACCCCCTGCTGACGGCCAACAGCCTCGAGCGCACCGCCTACCTGCTCTCCGCCCTGGAGATCGTGGACCGCTGCCGGCCCAGCGGCGTGACCGAGACGCGCCTCTTTGATCTTTGCCGCCGCTTCATGGAGGTGCTATCATCTGATGACGCGGGCGCCGAGGCCCCGCTTTTTTATGCGTTCGAGCTGGCCCTGCTGCGGCTGCAGGGCACCGCCCCGGTCCTGGACCGGTGCGTGTCGTGCGACGGCGACCCGGCGCGGGCCGGGACCGGCCTGCGCTTCAGCCCCGCCGCCGGCGGGGTGGTCTGCGGCGACTGCGTCGCCGCGGATCCGGAGAACGGCGGACGGCCCCTGGCCGCCGGCGTGCTGGCCGCCATGCGCGGCCTGACGGACGCCGACGACACGGCTGCGGCGCTGGCCCGCCGCCCGTCCCGGGAGATCGGAATCCTGCTGCACGGGTTCCTGACCTATCACCTGCCGGGCTACCGCCTGCCGGCCAGCCTGGACCTGTTACGCGCCGGACGTACCGCTGACGGCGGCGCGCCGCCGGAGGATCTCGTGCCATGATGGACTATCAGGACATGATCGCCAGGCTCCAGCGGTTCTGGAGCGACCAGGGCTGCGTCGTGGTGCAGCCCTACAACTCGGAAGTGGGGGCGGGCACCTTCAACCCGGCCACCTTCCTGCGCTGCCTCGGCCCCGAGCCCTGGCGCGTCGCCTACGTGGAGCCGAGCCGACGTCCCAAGGACGGCCGCTACGGCCAGAATCCCAACCGCGTCCAGCAGTTCCTGCAGTACCAGGTGCTGCTCAAGCCCAACCCCGCGGATTCCCAGGGCCTGTACCTGGATTCCCTGCGCGCCATCGGCGTCGAGCCCCGCGAGCACGACATCCGTTTCGTGGAGGACGACTGGGAATCCCCCACGCTCGGCGCCTCGGGCCTGGGCTGGGAGGTCTGGATCGACGGCATGGAGATCTCCCAGTTCACCTACTTCCAGCAGGTGGGCGGCTTCCGGCTCAAGCCCGTCTCGGTGGAACTCACCTACGGCCTGCTGCGGCTGGCCATGTACATCCAGGGCGTAGACCACGTGAACGACCTGGCCTGGGGCGGCGGCCTGACCTGGGGCGACGTGCAGGGGCAGTTCGAGCAGGAGTTCTCCGTCTTCAACTACGACCATGCGGACGTGGAGATGTACCGCCGACACTTCGAGGACCGCGAGGCGGAGGCCCGCGCGTTGATCGAGGCCGGACTGGTGCACCCCGGCTACGACGCCGTCATCAAGTGCAGCCACCTCTTCAACGTGCTGGAGGCGCGCGGCGCCATCTCCGTCACCGAACGGACCGGCTACATCAAGCGCGTCCGCAACCTGGCCCGCGGCGTGGCCGCCGCCTACGTGGCCAAGCGCGAGGAAATGGGATTCCCCCTCCTGCGAGAAGGGGAGGAGGCACGATGATGAACGAGAAACGTCTGCCGCTGCTCTGCGAGATCGGCACCGACGAACTCCCCGCCCGCTTCCTGCCGGTGGAGCGCACCCACGTGGCCCGCACCCTCGAGGCCGGACTCGCCGACCGGGCCCTGGCCCACGGCCCGTTGCGGGTGATGGCCACGCCCCGGCGCCTGGCGATCCTGGTCGAGGACCTGCAGGCCCGCCAGGCGGACCGCGAGCTCGAGGTGAAGGGACCGCCCCTGTCGGTGGCCTACGACGCCGACGGCGCGCCGACCAAGGCGGCCCTGGGCTTCGCGCGCAAGAACGGCGTGGAGGTCGGCGACTGCTTCGAACGGGACGACGGCAAGGGCGGCCGCTTCCTGGCCGTGCGCAAGACGGTGCCGGGGCGCGACGCGGCCGCCGTGCTGGCCGAGCTCGTGCCGGAGACCGTCCTGGGCATCCCCTTCCCGAAGGTCATGCGCTGGGGGGACGGCGACCTGGAATACGCCCGGCCCATCCAGTGGCTGGTGGCTCTGCTGGGCGAGGAGGTCGTGCCCATGAGCCTGGCCGGGCTCGAAGCGGGCCGGACCACCCGCGGCCACCGCACCCTGGCCGACGGCCGGGAACTGGAGATCGCGTCGGCCGGCGCCTACCTGGACCTGCTGGCGGACAACGGCGTGATCGTCGACGAGGAGCGCCGGCGCGGCATGATCCTCGACGGCGGCGAGCGCGCCTGCGCGGGCACCGGCGGACGGCCCATCGAGGACGCCGAACTGCTCCAGGAGGTCGTGGACCTCTGCGAGTACCCGACCCCCTTCGCGGGACGCTACGCCGAGGACTTCTTCGCCCTGCCGCCCGAGGTCATCGTCACGGCGCTCAAGTCCCACCAGCGCTACTTCGCGGTGCGCGGCGACGACGGCGGCCTGCTGCCCCTGTTCATGGCCGTGCGCGACGGCGACGACACCTCCCTGGACAACGTGGTCCAGGGCAACCAGCGCGTGCTGGTGGCCCGCCTCAGCGACGCCCTGTTCTACTGGGAGTTCGACCGCAAGCTGACGCCCGACCAGCACGTGGAGCGCCTCGCCGACGTGACCTGGATCGAGGGCTACGGCTCGCTCAAGGACAAGATCGACCGCGTGACCGCGCTGCTCGGCCGCCTCTGGGCCGACGGCCTGGGCGACGGCGGGCCGGTGCCCGGGGACCTGGCCCGGGCCGCCGCCATCTGCAAGTTCGACCTGGTCACCGAGATGATCCGCGACGGCAAGGAGTTCACCAAGCTCGAGGGCACCATCGGCGCCCGCTACGCCGCCGCCGCGGGGGAGAGCGCGCAGGTCTGCGACATCCTGGAGCACTACCACCGGCCCCGGGGCGCGGGCGACGCCGTGGCCGAGGACCGGCTCGCCGCGGCCCTCTCGATCGCCGACCGGCTCGACACGGTGGCCGGCTGCTGGCTGGCCGGCTTCGTGCCCACCGGCGCCAAGGATCCCTACGCCCTGCGCCGCCACACCCTGGCCGTCCAGCGGACGCTGATCCACCACGGCCTGCGCCTGGATCTCGGCCTGGCCCTCGGCCTGGCCCTCGACGGCTTCGGCGAAGCGGCCGACCGCCCGGCGCGGGACGCGGCCGCGGACGCCCTGCTCACCTTCGCCAACCGGCGACTCGAGCGATTGCTGACGGATCTCGGACTCACGGCCGAGGCGGTGCGCGCGGTGCTGCCGGCCCACGGCGCCGATCCCACCGACGCGGTGGCCTGGGCCCGGGCCCTCGACCGCTTCCGCGGCCGGGACGACTTCCTGCTGCTCGCCACGGGCTTCAAGCGCTGCCGCAACATCCTCGAGGGCGGCCTGCCCGACGCCGAGGACGCGGCCGGCAGCGCGGCGCGCTGGCGCGAGGGCGGCCGCTCGGCCGCCGGCCGCGGTTTCGCGGACCTGCCCGAGGACGCCGAGCGCCACCTGCGGGACCGCGTGGCGCAGGCCGTGCCGGACCTGCTCTCCCGCAGGGCGGATGGCGACTACGAGGCCGTCTTCGGCGCCCTCTCGGCCCTGGGACCGGACATCGATCGTTTCTTCGATTTAGTCCGTGTGAACGTTGAAGATCCGGACCTGAAAGAGCTGAGACACGATTTTTTGAGGGAAATCTACGGGCTGTTTGCACAATACGCCGATTTCGATGCACTGGCTCCGCTTGAGGCGTCTTCCTAACGATCCTGTAACTCCAACTCCACAACGAGAATACAGGCGGCCTGGAACTCCTGCCAGGTCGCTATTTTTTTTATGTATCCTATTGACTTGGTTGACCCACTTGAGTATTCTCAGCTGTGCGACTCAAGGGCAAAAGTGCTTTCCGATGTGACGTTGAGCCTGACTCCACTCGAGTAAGTCCCTATTAACTTGACACTCTTGCTTGGATCGCGAGTCATCTCGTCACAGTCACAGCGGAATGGCAACCCGACCTTTGAAGTACGGCTCTGTGCCAGTGACTGGGATTGCTTTTGCCTGCTCTGTTCGAGTCTTTGCCGCCCGTCTGCCGGGCGGCGGAGACAGAGTCTTTCACCTGCACCATTTGTTGACTAGCTCAGCGATGGGGGGAAAGTATGAGGAAACTCACTCTCGTTCTACTGACTCTCGCCCTTGGCACCGGTTTCGCCTTTGCCGGTCCCGTCGATTTCGACGAGGGGCTCAGAGTCCACAAGGAAGCGGGCTATCAGCCCACCACCACGGCCTCCAAGGCCGACACCACTGTGATCGGGTTCTGGGACTTCTCCCACGCCACGATCCCGTCCCAGGGTGACTGGCAGGGCTGGACGTCCCATGACTACACCTACCTGACACCCAAGTGGAACATCAGCACCTTCAACGCCGAGAACCTGAACGGTCACGGCGCTGGCAACAAGGCCTACTGGGCTGGTGAGACCTTCGCGTACGACTGCGGTGGCAGCCTCGAGGGCTACGCCAACCAGTACAACGAGTTCCTGGACTGGTGGGGAACCATTGGCGATACCGAGGCCGGTGCTACGGTCCGTGTCTCGGCCTATGTCAACGTCGACACCGAGGCCGACTGGGACTACCTGTACCTGCAGTACGAGGACGGCACGGGCTCCATGGAGAAGTTCCTCCTGGACGCCACCACCCGTGAGGGCATGACCGGCCTGCACTCCAACGTCCTCAAGGACGTTTCGGTCAACCTGCCCAGCGGCGAGTACGTCGACGGCGACCAGGTCCACCTCCGGTGGCTGGCCCACTCCGACACGTACGTGTCCGACTTCGACTGTACGGTCTACGGCTATCACGGCAACGGCCATACCCAGATCGACGATGTCTCGGTTTACTTCAACCAGGGCACCGAAGAGCAGCAGGGTCTGACCAACACCTTCGAGGATGGCTCCCAGATCGACTGGAACATCGTCCAGGTGCCCTACGTCGGTGACTTCGCCGATGTCTGGGACTCGCTTGGCGACGTGGACCCCTGCATCGACAACGTGACGCCCCAGATGGCCTTCATCGACTACGGTCAGAACCCGGGCGTCGGCCCGTCGTCCAGCATCGTCTGGAACTACGGACCCGGCGGCTACGTGACCAACTACACCTACGGGTACGCGGGCACGATCGATTACCGTCTCGACAACGCGATCTGGTCGCCTGTCATGACGATCGATCCCAACACCGCCGGTCACGAGATCCGCTTCGGCGTCATGCGTCACTTCGACCTGACGTCGATGGCCGGCCAGTTCTACACCTGGAACGTGCGTTCGAGCACCGACGGCTTCATCTTCTCGCCGTGGCGTAACCGTGCCTTCGTGTACTACGGCGGCCCGGACTACATCCGCGTGCACCAAGATGTGACCGACCTCGTGACGCCTGGCGCCGAGTATTGCCAGATCAGCCTCGAGGTCACGACGCCGTGGACCGCTTACATCTACGGTCCCTCGACGCCGGCTCCCTACTACGACAACGTGTCCTGGCACGCCTACGACTACGCCGGTCCCGCTTTCGCGTACCGCGAGTTCGAGCTGGCCCAGGACAACTTCCCGCATGACGCGACCCGTGTGCCGACGACCATGGACTGGGGCAACCTCGGTCTCATGGACGTTCCGTTCAACATGGGTCAGGACATCATCGGTTCCGATGGCGCCGGCATCCTGCACGGCGACTCCATCGTCGTGAACATCGACGCCGTCCGCAACGGTTCCGGTTTGGACGCCCGTCCGCGCATGTACTACGAGGTCAAGACCAACCCGGTCTTCGACGATCCCCTCTGGCGTGCCAGCGGCGTGCCCTACTCGGGCTATGTTCTTGGCGACACCATCTGGATCAGTGAGACGCAGTACGCGGGTGGACGTTGGTCCTTCAACCTGCCGGACTACGACTTCATGTATCCCGGCGACGTCATGCACTACTACTTCTCGGCCTCCGACACCGTGGGCGTCGAGGCTCCCGTCTTCTCGACCCTACCCGAAGACCTTGCGGGCTTCGGCGTGTTCGAGGGCGATGCGGGCTTCGTTCCCTGGCAGTGGTCGAGCGACTTCACGGTCCACTGTCTGCCCACCGTACTGTCCACGACCGTCGACGACGTTCCTGACATCCTGCTCTGGAACGACTTCGGCGACCGCGGCGGCGAGAACGAGTGGGAAGGCTCGCTCAAGGCCCTGGGCCTGGAGCGTGGCGTGGAGTACGACCTGTACTACACCAACGGTCCCTCCTCGGGCACCGGTAACGGTCTGGGTTCCACATGTACCGTGGGGAACCTCGGGCTGTACGATCACCTGCTGTACACGGCCGGTGATCTGGACGGTGTGACGATGACCGGTACCAAGGTCCCGGGCGTCGAGGATCCGTTCGACGGTGACGGTTCGGACGACATCGGTCTGGTGAAGGGCTACATGCTGGGTGGCGGCAACCTGTTCGCCACCGGCGACGGCTTCATCGGCGGCATCTTCGCCGAGGCCGACGGCAGCGGCGTCTCGATGGTGAACAACTTCTTCGGTGTCAACTTCGTCGACGACGACATTCGCCTCTCCATCGACGGCCAGTCCGCTCCGACGGTCGCTCCCGTGGCCAACGGCTCGGGTCTGGACGTGGGTTACGAGTTCGTCGCCTACGGTTCCTGCCCGAACTTCAAGCAGTTCGACGGGATCGTCGAGGCCGGGCCCTCCTTCCGGGTGGCCGAGTTCCTGGATCCCGACGGTGGCACCGGCGCCTATCCCGGCTATGCCGCGATGGTCGCCAACAACCTGCCGACCACGGCCAAGGTCGTCGTCTGTCCTGTGGACCTGAACTCCTGGTACACTCCGTACAGCAAGGTCGAGGCTCCGTTCGCGGTTCGCGTCGACGTGCTTTGCCAGGTTCTC
This sequence comes from uncultured Fibrobacteraceae bacterium, assembly GCA_964617805.1. Taxonomy (GTDB): domain Bacteria; phylum Krumholzibacteriota; class Krumholzibacteriia; order LZORAL124-64-63; family LZORAL124-64-63; genus JAHIYU01. Next base: position 16,274 of record CAZTWK010000040.1, on the reverse strand, counting down.
CAGCACTTCTACGCCGATCCGGGCATCTGTGATACCTTCGGTCCGGGTACCGGTGTGGATATCCAGCAGCCGTTCTATGCCAAGAACTGGCCGAACCCGTTCAACCCGATCACGAAGATCGAGTTCAGCGCGCCTGTCCGCGGACACGTGTCGCTGAAGATCTTCAACGTTCGCGGCGAGCTGGTTCGTACCCTCGTCAACGAGACTGTGGACGCCGGTCCGCAGGTCGTCGAGTGGGACGGCAGCGATGATCGCGGGCAGTCCGTGGCCTCTGGTGTCTACTTCTACGAGACCAAGACCGCTGGCAAGTCCGTCGTCAACAAGATGGCTCTGGTGAAGTAATTCACCTTCGGTCCATCGACCGGGAGCGACCCCTCGGGGTCGCTCCCTTTTTTCGTGCCGCGGCCGGGGGAGGAGGACCTGCCCCGGCCGTTGCTGCAATGTTTACACGCGACTGCGGACGGACCGCTCCACGGCGCCCGCTCGCGTATCCCGCAGCCAAAGTAGAAGTTGACACCGTCGAGAGCTTATCCCTATATTTGACAAGCAGTCTTGGCGTTACCCCCACTGCCGAGACATGGGTGATTTCTATGTCCAGGATACCGTGCCGGACCTTGCTGTCGTCCGGCTGTGTCCCGGGATTTCGGGCTGTTGCTTGAAAGGCGAGCATAGCATGCTTTCACGTCGGCGCATCGCCAGCGCGCTCATCGTCGTCACGGTCCTCGCCATGGTGGCTCTCTTCGGGTGCCGGGCCTTCCAGCCCGAAGCGGTCATCGTGAACCATCCCCCCGAGACCTTCATCGTCGGCGCTCCGCAGGAGGGACAGGGCGGTCAGTTCCACTACCACCTGTTCTGGTCCGGGACCGACCGCGACGGTCATGTCGAACGCTTCGTCTGGGCGCTGACCGACGGCACCATCCAGGACCCGGCCACGGACGAGGACGAGGAAGACACCCGCTTCAATCCCGCCGAGTTCAGCGAGACGCTCGACATCGGCTACTGGACCACGAAGACCGACTCCGTGTTCGACTTCCAGATCCAGCAGGGTTCGATCACGTCGGCGGACAAGACCTTCCACATCGTGGCCGTCGACGACCGCGGCGACTTCGACCGCACGCCCGCGCGGCTGTACTTCATCAGCAACGCCCTGGGCACGCCCTTCATCGAGTTCTTCGACTCCGACGTGCAGTCGGACGAGACACGCTTCGCCGAGCTTGACACCATCGGTTACGGCCATCCCTTCGAGTTCAGCTGGCGCGGCGGCAGCCCCAACTCCGAGACCTTCAGCCAGGCCCTGCTGGCCGAGACGGACACCGTGGGCGTCATCGACGGCCTCTACGGCTTCAAGTTCCGCCTGCCCCTGGACGTGGACTGCGACGACGTGACGCGCGACTGCTGGAATCCCAGCCGCCTGGACGAGACGACCAACCAGCAGGTGTCGTTCTTCAGCGAGATCAACCACCTCGAGTTCGCCTGCGACAACTCGGGCTCCGACGTGTTCCTGCGGCGCCTGACGCCGAGCGTCCACACCCTGCTGGTGAACACGATCGACGTGGCGGGCGTGGAGATCCCCAGCGACCGGCAGCCCCTGAACTTCGTCATCAACTACGATCCGCAGACCACGATCCTGCGCAGCGTGCAGGACCCGTTCTACGACGAGGACGATCCCTTCGCTCCCGGATCGCCGCGGGTGTATCCCTACTACATCGTGCACGCGCCCGACGGCGCGGTCACGTCGACCGTCTTCGCCGAGGAGGCGCGCATCCCGCAGCGCTCGATCGCGGTCTTCAAGAGCATCGGCTGGGACGATCACCGCGACATCCGCAAGGCCGACCTTCCGGACGAGGAGGCCGCGGACTTCGGTGTCAAGTTCCAGGCCAAGTTCGACGCCGAGGGCAAGTACCGCGGCGGCGAGAACACCATCTACCGCTTCGCGACCCAGTACACCGAGGCCGTGAACAGCGTCTGGGACGACTTCACGAATCCGGCCATCGGCAGCAGCGACACGGCCAGCTTCATCGTCGGTCCCTACGACTACGAAGTGAGCATGCGTACCGTCGACGAGCATAATCGCCGCGACGGCACCCCGGACGTCTTCCCCTTCCACGCCAACTACGCGCCCGAGATGCAGTGCGTGGAGGTCGTCACCGACGACGCGCCCAGCGGCTACCACACGGACCTCTGCGAGGCCGAGGTCGACACCTTCTACTGCTCCATGACCGGCGCCCCGGTGCCCGGGCACCCGGAGTGGACCAGCCTGCGGCAGGTCAACTTCCTGCCCATCAACATCTGGTACGATCCCATCAGCGAGGCCGTCTGGCACGAGCGTCCCGTCAACACCACCGGCCTGGACTCCATCGGCGGCCACTTCTTCGAGTACGAACTGCTGCTCTACGCGGAGGATCATCCGGAGGAGCGTCTCTTCTATCCCCGGACCGAGCCCCTGGGAGCCACGCACGGCGACCCGGCCGACCGGGCCTTCTCGTGGCGCTACGAGGTCTATTCGGACCGCGACTCGATCAGCAACTCCCTGCGCGAGGGCGGCGGCTTCGACGACCTGACCCAGATCTCGTACACCTTCAACGAGGACTACGGCCTCAACTACGACGACAACGGCGTGTGGCGCCTGCGCATCGAGGTCTTCGTGCCCCAGTTGATGGTGGCCGCGGGCACGGACATCTACAGGGACTTCCTGGAGGCGACGCATCCGAACTGGAGCCAGTCGCAACTCCAGAACGCCTTCGACCTGACGACCCTGCAGCTCGGCCCCAACCGGGCGACGGTCATGAACCGGGACGCCACCGACGGGTTCTACCGCCCCGACCGCTGCGCCTACGTGTACTACACGTTGCTGCGGGTACCCGAGGTGCACGGCGAGAGCTGCGATGAATTCTACGTGGGCGACGCGGGCCGCCCGAGATTCGACAACTACGCGGCGCAGAGCGAACCCTTCGAGAAGAAGTACGTGATCTACATGGTATCGGCCCAGGGGGACATCTTCCCGGTCCCCGAATGATGTTACCTGCACGAATCCGGCCCGCCGGCGACGGCGGAGCCGACCTGGCAGGAGGTAGGACTTGGCACGAGGAATGAGAATCGCAGCGGCGGCCCTGACGCTCGCCACGCTATATGCCGTCTTCACGATCGGCGGCTGCTCGCCGTCTACGGAACTCGGCGGCATCGAGGTCATCAACGCCGTGCCCGACACCTATATCACGGGCACGCCACCGTACCTGCGCGAGACGGACTTCTTCGTGGAGTTCTTCTGGTCGGGCGCCGATCCCGACGGACGCATCGAGGGCTACGAGTGGAAGATCAGCACCAACGGCGACGACGGCATCAGCGTGAGCGACACCCTCACGGTGGATCCGGCCACGGGCGATACCATCCACCCCTGGCACTACACCACCACCACGGACTCCATCTTCTTCGTCAGCGCCGACTCGTCGAACTTCATCGACGACTACGAGTTGCCGGACGACCTGCAGCGCTTCTACCAGCCGCACACCCTCTTCGTGCGCGCGGTGGACGACGCGGGCGCCGTGGATCCCACGCCGGCCATGATCACCTTCACGGCGACGACCTTCGCGCCCACGGTCTATCTGACGGCGCCGCCGTCGCTGAGCGCCGTCAGCTCCGAGTCCAAGCCGGTGCCGCCTTCCTTTCTGGTCAAGTGGACGGGTACGGATCCGGACTTCGAACTCGGTACGCCGACCCGGATCCGCTACATGATCCGGGACGCCCTCTACCACAACATCTTCGGCGACGAGGTGTACCTGTCGACCCGCAACGAGTACCTGACCGTGGGCGACACCCTGATCCGCTTCGACGACCCGCGCTGGAGCGACTGGGTCCCGTACCTCAACGATCCCGACGACCGGGCCCAGAGCTTCACCGCCGAGAAGAACGACGACCTGGGGCGCCTCAAGCACTACCTGTTCGCCATCCAGGCCCAGGACACGGCGGGAGCCGTGTCGCTGGACCGCAGTTACGGCAACACGGTGAAGAACTTCTTCGTGAACGACATCGAGTCGCCGACGATCACCGTCCGCGAGCGCTACCTGGGCACCGCCCAGGGCCAGGGCCTGTACCCGACCACCACCCTGGACATCGCCCAGAACCAGCCCCTGCGCTTCGAGTGGACCGCGTCGGCCGACAGCTACGGCGGCATCGTGGCCGGCTTCCGCTACGGCTGGGACGTGGAGGATCTGACCGACGACAACGACGAGGGCTGGGTGACGCAGTTCGGCATGACGGACGCGCACCTGGAGTCCGACCTGAAGGTCTTCGACTCCGGCTCGCACTTCCTGGTCATCGAGTGCCAGGACAACTCGGGGCTCCTGTCCCGCTACACCTTCTACCTGAACGTGGTGCCCGTGCCCGACGCCGCGGATCAGCTGCCCCTGCTGCTGATCGACGACGTACGCGACGTGGTGAGCAACGCCTGGCCCGACGAGTCGGGCAACATCGCCTACGACAACGACATCTACCGCGACGCCTTCTGGGAGGACGTGCTGACCCTCGGCGCCAGCATCTCGGGCTTCAATCCCACCCGCGACATCCTCGACAACGAGGAACAGCTCGGCGCCTGGGGCTACCGCGACGTCGTCGCCTACAAGAACCTGATCTGGGCCTCACGCTTCAATCCGGACGCCTACATCGCCCAGAACTTCCAGGGCCGCTACGTGGAGCAGGGCGAGGACGAGGATCCGATCCCGGTGGAGGCCTACGTCTGGCTCGACACCTACCAGGCCAACGTGGGCAACGTCTTCCTGAACGGCAACGGGGCCATCCGGAACTTCCACCATACCGACTACCGTGGAACCCAGTGGCTGGATCCCATCATCTACAACACCGACGAGTCCATCCAGAATTGCGGGATCGACGGCGTCTACGCCCGCAGCTTCGACACCCGCGAGGAAGTGGACGGCAGCCTGACCGTCCTCGGCGTCCTGCAGTACCCGTATCGCGGCCTCGGCATCTCCGTGTCCTCGGTCATGCAGCCGCGCGAGTTCTACAACACGCCGTCGAGCTGCGGCTCGGGCATCCGGGACATCAAGCTGCGCTGCGTGGGGACCAAAGGCCTCATCCTCGATCCCGATTTCAAGAACCAGCACATCAGCGGCACCGCCTTCAGCGACACGATCCTCGTCTGGGACGTCATCGACCACGTCGATCACCAGGGCGGCATCCCGCCGATCAACGTGCCCTACGTGTTCGGCGAGTTCGACGAGTATTTCAACGTGAACATCACGGCCCGGGCGACGAGCTGGTATCCCCAGACGATGCCCGACGGATCGGCCGTCATCGAGCCCATGTGGCACGCCTACACCCGTTACGACTACATCCTGGACCAGCACCTGCTGCACGGCGACGACGACTACCCCGACTTCGACCCGGATTTCATCTGCGGCGAACTCGCCACTTCGCAGGCCACGGGCCGGACGCACAACGACGGCGTCCCGGTGGGCGTGTTCTCCTACATGGCCACCACCACCAAGCCCAGCGGTCTCGCCGACGTGGTGTGGGGATTCGATCCGCACATGTACGACCACGACAAGATGAAGGAAGCCATCCTCTGGGTCCTGGGCGAACACTTCGGCCTGACGGTGGCGCCGTAGATGCGACCCGGTCGCCTGGATACGGTTCCGTCGACGCGGAGGACCGGCGCCGCCGGCGAGTCCGCCACAGACAAGAGAGGGAATTGCAAATGAAGAGACGCGCTGTCACGGTCGTGCTGCTCCTGGCGGGGATCTGCTCGCTGGCCGCGGTCGGCCGGGCCCAGACGAGTCCGAGCGACTGCGCCGAGGACATCCTGGAGCTCATGTCCCCCGCCTCCATCAGCGTCGCGTATTCGGTCGAGGGCCGCAGGGGCGTCGACATCACCTGGCCCGAGGTGTCGGACGAGGTGACGACCTGCGCCGCGGTCACGGACACCGAGGGCGTCGCGGTGCCCGTCGTGCTCGACGGCTTCTACGCCGCCCATGCCGACCGCGAACTCAACATGTTGTGCCTCTTCGGGGGCGAGGTGGGCGCTTCCGGCGCCATCAGCGTCATCGTCGACTGGTCCAACCGGAACCAGGCCCAGACGGGCCGCATCATCGGCGAGATCAACCTCAGCGACAACGGCGGCCTGCTCGCCTACACGGGCGCCGCCTGGGACAAGTACAACGACGGCCTTCCGGTCTACCTGCCCCGGACCGACATACGGCACCTGGCGGAGTCGCCGGTTGCCGGCGGCGGCCTGCTGGCGACCCTGCAGGGACGGCTCTCACGGGGGCTGTGGCGCCATTCCGGCGCGGGCGGAGAATGGACCCGGCTCGCCGAGGACATCTTCGTGGACGGATCGATCGACGAGGTCGGCATCACGGTCATCGCCTTCTCGCCCGACGATGCGGACGTGTTCGCCGTCGGCACCGTGAAGGACGGCCTCTTCGTGACGCGCGACGGCGGCCTCTCCTTCACGCAGTACCAGTCCGAGTTCTCCGACGAGGGCTCGTGGTCGCTGCGCAGCGTGTCGGCCCTGTCCTGGGCCGCCACGGACCGGCTGTACGTGGCCATCGACAACCTGGGCTTCTTCCGCTCCGCCGACGGAGGCGTGAGCTACGACCAGCTCATCACCTTCCTGGTGTCGTCGAACTTCCCGACCGGCGGCGAGAACGTGGCGCCCGCGGTGAACACCATCCTGGATCGCGGCGCCGACGGCCTGCTGGTCGGCCTGGACGACTTCGGCCTCTACGAATCCCTCGACGGCGGCAACACATGGTCGTGGATCTGGAACTCGCTGCTGAATCCCGATTCCCAGCCCAAGGACGTCTACGCGGTCCTGTCCGATCCCGCCGATCCCGACGACCTGACCGTCGGCACACGCTCCTCCGGCATGTGGTGGACGCCCAACCACGGGGAGACCTGGATCCGCCTGGGGGGTGACATCGAGTGGCCCGAACAGGAGGGCTTCCCGCCGGTCAACAGCTTCGCCGTCGACCAGGACGCGGGGATCTACATGGGGACCGTGGACGGGCTCGGCGTCCTGTCCTGCGCCCTCGGCGACACGGCCTGGAGCCTGGCGGCCGTCGCCGATACGGGGATCCGCAACTACGACCGGCTCCTGGTCTCGGACATCGACGGCGTCGACTACCTGCTCGGCACCTACGGCGGCGGCATCTACACGCCAGACACGGCGATCCGTTTGAGCGACACCATCGTCGAGTCCCAGACCGAGGCCGACTTCCGGGACATCGACATGGGCGTGTTCGTCTCCTTCGGCGCCGGCGCCTTCGAGCCGCTGACGAACTTCACCATCGTGCTCCAGGACTTCCAGGGCTACGCGGTGTGGCGCAGCGACGTGACCGCTCCCGACGAGATGGAGCTGCTCGGGGTCTTCGACAAGAACAACCCCGAGACCTGCATCGAGGGATTCTGCGGCGACGAGAGCTACAACGTGCTGCCCAACTGCTACGCCGACAAGCGGGCGGCCTGCTTCGACTTCAGCGTCCCCGGGGAGGTGACCTTCTTCGACGAGGACGTCTACGAGGGCTTCACCTACAACTACGCGGTGACCACCTTCGACTACGGCAACATCGCGTCCCAGTCGCCCAACTCCCTGTCGGCGGAACAGCTCTATTCGGCGCGCTTCACGGGCGATCCGCTCTCGTCCTTCGGAGGGGAGGGCAACCGGACCCAGCTCTACGTCCACCAGGACGCGGTCGATCCGCTGGCCGGCCCGGAAATCTTCGCCTACCCGAATCCGCTGCGGCTGGACAGCGGCTTCTCGGGGGCCGAGGGCGAGGACGTGAGATTCAAGAACCTGCCTCCGGAGAGCCGCGTGCAGGTCTTCACCCTGGACGGCGACCTGGTCGCCGATCTGGGGCCCGAAAACCAGAACGGCGACATCATCGCCTGGACGACCCGCAACGGCGACGAGCTCCTGGCCTCGGGGGTCTACATCTACAAGGTCGTCATGCCCGAGCGGGAGACCTTCTTCGGCAAGGTCGTGATCATCAGGTAGCTTCGCGGGGATTGCATTCCCCCGGCGCTTTGACCATATTGGGCCCGGTGCGCGCGCCGGGCCTCTTCATTGGTCGCGGTATCCGTGCGCCCGAACCGAGCGTAGTGGCTCACATCTGGAGGATTTAGCGATGTCCGCAAAGCAAGTGTACTTCTTCGGTAACGGTGAAGCCGAGGGCAAGGGCGACCAGAAGGCCCTGCTCGGAGGCAAGGGCGCGAACCTGGCGGAGATGAGCCGTATCGGCATCCCCGTGCCCCCCGGATTCACCCTCACGACCGAATGCTGCATCGGATACCTGAAGGACCCCGGTATCATGGAGGGCCTGAAGGCCGAGGTGCAGGCCAACATCGCCAAGGTCGAGGAGATCATGGGCCAGCGCTTCGCCGACCCCGAGGATCCCCTGCTGTTCTCCTGCCGTTCGGGCGCCAAGATCTCCATGCCCGGCATGATGGACACGGTGCTCAACATCGGCCTCAACGACGAGACCATCAAGGGCCTCATCGCCAAGTCCGGCAACGAGCGCTTCGCCTACGACAGCTACCGGCGCCTGGTACAGATGTACGGCGACGTGGTCATGGGCGTCGAGGGCGAGAAGTTCGAGGATGCCCTGGACGAGCTCAAGGACGACCGCGGCGTCAAGCTCGACACCGACCTGAACGTGGACGACCTGAAGGGGCTCATCGAGACCTTCAAGGGGATCGTCAAGGATGAGACCGGCAAGGCTTTCCCCACAGATCCCATGGAGCAGCTGTGGGGCGGCATCGAGGCCGTCTTCAGCAGCTGGAACGTGCCGCGCGCCATCAGCTATCGCAACCTGAACCACCTGCCCCACGACATGGGCACGGCGGTCAACGTCCAGACCATGGTCTTCGGCAACATGGGCGACAACTCGGCGACCGGGGTGGCGTTCACGCGCAACCCGTCCACCGGCGAGAACTTCTTCTACGGCGAGTTCCTGGTCAACGCCCAGGGCGAGGACGTGGTGGCCGGCACGCGCACGCCCCAGGCCCTGAACAACGAGGGACGCGACAACCTGCCCACCGGCAATCCCATCCGCGACCTGCCGACCCTCGAGGAGATCATGCCCGAGGCCTACGGCTCTCTCTGCGGCATTCGCCAGAAGCTCGAGAGCCACTATCACAACATGGAGGACATCGAGTTCACCATCCAGGACGGCCGTCTGTGGATGCTCCAGACCCGCCACGGCAAGCGTACCGGCAAGGCCGCCGTCCGCGTCGCCGCCGAGATGCAGGCCGAGGGCCTGATGTCCATCGACGAGGCCATGCTGGCGGTCGAGCCCGAGCATCTGGACCAGCTCCTGCACGACCAGATCGATCCCAAGGCCGAGATCAAGGAACTGGGCAAGGGCCTGCCGGCTTCGCCGGGCGCGGCCCAGGGCGAGATCGTGTTCTCGGCCGAGGCCGCCGTGGCGGCCGTGGCCGCCGGCCGCAAGGTCGTGCTGGTCAGGCGCGAGACGAGCCCCGAGGACATCGAGGGCATGTACAGCGCCGAGGGCATCCTCACCTCGCGCGGCGGCATGACCAGCCACGCGGCCGTGGTGGCCCGCGGCATGGGCAAGCCCTGTGTGGCCGGCTGCGGCGAGCTCAAGGTGAGCTACCGCGACGGCAGCATGCAGATCGGCGGCAAGACCTTCAAGGCCGGCGACCTGATCACCATCGACGGCACCCAGGGCCAGGTCATCGACGGCAAGGTGCCCCTGGTGGCGCCCAGCCTCGAGGATCCCAACCTGCAGAAGATCATGGACTGGGCGGACGCCCGGCGTCGCCTGGGCGTGCGCACCAACGCCGACTCGCCCCACGACTCCGAGCAGGCCCGCACCTTCGGCGCCAAGGGCATCGGCCTCTGCCGCACCGAGCACATGTTCTTCGGCGAGGACCGTATCAAGAAGATGCGCGAGATGATCCTGGCCGACGGCGAGACCGGACGCCGCAAGGCGCTGGCCAAGATCCTGCCCCTGCAGCAGGCCGATTTCGAGGGCATCTTCACCGCCATGAACGGCTACCCCGTGACGGTGCGCCTGCTCGATCCGCCCCTGCACGAGTTCCTGCCGTCCCACGAGCAGACCGCGGAGATCAAGGAGCTCGCCGGCGAGTTGAACGTGTCGGTCGAGGTGCTCGAGGAGCGCATCGATGCCCTCCACGAGATGAACCCCATGCTGGGCCACCGCGGCTGCCGGCTGGGCCTGACCTATCCCGAGATCTACGAGATCCAGGTGGAGGCCATCATCCGCGCCGCGGTCACGGTCAAGGGCCAGGGTGTCGACGTCCAGCCCGAGATCATGATCCCGCTGGTGGGGACCGTGCCCGAGCTGTCCATCCTGCGCGAGATGGCCATCGCCACCGCCAAGCGCGTGATGGAGGAGATGGGCGCGGAGGTCGACTACCTGATCGGGACCATGATCGAGATCCCGCGGGCGGCCCTGCTGGCCGACAAGATCGCCGATCACGCCGACTTCTTCAGCTTCGGCACCAACGACCTGACGCAGATGGCCTTCGGCTACAGCCGCGACGACGCGGGCGTTTTCCTGCCCGACTACGTCAACAAGTCGGTCCTGCCCTCGGATCCCTTCCAGCAGCTCGACCAGGACGGCGTCGGCCAGCTGGTGGCCATGGCCGTGGAGAAGGGCCGCCAGACCAACCCCGACCTGCACCTGGGCATCTGCGGCGAGCACGGGGGAGACCCCGACTCGGTCGACTTCTGCCACCGGGTGGGGCTGGACTACGTGAGCTGTTCGCCGTTCCGCGTGCCCATCGCGCGCCTGGCGGCGGCCCACGCGGCCATCAGGAACGAGTAGCGTGGAACTGACCTGGGCCATCCCCCTCTACCTGGGGCCGATGCTGGTCGTTTTCGCCGTGGCGGCGGGTCTCTGGATCCGCCGCCACTATCTTCTGACCGAACCGCGCGCCGCCACGGCCCGCCGGCGTCTGCTGACGGGCCTGCGCGTGGCCGCGATCTCCCTGCTCATCTGGGCCCTGGCCGGCCCGTCGGTACTCAGGCTGGGCCGGCGCGACCTGCCGCCGACGGTGGTCGTGGTCGCCGAGGACTCGGCGAGCATGGCCCTGCGGGACGCCCCCGGCGGGGCGAGCCGCTGGGATTGGGCGGCCCGCGCGGCCACGGTCGTGGATTCCCTGCTCGCGGTGCGGGCTCCCGGCGCCGAGGTCGCCCACCTGCGCGGGAACGGCCTCTCCGGAGCCGTCGCCTGGTCGCCCGGCGTCGCAGAGGCGCCGCCGCAGGAGCACGGCACCGACCTGGGCGGTCTCGTCTCCGGCCTGGCGCGGGAATGGGCCGATCGCTCCCTGCGGGCCGTGGTGGTGCTGACCGACGGTCACGAAACCGCCGCCGCGCCGGAGTGGAACGGGTTGGCGCCCGCCGGAGGCGTCGCGGCCATCCTGGTGGGGATCGGCGATCCCGAGGGTCCGCCCGACCTCCACCTGCAGGACCTCCGCTATCCCGACGCCGCCTTCAAGGGGGACGAGATCGTCGTGGAGGCCACCGTGGGAATGCGCATGATGCCCGCGGCGCGGGAGCGGACGATCGCCGTGCATCTGGTCCAGGACGGGGACACCCTGGCGACCGCGGAAGCGACGCCGTCGGCCGACGACGAGAGCGCGCATCTGGAACTCTCCTTCGAGGCCGGGCGCCAGGGCCTCAATCTCTACGAGCTCATCGTGGCGCCCGACGACAACGAGCGTTACCTCGCCAACAACCGCTCGTCCCTGGCCATTGCCGTGCGGCAGGAGCGGTCGCGCCTGCTGCTGCTCTCCGGCCGTCCCGACTGGAACGTGCGGGCCCTGGCCAACGCCGCGCTCTCGGAGCCGCGGCTGAGCCTGGACGTGGCCCATCCCGGCCCCGAGGGCTTCGTGCTCGCCGACAGCGCCGTCGCCTGGCGCCCGCCCGCCGACGCGGCCGCCTGGCGCGCGTGGGACGGCGTCGTCCTGGCCGGCACGGCGGGTCTGGACGGCGTCCTCGCCTGGCCCGCCCTGGCCGAGGCGGTGCGCGGTGGCCTCGGCCTGCTCGTGCTGCCGCCCCACGGGCCCGACGGCCCGCCCCGCGACCTGGCCGACGTGCTGCCGGTGACGGGCGGCGTGTCGCCCGCGGCGGGACAGTGGCTGCCGGTGGCAGCCGACGGCGTCATGGGCCATCCGCTGCTCTCGCACCTGGATGCGCCGGCCGACGCGAGCCCCTTCGCCGATCTGCCCCCCCTGGGAGACCTCCTGCGCGCTGACGCGGCGCCCGAGGCCGTCGAGCTCCTCTCGGCGCGGCCCCTGCGGGGCGGCACGACCACTCTGCCCCTGCTGCTGACCGTCGACACGGGACAGGGACCGGTCACCTGGTTCGCCTCGCCCGACCTGTGGTCGCTGTACTTCTGGCAGCCGTCCGCGGTCCACGGCGAGGCGCGCGAGCACGCGGCCGCGCGGCTGGCGCGGAACCTGCTCGTGTGGACGGCCATGGGCCGCAGCCTCGCGGGCGTGACCATCGCCGGCCATCGCAACCTGTACCGCGAGGGCGAACCCATCACCCTGGAGACCCAGGGCCGGGACATGCGGGGGGAGGGCCGGCGCCAGCCCGTCTCGCTCCGTCTCTCGCGCCTGGACGACGCGGACGGCGCCGAGGCGCGGACCTTCCGTCTCGACGATGTCCCGGGCCGGCCGGGACGCGCGCGCGCCACGCTGCCGCCCCTGCCGCCCGCCCGCTACGAGGTGCAGCCCGTCTACGCCGGCACCGATTCCGTGGCCGGCCCGGCCCGCCCCTTCCTGGTGGTGCCGTCGGCCCTGGAAGAGATGCAGACCTGGCAGGACCGCCGGCACCTGCGCGCCCTGGCCCGTCGCTGGGGCGGCGTCGCGGTCTCCGCCGCCGATGCGGAGGGCCTCGCGCCCCGCCTGTCGGCCGCCCTCGACGGGATCGACTGGGCTGCCGCGCGGATCGATCGCAGCGAGGAGCTGAGTCTCTGGGCCGGCTGGCCCCTGCTGCTGCTGGTCCTCGTCCTGCTCGGGCTGGAGTGGATCCTGCGCCGCGCCGAGGGCATGCTCTAGCCGGCTTCCATCCGACCTCCCGGATCGGACACCGCCTCTGTTCACGCTATTCGAGCGCGCCGCACTGCTGCTCCTGCTGCCGGCCGTGGCGGGAGCCTCGCTCCGCCTCAACGAGGTCGTCTACGATCCCGACGGCGCCGACGGCGGCCGCGAGTTCGTGGAGATCCACAACGGCGGCACCGCGGCGGCGTCCCTGGCGGGGGTGCGCCTGCAGTTCGCCAACGGTGCCGTGGGGGAGGTCTGGGAGGGGCGGTGGACGGGCGGTCCCGCCGACTCCATCTCCGCGGGTGGTGTCTTCCTGGTGGTCGACCAGGGCTGGCAGGGCGCGCCGCCGGACGCCGTGGCCTCCCTGGGGTTGCAGAACGGCCCAGACGCGCTCCGCCTGCTGCGCGACGGCGAGGTGCTCGACCTGCTGGGCTACGGGGACCTGGACTGGCCGGCGCTCTACGAGGGACTGCCCCACCCGGGCGCCCCCGGGGACGCCCTGGCGCGCCGGCCCGACGGCCACGACACCGACCGCAACGACCTGGACTGGCACGTGCTCGACGTCCCCACGCCGGGGGCGCCCAACTACCCCGCCTTCGGCCTGGAGATCGTCGAGGTCGCGGCCGAACCGCCGAACCTGGCCGCGCCCGGCGACGCGGTGGTGGTCACCGTCGCCTACCGGGGCAGCGGCCTGTCTGCCCTGCCGGCGGCGGAGGTGTCGCTGCGCGACGGGGCAGGTGCCGAACTGGCCGCGACGGTCTGCGCGCGCCTGGAGCCGGAAGCGCAGGGTCTGGTCGTCTTCCACTGGCGACCCGCGCGACGGGGCTCGCACGACCTGCACCTGATCTGGCCCCTGGCTCCGCCGGCCGTGCCCCTGGCGGTGCCGCTCGGCGCCTACCTCTGCGATCTGCCCCCGCTGGTGCTGACCGAGGTGATGGCGGCTCCGGCGAGCGGATCCTGCGAGTGGGTCGAGGTGCTGGCGGCCGGCGACGCGCCGGTGGACCTCGGCGATCACGCCCTGCGCGACGCGGACGGTGCCGCCCGCGCCCTGCCGCCGCGCGAACTGGCTCCCGGTGAACGTGTGGTCATCGTCCAGTCGGCGGCGACCTTCGCCGACTGGTGCCGGGGACTCCAGGACAGCGGGGCCTGGCCCTGCCCCCGGGTCGATCCCGGCTTCTTCGCCGAGGAATGCGTCGGCGCCTGGCCCACCCTCAACAACACGCCGCCCGCCGCTCGCACCTACGCCGACCGGGTCCACCTGCTGGCGGCCGACGGCACGGTCCTCGACCACGCGACCGTGGGCTGGGCCGGCGCCGAGGTGGCCGCCGGCCGCAGCCTCGAACGCAGCGGCCTGCTGCCGGCCGGCCACGGGTTGCGCCTGTGGCGCGCGAGCACGGCCACGGTCGGGTCCACGCCCGGTTGCGCGAACGCCCTCGAGGCCGCCCCGCCCGCCGATGCGCCCCTGGTCGTGACGACGGCCGACGCAGGCGTGCGTCTCCTATTCCAGCTCCACATGAACGAGTGCTCGTGGAGGGCTGTTATATATGATCTTACTGGAATGCGCGTCCGTGATCTGGGCGGGGATGACCTGGGCGCGGGGCCCCGGCGCATCGCCTGGGACGGCCGTGACGACCAGGGACGGGCGCTGCCGTCAGCACCCCTGATCGCCCTGCTCACGGTCCGCGGCGCGGATGGGGCGCGCCTGCGACGCCACAAGGCGCTGGTCGTATGGACGCCCGGGGACGGGCCGTGAGGGCCCCGCCGGGCTGGCTGCTGTTCGTCGTCCTGTTGCTCCTGACGGGGACGATCTCCTCGAGCTGCGGACAGGATCTCGAGGAGGGCTGGCTGCTGCCGGCGGTCTGGACGGCGGCCGTCACCGCCGACGCGCCGACGCGGTCACGGGCCGCCTTCGCGACCTGCGGGTCCGGACGCCTCTTCGCCATGCCCGAACTCGACCAGCGGTACCTGGGATTCGAGATGTCCCGGGGCCGTATCCGGCTGGCCGCGAGCTGGCAGATCCTCGGCGGCGAGGTCTGGCGTGAACGCTGCCTGAGGGTGGAGGCGGGGTGGGGGCACGGCCCGGGCGTCCGCCTCGTCTGGACGCGACGCCGCAGCGAGACGTGGGGCGTACCGTCGCCCGCCTGCCACGAACTGGTACCGGGACTGCGGGCATCCCTGGGTGCCGGGCTGGAGATCGACGTGCTGGCCGCGCCCCTGGTCCTGGGCCGGGAAGATGGTCGCGCCCGCCGCCGGCGCTGGCTGGAGCTGCGGGGCCGCAGGGGGAGGCTGGCCTGGGCCCTGGCGGTGGACAGGCGGCGCGTGGACGCGCCCACGGCGCGCGTCGCCTTGCTGGCGCGATGCGTCCCGGGCCTGGCTCTCGGCCTGCTGGGCGAGCCGGCCACGGGCACCCTGGGCCTGACCACGGCCTGGGCGCGGGGCGGCCTGGTCCTGCGCAGTTCGCATCTCTGCCATCCCGCCCTGGGCATCACCCACCGCTGGATGCTGCTGCTCGGAAGGGTCCGGCCTTGAGGCGCCGTGTCGCCGCTCTGCTCGTGGCCGGTCTCCTGTCGTCGACGGCGGCCCCGGCGCAGGGCGTCCACGAGAGTGCCGATGCCGACAGCTTGACGGCCCTGCTCGAAGACCTGGCCTGGGCGCCCGGCGAGGAGGCTTCACCACTAGAAACGGATGTCGCCTGGCACCTCCCCGCGGATTGGCGCTTCGAAGGGGGCACGACTCCCGCCGCGCGCTGGAGCCGCGCCGGTGCCGCGGGGGAGATCTGGCGGGTGCGTGCCCTGCGACGCATCGCGCGCGACGAGACGCGGACGGCGTGGCACGTCGCGCTCGACGGCGCCCCGGGCGAGCTGGCGCTGGGACAGCTCACGGTGCAGGCGGGATGCGGCCAGCTGCTCGGCGCGGCGGGACGCACGGGGCCGCCCTCGGCCTCCCGCGCGCTGGACGTGGGCGGGGAGGGGTGGCGGCCATACGCGGGACGCCCGCGTCGGCGGTCCTTCACCGGCATGGCCGGCGTCCTGCGCAGGGGGGGCTGGGCGTTGTCGGCCGGTGGGGGCGAGCGCGACCGCGCGGGCCGGCGCGGCGGCGGCGGCCGGACCCGCTTCGCCGTCCTGGGTGGTGGCGGCGGCGGCCTCTCGACCACCCTGGCCTACGCGCGCGACGCGGCGGGCGCCGACGGCGACGCCGCCCGTGGCCGGGCCGAACTCTGCGGCTGG
>CAZTWK010000039.1:0-31887 GCA_964617805.1 uncultured Fibrobacteraceae bacterium | reverse complement strand
ATGCCGAAGGGCATCTTCATACCTCGGTTAGAAAGTTATCTTGGACAGGTGTGGGCCAAAGCGTGTTGATTGATGAGTGCAATTTCAATAGCCCAGGAAGCGGAATAAGTGTTGTTAGTATTAGCGACATCAGAGTTACTGACTGTGGTTTTATTGGTCACTTAGTAGGTGTTAAATATGACTCATCGTGGGGGGAGATTCACAGATGCCACTTTTCTAATATAAGCAACGTGAATATTTCGCTGATAAACTCAGACGTAACAATGAATGGCAACACCCTGTCGCTGGCTGAGATTTCTATGAATGTTCACTCGACAAGCGAAGTAGTGGGGACAGGCAATATACTTCGTGGCGGTGAATATATGACGATGAGAGTGTCAAGCAGTACCGTTGTATTTCATGACAATCATATTTTGAATCATTCGGGCGACACGATATCCCTGGTGGGATTTGGCGATGAGCCACCTGATACGTTGTATTTCTCCAATAACTATTGGGGTACTTCCCATGCGGACTCTATCTCCTCATGGATTTGGGATGGTCATGATGATCCCGGTATCCGTGCATACGTAGAATTCGAGCCGTTTTCAGCCGTCCCTCTGCCGTCCGAGCTAAAGAGTATGGGCGACGTCAAGCGTATGTTCAGGTAGCAGGGGCTCGGTAGTTCGACAGAATCCATCTACTATCTTCACACCTGGCATGCAAAGGAATCTGTACTTGTCTACCGTTTTCCGGCATCTAAAAATAAGTTGCGATTTTCAGAACTAGTGGATTGGGGCGATTATTTATCGCAAGGCTCGCCGTGTTTGCTATCATGTGCGCTATGATGCACCACTTGCCAATTACACACTCACTCATGTGCGCCATCCTGACGGCCCTGTTCGCGCTGGGCGCGCCCGCCGCGGCGTCCGTCCACAACATCCACCTCTACACGGACACCACGCCCGACTACGTGAGCCGCGAGGACTTCCTCGAGGGGGTCACCGGGCACTGGGGCGATCCGCAGGACCAGGCCATCGCCATCTGGCGGCATATGGTGCGCGGGCACCGGCAGACTCACGCCACACGGGAGGACGAGCGGCCGCTCTTCGATCCCATCTATTTCTACAACAGCTACGCCAACACCTTCTGCGGCTACGTGGCCGGCTTCTACACCTCCTTCGTCGACGCCCTGGGCGGCGGCTGGGAGCACCGCTACGTGGAGCTGGGCGACCACACGGTGGCCGAGGCCTCCTGGGACGGCGGCGCCGACTGGCACATGTTCGACACCTCGATGGTGATCTACGCCCTGCGGTCGGACGGGGGCGTGGCCTCCTGCGGCGACATCCAGGCCGCCCACAGCACGCCCCTCTCGCTTGCCCTCGGCGCCGCGGGGGCCGAGCCCGGCGCCTACTACCTGTACCACGCCGCGCCCGAGTGCATGACCAATCCCGTCGATCCCGCGCGCGCCGGCGATCTGACCTACCCCTGGGGCTACCGCAAGGCCTGCGACAAGCCCGTGGACTACGAGCGCACGCTACGCAACGGCGCCGACTCCTACATCTCCGGCTTCCAGGTCCAGAACTGGTACACCCACGTGCGCCACGGCTGGCGCTACCGACTCCATCTGCGTCCCGGCGACGAGTACGTGCGCTACTGGGACCGCCTCGGCGACACCGAGGACTACTACCGCGCCGCCGGCGGCTGGGGCGATCCCCACGACACCTCGCCCGTCGGCGACTTCCACGGCACCGGCGTCTGGCGCCACGAGCCGGACCTCGCGAGCATCGACTACCGCCTGTCCATCCACGACGAGGCGCACGTCGTCCACCGGAGCGAGACCGGTGCCGGGCCCAACCTGCGCCCGGCCGCGGGCCAGACCGCGCGCCTGGACCTGAAGGTCGACGCCGCCAACGTGGCGACCTCCGCCTTCGTGGACCTGTCCGGCCGCCGCGACGGCGGCGGCGACGTGCTGCGCCTGCTCTTCTCCCGCGACGCGGGCATCAACTGGGACCAGATCTGGAGCGCGCCGTCCGGCGCCTTCGACACGCGCGTGGACCTGCCGCACACGCTGGTGGGCGGCGCCCACGAGTTCCTGCTGCGCGTGGAGATGAGTGCCACCGACCCGAGCGGCTGCGGCCTCGACGACGTGAGCGTGACCACCCTGACCCAGGTCAACGCCTTCACCCTGCCCCGCTTCCAGGCGGGGGAGAACAAGGTGCGCTTCTTCCTGGGCGAGCAGCTCGCCAGCCAGACCATCTGGCCCGTCCTGCACGACGACGGCTCCAGCGACCGCTACCGCGACACCGCCGAGAGCTGGACCAACATGGACGCCGCGCCCGACGCCGACGCCTTCTACCGCTCCGTGCTGCGCCCCGCGTCGTCAAGCGCCCCCGCCCAGGTCACCTGGCGCCTGAGCACGCCCACGCCGATGACGCGCGTGGAGTACGGCGGCAGCTTCATCGCCCGCATCGACTCGCCGGACGACCACGTGGACCTGTCCCACGCCTTCGACGGCGGCGCCTACACCCTCGCCGGCTCCTTCGACGCCGACGCCGCCCCCGGCACCTGGGACGGCCGCCTCTACGCGGTCGCCGACGCCCCGCCGGGCGCCGACGAAGTGCGCATGCGCTACGACATCGAGAGCACCGCCTCGGAGGTCTGGAACGCCGCCGGCATCCAGTCGCTGCTGATGACGGTGCTGCACGAGCCCCGCGATCCCGCCTTCGCGCCCGTGGAGGTCACCTTCAACTGGACCGAGTTCCACGACGGCGCGCAGATCACGCGCGCCCACACGCGCATCGTCGACGGGTCCGAGGACATGTGGCTGGTGAACGTGGGCGGCGACCGCGACCCGCGCATGAACTGGGTGCGGCTGCGCCTGGCCGACGGTTCCGTCGCCGAGGGCTACCAGGGCGGCGACCCGGGCCCCGGCGCCGGCTACGACAAGCAGGTGGTGCGCTTCGACTGGCTCGACGACGTCTCGCGCGGGCGTCCCTACACCGTCAGCCGCCCCGCCTCGTCCGCCAACCCCGACGGCGACGACGACCTGACCAACGGCTGCATCGGCCCCCCCACGACCTACTGGAACCACAGCATCGTCCAGGAACAGGGCGTCCTCTGGGAATCCGGCGCGCCGGTCGTGGTGACCCTCGACCTGGGCGCGCAGCAGCCCGTGGCCGCCCTGCGCATCTGCACCAACCAGCCCAACGCGAATTACGTGCACCCCGCGGCGATCACCGCCGAGATCTCCGACGACGGCGCGACCTGGCGCCCCTACGGCGAGGTCGATCACGGCCAGGTCTGGCGCCCCATGGGCAACCACCTGGACTGGGGCTACGCCCACTCCTCGGCCTACGACGACCTGCCCGCGGGCGGCCGCCTGGCCTACCCCTTCTGGATCCTGCCGCCGGCCTCCGAGTCCGGCCGCCACCTGCGCCTCACCTTCGACCTGCAGGAGGGGCGGGGGCTGGGCGTGTCCGAGATCCAGGCCTTCGACCAGGTGACGGTCGAGGACTGGCCCGACCGCGAGGTGTGGATGCCCGGCACGACCGGCGTGACCGACGGCGAGTCCGGCGGCGACGCGCCGCGCGCGCAACCCGCATTGCATTGCGCGCCCAACCCCTTCAATCCCGTCACGCGGGTGGAGTTCGAGGTGCCCCTGACCGGTCCGGTCTCGCTGCGGGTCTTCGACGTGCGCGGCCGCGAGGTGCGCGTGCTGCGCGACCGGGTGCTGGCCGCCGGACGCCACGTCGTCACCTGGGACGGCCGCGACGCCGCGGGACGCCCGCTGGCCGCCGGCGCCTACTTCCTGACCCTGCGCACCGCCGCGGGCGAGCGCGTCAGCAAGGCCGTGCTTGTCAAGTGACGGGCCCCAGCCGATAATCCCGCTCCCCCTCAAACCCGACCAGGAGCGACCATGAACGACACAGTCGTGTTCATCGCCGGCGACCGACTCGGCCAGGGCGACGACCAGCTCGGCGAGGCGCTGATGCTGGCCGCCGTCAAGAATCTCGCCAAGGCCCCCGGCGGCCCCCCGTCCCACGTCCTGTTCATGAACAACGGCGTGAAGCTCTGCTGCGAGGGCTCCCACGCCCTCGACGACCTGCGCGCGCTGGCCGCGGCCGGCGTCGAGCTGCTCAACTGCGGCACCTGTCTGGACTGGTTCGACCTCAAGGAGAAGCTCGCGGTGGGGCGCGAGTCGAACATGGGGGAGATACTCGGGCTGCAGAACGGGGCGGGGCGGGTGGTGCGGCTCTAGGGGATGACGATCTTGTGGCCCCGGACAGGGTGGAAATGCTGAAAGGCGGGGCCTGATATATTCCGGGTCTCGATGCCGGAACCCTCCGCGATCCAGTTTCCGTTCTGGAAGAGCAAGTTGTACGTGTACTGGATCGTTGAACCCAGATACACGCCGTGCGCGTAGCCCCCGACGATCTCGAGTTCCACCGTGCGGTCCTCGTCATAGAGGATCAGGTCGCAGTCGAGCTGTGCGATCTGCCAGTACGTCGGCACCCAGCACGGCTCCTCCTCGGGGATGGCCCAGTTCTGCCAGATCTCGATCCCCCATTCCCCATACACATCCTGACAGGTCGGCGCGGGCGCCTCGATGTTCAACACCGCCTCGTCGGAAGCCCCGATGTCGATCGAGCTGGTGGCCGTGACGGTGACCCGGGGCGGGTCCGGCACGACCGCGGGCGCGGTGTAGCGGCCGGAGCCGTTCAGCGTGCCGGCGCCGGGGGGATCCAGGCTCCAGGTCATGGGGTGGAAGGCGTAGCCGTCGATGCGGGCGAGCATCTGCACCTGGGCCGCCTGGGGCACCGTGACACTCGACGGCGAGACGGTGATGTCGATTTGCGGCACCTCGTCGCCGGGCACGCCGAAGACGGTGCCCTCGACATCATCGCCGGATTTGACGCCGGCGTAGAAATTGCCCGTCAGACTCTCGCCGTCCTCGGCTACGTCCACGGACAGATCCAGCAACCAGATGCGGCCGCCCTCTTCCCATGGGAACTCCATGGCAATGTGCCGTGCCGTGACGAGCCCCCTGAAGTCGCCCTGCATCGTGCTCAGGACCACCGAGTCCGCGGCCGCGGCGAATGTGCCCGACACCAGGAAGGGATCGTAGAGCAGGCCGTCCGGCCTGACCCGCAGCGTCCAGTCCCCCTCCAGCAGCGGTTCGGGCGGATCCTCGACGGGCGGATCCACCGTCTGCTCGTCGCAGGCGACGAGGGACAGGGCGGCGATCGCCGCGAGCAGGGCGTAGAAACGGAAGCGTGGCACGGGGCCCTCCAGTATGTCGGGCGAGGGCAGGTATCGTGCATGAGTCTACGGAGTCGGGCGGGGTGAGCGCAACTACGGGGCCACGATCACCTCGGCCGTGACGGTGTCGGCCTCGGCGCCGGCCAGCACGCGCGCCATCAGCGTGACGGGCGTGTGCTCGGCCACCGTCGCGGGCGTCCACGCGAAACTCCAGTCCTCCACGCCGGTGACCGCGATCCAGCCGCCGCCGTCGTCGAACTCGACGCCGTCGAGGGGGTCGCTGCAGGTGCCGGCGACGGCAGTGCCGGTGACGGTCACGGCCTCGCCGCCGGTCACGGTGTCGGGCACGGCCATGGTCACGTCGAGCGCCTCGGGGGGCAGCCACTGGATCGACGCGCTCACGGCCTCCGAGTCGAACCAGTCGTTGCGGAACTGGGCGTGGACGGTCTTGAGCAGGCCGTCCTCGCAGCCGCCGTGGGTGAGGGTGGCGTCGGGGGCGTAGTCCTGCCAGCCGGTGACGGCCAGTTCGCCGAGGGTCTCGGCGTAGCGCAGGTGCGTGGCCACCGCCTCGAACTGCAGGGTGAGGTCCAGGTCGGGCGTGGACTCGACGCCGCCGTTGATCTGCAGGGTGGCGTCCAGGAGGCTGTCGGGCACGGCCAGGAAGCTGTCCACGGACGTGAAGCCGAAGTCGCAGGCGAACTCGCCGTAGATGGTCTGGGAGTCGGCCGCCGCCTCGAGGGCGTAGCCCACGTAGACGGTGTCGCCCGGGATCCAGGCGGCCGCGGGCAGGTCGCGCAGGTCGGCGGCGAAGCGCATCTCGGTCACGCCCGGGCCGTCGATCTCCAGCAGGGGGGTCATGTCGGCGACCCGGTCGGGGTTGCCCTCGATCGTCAGGGACGGCGCGAACTCCACCTCCACCGAATCCTCCCAGGCGTCGCCGGGTGCGCCGCCCACGTACACGCGCAGGTGCACGTGCTTGTAGACGCCGTTGCTGTCGGCCGCGCCCAGGTCCCAGAGCAGCGTCGCCTCGCCGTTCTCGTCGAGGATCGCCGTGACGGCGCCGTCGAAGTCGGCCTCGTCGTCGACCTCGGCGCTGTCGCCCACGTCGGCCCGGATCATGAGGTCCACCTTGCGCGAGGCCGTGGTCGCGGCCTCGCCGATCCCCAGGAAGGGCGGCGCCAGTATTTCGGCGGCCGTGAATCCGCTGATGGACGAGCCGGCGCCGTCGAAGTCCACGGCGCGCACCTTGTAGTAGTTGGCCTGGTTGGGGGAATACGCCTCGTGGGTGTAGTTCGTGAGCCCCGCGTCCACGGAACCGGCGATGGTGAAGGGCCCTTCCTCCACGAGGCTGTGCAGGACCTCGTAGCCGAAGATGCCGGACATGTCCTGGGCGGTCCAGCTCACGAGGACGCCGTTGCCGGCGTAGACGGCGACCAGTCCCCAGGGATCGCCCTGGCCGGTGCCATCCGGATCGAGGGGGTTGTCGTAGCCGGGCGCCGTCGGTTCCTGGGTGCAGCCCGCGGCCAGGGTCAGGGCCGCGAGGGCCGCCAGCAGGAGGGGCCGTGCGCGCTGGATGCTCTGCTCGATGGACATCTGCACTCTCCTAGAAGCTCAGGCGCCAGCCGATGTGGAAGCCGCCGGTCGATCGCGGCGCGGACAGCGAGGCGTGGCCGGGGGGCGGCGCGGGCCGCGTGCCCGGTCCCATGTCCGCCGACGGGAAGCGCAGGAAGGCGTCCAGCGCGCTGACCACCACCGCGCCCGCCGCCGCGGCCAGGGCGGCGTTGCGCAGGTTCAGGGCGTCCTGCAGGTTGCCGTGCTTGTCGGCGACGTGCGCCCGGTAGTATGCGATGTCCTCGGGCAGGAAGGCGTCGTTGTAGTCGGCGAGGGCCAGCAGGTACTCGTCCTTGCTGTTCTGGGCGCTCAGGTCGGAGACCAGGGCCGTGAGCAGTCCGCCCACCTCCACGCCCGTCAGGATCCAGCCCAGGAGCGGCCGGCCCTCGTAGCGCTGTCCCGCTCCCGCCAGCACCAGACTCTGCACCACCGCGTGCCGGCGGCTCATGGGCGTCAGGCGCAGGTGCATCCTGATCACCTGGTACTCGCCCTCGGCCACGAACTTGCGGTGCATGTCCAGCATGCCCTTGCGTTCGGCCGTGACCGAGTGCCAGCCGTCGCTCAGGGCCACGGGCCCGTCCAGGGGCAGGGCGCCCACGGCCTCGCCGTCGATGACGACCTGCGCGCCGGGGGTGCCGGTCAACAGGAGGGTCGCGCCCGCGGCGGGCGTCGCCAGCGCCAGCAGCGCGAGCATCGCGAGGAGGCCGCGTCCGCGGGTGAGCCTGGGGATGGGGAGCATCGGTGGATCTCGCCTTCGCTGAACAGGGTTTCGAGCCGGGGCACAGTATAGGTAACGGTGCGGTCGGAGTCCAGATGTCCGGACCATCTCGAACAAGTCGGCCGCGTGCGGGTTCCGGCCTCAGCCGCGGTGGTAGGGATGCCCCCGGTCGATGGCCAGGCCGCGGTAGATCTGCTCCAGAAGCAGGTAGCGTGCCGTCTCGTGGGTGAAGGTCATGGGCGACAGGGCCAGCCGGCGGTCGGCGCGCGCGCGGGCCGCGTCGCCGAGCCCGTCCGGCCCGCCGATCAGGAAGCTGGGCGAGCCGTGGGCGGCCAGCAGCCGCGACATGTCGCGCGAGGTGAGCGCGTCGCCCCGTTCGTCCAGGGCGTGGACGGGTCCGGTGCCCAGCTTCGCGAGCATGGCCGCGGCCTCGCGCCCGGGATCCTGGTCCTTGAGCTCCACGATCTCGAGTTTGGCCCAGCGGCCGATGCGCTGGGCGAAATCGGCGCAGAGCGCGGCCAGGTGCGGGTCCTTGAGCTTGCCGACGGCCAGGATGCGGATCATGGGCTACCTCGGGATCGATGTACTGCGGATCATGGGCAGAATGGCTGCCAGGTGAAGCGTTGTCCAGATGCGGGTAGCATGGTAACGCGGAACGCTGGAATAAAATAGTATAAATACGAAGTATTTTGCTTGATATGGCAGCATATATGCTTGTATATTCTGTGTGTTGAATAGTGTATATGCTGTTTACAGGAGTAGGGCGATGCGAAGAGAATCATTCCAACTGGCTAGATTGCAACTGGATAGGCGGATTCGCCCGCTGGTCGGTTCACATCTACTCGCTACGCCAGGGGAGGGATGGCTCAGATACATCCGTCGGATACTGGGCATGACGCAGGCCCAACTGGCCGTGCGACTGGGCATCAGGCCGCCCTCCCTGCAGCGGATCGAAAGAGCCGAGATCGACGGCGGCGTGACGCTGAAGACCATGCGTCGCGTCGCGGAGCAACTGGGTTGCCGCGTCGAGTATGTCCTCATACCCGAGAGCGGATCCTTCGACGAGTTGGTCAGGCGTCGCGCGGCGAAGCTGGCCGAACGCAGCGTGGGCGATGTCTCGACGAGCATGGATCTTGAAGGCCAGGGGCTCGACGATAACGAGCTCGCGCGGCTGCGGGACGACTTGATCGCCCAGCTCTTGCGGGACACCCCCTCCCGGCTGTGGGAGCGTGAATGATGTATGAGCCGCTCGACGGCGCCACGCCCATCGATCGCGACGACATGAAGGGCCTGATCCTGCATCTGACCACGCAGGCCGAGCTCAACGAGGCCGAGGCGGCCAACATCCTCGCCGCACGCATCCGGGCCGTCGACGACAGGCGACTCCGCCGGATTCTGCTGACGCCGCTCGGGCTGCGCACGCTGCACGGATACATGTTCAACCAGGTATGGGAGTGGGCGGGCCGGTATCGTGTCAACGACCCGAGTATCGGTTCGGATTGGTCTCTGATTCCGGAGGAAGTGGCCCAGTTGTGCGAAGATGCGGCGGCGTGGCACGTCCACGGCTCGTACGATTGGCCTGAGCGCGCCATCCGGTTTCACCATCGCCTCGTGAAGATCCATCCCTTCGTCAACGGCAACGGTCGCCATGCGCGTTTGGTTGCGGACCTGATGCTCCGCTATCATGGTCTGCAGGAACTCGAATGGCCCGCCGACCGCACGGCCTACATCTCCGCCTTGCGCTCGGCCGACGATCACGAGTACCGTCCATTGCTGGAACTCGTCCGTCCCCTGTCGCCCCCTTCAGAGGGAGACCTCCCATGATCCGCGTCGTCCTCCTCTTGTTCCTGCTCGCCCCGGCCGCCAGCGCCTGCACCAACCTCCTGGTCACCCCCGGCGCCTCGGCCGACGACGCATCCTACATCACCTACACTTGCGACGGCGTCTTCCACGCCATCCTGCGGCGGCAGCCGGCGCGGGATTTCGAACCCGGCGCCGTCCACGAGATCCGGCACTGGGACGGCCGCATCCACGGCGAGATTCCCCAGGTGGAGCACACCTACGCCTACGTGAACCTGATGAACGAGCACCAGGTGGCCATCGGCGAGACCACCTTCGACGGGCGGCTCGAGCTGCAGAACCGCGAGGCCAAGCTCCACTACTGGACGTTGATGCAACTCGCCCTGCAGCGCGCGCGCACCGCCCGCGAGGCGGTCGAGGTGATCACGAGCCTGGTCGAGGAGCACGGCTACCGAAGCACGGGCGAGTCCATCT
Source organism: uncultured Fibrobacteraceae bacterium (assembly GCA_964617805.1). Taxonomy (GTDB): domain Bacteria; phylum Krumholzibacteriota; class Krumholzibacteriia; order LZORAL124-64-63; family LZORAL124-64-63; genus JAHIYU01. Next base: position 22,043 of record CAZTWK010000039.1, on the reverse strand, counting down.
CCATCTGCGATCCGCGCGAGGTGTGGCTGCTGGAGATGATCGGCTGCGGCGCCGACGAGATCGGCGCGGTGTGGGTGGCGCGCCGGCTGCCCGACGGCACCGTGAGCGCCCACGCCAACATGGCGCGCATCGGCGAATTCCCCACCGACGACGAGGACACGCTCTACTCTGACAACGTCTTCGAGGTGGCCATCCGCAACGGCTGGTACGATCCCGACGCGGGGGAACCCTTCAACTTCCGCAAGGCCTACGACCCGCCCACGCCCCAGAAGCTGAGGTACACGGCCACGCGCGTGTGGAGCCTGCTGCGCCGCGCCGCGCCCTCGCTAGAGCTCAGCCCCGATTTCCACCGCGGCGTGCCCGGCACCGACGACTACCCCCTGTGGGTGGAGCCCGACGCGCCCGTCTCGCTGGACGGGGTGCGCGACCTCATGCGCGACCACTACGAGGGCACCGACTTCGACATGACCATGGGCGTGGACGCCGGCCCCTTCGGCAACCCCAACCGCTGGCGTCCCATGGGCTGGGAGCAGGACGGCGCCAAGTACACCTGGGAGCGCCCCATCTCCACCCAGCAGACCGGCTTCTCGGTGATCGCCCAGTGCCGCCGCGACCTGCCCGACATGATCGGCGGCTGCCTGTGGTACGGCGTGGACGACACCTACACCACCGTCTGGACGCCCCTCTACGCGGGCATCGACGACCTCCCCGGCCCCTTCGCCACCGGCCGCCTGAGTTCCTTCTCCTGGGACTCCGCCTGGTGGATCTTCAACCTGGTCGCCAACTACGCCTGCCTGAAGTACGACTACATGATCGAGGATATCCGCGCGGCGCAGGACGAGCTCGAGTCCGGCCTCGACGCCATGCAGCCCGCGGTCGAGGAGACCGCCCTGGAGCTGCACGCCGACGATCCCGCCGCGGCGGCCGCCTACCTCACCACCTACTCGGTGAGCACCGGCGAGCGCGTCTTCGCCCGCTGGCGCGACCTGGCCGGCGAGCTCATCACCCGCTACAACGACGGCTACGTGCGCACCAAGGGCCGCCCCGAGGAGGTGGGCTACCCCGAACCCTGGCGCAGCGACGTGCTGCGCCTGCGTCCCGAGCAGTTCAAGCTGCCTGCCGATCAACCCGACAGCCTGCAGACCGACCTGCCCTACTAGGAGGAACCCGATGCGCCGCGCCCTCGTCCTGATCGTCATGCTAAGCGCCGCGGCCCTCGCCGCCGACGAGCCCCCCGAGGAGACCGACACCCTCGTGCGCATCTACACCGGGCCCGTGTTCTGGACCGGCGACCCGACCACCCCCGAGGCCGCCGCCGTGGCCGTCGACCGCGACGGCCGCGTCCTGGAGCTCTACGGCGAGACGCCCGACGACACGCCCTGGCCCGTGATCACGCTGCCCGGCGAACTGGCCCTGCCCGGCCTGCACGACGCCCACCTGCACGTGATGGGCATCGGCAAGCTGCGCGAGCAGGCCGTCCTGAACGAGGCGGCCTCGGCGACCGAGGCGGCGGCCCTGGCGCAACGCTGGGCCGAGACGCACCCCGAGGCCCAGATCATCCGCGGCCGAGGCTGGGACCAGAGCCGCTGGCCCGGCGGCGCGTTCCCCACCTGGCGGGATCTCGAAGGCGTCACCGACCGCCCCGTCTACCTGCGCCGCGTGGACGGCCACGCCGCCTGGTGCAACCGCGCCATGCTCGACCTGGCCGGCATCGACGCCGGCACCCCCGACCCCGCCGGCGGCCGCATCCTGCGCGACAAGCGCGGCCAGCCCACCGGCGTGCTCGTGGACAACGCCGAGGACCTGCTCGACCCCGTGCTGCCCGACCCCACCGCGGCGGAGCGCGAACGCCGGCTGCTGGCCGGCCTGCACGCCTGCGCCGACGCGGGCCTGGTCGCCGTCCACGACATGGGCGAGTCGCCCGAGACCGCGGACGTGGCCCAGCGCCTGGCCGACGAGGGGCGCCTGCCCATCCGGCTCTTCGTCTACCTGGAGGGCACCAAGGACGAGTCCATGGGCGCTTTGCGTCGCTACGAAGCCACCGACATGTTCCGCGTGATGGGCATGAAGTACTACACCGACGGCGCCCTGGGCAGCCGCGGCGCCCTGCTGCTCGACGACTACAGCGACGAGCCGGGCCATCGCGGCCTCGCCGTCACCGCCGCCGACGAGCTCACCGCCAAGGTGGACGAGGTGCACCGACGCGGCTTCCAGTGCGCCATACACGCCATCGGCGACGGCGGCAACCGCATGGCCCTGGACGCCATCGAGTTCGCGCAGCGGGATGAGGCGCCGCCGTGGCGCCGGCACCGCGTGGAGCACGCCCAGGTCGTCGCCCTGGAGGACTTCGCCCGCTTCCTGTCCCTCGGCGCGGTGGCCAGCATGCAGCCCACCCACTGCACCAGCGACATGCGCTGGGCCGAGGACCGCATCGGCCCCGAGCGCGCCAAGGGCGCCTACGCCTGGCGCACGTTTTTGGACCTCGGCGTGCCGCTGCCCTTCGGCTCGGACGCGCCGGTTGAATCCTGGGATCCGCTGCCCGGCCTCTACGCCGCCGTCACCCGCCAGGACAGCCACGGCCGGCCGGCCGGCGGCTGGTATCCCGAGCAGCGCCTCACCTGGGACGAGGCCGTGCGCGCCTTCACCGCGGACGCGGCCTTCGCGGTGGGACAGGAGGCCGAACTGGGCCGTCTGTCTGTCGGACACTTCTTCGACTGCACGGTGCTGGCCGCGGACCCGCGACGCGACGCGCGCGTGTGGCTGAGCACGCACGTGGCGGCGGTGTTCGTGGCGGGGCGGCGGGTGCTGTGATTTGATGGGAGATATCATGGAGCCCTGTCGTCCGGGACGGGGATGCCCATGTGTCGATAGGCGCCGAGGCAGTCGTCGATTTGACCGCCGCGACCGTCTTCCGGTAGACTGATAGCGATCGATATCGACTTCCATATCGCCCGCTACGAATCGGGGTCTGCCATGCATTGCCGTCTCTTGACGTTCGGACTCGTGTTGGCCGTGCTGGTCTTCTTGCAGCCGAGCGCGGTCTACGCCGTCGAGCTGGGCTGGTCCACCGAATTCCTGCCGACAGGGCTGAACAACCAACCGCTGTGCACCCTGGAAACGGCGGACGGACTGGTGGTCGGCGGCCACTTCGGGGCTATCGGCACCGAGGCCTTCGCCCACATCGCTCTGTACGACGGCGAGTCCTGGCAGCCTCTCGGCGAGGGTTTCAACAGCTACGTCCAGAACCTCGTCGAGTACGAGGGCCGCATCGTGGCCGCGGGCTGGTTCACCGCGTCGGGTGACACGCCGCTCGCGCACGTGGCCCAGTGGGACGGCGTCGCCTGGCAACCCCTCGGCGACGGTTCGTCGATCTGGAGACGAGGGCTGGTCGTCTACGGCGGCGACCTGTACAGCGGTGGCTGGCGCTGGGACGGCGTCGAGTGGGTCGAAGTCCTGGCGGCCGACGCGGATATCCATGCGGAGCTGGTCTACGAGGGGAAGCTGATCGTCAGGGGAGGCTTCAGCCAGGTCAACGGCGTGCCGGTGACGAGGCTCGCCGCCTGGGACGGCGAAATTGTGAGCGCGGAGTATTCCGAGACGCTGGAATTGCCCATCTACGATCTCGAGGTGTTCCAGGGACAGCTCGTGGCCTACTCGGGGTACTTCCCACCCAAGGTGCTCATCCGGACGGGCGGCGAATGGGTCACACTGGATGGCCCCGTCGGCAGTTACTGGTACGACGAGAATCTCCTGGCGGTCTCCGGCGGCAAGCTCTACGGCCTCTTCGTCAGTGGGGACGGCCATCACCCGCCCGGGTATTCCTGCCTGTATGCGTGGGATGGCGTCGACTGGTCCCAGGAGCTGGCCGTTTCCAATCTTGGCCTGTACGAGTTCGTCAACCCGTACATGGACGGCGTTCTCGTCGCGGGCTCGTTCAAGGCGGTCGAGGATGTGGTGGCGCACTACTTGGCCGCCTACGTCGGTGACACGGTCATCTCCTTCGATGGCGAGGGACTGGGCGCCGATGCGCCCGTTTACGACTTCGCCGTCGGTGAACAGGGCCTGCTCGTGGGGGGTGGATTCGGCACCATCGTCGGCACCCATTCTCGCGGTGTGATCCAGCACGACGGGACCCAGTGGGTGAACCGCGGTCTCAACAACTGCTGTCGTAGCGCGAATTCAGCCCGAGCAGTGGGCTGGACCGATTCCTCGCTCATCGCTCAATGCTATATCCATTCTGATGTCACCACTCCGGCTTTGCTTTTCTGGGATGGTACGGGTTGGGATGTTCCTTACGGAGGGTCGTACGACGGCAGCGAGTTCATCGACTTTCAGACGGGCGATGGTTGGTCGTATGGCGTCTCCACGACGACCGTCACGGATGTTTCCATGTCCTTCATTCTTCAGATCGTGGCGACCGTGGACGGTGGAGGGATGGCGGGCGCAGGCGAATGGAACGACGATCTGGTCGTCTATGGGTCGTTCACATCGGTCGACGGGGTGCCAGCCGCCGGCCTGGCCCTCTACGATGGAGAGAGCTGGTCGGATTTCTGCCCGCAGTTGACCGGGTCCGTGTCCGCGATCACCACCTGGGATGACCGGCTCGTCGCGGCCGGACACCTGTCGGTCGCCGGCCTCGATCCGGCCGTGCAGGTTGTGCTGTGGGACGGCGAATCCCTGTCGGTTCTCGATGCCGACTTCGAGGGAGGGGTCAACGCCCTGGCGGCTTACCGAGGGGCTCTCTACGTCGCCGGCAACTTCGATATCCTCGACGGGATAGTCGTCAACAACATCGCCCGCTGGGACGGCATCACCTGGCAACCGCTGGGGGAAGGTGTCGAATCCGCGGGCTACTGGGGCTTGAATGACCTCGCGGTCCACGCCGGCCGTCTCTGGGTCGGCGGCGATTTCGATTTCGCCGGCGGCCACCCCGCCCAGAACCTCTGCACCTGGTACGAGCTCCCGCTGCCCGTCTTCCTGCAGGACATGCGGGCCGCCCGTGAGACGGGTGGTGTGCACGTGAGCTGGCGTGTATCGGGCGAGGGGGGCGCGTTCTCGCTCCTGCGCATCGACGGCGCGGACGCCCGCGTCGAGGTGTCCCGCGTGCCGGCGATCGGTCCGCATCACGAAGTCTTCGACGTCGATGCGCCCGCTGGTGCCTGCCGCTATGTGCTATACCTCTGTGCCGAAGATGGTGCTCGGACCTATCTGGCTGAAACGCGCGTCCCGGCTGCGGTGCCCGAGATGCTCCGGTTGTCCCGTCCCGCCCCGAACCCCTTCAACCCCGCCACCCGCATCAGCTTCACCCTGCCCCGTCCTGGCCGTGTGACCCTGGCCGTGCATGATCTGCTCGGCCGCCGCGTCGCCACGCTGCTCGATGATGTACGTCCGGCGGGCGATCACGCCCTGACCTGGCGCGGCACCGACGATGGCGGCCGCACCGTCGCCAGCGGCACGTACGTGATGCGCCTGCGCGCGGGAGAGGAGCTGCGCACCGTCAAGGCCGTGCTGTTGCGCTGACTCCCCGGTATTGGATGCGAAATACCGCCCACGTCACCCCGGGGTGACGCGGTTTTGAGGAAAGAGAACGCCCGGCCCACCACGCAGTGGACCGGGCGTCTTCATCAAGCGGTCGCGCCTACCGCACCAGCGTAACCCGCCGCGAATGCCCCCCGTCGCCCGCCACATACCGCGCCACGTACACGCCCGAGGGCGCCGCGCGTCCGTCATCGTACGTCCCGCGCCACACCGCCGTGTAGGCGCCCGGCGACTTCACCTCGTTCACGATCCGCGCCACCACGTGGCCGTCCAGGGAGTGGATGGTGAGGGTGACGCGGCCCTCGCGGGCCACCTCGAAGGCGAAGGTCGTGATCGGGTTGAAGGGGTTGGGCCGGTTGGGGTGCAGCACAGACGCGCGCGGCACGGCGCCGCCGACGGCGGTGGTGGACTCGACCAGGGCGGCGAGGCTCTCGTTCCCGGACTGGTCGACGGCCGTCACCTTGTAGTAGGGGCGGGACGGGTCCACGTGAGGGTCGGTCCAGGCGTTGGCCGTGGTCAGGTTGATCAGGTGGTTCACGATGACGGGGAAGTCCGGCGCGGCGCCGCGGTAGATGCGGTAGTAGTCCACGTCGGGGCCCGGGCTCTCGATCCAGGTCAGCGCGGTGCCCTCGGGCACGCTGGCCGCCTGCAGGCCGCCGGGCGCCGGGGGCGCCAGGTTGTCGATGGAGTAGCCGCTGTCGGGTGGCGAGTCGAAGAAGACCAGGGGATCGGTCGTCTCGGCGCGCAGGAAGAACACGCTCCAGTAGATGTCGTAGATGGTGGAGTCGCCCAGGGTCTGGGCGAGGGTATAGTACGCGTCCTCGCCGTGGGCGGGCACGGTGGCCACGTAGTCCCAGAAGCCCGGCGGCGCGGCCTTGACCGGGTCGTCGCCCGCCTTGTGGGCGTCGATGCGCCGGTAGAGGGAGTAGCCGGTCAGCGTGTGGGCGGTGCCCGGGGCGTCCTCGCCGTGGCGCGTCCAGTTGACGCGCACCTGGCGGCCCTGGTCGTTGCCCACGTCGGTGACCGCGATGGCGAAGCCGTCGTCGACCGTGCCGTCGCAGTCATTGTCCAGGTCGTCCCACACCTCGTCTGCGCCGGGGTAGACCGTGGGCTCGCCGTCGTCGCAGTCGGTGTTATCGAGCAGCCAGGGCGGGCCGGGGTCCTCGCAGTAGGGAGCGCCGGGGTGGTCCGCGTCGCCGTAGCCGTCGCCGTCCGCGTCGGGGTACCAGGTGGAGATCGTGTAGCCGTCGTCGGCGACGCCGTCGCAGTCGTTGTCGAGGCCGTCGCACACGTCGACGGCGTCCGGGTTGATGTCGGCGTCCATGTCGTCGCAGTCGTCGTTGGTCAGCACCCAGTCCAGGGGCGGATCGCAGAAGAAGGTGCCCGGGTGGTCGGCGTCGCCGTAGCCGTCCCCGTCCACGTCGGGATACAGGACGTCGCCGGGCAGGCCGTCGTCGACCTCCCCGTTGCAGTCGTTGTCCCAGCCGTCGCAGACCTCGACCGCGTCGGGGTTGATGTCCGGGTCGGAGTCGTGGCAGTCGAGGTCGTTCTGTACCCAGTTGGGGCCCGGATCCGAGCAGTAGTACGAGCCCGACCACTCCGACCAGCCGTAGCCGTCCTCGTCGACGTCCGGCCAGTACATGACGGCCGTCTGACCGTTGTCGACCACATCGTCGCAGTCGTTGTCGATGCCGTCGCAGACGTCGTCGGCACCAGGGAAGATCTCGGGATCGTTGTCGTCGCAGTCGCCGCTGAACTCGGACCACGTGGGGCTCGGCGGCTCGCAGAACGCCTCGGCGACGGCCGCGTCTCCCCAGCCGTCCATGTCCCCGTCGAAGTAGTACATGATCGAGCCGACGGAGCCCGGCTCGTCGATCTCGTAGTCGCAGTCGTTGTCGACCATGTCGCAGATTTCCTCGGCGCCCGGATGGATGTTCGGGTCGTTGTCGTCGCAGTCGCCCGGGTAGTCGGTCCAGTCCGGTCCCGGCGCCTCGCAGGCGAAGATCTCCACCTCCGATCCGTAGGCGTCCATGTCGAGATCCTGGTACCAGACGATGCCGTCCGCGGGATTGTCGTCGACCAGTTCGTTGCAGTCGTTGTCGATCTCGTCGCACACCTCGACGGCCGCCGGATGCACGTAGGGATCCGTGTCGTCGCAGTCCTGGTCGTTGGCGACGTAGCCCTGGGGCGGCTCCTCCGCCTCGATCCACATGATGGGATCGCCAAAGCCGTCACCGTCGGTGTCCGCGTAGAAGTAGTCGGCGGCGGCGGGCGCGGCGGCGAGAAGCAGCAGCGCGCAGAGCAGGCCGGTCGTGCGATACGGGACCATGATCGGACCTCCGGTTGACCCAAGCGGACCATCCCCCAGGACATCCCTTTTCATATCGTCAAAAAACGCCCCCTATTGACAGCGGATTCGCGGAATGCGCGCTCTTGCCCGCGGGAGACATCCCTGATAGCGTCTGCCCGAACTCCAACGGAAGGCCACACGGATGCGCGCCAACCTGCTGGGCATGTACCGCCTCGATCCCAACCGTCCCCTGCCCGACCGCCGCGACCTGCCGTCCGTGCCGCTGGACAGCGGCGCCTCGACGCTGCGCGAGGACGAGGACCTGCTGCTGCTCTCGCCCCACCGCACGGGCGTGAAGGTGGCCGCGCGCAACGGGGTCGTCGCGGCCGCCTGGGGAACCATCACCGGCTGCCTGTGCCCCCTGCCCGACGGCCTGCGCGCCGACGACCCCCTCGCCCTGCTGCACCTCTACGCCGAGCGCGGCGAGAAATTCGCGCGCCAGCTCAACGGCCACTTCGCCGTCCTGCTGCTGGACCGCACGCGCGGCCTGTTCATGCTGATCCAGGACCGCTTCCCCGGCATCGCCACCGCCTACTGGCTGGAGCGCGACGGGGTGCTGCTCTTCTCCGACCGCATCGAGCCCCTGGTGCGCGTCCACCCCGACGAGCGCCGGCGCATCGACCAGGCCGCGCTGCACCACTACCTGGCCGACACCTACCTCACGGCCCCGCACACCATCTACGAGAACGTGCGCCAGCTCCCGAGCGGGCAGATGCTGCGGGTGGAGGGCGGCATCGTGGAGCGCCGCGTCTACGACGGGTTGCACCGGCCCGACCGGCGCGAGGGCGACGCGACGGCGGCCCTGGCCCGCTACCGCGGCCTGCTCGAGGACGCCATGGGCGACTGGCTTGCGCGCGATCCGTCCAGCGGCTTCCTGCTCAGCGGCGGTCTGGATTCCAGCGTCAACGTGGCCCTGGCGGCCGCCCGCAGCGAGCGCAGCCTGCCCTGCTTCGGCATCGCGGCAACGGACTTCCACACCGACGCGCCCTACGCCCGGCGCGTGGCCGGCCTCTGCGGCGCCACCTACACCGAGAAGCTCATCGACGGCGCGGAGGTCGACGACCTGCCGAAGCTGGCCTGGGAGATGGAGAACCCCTTCTACGAGCCCGGCGTGATGCTGTCCTGGAACGCGCTGCGGCTGGCGTCGGAGCACGTGGGCTCGGTGATCGGCGGCGAGACGGCCGACCAGCTCTTCGGGGCCTGCGTGGAACCGTGCGTGCGGCGACACGCGGAACGGCGGCGCTTCGGCCCGCTGTTCAAGCCCTGGCTGTCGCTGGTGCGCGACTTCGCCCGTCTGCCGGTCGCGCGCACCAGCAGCTTCGTGCGCAAGGTGGAGCACCGGCTGACCGGCTCCTACGACCCGCACTACTGGTGCGCCCGCTACGGATTCCGCAGCTGCGACCTGCCCGCCCTGCTGCGCCGTCCGCTGCCCGAGGACGACCGCTACGACATGATCGGCCTGCCCGACGCCGACATCGACGCCCTCTGGAACTACGGCTGCACGGTGCTCAACCAGGACTATTCCTGCTACGGCATCCTGCTGGCCAACGGCCGCCTCGGCGACCTGCTGGGCCTCGAGACCTTCTCGCCCTTCTGCGACCGCCGCGTCACGGACTACATCCTGTCGCTGGACACCGAGTTGCGCTACGCGTCCGTGCCGGACCGTCCCGGCGAGTTCGTCTTCAAGGCCCTGCACCGGCAACTCGCCCGCGAACTGCTCGAGCCCGACATCGTCAACCGTCCCAAGCAGGGCGGCGCCATCAACCCCCTGATCCACCTGCAGGACGAGCAGCGCCTGGGCTGGGTGGGCCGCGCCCTGCTCGGCTCCCCCTTCCTGGACGATCTCTGCCACCGCGAAGCCATCGCCGCGCTGTTCGACGACGTGCCCCACAACGCCACGCGCATCATGCAGCTCGTGGCCCTGGACCTGTGGCACCACCTCTTCATCGAGACGTCGCCGGACGGACCGCCCGACTTCACGCTCACGGAGTTCCTGAAGGAGCGGGCCGGGTAACAAAGCGTCGCAGGGGATCGTATTTACCGGGCACTCTCACCCGCCCGGGAGGTCTCGCCGTGACCACCAGCAACACCTTCTTCTTTCTCGCGCTGCTCAGCGTGATCTGGGGCATCGCCTCGTCCATCCGCATCACCGCCTGGCTGTCGCGCCGCGGCGTGAAGATCACCTATTTCCTCCTGCGCCTGATGATCATCAAGTACGTCAGCCAGTACCGAGAGATGAGCCGCGCCGAGTTCGGCCAGACGGGCCCGCTCTTCTTCCACTACATCATCGCCATGAACGCGGCGCTGGTGTGCACGGTGATCGGGGCGGCCACGCGGTAGACGCGACTGTCGGGGATTCGTATATTGATGGCGCCCTCGCCTCCTATTCCGGAGGGTGCATATGAGATCTGTTACGCTCGTCGCATGTCTTATCTCGATTGTCCTGTTGCCGGTGAACAGTTCGGGCCAAGTGCCGCCGGCCGATCACGATGTCATCGGGGTCTATCTCTCCCCGGGATCATTCACGTATTGCACGAGTGCCGATTTTCTGGAGCACGTCATCTTCTGGTTGGTGCTCTACAATCCCACGCGGCCGGTCTATGCGGTGGATTGTCGCATCAGGATGGAGCCCGAACCGGTCGGCAATGGGGTATGGGTAGGAACCTGGGATGTGGACGGAGCTTGGGTCAACGACGCGGACACCCCCTCTTTCTCATGCCGGTCGTTTCAGGGGCCGGCGACGGGGACACATATCGCCGTGGCGAGGATCGACATCCTCGTGCTTGATGACTCGGAGATGATCGAGGTCTACATCGACCCCCCCGAGGGATCGGATGAGGTCCGTTACCTGACGCTCTACGGCCAGTCGGTCGAACTGACGCGCAGATCAGGTCTGTATCCCGCGTGGCCGGATGCGTGGATAAATGGCCCATACTGGTTTTGTCATTTCTATCCGCCGAATGAAACCTTCAGTTGGAGCGCCGTCAAAACCCTGTATCGCAAGTAGGGGGCTACGTAGTGGTATATGTTCTGCTTGTCTCGCTCTTGACCATCCTGGCGGCCTCGCCGTCCGTTGCCGACTGGTCCTTCATGCCGGCCGCTGACGACGCCGTCGTGACCTCATTCTGGGACAGCCAGCCCTGTCCATACGACATCGCCGCTTTCCTGGAACACATGGAGGCTTTTCTGGCTATCGCGATGCCTACGCGACCGATCGACACATTCGCCTGCCGCGTTCGCATCGAACCCGAGGAACCCTATATCTTTCTTTCGGTGGCTACGGACGGCTGGATCAATACGGCCGAGTTCCCCGACTTCGATCTCTCTCCGGTCGGTGAGCCGGTGGTCGGGGACTTCGTCATCATGGCACGTATCGATCTGCTGATCCTGAGTGACGCGACCGAGATCCTCTACTTCATAGATCCTCCCGAAGGGCAGGAAGTCGTCGAATACACGGACCCCGAGGGCGTCGTCGTCGAGTTGGCCCGGTTTTCCGGGTATTCAGGCGCTCCGGATGCAATTGGCAATCCCTCGAACTGGCTGTACTCCTGCTATCCCGGGCCGACGGAGTCCTTCACTTGGAGCGCCGTAAAATCCCTCTACCGCTAGATAGTGGAAGCCCCGGCGTCGCTCGTCGCCGGGGCTTCCTGCTCGTGCAAGCTGCTGGGAATGCTGTTCAGCGCACGAGGGTCATCCTGCGGGTCTGGACGGCGCGGCCGGCGGCGGCGCGGGCCACGTAGACGCCGGAGGCCAGCGGGGTGCCGCGCTCGTCGCGGCCGTCCCAGGCGACGGCGTGCTCGCCGGCGGGGTAGTCGCCCCCGGCCAGGTTCGCCACGCGGGCGCCGGTGAGGTCGTAGACCGCCAGGTCTACGTGGGCGGGGGTGTCGAGGGCGAAGGTCACGGTGGTGCGCGGGTTGAAGGGATTGGGGTGGTTGCTCACGCGCAGGTCGGCGCGCAGGGGCGCGTCGCCGGCGGCGGTGGCGCGGTTCAGCGCGTCGGCCGCCTCTACGAAGCGGGCGGCGAACCACGGGCCGGTGGTCTCGTTGGCCAGCACGTTGGGGTGCGAGTCGCCGTCGTAGTGGCTGCGCTCGTACTCGTAGCGCAGCATGTTGCGGGTGTCGCTGCCGTCGTCGGGGTTGGCCAGCTCGTTGAACAGGTCGATGCACACCACGTTGTCGTGTCCGTCGAGATAGGCGTCCGACTCGAGCCAGTCGGCGAAGTCGCGGGCGCGGTCGGCCTCGGCCGCGTTGGTGGCCAGGCGGTGGCGCGGCGGCTGGGACATGACCACGAAGACCTTGTCCGGGTACTGGTCGAAGACGTCGCGCATCTGCAGGTACCACTGCTTGCGCTCTTCCAGTTCGGCGTCGGTCTCGATGTTCGAGGCCGGGTAGCAGGACTTGAAGCCGATGACCTCGTGATTGGCCAGGATCTGGTCGCGGGCGCCGTTGGGCGTGGTCCACAGGGTGAGCAGGCCGTCCGGATAGGTGTTGTCGCCGGGGATGCTGTAGTTCGCGCCGGTGTAGGCGCCGCCCGGGTTCATCAGGCCGATGTAGTTGTAGTCGTGGTCCCAGAAGGCGTAGTCCGTGCCGTGGGTCGCGTTGTGGTCCGCGATCCAGTCGCGCACGTCACCCTCCTGGATGAGGTTGCGACCGGTCGAGTGGTGCAGCATGAAGAGGTTGGTCAGTGGTTCCGCCGCCGCCGCGCCGGTCAGCAGGATCATCAGCGCGACGGCCGGGATCAGATGGGCGAGTCTCGTTTTCATTCAATCACTCCGGTTTGACAGGTGGTCTCCGGTACCCCCCTGTGCGTCCGGCTGCAAGGCCGGGACCAGCGTCCGGCCGGCGGCGGAAGTGCTTCCCGCCTTTTCCCGGGATTGCCCGCCGTGCCTCCGCGGGCATCGCCGGTCGCTGGAACGGGGTAATATATAAGCTGTTCTGCAACTCCGCAAATTGCACATCTAATGTATTTCGACAGATCTTGCGGCCAAAAAGTCACCCATGACGTTTAGAAATAATCCGGTACGATAAATTGCCTATGAGTCACAACGGAGGACACGAAGAAGGCGGGAGATCGAAATCTCCCGCCTGTGTCCGTGAGCGAGGGGCGGTCAACGGTAGAGGGTCTTCACGGCGCCCCAGCTCTCCTCGGCGTTGGCGACGGGAGACTGGCAGCAGGTCACGTCGGCCCACATGATGAGGTTGCCGGGGAAGCCGAAGTCGGCCACCAGGTCGTACCAGCCCAGCCCGTAGTCGTTCCAGCTCGTGCAGTCGGTGGGGAACTGGTCCGTGACCACGTCCGGGTTCGACGCGAAGCTGGAGACGAACACGTAGGACAGGGAGTACTGGTAGTTCATGCTGGCGCACAGGCACGCGGGCGTGGGCAGGCCGATGTCGTAGAGTCCCGCCTCCTCGATGGTGATCGAGGTGATCTCGGATTCGCAGACCGCGTCGCCGGGGTACCAGCAGTCCAACTCGTCGTTCCAGGCCTCGCTATCGACGGTCACGTAGGCGTCGAAGGTCACCGGCACGTCCTCGGGACCGAACTGCACGATCATGTGGACGAAGTCCACCGTGAAGCCGGCGGGGCAGCCGCAGGTGTCGGTGGGATCGTAGATGTAGGTGTACTTCTCGGCGCCCCAGATCCAGTCGGGGACGGCGTAGAAGAAGGGATTCGGGTTGCCGACCACGCAGTCCTGCCGGTCGGAGGCGAAGAGGGTCGTTATCCCGTCCGTTTCCAGGGGCCGGACCGTGGCGACCCGCTCGGCGGCCGCCTGGCCCGACAGGCACAGGACCAGGATGAGAAGCAGTATCAATTTGGCCATGTCGTACCTCTGGTATCTGTTGGTGTCGACGCACCCCTGCGTCTAACGATGTTATCCTACACAACACCAAAAGTCAATATTCATGATGAACGCGTGATAGTCCGGGCTCAGCGCCAGGTGGCTTTCACGGTACCCCAGCTCTCGGCGCTGTTGGCGGTGATGATGGAGGCCTCCACCAGCAGGTCGTCCATGTAGAACAGGCCGTCCAGGTCGGGATCGTGGTTGATGCCGATGAGCAGGCGGCCGATACCGTACTCGGTCACGCCGTGGGCCCGGTCGTCCACCACCAGCGCGCCGTCCCACCAGAGGTCGTAGGTGCCCGCGTCCAGATCGTGCTCGATGCGCAGCTCGATGGCGCGGCCGAGATCGTAGACGGCGACGTCGCCGAGGGAGCCGTTGGCGTCGTTGACATAGACGTTCCCGTTGCCCGAGATCGTGATGGACGTCAACTGCGCCGCGTTGTGGCCGTGCTCGCGCACGGAGAACAGGTAGCCGTTCTGCTCGGCGAACCACAGGGTGGCAGAGATCTCGACCGTGCCGGACATGATCTCGATGTCGTCCAGGAACTCGAAGGTGGCGTAGCCCGAGCCGTAGTCGGTCTCGTCGTCGAACTCGAGGCAGGTCGAGGGCAGCGGGGCGCTGCGGACCGTGGTCACGCAGTTGTAGAGGGCGATGGGCTCGCCCAGGGCGGGCCCCCCGGTGCCGATGGTCTCGTCGGGGGTCATGCCCTCGAAGTCGGCGTCCAAGGCCGTGCCGGCCTGGGCCGTGGCGGCAAGGGTGAGCAGGGCTGCGATGGCGAGCGGGCGCGATAGCTTGGCGGTCATTTACGGTCCTCCCTCGTGACGGATATCGGGTATGGCGCGCGACGGTATGGGCGTCGCACGGGCGCAGTTTCACATAATAAGACAAAAACGCTCCAACTGCTCGATCCGCCAGACGCGACGGCGCGCCCCAATGCTCCTTGACAGGCCAGAGTTGGTGTCCTGTATTTGTCCGGATGCCGTTTTCGGCGATCCGGCGGCGACGCAAGCGATTGCCGACGCGGGCCATCGATCCGAGCCATCCCGTCACCCGACGCCAGGGGGCCGGCCTTCAGATGAACCTTGTACCGATCATCGCCACCGTCAGCACGGGGCTGCACGCCAACTACACCACCGTGCTGCTGTTCGTCCTCTTCGGCATCTTCTTCGCCAACCTGGCGCTGGGCATCGCCAAGCTCGTGCGCCCGTCCAAGCCCAGCGCCGCGAAGCAGGTGACCTACGAGTGCGGCGAGCTGCCCCGGGGATCGTCCTGGGTGCGCTTCAACATCCGCTTCTACCTGATCGCGCTCTTCTTCATCGTCTTCGACGTGGAAGTGATCTTCATCTACCCCTGGGCGGTGGTCTTCAAGCCGCTGTACCCGGCGATCGGCGGCCTGCTCTTCGTGGAGATGGCGCTGTTCCTGGGCATCCTCGCCCTGGGGCTGGTCTACATCTGGGCCAAGGGCGACCTGGACTGGGTGAAGGGCCTGATCAAGCGCGAGGGCACGGAGGTCAGCGGGGAATGAGGAAGAACTACGTCGAGTCCACCACCCCGCCCGAGGGCTATGATCCGCAGCGCGAGCAGATGCTCGACTTCAAGATCGACGAGGACCTGGCCCGCGTCGTCGAGTCCGACGACAAGAACTTCATCCTGACCACGGTCGACGAGCTCTTCAACTGGGCGCGCCTGTCGAGCATCTGGCCGGTGACCTTCGGCCTGGCCTGCTGCGCCATCGAGATGATGGCCGCCTCGGCCACGCGCTACGACATCGACCGCTTCGGCGCCGGCGCCTTCCGCGCCACGCCGCGCCAGGCCGACCTGATGATCGTCTCCGGCACCGTCACCGCCAAGATGGCCTCGCGGCTGCGGCGCATCTACGACCAGATGCCCGAGCCCAAGTGGGTCGTGGCCATGGGCAGCTGCGCCATCGGCGGCGGTCCGTACTTCAAGTACGGCTACCACGTGGTCAAGGGCGTCGACTTCATAGTGCCGGTGGACGTGTTTATTCCCGGCTGCCCGCCGCGCCCCGAGGTGCTGCTCGACGGCCTGATGCGCCTGCAGGACAAGATTCGCGGTCGCAAGGGCAAGTTCCGCGCGCCCAAGTGGGTGGCGGACTACGCCCGGAAGATCCCCTACGTCAAACGCTGAGGACGACATGGAAGCCAATGCCATCCATGACCTGCTGAAGCAACGTTTCGCCGACGGCGTGCTCGACTTCGTCGACGGCCTCGAGCAGGGCGCCCGGGTCGACGCCGCGCGCGTCGCCGAGATCGCGCAGGTCCTGCGCGACGAGGACGACCTCGATTTCGATTCCCTCATGTGCCTGACCGGGATCGACTGGGACGGCTACGACGAGAGCGGCAAGGGCAAGAGCGTCGCCATCCTCGGTTACGACGCGTCGGGCAAGCCCGAGACCGGCGACCGCGTGGGCGAGGGGGAACTCGGCGTGGCCTACGCCCTCTACTCCCACCGCCACGGCCACAAGTTCTGCCTGTTTGTGCGCGTGCCGCGCAACGCGCCCGAGGTGCCGTCGGTGTCGGGCGTGTGGCCCACCGCCGCCTGGCACGAGCGCGAAGCCTTCGACCTGGCGGGCGTGAGCTTCACCGGGCACCCGGACCTGCGGCGGATCCTGCTGGAAGACGGCTGGGTAGGACATCCCCTGCGCAAGGACTATCAGATGCCCGACCTCTGGAACGAGGTCCCCCTCGCGGGGCGGTCCTACGCCGACGCCAAGTGGGGCGAGGACGACGTCGTACTGCCCGGGACCGGCGACACCAAGCCGGGAGGTGACGCATGAGCGAGCAGGTCTCCAGCAACGGTTGGCTGGCCCAGGACGAGCCGCGCGAGCTGCACTCGGAGCTGCTCGAGATCAACATGGGTCCGCAACATCCCGCCACCCACGGCGTGCTGCGTCTGGTCATCCACACCGACGGCGAGATCGTCCACAAGGTCACGCCCTACATCGGCTACCTGCACCGCTGCGCGGAGAAGATCGCCGAGGGCTGCGACTACCGCCAGTGGATGGTCTACACCGACCGCTTCGACTACCTGGCGCCCATGAACATGAACTTCGGCTACGCGGTGGCCGTCGAGCGTCTGCTGGGCGCCGAGGTGCCGGAACGCGCCGAGCACATCCGCGTGATCTGCGCCGAGCTGCAGCGTATCGCCAGCCACCTGATCGCCCTGGGTACCTTCGGCCTGGACATGGGCGCCTGGACGCCGCTGCTCTACTGCTTCCGCGAGCGCGAGGAGATCCTCAACATCTTCGAACGTCTCAGCGGCGGCCGCATGCTCTACAACTACTTCGACATCGGCGGTCTGCGCTTCGACACCTACGACGGCTTCGCCGAGGACGTACTGGATATCGTCAATATCATGGAGCAGAAGATCGGCGAGTACAACACGCTGCTCTCCTACAACAAGATCTTCGTCGAGCGCACCGCCGACGTGGGCATCATCGACGACGCGGACTGCCACGCCTACGGCTGCACCGGTCCCGTGCTGCGCGGCGCCGGCCTGCCCTTCGACTGCCGCAAGGACGACCCCTACTCGATCTACGACCGCTTCGAGTTCGACATTCCCTACGGCGAGGGGGAGAAGGGGACCATCGGCGACTGCTGGGACCGCTACATGGTGCGCGTGCGCGAGATGTACGAATCGTGCCGCATCATCCGTCAGGCCCTCGACGCCATGCCCGACGGCCCGATCATGTCCGAGGACATCAAGAAGCTGGTCAAGCCGCCCGCCGGCTCGCTCTACACGCGGACCGAGAGCAGCAAGGGCGAGATCGGGTTCCACCTCTTTTCAGACGGCGGTTCCAAGCCGTTCCGCAACAAGGTCCGTTCGCCGTCATTCTCGAACCTGCACGTCCTGGAGAAGGTCGGTCCCGGCCTGATGGTCTCCGACCTGGTGGCGACGGTGGGTTCGCTGGACATCGTTCTCGGGGAGATTGACAGGTAGCCATGGAACTGATGACCGACCTTTTCGGCAAGCTTTTCGGTGACGGGCTGTCCCCCACGGGCCTGCTGATCGCCGGCGGGCTGACGATGGCCCTGATCATGTCCCTGGTGATGGCCCTCTGCGCCATCGTCTTCACCTGGATGGAACGCAAGGTGGCTGGCTTCATCCAGAGCCGCTACGGTCCCATGCGCGTGGGCCGTTTCCACGGCGTGCTGCAGCCCGTGGCCGACATGGTGAAGATCCTGGGCAAGGAGGACATCATCCCGGCCGAGGCCGACAAGCCGCTGTTCATGCTGGCGCCGCTGATCATCTTCATCGGCTCGCTGCTGGCCTGGGCCGCGATCCCCTTCGCGCCCGGCTTCATCGCCGCCGATCTCGACCTGGGGCTCTTCTACATCTTCGCCGTGAGCAGCGGCGCGGTGGCCGGCATCCTCATGGCGGGCTGGGCGTCCAACAACAAGTGGGCGCTGTACGGGGCCGCGCGCGGCGCCGCCCAGATGGTCAGCTACGAGATCCCGCTGGCGCTGGCCTGCATCCCGGTCGTCATGCTGACCGGTTCGCTGAACATGAACGACATCGTCATCAGCCAGCAGGGCGGGATCTGGAACTGGAACCTGTTCCACGACCCGTTCCTGTTCGTGGCGTTCGTGGTGTACTTCATCGCGTCCATCGCCGAGGTGAACCGCGGCCCCTTCGACATGCCGGAGACCGAATCCGAACTGGTCGCCGGCTACCACGTCGAGTACACGGGCATGCGCTTCGCCTTCTTCTTCCTGGCCGAGTACGCGAACCTGTTTCTGGTCTCCTGCATCGCCACGGCGGTGTTCCTGGGCGGTTGGCATCCCGTCGCCGGCCCGGTCGTGCTGCCCGGACTGGCCTTCGTGATCAAGGCCGTCCTGCTGGTCCTGCTGCAGATGTGGGTGCGCTGGACGCTGCCCCGCCTGCGTGTCGACCAGCTCATGCACACATGTTGGAAAGTGATGGTGCCCTTGTCCCTGATCTGTGTTCTGGGGGCGGGCATCTGGATGATGGCGAGCGGCGAGCTCGGATAATCGACAAGGTCCAAGATTCTGGGAGCGACCATGACCCAGTACCTGCGCGACATATACGACGCCGTGTTCAGCGCCTTCAAGGGCATGCGGATCACGGGCAAGCACCTGGTGAAGAAGCCGGTGACCCTGCAGTACCCCGACGAACGCTGGGTGCTGCCGGAGCGCTTCAAGGGCTTCATCATCAACGATACCACGCGCTGCGACGGCTGCCTGCGCTGCGCCAAGGTGTGCCCGGTGGACTGCATCTACATCGAGAGCGTCGGCAAGGGCAAGGACCGGTACATGCACCGGTACGCCGTCGACTACAACAAGTGCATCTGGTGCGGACTCTGCACCGTGGAGTGCCCCACCGACGCCTGCCAGCACAGCCTCGACTACGACCACTCGCTCTACGACCGCACGCGCCTGGTCTACGAGTTCGTCGATCCCAAGGAGCCGATTCCCTGCCACAAGGAGCGCCGCCTGGACATGGGCTTCTACGTGCCCAATGCCGAGGAGGAGCGCGCCAAGATCGAGGCCAAGAAGGCCGCCGCCGCCAAGAAGGCCGCGCAGGAGAAGGCGGACGCCGAGAAGCCGGATGCGCCGGATGCACCGGATGCGCCAGCGCCCGACGCCGACCCGCCGGCCGATCCCGGCCCGGAAAAGGGGGAGTGACTTGTCAGGAGATCTCGTCTTCTACGGTTTCGCGCTGTTGACCGTGCTGAGCGGCTTCTTCGTCGTGTTCAGCCGCAACATCGTGCACGCCGGCTTCAGCCTGATGTTCACGCTCTTCGGCGTGGCCGGGCTCTTCGCCCTGCTCGGGGCGGACTTTCTGGCCGTCACACAGGTCATCGTATATATCGGTGGCGTGTTGATACTGATACTGTTCGTGGTCATGATGACGCGCATCCCGCGCGGCGACCTGCCGCGCCGCGGCTTCGACCACATGGTGCCCGCGGGCGCCCTGGCCATCGTGCTCTTCGCGCTGCTCTACAAGGTGGTCACCGGCACCGAGTGGGCCGTGCGCGATCCCGGCGCCGCCGACCCGACCATCTCGGAGATCGGCGCCAAGCTGATGACCTCGCACATCTTCCCCTTCGAGTTCGCGTCGCTGGTGCTGCTGGTGGCCATGATCGGCGCCGCCATCCTGATCCGCGAGCGCAAGGCGCCGGTCGGCGAGGAGCCGGTCGCACCGGATGAAACAGTCGAAGCGCCCGAGCCCGCCGCCACCGACGAGGAGGTGCAGTCATGACCGTCGGCCTGGAACATTACCTGACCGTCGGGGCGATCCTCTTCGCCCTGGGCGTGTTCGCCGTCATGACGCGCCGCAACACGATCGCTCTCCTGATGGGTGTGGAACTCATTCTCAACTCGGCGAACATCAATTTCGTGGCCTTCTCCCGCTACGTGGAGACGGGGCTCGAAGGCCACCTCATGGTCGCTTTCGTGATCGTGCTGGCCGCGGCCGAAGCCGCCGTCGGCCTGGCCATCGTGCTGGCCATGTTCCGTAATTTCGGGACGGTCCACGTGGAGACCGTCAACCGGCTGAAGCGATAAGGGAGACGCAACGCGATGAGCGAGCTCGCCATCATCTACAGCGCCTTGGCCATCCTGCTGTTGCCGCTGCTTTCCTATGCGATCCTCTTCTTCCTCGGGAAGAAGCTGCCGCGCCAGGGGGACTGGCTCGGCGTGGGCCTGCTGGGAATCACGTGGTTGCTGGCGCTGCGTATCTTCGCCCACTTCTGGGGGGTCAACGATCCCGGCTACACGGTCGAGGCTTCGTTGCGCTGGATAGACCTGGGCAGATTCACGGCCGACGCGGGTCTTCTCGTCGACGGCATGACGGCGGTAATGCTGGTGGTGGTGACCACCGTCAGCTTCATGGTGCACCTGTTCTCCGTGGGCTACATGCACGGTGACCGGCGCTACGAGCGGTACTTCGCCTTCCTCGGTTTCTTCACGTTCTCCATGCAGGGCATCGTGCTGAGCAACAACCTGCTCTTCCTCTATGTCTTCTGGGAGCTGGTGGGACTGTCCAGCTACCTGCTGATCGGCTTCTTCTTCCACAAGCACAGCGCCGCGAACGCCAACAAGAAGGCGTTCCTGACCAACCGCGTCGGCGACTTCGGCTTCTTCATCGGCATCCTGATCTTCTTCACCGCCTACGGCACCTTCAACTACCTGGAGCTGTTCGCGGCGATGCAGATCGATCCCCTCGGCGGCGCCCTGCTGACGTGGGCCGGCGTCGGCCTGTTCATGGGCTGCGTCGGCAAGTCGGCCCAGGCGCCCCTGCACATCTGGCTGCCCGACGCCATGGAGGGCCCTACGCCCGTCTCCGCCCTGATCCACGCCGCGACCATGGTCGCCGCCGGCGTCTACATGGTGGCGCGGCTGATGCCGCTGTTCGATCCCGACGCCCTGCTGGTGATCGCCTACGTGGGCGCCATCACGGCGTTTCTGGCCGCGACCATCGCCGTGGTCAAGACCGACATCAAGCGCTCGCTGGCCTACTCCACCGTCAGCCAGCTCGGCTACATGGTGATGGCCATGGGCGTGGGCGCGGCTTCGGCGGGCATGTTCCATTTGACGACCCACGCCTTCTTCAAGGCACTGCTGTTCTTGGGGTCCGGCTCGGTCATCCACGCCGTGCACACCCAGGAGATGCCCCTGATGGGCGGCCTGCGCAAGAAGATGCCCATCACCTTCATCACGTTCTTCATCGCCACGCTGGCTATCTCGGGCGTGCCGTTCCTGTCGGGCTTCTACAGCAAGGACGCCATCCTGGCGGGGGCGCTCGCCTTCGGCATGACCGACGCGCATTACGTGCCGTTCATCATGGCCCTGATCGCCGCCGGCCTGACCGCCTTCTACATGTTCCGCATGGTCTTCCAGACCTTCATGGGCAAGCCGCGCGACGAGGAGCGCTACGCCCACGCCCACGAGTCGCCCTGGACCATGTCGGTGCCGCTGATGGTGCTGGCGTTGCTGGCCATCGTGTCCTCGGGCTGGAAGGGCCCCGACACGGGCTGGTTCGCGCGCTTCGTGGCGCCCTACGACCTGGAGCGCGTCGTCGAGCACCACACCCCCGCGGGCCTGCCCGCCGGCGGCGGCCAGGGCGTGGTCCACCACGCCCCGGACGCGGGCGCGCTGCCGAGCGAGCCCCATGAGGACGCGCACGCCGACGAGCACGCGGAGGACAGCGACCACGGCGCCGGCCCCGCCCACGGCGGGCCGCGCGACGAGCACGCCGCAGATCACCACGACGATCACCACGACGTGCACCACAAGGCCCACAACCTGGCCATGATCATGTCCATCGCCA
>CAZTWK010000038.1:0-32009 GCA_964617805.1 uncultured Fibrobacteraceae bacterium | reverse complement strand
CTCAACCCGCTGCTCTACTACCTGGTGCTCTTCGAGGCCTACGACCGGCTGCCCGCGCAGGTGGCCCAGCCGCTCAACTACACCTGGGCGCTGACGCTCACCTGGCTGTCGGTGCCGCTGCTCGGACACAAGCTGGGCTGGCGCGACCTGACGGCGGGACTGGTCTGCTACGGCGGCGTGGTGATCATCGCCACCGGCGGCGACGTGGGCGCCCTGCGCTTCGACGACGGCCTCGGCGTGGCGCTGGCCCTGGGCAGCACGGTGCTGTGGGCTCTCTACTGGCTGGGCAACGCGCGCTCGAGCCTGGATCCCGTGGTCGGGCTGCTGACGACCTTCGCCGCCGGCACGCCGCTGGTCCTGCTCTACGCCCTGCTCTTCGCCGACCTGCGGGCCGACCTGCCCGGCCTGCTGGGCGCCGCCTACGTGGGTGCGGTGGAGATGGGCTTCACCTTCGTGCTCTGGCTGACGGCCCTGCGCCTGACGACCTCCACCGCCCGCATCGCCAACCTGATATTCCTCTCCCCTTTCCTCTCGCTGCTCTTCATCCAGTTCGTGCTGGGCGAACCGGTGCGGGGGGCCACGCCGCTGGGGCTGGTGCTGATCGTGGGGGGGCTGCTGTGGCAGCGCGGTGGCGGCAACGACGTATCTGACGATATTTCAATTGATTAATACCGATCAAATTCAGTCTATTATCTACCGGATTGGTATGTATTTCTGATATAATGAAACCGAAATTCAGTGTCTACGACAACAGCCCGGGAGGCCGGTCATGATTCCCATGCGTCCAGTCCTGATCGCGGCGCTCCTCGTCGCCGCGACCCTGCCCGCCGCCGCCGACACCTTCGTGGTGCCCCATCTCCTGGACACGCCCGGCAGCCTGGTCCAAGCGCCCGGCACCTTCGACACCACCCTGTACGCCATGTACACCAACGACCTCGGCTGCGCACCCGGCGGCAACGACGGATTCCTGACCGTCTACATCTACGATTCCTACGGCAACGCCACGCTGGGCGGGAGCGGCCTGCCCGTCTGCGAGCCCTGCATGTTCCCCATCGGGCCGTCGAACCCCTACCTCGGGATCTCGGTCGTCGATCTCTTCATGGCCGCCGGCGGCTTTCTCCCGGTGACGACCGACGCCCACATGGTCGTCGAGACGTCCGGCGCGGCCGCGCCGGACATCACCGTCGCCTACGAAATCCGCGCCCACGTGGACAGCCAGGCGCTGCCGGCAAGCACCCTGGTCCCGTTGCGGCCCCTCGTCACGGACGGCGGCGGCTCCTGCAAGACGCTCGTGTTTTCCCATCTCCTGGAGACCTCGGGCGACGTCACGTCCGGGGGCAACACCATCGATACGACGTTCTACCTCACCTACACTCCGGAGTTCGGCGTTCCCGGGGAGGGTGCGGACGTCTCCATCTACCTGTTCGACGAGGCCACGGGCGGATTCCTGACCGATAATACGGGCACGACCATCTGCGGCCCCTGCAACTTCCCGATGGGCATCGATTCCAAGGACATCTCCCCCCGCAAGCGGAAGATCTCGGTCGAGTCGATGATCACCGCCCAGGGCGGCGGGTTTCCCTCGGATGTCGTGTTCGGTTACGCGATCGTCGTCGTGAACGGCGACGCGGATCTCGTGAACATCACCTCGTCGGTGGTCAACGCCCGCAGCGGACCCGGCGATCTCGCCGTGTTCGTCTTCGAGCCCCAGGCGATCACCGCGGCCGCGGCCGTGTCGGCCGAGGACGTGGCGCGACTGGGCGCCTCGCTGCGCACCCATCCGAATCCCTTCAACCCGCGCACGACCCTCGATTTCGTCCTGCCGCGCGAAGACCGCGTGCAGGTGCGCGTGCTGGACATGCGCGGCCGCGTGGTGCGCGAGCTCATGTCGGCCCGCCTGCCGGCCGGCGATCACACGGTGGTCTGGGACGGCCGCGACAACGACGGCCGGGAACTGCCCTCGCGCGTCTACCGGTGTGAAGACGATCACACCGAGACGGGAGGTGCGGGATGAGCAAGCGGAGAACGAAGACGGCCGTGGGCGTGGCGCTGGCGCTGGGCGTGCTGGGGATCGCCGCCGGCGTGGTGAGCGCGACGCGGATCGAGGCGCCGCCGGCCCTGGCGCCGGAACTACAGACCGAGCTGACGGACTGGCTGCTGGAGAACGGCCGGGAGCCGGCGGCCTACGTGGCCGGCCGGTTCGACGACCACGACGTGGTGTTCCTGGGCGAGATGCACCGGATCGCGCACGACGTGCGCTTCGTGCAGTCGCTGCTGGAGCCCCTCTACGGCCGCGGCGTGCGCGTGCTGGCCACGGAATTCGGCCGCCGCGAGGACCAGGCCGACATCGACGCCCTGCTGGCCGCACCGGAGTGGGACGAGGCGCTGGCGCGGGAGATCACCTTCCGCCAGTTCGTGTGGTGGGGCTTCCGGGAATACATCGACGTCTACCGGGCCGCCTGGCGGCTCAACCGCGGTCTGCCGGACGGCGCGCCGCCTTTCCGCATCATCGGCGTCAACGACTCGCCGGACTGGAGCTTCATCGAGACCCAGGCCGACCGCGACCGTAGCGAGGTCAAGCGCAAGGTCTGGCGCGGCGGCTCGGAGAAGCTCTGGGCGCAGGCGATACTCGACGTCGTGGCCGACGGCGAGCAGGTGCTCGTCCACTGCGGCCTGCATCACGCCTTCACCGCCTACCGGCAACCCATCGTGATCGACGGCGCCTTCTCCCACTTCGACCGCGATCCGCGCTGCGGCAACCACGTGCGCGACGCGCTGGGCGAGCGGACGGCGACCCTGTTCCTGCATTCGCCCTGGAGCGGAGCCGGCGGCTACGGCGACCGCATGCGCCACCCCGCCGACGGGATCATCGACGCCCTGATGCTGGCCATGGGCCCCCGCCCGGTGGGATTCGACCTGTCCGCGGGCCCCTTCGGCGAGCTGCGGATCGTCGACGCGGTCTACCGCCACGGCTACGACGACTTCAAGCTCGCCGACCTCTGCGACGGCTGGATCTACACCAAGCCCATCTCCCGCTACGAGGGCGTGACGCCCATCCCCGGCTGGATCAACGAGGCCAACCTCGAGCACGCCCGGGCCCAGAGCCCCAACCCCGCCTACCGCGACGCGACCTGCGAGACCTTCAACCTCGCCATCGCGCGCGACGCGGCCATGGCGCAGCGGTGGGCGAATCGCCTGCGATGATGTATCTTCTTCCGCGGCGTCCGTGGGCGGCTGGGAGCCGCCCCGGACCCGCGAAAGGAAGTTCCACTTGGCCATCATGAACCGCGACGCGATCGACGCGATCCAGACGCTGATGAACGCCCATCTGCGCGGCCTCGGCCGCCCCCCCGAGGTGCTCGAGGCCGGCTGCGGCCGCTTCAAGCACTTCGACTACCCCGGCGACGCCGTGTTGGCGGGCCTGGACATCTCCCGGGAGCAGCTCGACCTGAACGACCACGTGCAGGAGCACTTCCTGGGCGACGTGCAGACCTGGCGCACCGAGCGGCAGTGGGACGCGACTGTCAGCATGTACGTCCTGGAGCACCTGGACGATCCGGCGCGCACGGTGCGCAACATGCTCGACTGGACCCGCCCCGGCGGCCTGGTCGTGATCGGCGTGCCCAACCTGTGGTCGCTGCGGGGCCTGGTCACCAAGCTCACGCCCTTCTGGTTCCACGAGCTGGCCTACAAGCTGGTCTACCGGCGCGACGTCCCGCCCTTCCCCACCACCCTGAAGCTGGACGGCACGCCGGGCAGCCTGCGCGAGCAGCTCGCCGGCTGCGAGCTCGTGCACGAGGGGTGGGCCCAGGAGCGCATCCGCATGCCCTACGCGCTGGTCTACGAGGGGCTGATCTGGATCGGCAAGATCCTCAGCCTGGGACGCTGGCGGCCCGAGGACATGAACTACTACGTGGTGGCGCGCAAGCCCGACGCGGCCTGACGGTCCGCCACACCGAGAAAGAGGCCCCCTCCCTTGCCGGGAGGGGGCCTTCGTCGTTGGCGCCGGCGCCGAATCAGCGCACCAGCATCATCTTCTTGGTCATGGTCTCGCCGTCGTTGAGCACGCGGTAGAGATACATGCCCGAGGGCATCTCGTCGCCGCGGTCGTTGCGGCCGCTCCAGACCACGCGATGTGTGCCGGCCGGGAAGTCGCGGTCGGCGAGCACGCTCACGAGTTGGCCCTTCAGGTCGTAGACGCCCAGCCGCACGTGACCGGCGCGCTCGGTGGTGAACGCGATCTTGGTCATGGGATTGAAGGGGTTGGGCGAGTTCTGGGCCAGGCGGAAGCTGCCGGGCACCTCGCCGTCGGCCACCGGCGTCGGGCCGGTGAGGTCCACGGCCAGGGCCGCGTCGACGTTGGCCAGGAAGTCCGACTGGTTCTCGCCCCAGACCAGGGCGAACTCGAAGACGTAGTCCTCGCCGTCGAGGATTTCCACCGGGCCGGACGCGTTCACGACCGACCAGTCGTCGGCGGAGCCGCCGGTGGGCCGGGACAGGAACCCGTTGACGATCCTCATCTTGGTGCTGTCCGTGATGTACCCGTTGGGATAGACCTGCTCCGGGTTGTTCACGCAGTAGAGGTTCGAAATGGGCGTGGTGCCGAGCTGCGTGATGCCGTAGTAGGGCTCGGACGTGGACGTGTACATGTACGCCACCCGGCGCGGCGTGCCGGTCCAGGCGATGTTGGCGCCCGCGTCGCCGATGTCGAAGTCGCAGAAGATGGCGGCGTAGTAGCCGTTGAGGTCCGCGCCGCTGCCGTTGTGCACCGTGTAGCGGATGGCGACGAAGTCGTCGTTGGGCGCGTCGGCGAAGGCGAAGCTCTCCTGGGTCACGGTGACGCCCTTGGGCGCCGTGTGGCCGCTGTCGTCGTAGACGGCCACGAAGTCCTGGTCGGACACGACGTCGCCGAGGTCCTTCACGCGACCGGTCGGGCTGATCTGGACCTCCCAGTCGTAGGAGCCCTCGTCGTAGTCGTGGTTGCAGATATAGCTGTTCGCGTTGCCGCCCCAGAAGGAGCCCAGGTAGAGCCCGTTCTCGCCGGTGGGCCCGAAGCCCTCGCCTTCGATCTGGTCCGAGCTCATGAAGCCCAGCGAACCCATGTCGGTGACGGTCAGGACGACGTTGCCCGCGTCGTGGGTGAGGTACTCGGGCAGGCCCACGTAGTACTCCAGGTCGAATTCCTTGGTGTAGCCGTTCTGGGCGCTGACGGTCAGGGTCATGTGGAAGACGGAGCCCTGGGCGGCGCCCCCGTCGGCGGTCAGGGAGAAGACGTCGGCGGCGTTGTCGGCGGTGCCTCCGCCGAGGGTCACGGTGCCGAAGACGGCGGCCGCGTCGTCCACGGTGACCTCGTCGGCAGCGTCCACGGCCAGGGTGCCCGTGACGCCGGTGCCGTCGGTGACGGGACTGTTGTTCACCAGCGTGAAGACCACGTCGAAGCTCTCGCCCGGATCGATGACGCCGTCGGCCGTGTTGTCCTGGAGCTCCCAGGAGATCCAGGTCAGGTGCGGCGTGTGCGGCAGCGGCACGGCGGCGACGGCGGCGTCGGCGTCGAGGCGGCCGGAGCCGAACTGGTTGTCCTTGCCCGCGGTGCCGAGATCGACCGCGGTCTGCTCCATGATCGAGTCCATGCCCGCGGGCGAGAGGCTCGGGTTCTTGGACAGCATCAGCGCGGCGACGCCTGCGGCGTGGGGACAGGACATCGAGGTGCCGCTCCAGGTGTTGCCGGAGTAGCCGTTGGGGATGGTCAGGGAGTTGATGCCCACGCCGGGCGCGCAGACGTCGGGCTTGGTCAGGCCGGGGCCCGGGCTGTAGGGCCAGTCGTACCAGGGCGCGACGTCGCCCCAGTGGACCGGACCGGTCGAGGACGAGCTGTAGGCCACGTCGCTGAAGTAGCCGGTGCCGCCCACGGCCACCACGCCGCTGGTCGACGTGTAGGGCGTGCCGGCGATGGGATTCCAGGGCGCGGGGCAGCGCGCGGTGAGACCCAGCTCGATGGGCGGGTCGTATGTGCTGTGGTCGTTGCCGGCTGAGTTGAAGAGCAGGATGCCGGCCACGCGCAGCGTGTTGACGGTCTCGCGCTCGGTGCGCATGTACGAGGGCGGCAGCTCGCCGGGCACGCCCAGCGACATGGTGATGACCCGGGCGCCGTTGACCAGCAGGTACTGGTAGCCGTCCCAGAGCATGCCCAGGGTGCCGTCGCCGCCGGCATCCATGGCCTTGACGGCCATGATCTGCGCGTCGGGCGCGACGCCGGTCTCGGTGCCGTTGCTGCCGTCACCCGCCACGGTGCCGGCGGTGTGGGTGCCGTGGCCGGGGCTCAGGGAGTCGTCGTTGGGATTGCCGTCGTCGTCGCCCACGTCGTAGCCGTGGATGTCGTCGACGTAGCCGTTGAGATCGTTGTCGATCTCGTCACCGGCGATCTCGCCGGTGTTGACCCACAGGTTGCCCGCGATGTCGGGATGGGTCAGGTAGACGCCGGAGTCGATGTGCCCGACGACGATGCCGGAGCCCGTGTAGCCCAGGGCCCAGGCCTCCGGGGCGTCGATCCAGGCCACGCTCCAGGCCACGGCGCGGTTCTTGTCGACGTCCGGGACGGACGCCTGGTAGTCGCGGGTGGCCAGCGTGTTGGCCAGCAGGTCGTGCTTCTTGTCGTGGTGCATGATGCCCGCGACGGCCTTGTCGGCGGCGATGGCCTCGAGGGCCGCCGCGTCGGCGCGGAAGTTGATGGCGTTGGCCAGCCACAGGGCCCGCACGCGGGCGTCGCGGCTCGCGACGGCCTCCACGCGGGCCAGGGTCGCCCCGTGCGCGCGATCGAAGTGGCTGCGCAGGGCGTCGACCACGGCGGCGCGGCGGGTCTCGAAGTCGACGCCTTCGAGCTCGGCCTCCAGGGCGCCCATGTCGACGCGGTCGTCCAGGATCAACAGCACGCGGACGGTCTCGCCGTCGGCCTTGCCGGCCAGAGCGGCCTTCAGGTCGGGGGCGATCTCGGCCGCGGCGACGGGCGCGACGGACGCGGCCGTCAGTGCCAGCAACAGGAAGAGGGGGGCTGCGAGCCTTCGCAACATGTCGGTGACTCCTTGGTCAAGGGCGTGGCCTGGAACGGACGTACCGGTCCGGGCCATGTGCAGGCATCTGGCGGCGGGGGGGATAAAACGAACGATGTCTCCCTCACAGACGCATTTCTCACGAGAATCGCGTATAGGATACCAGAATCGGCGGCGGAATTCAATGGGGGAGGGGCCCGGCGGCCCGCCGCGGAGGCGTCATTTGACCAGCATCACACGGCCGCTCAGCACCCGTCCGGCCGCGCGCAACCGGTAGATGTAGGTGCCCGAACCCACCGGGCGGCCGTCGTCGGCGCGCCCGTCCCAGGGGACGACGTGTTCCCCCGCCGGCAGGTCGCCGGACAGGAGCGCCCGGACTTTGCCCCCGTCCAGGTCGAAGACGTCCAGGGCGGCCTCGCCGTCCGCCGGCAGGGTGAAGATGAGGGCGGTCTCCGCATTGAAGGGATTGGGGAAGGCAGGTTTCAGATCGGGCACCGGCACGGCGGCCCCGGGATCGGGCACGGCCGTCGGCGCGGCCCGGGTGAAGGTGTCGAGGATCACGCCCTCGGGGGTCGTCGCCGTGAGGGTCAGCAGGTCTCCGTCGATCGCCACCTTGCAGAAGTGGTGCTCCGCGGAGGCCGTCACCACGAACGGATACCCCGGATCGGGCGTGTAGGGGGGCGCGCCCCCGCCGCCGGTGGTGATGTGCAGGACGCCGTCCAGTTCGGCCCGGGCGTAGTAGTGGTTGTGGCCGCCGAAGACGACCGCCACGTCGTGCTCCAGGCACAGGGGCCAGATGTGGGCCTGCACCTCCTCGCAGTTCTCGTGCCCGCCCCCCGCCGACCAGCCCGGCTCGTGCAGGACGATGATCTTCCAGCGCTTGTCGGTCCCGGCCAGGTCGGCGGCCAGCCAGGCGAGCTGCGGCGAACCCGGTGCGTAGTCCACGTACTGGTCGACGACCGCGAAGTGCGCCGGTCCGTAATCGAAGGACCAGTAGCGGTCGTTCACGAAGGGATAAGGGAAGAACTCGGCGAAGAGTTCGCCCGAGGCCTCGTGGTTGCCGATGCAGGCCTGATAGGGCAGGTGGGCGAGCAGTTCCCGGATGTTCGTGCGCAGGGGATCGAAGAACTGGGTCTGCCAGTCCGCCTCGTTGTCCCCGTTGCCGACGAGGTCGCCCATCGAGAGCACCAGGGAGTGGTAGGCCGCGTCCTGCCGGTAGGTCTCCACCATGGCCGCGGCGACCCGGTCGTGGGTCGCGGGGTAGGTGCGCGTGTCGCCGTAGGCCATGAACTTGATCGCGGTGGCGTCGTCAGGTGGCGCGGCACGGAAGGAGCCCGCGAGGGTGTCCGCGCCGGCGACGACCCGGTAGTGGTACGACCCGCCGGGCGTCAGACCGGTGATGTTGTGCGTATGGATGTGCCGGTCCCCGGTCTCGACGGTCTGCACGCTGCCCAGGGCGCACGTGCTGTCCGCGCCCCACGCGAGGGTCGCGGGCACGTCCCAGATCAACCGCCAGATGAGCTTCATCTCCGTGTTCACGCCGCGATAGACCGGCCGGGGCGCGTGCAGGAAGGTCTGCCCCAGTTCCGCGAGGGCGGTCAGCTCCAGGTCGAAGCTCAGGTCGGAGCTGGTGTGGTTGTACTGGTGGATCTCCACCGCCAGCAGGTTGTCGCCGACCGCGAGGAGGGCGGGGTCGAGCAGCACGGTGTGGTAATAGCTCTCGCCGTCGCCGCTCACGTACGACACGGCGAAGGTTTCGTAGGTCACCTCCCCCGCGGGCATGTTGGAGCGATGGATCTCCTCGCCGTTGAGATGGACCACGGCTCCGTCGTCGCGCAGCAGCCTGAGCTCCACGGCGACGTACGCGCCGGGACCGTCGAAGGTGAAGGCGTGCCGGAAATAGGTGGTGGGGTACTTCAGGTTCGGGTCGGGGCCGTAGCCCACGACGGTGGCCTCGTCGCCCTCGCCGTAGCCGAGCTGGGCGGGGCCGGAGGCCCAGTTCCCGTCGTCGAAGTCGACCGCCGTCCAGAGGTCGCCCTGGTCGGAGCCGTCGTCCAGGTAGGTCCAGGTCGCGCCGGCGGGCACCAGGACCGTATCCTCGCAGGCCGGCGCGGCGCCGGCGGCCAGCAGCATGACGATCATCGTCGTCGGCCAGGTCATTCTCACGTCAACCTCCGGTATCGCAGCATTCTAACACACCCGTCCGCCTCACTGTCATTGACGTTCGCGGCGCGGCCGCGCTAGTCTGCAGCCTGTCCCACAGGAAGAGGAGCCATGCCGACCTACGCCCGAGACTTCACCGTCCGCCTCAAGGACACCGACGCCGCCGGCGTCATCTACTTCGCCAGCCAGCTCGTCTTCGCCCACGAGACCTTCGAGGCCTTCCTCGACGGCGACGGCCGTTCCTTCGGCCGGATGTTCGCCGAATCCGACTTCGCGCTGCCCGTCGTCCGCTGCGAGGCGGATTACCGGCACCCGCTGCGCGTCGGCGACCGTGTGAGCGTGGAGATGGCGGTGGGCGAGATCGGGACGTCGTCCTTCGCGCTGGACTACGCGTTCCGCCGGGACGGCGACGAGGTGGGGCGCTGCCGCATCGTGCACGCGTCAATCGACCGCGGGACCCGCCGCTCCATCCCCCTGCCCGCCGAGGTGCGGGATCTGCTCGCCTCGCCCTGAGATCCGGAACGAAGCGCCGACCGGCGCCCGCGTGCGATCTTGACACACCATGTTCGTCGGTGCAGTCTGAGCCCATGGCAATTCTCATTTCGGGCCAGAGGTCGGCGCGCGACCGCGCGGCCGGTCCGGCCGAGGGGGTAGACGATCATGAGGCGTATCTTCTGGAAGCTCGGCGCCGGGCTGTGCCTGCTGTGCCTGTGTTCCTGCGCGACCGTCAATCTGGACACCCAGAGCCTGACCCAGCCCATCCTGATGAACGACGCGAAGGCGGGCGACTACACCGTCGTCGACAGCTTCGTGGTGAACGACAAGGCCGGCTGGTTCCTCTTCATTCCGACCAACGAGCCCGCCGGCGACAACCAGGACTACCTGGCGGACATGCTGAGGGCCCAGGTCGAGGCTTTCGGCGGCGACGCCGCGATCAACGTGAAGATCCGCGTGCAGAACCAGCCGATGGACTTCGTGGCGTACATCTGCACGCTGAGCCTGTACCACACCCGGACGGTGACCGTCACCGGGGACATCATCAAGTACAACTAGGATCCAGGGGAATCGGAACGAGCGGGCGGAGCGCCGGGCAAGGCGTTCACGCCCGCTTTCCGTGGCGGGACCCGAGATACGTTCGCAGCAACGCGCGACGATCGATCTTGCCGAGGGTCAGCCGCGGCAGGTCCGCGACGGCGATGATGTCGTCGGGCACGAACAGCTTCGGCAGGCGGTCGACCAGCCAGGCGTGCAGGCGCACGGGATCGAGCGTCGCCGGCGTGGCGAAGAGGACCGGCCGGCGACCCCAGCGTTCGCTCGGCGCCGCGACCACGGCGCAGTCGTCCAGTCCCGCGAAGCCGAGCGTCGCGCGCTCGATCTCGGCCGGGTGGATGTTCTCGCCGCCGGAGACGAAGGTCTCGTCGCGGCGGCCGAACACCTCGAGGCGGCCGTCGTCGTGGAGGCGGCCCAGGTCGCCGGTGCGGAACCAGCCCTCGTCGTCGCGCGCCGGCGCCGCGCCGTCCAGGTAGCGCGCGAAGACCGCCGGGCCGCGGATGGCGATCTCGTCCCCGAACACGCGCAGCTCCATCCCCGGCAGCAACCGGCCGTCGGTATGGATCTGCGAGCCCGCCTCGGTCATGCCGTAGGTCGGCAGCACGCGCAGGCCCCGGGCGCGGGCTTCCTCGAGCAGCCGCGGATCGAGGGCGCCGCCGCCGAGCAGGATGGCCCGGGCGCGGGCGAGGGCGCGGGCCTCCGGGTCCGCCGCGAGCAATTCACGCAGCATGGCCGAAACGCAGGACAGGACGGTGACGCGGCCCGCCGCGAGTTCTTCGAGGGTGGCGGCGGGATCGAAGCCGTCACGTACGCGAACCGCGCAGCCCGCCAGCGCCGCGCGGAAGAGGATCGCCAGGCCGCCGACGTGGTACAGGGGCAGATCGACCAGCCAGACGTCGTCCGCGGCCAGGGGCAGCACGGCGTTGGCGGCCGCGGCGCCATCCAGCAGGTTGCCGACGGTGAGCACCACGCCCTTGGGGGCGTCGCCGCTGCCGGAGGTGAAGACGACGACGGCCTCGCGGTCGGAATCGAGCTCGGCGGCGGCGAGGGGCGCGTCGGGGAAGCGCTCGAGGACGAGCGTGGCGCGGCCGTCGGCGGCCGCGCGGTGGGCCGCGTCCACACAGACCAGCGTCGGGTCGAGCCGGTCCAGGGCCTCGCGCCAGTGGGTCTCGCCGCGGCGTAGGTTCAGCGGCGACAGCACCGCGCCCAGACGCAGGGCCCCGAAGACGAGGGCCACGAAGGCCGGCGAGTTGGCGGCGAGCACCGCGACCCGGTCTCCCGGCCCGACGCCGGCGCGCGCCAGCGCGGCGCGGGCGGCGTTCGCGGCGGCGTCGTAGTCGCGCCAGGTCCAGGTCAGGTCGTCGCCGCGCAGGGCCACGTCGTCGGGGCGCACCAGCGCGGCGCGGCGCACGGGACAGGTCTCAGGCATGAGTCTCACCACCGAACTCGGCCACGGTCTCCAGGCCGCGGCCGTGGAGCGCCACGCCGAGACCCGGTCCGCCGGGCAGCGCCATGACACCGTCCGCCACGGTCGGCGCGTCCGCGAGCAGGTCGTCGTCCAGGAAGCGCAGGGTGTCGAGGCCGCAGGGCGCGGTGGCGACGGCCGCGGCCAGGTGCAGGCAGGCCGTCACGCCGACGCCCGCCTCCAGGGTCGAGGTGACCACCACCTGCTTGTTGCCCGCGCGCGCGGCGGCGGCCAGGGCCAGTGCCGGCGAGAGCCCGCCCAGCAGGGTGGGCTTGAGCACCACCGCGCCGACGGCCTCGCGCCGCAGCCACTCGGCCCAGCGGCGCGGGTCGGCGAGGGTCTCGTCCAGGGCGAAGAGCAGGCCGCAGCGGCGGTGCACCTCGTCCAGCTCGCCCAGATGCGCCTCGGCCAGCGGCTCCTCCACGTACTCGATGCGGTCGGCCGGCAGACCCGACAGGACGGCCAGGGCCTGCTGCGGGGTCCAGGCCCGGTTGGCGTCGAGGCGCAGGCGCACCGTGGACGGCGTCTCGGCGAGGAGCGCCTCGAGCCGTTGCCGCTCCGCGGGGGGATCGAGGGCGCCCACCTTCACCTTCACCACGTCGAAGCCCGGGGGGCAGGTCGACGCGTCGGCCGGGAGCACGGCGTTGCAGGGCACGGCGCGCGCGGCGTCCTGGGCCAGGTAGCGGGCGAGCGGGAGGCCCGCGGCCCGGGCGGCCAGGTCTGACAGGGCGGTCTCCAGGGCGCAGCGGGTCGCGGGGGGCGCGTCGTGCGGGGCCGGCAGGGCGGCGCGGATCGCGTCCGGGTCGGCGTCGAGCTCGCGGCCGACGAGCGCCTCGCAGCCCTGCGCGGCCGCGGCTTCGGTCTCGTCCAGGCTCTCCGCGGAGAGGCCGGGCAATGGGGCCGCCTCCCCCAGTCCCGTGCGGCCCGCCTCGTCGGCGAGCTCGACGATCCGTCCCTCGCGCCGCGCGTGCTTGCCCGCGGCGGTGGCGAAGCCGTCGCGCATGGGGATCGCGTAGCGGCGCAGGCGTGCGGCGGCTATCCTCACAGCGACCACCCCACCGCGAAGAGCAGGCCGTAGAGCAGCATCAGCCTTCCTGTGGCGGCCAGCGCCGCGTTCAGCACCGGCCCGTCGACCTCGCGCAGCACCGTACGCATGGTCGGCACGGCGGCCGGCAGGACCAGCAGCGTGAGCGCCACCCACGGGCGACCCGTCGCGCCGAAGGCGAAGAACAGGGGGAAGCAGGCGGCGACGAGGATCAGCGCCACGTATTCGAGCCGCGCGAAGCTGCGTCCGAAGCGTACCGCCAGGGTGCGCTTGCCCGCGCGGCGGTCGCCGTCCACGTCGCGCAGGTTGTTGACCACCAGGATCGCCGTGGCCATGAGCGCGGGCGGGATCGACAGGGCCAGCACCGCCGGCGTGATGCCCAGGGTGACCACGTAGTAGGTGCCGCCCACCGCCACCGGCCCGTAGAAGAGCAGCACGAAGAGCTCGCCCAGGCCCAGATAGCCCAGGGGCCGCGGGCCCGCCGTGTAGAGCACGCCGCAGAGGATCGAGCTCAGGCCGATGACGACCACCGGCCAGCCGCCGCGCATCGCCAGGTAGATGCCCACGAGCACGGCCAGCTTGAAGACCACGACGATGGCGATCTTCATCTGCGTGGGCGAAACCAATCCGGCCTGGGACACGCGCAGGGGACCGATGCGGCCGACGTCGTCGGTGCCCTTGAGGAAGTCGAAGAGGTCGTTGGTGAAGTTGGTGCCGATCTGTATGAGCAGCGCGCCGGCCAGGGCGGCCAGGCAGGGGGCGAGCGCGAAGGCGCCGTCGGCGTGGGCCAGCACGCCGCCGATCACCACCGGCAGCACGGCCGCCGGCAGGGTCTTGGGCCGGGCGGCCAGGAGCCAGGTGGCGAGCTTGCCGGGGCGCGTCGCGTCGCTCATGGCTCAGGGATGCCGCTTGAACTTGCCGAAGTCGGGCCTGCGTTTCTCGTTGAAGGCGTTGCGCCCCTCCTGCCCCTCGGCGGTCTGGTAGAAGAGGAGCGTGGCGTTGCCGGCCAGTTCCTGCAGGCCGGCCTGGCCGTCGCAGTCGGCGTTGAGCGCGGCCTTGAGGCAGCGCAGGGCCATGGGGCTGTTGGCGAGCATCTCGCGGCTCCAGCGCACGGACTCGGTCTCGAGCTCGGCGCAGGGGACGACCGTGTTGACGAGGCCCATGTCCAGCGCCTCCTGCGCGCCGTACTGGCGGCAGAGGAACCAGATCTCGCGGGCCTTCTTCTGGCCGACGATGCGGGCCATGTAGCTGGCGCCGTAACCGCCGTCGAAGGAGCCGACCTTGGGGCCGGTCTGGCCGAAGACCGCGTTGTCGGCGGCGATGGTCAGGTCGCACATCAGGTGCAGGATGTGGCCGCCGCCGATGGCGTAGCCCGCCACCGCGGCGATGACCGGCTTGGGCAGGGTGCGGATCAGGCGTTGCAGGTCGAGCACGTTGAGACGCTCGACGCCCGAGTCGTCCTGGTAGCCCGCGTCGCCGCGGATGGACTGGTCGCCGCCCGAGCAGAAGGCCTTCTCCCCCTCGCCGGTCAGGATCACCACGCCGATCTCCGCGTCGTCGCGGGCGTCGTTGAAGGCGTCGATCATCTCCACGACCGTGCGCGGCCGGAAGGCGTTGCGCACGCGGGGACGGTTGATCGTGATCCGGGCGATGCCCTCGGCCTTCTCGTAGCGGATGTCCTCGAAGTCGGCGTCGCCGATGCGGGCGGGTTGCCAGTCGACCGTGTGCATGGGGGCTCCTGCTTCGCGTTCAGTCTTCATGGGTCTCGTCCTCCGGATCGTCCGGCGTTCGACACGTGCGGGTTCGGCATCCCAAGATGGACAAAATCCGCCGTCCCGGCAACGACGGCCGGCCGGAGAAGACCAAGCATGGAGTGTGATGGCTTGCCTGGCGAGAAGAAAGCCGGAGCTCCCCCACGACGACGGCCCTCGCCCAAAAAGCCGCATCGCGAAAAAACCCCGGCTTACGTACATGCCGGAGATCTGGTCTTCCGACATGAGCTTATCCAAATTGTGATGAATTATCCTGAGAATGTCAATGACTCCAAAATAACTGGAAAATGCCTATGTTTTTGGGCATAATAAATACCTGCATATCATAGGTCCATCTCGCAGGGGGCTACTCTTCATCGGCTTGCCGCGCCGGGGAGGATTCACGTGAACGTTCCACTCGAATACGGTATTTTGCTGGATCGTCTGAACGTGGGCATATCCGTGGTGACGTACCAACCGGGGGATCCGAGGCGCTCCGAATGGGTCTACGCGAACGAGACCCGCGCCCGGATGGTGGGCCTCACCCGGGAAGAGCTCACGAGCACGCCGCCCTACAGCCGCATCACCCGCGAGACGAAGGCCTTCATCGACACCATCAACGAGGAGATCGCCGCCCACGGCCATTTCACGGTGGAGACGACCCTGGTGCACAGGTCCCACGCGGTCATTCCCATGATGCTGCACATGTGTGTGATCCCGAGCGAGGACGGCGACCTCTTCGTGGCCGAGTACTACGACATCTCCCGCTTCAAGGAGACGGAGACCAAGCTGAACCTGGCCCAGGACAGGGCGCGCAACATCATGGCGCTGATCAGCGAAGAGAAGCGGCAGATCTCAGACAACATACAGAGCAACCTCGGCCTGGTCGCCCTGCCGCTGATCGAGCAGCTGCGCGTCGACGCGACCCCCGTCCAGAAGGACATCCTCGACGCCCTCGAGAACCGGGTGAAGCACGTCACGCAGAGGTTGGGCATCGCCGCCGGCGCGGGGCTGCCGGGTTCGAACCTCTCCCGCCGGCAGGTCCTGATCTGCGAGATGATCCGGGACGGGATGACGAGCAAGGACATCGCCCGGGCGCTGGGATGCTCGCCGAGCACGATCAACAACCACCGCAACACGATCCGCAAGAAGCTCGGGCTCGAGGGAAGCGCGGTGAACCTGCAGGCCTACCTCAACAGCATCTCGAGCGACACCGGGGAGCGGGAGCCGACCCGGATGGACGAGATGCTCGACGACCTCGTCTGATCACCCGGCCAGGAACCCGCCGACGAGGCGCGCGAAGGTCTCGGGCGCCTCGAGGTGGACGTTGGATCTGTTCAGTATCGATGAGGGCAGGATTGAGCCAGGTCAATGCGGTTTCATTGCTCCGGCACATGACTGCGCAGGAATTCGGCAACGGCGACGGCCATCAAGAGGCTGGCCAGCGTTCCTACCAGGAAGTATTCGGCGAAATCAGGATTGTCAAATTTACTGTGCCTCGCCAATGCCTTTGCGGCAATGATGAACGCAATGGCCGTATAGTCTCCCCTGACTGCAATGATGAGCAGAAGCCAGCGCTCAAGTATACCGATCAATTCGCCCCTACCTTCGGGCTCCCCTCCCGATTCCGGTGGCGTGCTCACGAGCCTCAAGATCCAACGCAGTGAACGCGTACAGGGTTCAGCCAGGAAAAGAAACGCAGCCGTCCAGATCCACTGCACGGGCGCCTCCGCTCCAGTTCGATCGATCGATGCGAAGAGACCGAAGCAGCAGCCGGCAACGGCAAACAGCCCGAGGAGAACCTTGCGCGTTTCTGCCTCATTGCGAATCAGGTGGTGCCACACAATGATGATGAGACCCGCAGTCGCAGACGTCACCAGGTATCGCCACAAATCCTGAGCAGGTGACCATCCGGCGACGGCCACCACGAGCAGGCCGACCCATACAGCTGTGCCGACTGGGAGTCCACGGCCTGTCGCGCGAGAGATGTTCACACCCAGCAATACAGCGATAACAACCAACCATAGAGCCATTCGGCGACCTCCCCGATGTTGGCAACATGACGGACCGAGATTGTCGCATATGCACAGAGGGGGCCAAAAGCAACACTCACCCGCTACTCGTCGAGTGAAGGATGGACAACGATCCTCCCGAAATAATCCTTGATGATCAGGTGATCGATTATTGCATATTCGCCCTTTACGGTCGCGAGCTCCCGCTCATAATCCTCGAGGTTCATAAGTGTAGAGGGTCCCAGGCGGCGGGTATATATGGCCAGAACAGTTTCGTCGCAGTCGTGGATATCCTTGGTGTTTTCCAGCTGTGCCAGGGCACTGCGCTCTTTAGCCTCGATCTTGGTGCGGATGTTGGACCGAAGCATCTCACCCCACCAGTAGGGGATCGAAGCATTGCCGGCCGGCTTCCCTGGCTGGGGTGTCGGCTTGTCCTCCGGGCGGATGCTCTTCAGTTCGATCGCGTACTTCTTGCCGGCGCGCTGTGCCGTGAAATCGGCGGTGGGCTTGCGATCGCCCTTGGTATTGCTTTTCAATTTTTTTATGTCCGAAAAGCCCAGATCCGCCAAGTCGAGTACGAACAGGGGCTCGGCCAGCGCGTCGTGGATCATTTCCGAGTTCGCGGTCCCGAGATTCTTTCCAAAAAAAGCGTCCCTGAATTGTCCGTCCTTCAGGTGGAGAACATCCCTAGAAGCAACCAGAAGCTTCTCCAACCGATCAAGACGTTCGTGATCAGGTGCTTGCAGTGCTGAAATCAGATCGTTGTGTTCGTTGATGAGATCATCGCGATCAGCAATCCGGCTGAGATATGCTTCGAAGCAGATCGAAGCCAATGGGTAGTTCTTCAGCACATTGAACCAGTGGTTTGACACTGTCCTCCGACTGCTCTCTCCGATCAACTGGACCAATCCACGCTCAAGCGCCGACCAAGCCATGCTGTAAAGCGGCCATTCCGCTGTCCGTTGTCGCATGCTCACGGCGCCGGGGGTGATCCCAAGACTGTCCGCCACCTCTTTCCAGGATTCCAGCCGCGATCGACGAGTGATGGCTTCCCGCTGCGGGCCCGTCCAATCCTGCCGTTGACGCAACGCATAGGAAGCGAGCGTGCCCCACAGCTCATCCGTGGCCTCGCCCTCCACCACAAGCTGGCAAGGGAGACCAGCCGAGCGAGCTCGCGACAGGGCCTCCCGGGCCCTGTGGAAACATGGACCATCCATTCCAAGCGCTCGCGGCTTGGGGCTGGTCGACAGGCTGCCCACTCCGATCCCGAATCGGACCTCCGTGGGTCTGGCCATCTCCAGCACCTGGGTGATCATGATCAGCATTTCCTGGACGCCGACGGTATCGGCGTGAAAGAGCACCTGAAATTCATCGCCGAGCGTGACTTGTGGTGGGGCTTTGAAACCCGACTCCCAACGCGCAGGAGTCGAATCAAGTAACCATGTGAGCGCATCCTGGAGCCGATGACGCGCCTCCTTGGAGACTTCACGCGACGACACGAGATCACCGATCAGGGCTATGTACTGTTGTGGCAACATGATTCAGAACTTTAATCCAGAAGCTATATTCTGTCAAGTTAATAATATAAGCTAAATCATCAGCATTAGTATAGTTATTATCCTATATATAGCATGATTTAATTATATACCTAAATGATCCCCATCGAGTGAGCCGAGTTCAGCTTTCCATGGGCTGCACGGCACAGGAGGTTGAGCCTGGGTCAGTTAGAAGATCTATCCCACTGACCCAAGAAGATATTCTCGAACTGCGGACGCGAAAACCCGCGGATTTTCCAGATGAGTGTTATGGCCCGCCTCTGCAACCTCGACATGCCGCACGTGTGAGAGACCGCTTTCCAGTCTGCTGGCCAAAGCGCAATACCTGTCATCCAGGGACCCATTGATGAGCATGACGGGTATGTCCATCTCCTGCAGTCGATGCCACAGCGACGGAAACACACCGGCACCGATCCCCTCGAGGGAACGTGCCAGACCTTCTGCGTCATTGAGGCGACGCCGGGCTTCAAGGTCCTCTAACAGATCCGGACGCCTGCGCAACGAGGCAAAGAGCGGCTGCCTGTACCAAGCGTCCACAAAGGCCGCAACTCCATCGGTTCGCAATACAGCGGCCCACCTCGCGTCCCATATTCGACGCGCACGTCGCTCGGCTTCGTCATCCAAGCCAGCCGTCGTGCTTTCGAGGACGAGTCGGCCGACACGATCCGGATCAGTGAATGCCAGATACAGGGCCAAGCGACCGCCGAGGGAGTAACCGAGAAGGTCGGTCCGGGTGATGGACAACTCGTCCAGGTCGGCCATCAACGCAGCAACTGTGGCCTCCGTGCCGTATTCCTGGGCCACGAGTGATTCACCATGACCGGGAAGATCCGGCATCAGGCAGTAGTGCGGGGGTGCGAGGACTTCGGCCAGATCAAGCCAGTCAGCACTACAGCCCAGGAAGCCGTGCAAGAGCAGCAGGGGGGGGTGGTCGGGATCGCCGTGGTAGGTCCAGTGCAACCTCATGGCGGGGCGCCCCCCTCAGAATGTTTCGGCGGACAGGGCGTCCGCCACGGCGTTCTGCACGCGGCGGTGCGCGTCCAGGTTGCGCGCGCGGTCGGTGCGGATCTCGATGACGGCGCTGCGCTCCGACGCGAGGGCGGCGGCAAGCGCCGTGTCGAGGTCTGCCGGCGTGGCGGGGCGGTGATGGTCGAGACCGAAGGCTTCGACGACGGCCCCGAACGCCAGCCCGTGGGCGGCGCCGAAGCAGGCCTCGAAGCGGTCGGTGGCCCCGGCCACCGGCAGGAAGGAGAAGATGCCGCCGCCGTCGTTGTTCAGCAGCACCACGGTGACCGGCTGCGGATTGCGGGCCAGCAGGTGCAGCGAGTTCAGGTCGTGCAGCAGCGCGAGGTCGCCCACCAGCAGCACCGCGCGCCGGGCGAGTCCCTCGGCGAAGCCGGCGGCGGAGGCGAGCAGTCCGTCGATGCCGCTGGCGCCGCGGTTGGTGCCCACGCGCACGTCGCGGCCGTGGCGCGTGCCGCAGGCCTCGGCATCACGCACGGGCATGCTGTTGCCGAGGAAGAGGGCGCTGCCGTCGGGCAGGGCGTCGAGCACGCGTCGGGCGACGGCCTCCTCGTTCTCCAGGGCCGCGGCCGGCAGGACGTCGGCGAGCACGCGGGCGCAGACGGCGTCCGCGCGCGCGAGGGGGGCGAGCAGCGCCGAATCCTGCGCCGCCGCCCGCACCGGAACCTCGGCGCAGAAGCGGACGGGATCCATCTCCAGGCGCAGCGTCGTGGCGTGGCCGGGATCGAGGCGCCGGGGGACGCGCTCGACGCGCAGGCTCGCGGCGCCGGACCCGTCCAGCCAGGTCTGCAGGGCGCCGGAAACCGGGGGGCCGCCCAGGTGGAGCACGACGTCGGGCCGGCGGGCCGCGGCGAAGGGCGCGTGCCGCAGGATGTGATCGTGGTGGGTGAGCGCGCCCTCGGGTCCGAAGCGCAGTCCGGAGGACACGTCGGCCAGCAACGGCATGCGCAGGCGACGCGCCAGGTCCAGGACGGGCGCGGGATCGGCGCCGGGCGTCAGGCGGCCGGCGACGATCACGCCGCGCTCGGCGTTCGCCAGGATCGCCGCCGCGCGTTCCAGGTCCGCGGGGGCGGGCACCGTCTCGGCCGCGCCGTAGCGGGTCAGTGGGTTCGTCGCGGCCGCCCACGCTGCGAGGCGGGCGTCGGGCGCGAAGTCCGCGGCGTCGGCCGTCGGCGCCAGGGGTTCGGCGAACTGGCAGTTGAGATGGACCGGGCCCGCCGGTCCGCGATGGGCACGGTAGACGAGCTGGTCGACGGCCGTCAGGACCGAGGCCAGGGGCACGTCGGGCCGCGGCGCGGGCAGGTCGAAGGACCAGCGCGCGCGGCCGCCGTAGAGACCCGGCTGGTCGATGGTCTGGTTGGCGCCGGTGTCGCGCAGTTCGACGGGGCGGTCGGCCGAGATCACGATCAGCGGCACAGCGGCGGCGTCCGCCTCCGTCACCGCGGGCAGGTAGTTGGCCACGGCCGTACCCGAGGTGCAGACCAGCACGGCGGCCCGGCCGGTGGCGGCACCCCAGCCGAGGGCCTTGTAGCCGGCGGCGCGCTCGTCGACGAGCAGTTCGCAGTCGGCGCGCGGGTGGGCGTCGGCGGCCAGCACCAGGGGCGTGTTGCGTGAACCGGGCGACAGGAGGAAGCGCGTGCAGCCGCTGCGCACGAACTCCTCGACGATGGCCGCGGACCAGATCCGGTTGAGGCTGCCCGTGAACACCGCTCACGCCCCCCGGAAGGTGTCGAGCACGGGGCGGATCTTGCTCTCCAGCTCGCGCCATTCCTGGGCCGGCTCCGAGCCGGCGACGATGCCCGCTCCGGCGAAGGCGGTCAGGCGGCGGTCGGCGACCAGGGCCGAGCGGATCGCCACGGCGAGTTCGGTGCGGTCGCGGCCGACGGCGCCCACGAGGCCCGTGTACCAGCCGCGGTCGAAGGGTTCGCGGCGGCGGATCTCGGCCAGGGCCGCCGCGGGCGTGGTGCCGCAGACGGCGGGCGTCGGGTGCAGCGTGGCCACCACGCCGCCCAGTGTGCGGTCCGGGTCCAGCTCGCCGCGCAGGCCGGCGGCCAGGTGGGTGATGTTGCGCAGGTTCAGCAGGCGCAGCGGTTGGGGCGCATCCACGCGGGTGCAGAGACCGGCGAGGCGTTCCACGAGATGGTCGAGCACGTGGCGGTGTTCCCGTCCGTTCTTGTCGCAGGCGAGCAGGTCCGTGCTCCCGTCCTTGGGCGCGGTGCCCGCGATCGCCTCGGTCTCGAGACGTCCGCCCTCCAGGCGCAGCAACAGCTCGGGCGAGACGCCGAGGAAGGCCGACCCCGCCCGCGGCTCCACCAGGTAGGCGAAGCTGTGCGGGTTGGCGCGCGCCAGCGTGTCGAGGCAGGCCACCGGATCGAGGGGCCGGGCGAAGTCCAGGTGCGTGCGCCGCGCCAGGACCACCTTGGCCGCCTCGCCGCGCCCGATGACGGACAGGGTGCCGGCCACGCCCGCCTCCCAGTCGGCGCGGGCGGGCAGGTCGTCGCGGCGGACGAAGGTCTCGGGCAGGGCGGCGGCCGCGTGCGCGCGCGGCCAGGGCAGGGCGGCGTGCCGCGCGGCGAACTCGGCGCGCAGGTCGTCCTCGCGGGTCTCCGCGTCGACCGGCGCGGCCAGCACCAGGCGGATCTCGTCGCCGCGGCGCAGGAGCAGGGCGGCGGGGATCGCGAAGGACAGGTGCGTGAAAGCGGACCAGTCCGCGTCCGCGGGCGCGCCGGGGGCGAAGGCCTGGCCGCCCAGGAAATACAGGTCGGGATCGTCGGCGTCGGCGAGCAGGCCGGTCATGCGGTCGTAGGCCGCTTTGGCATCCGAATCGGCGTCCTCGTCGGGACCGGCGGCGACACGCAGCGCCGTGCCGGCGGCGGCCAGTTCGGTGGCGCCGTCGCGCGCGGCCCAGTAGGCGCGCTCCCCGGCGGGCTGGCGGCGCAGCCAGTCCACCGGCCGCAGGCCCGCGACGGGCGCGGACACGGTCAGGGGCAGGCGCGCATGGCCGTCACCGAGCCTGGATTGCAGGTCGTGGAAGCGGCGGGCGAAATCGCCGCCGTCGAGATCGAGGGCGGGAGGCGTCCCGTGTCGGCACTCGGCGCTCATACCCACGTCAGGCCGTCCCCTCCAGGGCGGGACGCATGCCCGACAGCTTCTCCAGCAGGGCGTCGAAGCTCGCGAAGTCCAGGGCCTGATCGCTGTCCGAGAGGGCCTGCTGCGGATCGGGATGCAGTTCGACCATCAGGCCGTCGGCACCCGCCGCGGCGGCGGCCAGGGCCAGGGGCTCGACCAGGTCGCTCTTGCCGGCGGCATGGGACGGGTCGGCGATCACCGGGTAGCCCGAGCGCTTGCGCGCCCGCGCGATGGCGGCGATGTCCAGCGTGTTGCGGCTGTTGGTCTCGAAGGTGCGGATGCCCCGCTCGCAGAGGATGATGCGCTCGTTGCCGCCGCGCGAGACGTACTCGGC
The DNA here is from genome assembly GCA_964617805.1 of uncultured Fibrobacteraceae bacterium. GTDB lineage: Bacteria > Krumholzibacteriota > Krumholzibacteriia > LZORAL124-64-63 > LZORAL124-64-63 > JAHIYU01. Next base: position 9,435 of record CAZTWK010000038.1, on the reverse strand, counting down.
CGACTGCAGCCACTCGTCCACGGTGGCGGCCATGCCCCGCTTGAGCAGGACGGGCTTGTCCACCGCGCCGAGGGCCGTCAGCAGCGTGTAGTTGAACATGCTGCGCGAGCCCACCTGCAGGACGTCGGCGTGGCGGTAGACCGTGTCGATCTGGGAGCGGTCCATGACCTCGGTGACGATCTTCAGGCCCGCGGGACGCGCCCGCTCGGCCAGGATGCGCAGCCCCTGTTCGCCGAGGCCCTGGAAGGCGTCGGGCGAGGTGCGCGGCTTGAAGGCGCCGCCGCGGATGTAGCGCACGCCGCGCTTCTTCAGGTGCTCGACCACGGCGGCGACCTGCGCGGTCGACTCCACGGCGCAGGGACCGGCGATCATCACCGGCGAGACGGCCTCGGCGAAGTCGCGCCAGATGTCGCCGCCTTCCGGCTTCTGCGCGGGCGTCGCGGCCGCCTGGCCGGCGAGGGCCTCGGCCTCCGCGTCGGCGCGGCCGAAGACGCGCACCACCACGCGGTCCGCGGTCTGGACCTCGCAGTCGAGTCCCTGGCTGCGGACGGCCTCCACGAAGCGGTCCGCGATCGGATCATCGAGACTGAAGCGGTAGATCATCGTCCGTCCTGTCGCTTGACGCCCAGGTAGATGGTCGCAATGGCGCCGCTCAGCGGAATCATGCGCACGTCGTCGAAACCGGCGCCGCCCAGCAGGCGGCCGAAGGCCTCCCCGTGGGGGAAGTCCTCGACGGTCCGATTAAGGTAACGATATGCGCGCGAATCTCCAGAAATGACCGCGCCGAGCCAGGGCAGCACCCGGCGGAAGTAGAAGAGATAGGCCGGTCGCAGCAGCCGGTTCGAGGGCATGGAGAACTCCAGCACCGCCAGGGTGCCGCCCGGCCGCAGCACGCGCCGGAACTCCCCCAGGCAGCGCCGCGGATCGGGCACGTTGCGGATGCCGAAAGCGATGGTGGCGCAATCGACGCTGTCGTCGGCCAGGGGCAGGTCCTGCCCGTCGCCGCGGGCCAGGGCCACGCGGTCGTCGAGGCCGCGCGCGGCCACCTTCTCGCGCCCGCGCCGCAGCATGCGCGCCGCCGGGTCGATCCCCAGACCGCGCTCCAGCCCGGGCGCGTGCTTCGCCACGGCCAGGATCTGGTCGCCGGTGCCGCAGGCCAGGTCCAGCACCGCCGCGTGGGGCACCCGCGCCAGCTCCCGCGCCACCCGCCGCCGCCAGAGGATGTCCAGGCCGGCCGACAGCAGGTGGTTGAGCAGGTCGTAGCGCGGCGAGATCCGGTCGAAGAGCGCGGGCGAATCCGCCTTGCCGGGCAGGCCGGCGGTCTGCAGCGCGTCGGGATGGGCCGGCGTTTCGGCGTGGCTCATGGTCGGTCCGTGGGTGGAGCCCCAAAGGCGGAGGCGGCCGGGGGCCGCCTGCGAACGATTGCCCCGCCAGGATACCCTCGCAGCCCGCCGTGGGCAAGGTTTCGCGGTGCCGCGGATTTCAGAAGGTGAAGACCGACTGCAGGTACGCGTAGACGGCGTCCCCCTCGCCGTTCGCGTTCGGCGCGTCCTCGAGGAACCCCCCGGCGAAGAGCCGCACCGCGCCCCCCTCGAGCCTCAGGTTGCCCGGTTGCGCCTCCCAGCGTACGCGCACCTCGGCCTGCTGGCCCACGAAGCGGCCGGCGTCGCCGCTCGCGTCGCGCACGCCGGCGGTGGTCCAGGCGTCGCGCGCCTCGTCCAGCCAGTAGAGGCGGTGGGCGACCATGACGTTCAGCCCGCGGCGCGGCCTGGCGATCACACGCCAGCCCGGCGAGACGATGTTGGCGCGGGCGAAGGCCCCGTAGATGCCGGTGGGCCCGTGCTCGAAGCGGCGGGCGCCGTAGAGGGTGTCGAAGCGGTTGTTGTCGGCGTCGTCCGGGTCGGCGTCGCCGCTGGCCAGGTCGAACTGCAGGACCAGCCGCGGCGTCCAGGCGCGGTCGAAGGTGTGGCCGAAGGCCAGGTGCAGGAAGTGGGCGGCGTGGTCCAGGTCGGCGACGTCCGTCCCGGCCCCGGAGGCGCGCGACTCGCCGAACTGCAGGGCCGCCTCCACCTCGAAGTCGTGACGTCCCGCGGCGGGCTTGCGGTCGAGACGGCCGCCCACGGTCAGCAGGCGGCGGTCGCGCGTGGCGCGCGCGGGGGTGTCGTTCTCGTGGAGCCCGAAGAGGTAGAGTTCGCCGGCGGCGTCCGCGAGCACGTCCGGCCGCGCCGCGTGCACGCCCCAGAAGCGCACGTCCCAGTCCTCGCTGTCGATCTGGACCTCGTTGTCGCGCAGGCGCGCGCGCTCCGCGGGCAACCGGTCCACCGGCAGCACGAAGAAGGCGCGCACGGTCCGGCCGTCGCGACCGGTCCAGGTGCCGTTCAGACCCGTGAAGTTGTTGATGGTGTTGCGGAACCTGTTGCGGGCCACCAGGCGACGGCTGCCGAGGTCCATGGTGTGGCGTCCCGCCAGCAGGCGGCCGCGCAGGCCGAGATCGACGGAGAGGTGGGCCTGCAGCATCTCGAGGGTGTTGACGTGGCTGGTACCCAGGGGGGTGCCGTCGTCGGCCAGGGCCTGGCGCGAGTCCATCACCTCGGCCGTCAGCGCGAGTCCGTCCAGCGAGACCGTCGCCTTGAGGGCCGTGCGCAGGGCCAGGAGCTGGTCGCGGCCGGCGAAGGCGCTGCGGAACCGTCCGTCGAGGGCCTCGTAGCGGATGCGCTGGTGCCCGCTGAGCGCGAGCCGGGCGGGCAGGCCCTCGAGCCCGGACAGGCGCCAGGGCGGGACGTCCGCCGCCGCCGCGGGGGCGGCCTGGAGGACGCAGAGGGTCGCCAGCAGGATCGCGGCGAGGCGTATGTGTCGGTGTGTCTCTGACATCCGGGAACTGTAGGGCAAGGGATCGATCCTGGAAACACGAAGATTGCAGGGCGGAACCGGGCGACCCCATGGACGGTATCCGTCGCGACGGGTTATCCTGTATCGGCTCCGGAACCGACGAGACGCAAAACCCCGATGGGACACGATGAGACGAGCGAACCACCCCACGAGGATCATCCTGGGCGTCGCCCTGGGCATGACGGCCAGGACCTGGCCCCTGATGCTGCTCTTCTTCGCGGGCAAGCTGTACCTCGGCCTCGCCGACGGCGAACCCTTCGACCCGCTGTCCGACCTCCTGCCCGCCTTCGGCCCCCCGCTGATCTTCGCGGGCGCCTTCTTCGGCGCCGTGCTGGCCGTCCTCTGGCTCGTCTCCGCGCGGCAGCGGGCGACGGCGCCGCGCGTGCCCCCCGGGCGCCTGTCCATGAACGCCGACGACCTGGTCACCCTCGACGGCAAGCCCTTCACCGGCGTCGAGGAGCAGGCGCACGCGGGCGTGGTCCTGAGCGAGACCGCGTACGTCGGCGGTCGGCGTCACGGCTGGCGCCTCACCCGCCGCGAGGACGCGGGCTCGCTCAAGTCGGAGGAATACCTGCGCCGCGACGTGCTGCACGGCATGTCGCGCCACACCTACGAATTCGGACAACTCAAGTCCCTGGAGATGTACGAGCACGGGATCTGCATGAAGATGGTGGTATGGGACCAGTTCGGCGAGGTGGTCGAACGCCACGTCCTGGAGGACGACGCCCTCGGCGAGGACGAGCCCGCCTACGCGCCGGATCCCCGCGACCGCGCGACGCTGGACGCGTGGGAGGCGGAGCTCGACGCGGCCCTGCGCGGCGAGGCGTGACCGCCGGTCAGACCCGCGGCACCCACCGCCCGGCCGTCTCGCAGTAGCCGGCGTAGTCCTCCCCGAACAGACGCCTCAGGGTCGGCTCCTCGTAGACCACCACGACCAGGTGCAGGACGAGCAGGAACACCGCGTCGTAGACCAGCAACCCGAGCGAGCGGTAGTAGAGCGCGGCCCCGGCCAGGGCCAGTCCCGCGCCGACGTACATGGGATTTCGCACGAACCGGTAGGGCCCCCGCACGACCAGGCGCCGTGGCGGATCGAAGGGCGCCGGCGTCCCCTCGCCCAGGAAGACGAAGCTCAAGAGGCACCACAGCACCAGCGCGGCCCCGGCCCCGGTGACCGCGGCCCCGGCGATCTGCACCCGGCCCACTGTCTCCGGGGCGGCCAAGCTCGCCCCCGGCAGCGTCAGGCGGGGCAGGAACACCATCACCACTCCGACGAAGGTGGTGGCGTAGACGAGGGCGCGGACGAGCACGAACATGGTCACTCGCGATCGATCAACTGCCGGAAATTCCGCCGGAACTTGAACCACAGGACGGCCGTGATCCCCGAGTAGACCACGAGCAGCAGGTAGGCGCCCCCCTTGTACCCCGCCCACGACTTGATGGCGGGCTCGAAGTGCTTGAAGAGGATCACCATCACGACCATGCCCAGGGCCATGCCGATGACGAAGAAACCCCACGGTGCTCCGTAGACGTGCTTCGCGTCGGATCCGGACGGATGTTTCACGTCGTTCTCCCTTCCCTCGCGGGCCGCACCCTCAGATCAGCAGCCGTTTCAGCTTGGGCCCCGTGAAGACGAAGCCCTGCGCCTCGTAGAAGCGCCGCGTGCGGGCCCGGCGCTCCGACTCGGGCGCCGACGCCGATCTTAGCGCCCATTTGCCCTTGTGCCCAGGGGTGACGGGCCCGTATCATGATCACGGACTGTCGAAATATCCTCGGGAGGGATACGATGCGCTGGATCCATCGTTGCATCTGTATGGCGCTGGGCACCTTACTGGGCTGTTGCGGAGATGACACAGTCTCCCCGGAACCCGAGTACGGCGTGCCGAACCCCAAGGTGGACCTGAACGGCCGCGTGACCATGATGGGCACGGAAGATCCCATCCCCGGCATCGAGGTGCGCCTGGCCGGCGTCGACACGGTGCACACCAGCGCCGAGGGGACCTGGGGCATGACCCACTACACCGCCGATCCCGAGGCGGTGGCCCTGGAGACCCTCCACTTCGTCGACGTGGACGGCGCGGCGAACCTGGGACTCTTCATGGAGAACCAGCACGAGCTGGATGCCGCCAACATCACCGGCGGCTCGTACGTCGAGCACGACATCTTCACGCTCCTGTGGGACGGCATGGCCGACTACGGCCCGCCCCCCGCCACGCTCAAGTCCGGCAAGTGATGGGCCTCAAGCGCCGACTCGAGACCGCGGCCGTCTCGCGCCTGCAACACTCCTTCCGCAAGGTCCACGACCTGCGCTACCTCTTCCTCGAGCTCACCCTCGACTGCAACCTGGCCTGCCTCCACTGCGGCAGCGACTGCCGGCGCGACAAGGAGGCGCCCAGCCTGTCCGCCGACCTCGTCCTGGACACGCTCGCGCGCATCGCCGGCAAGTACGACGCCTCGCGCATCACCGTGGCGATCACCGGCGGCGAACCGCTGCTCCACCCGCGGCTCTTCGAACTGGGCGTCGCCATCACGCGTCTCGGATTTCCCTGGGGCATGGTGAGCAACGGCTGGGCCTGGAACGACACCCGCATCCGCGAGGCCGAGCGGGCCGGGCTGCGCACCCTGACCATCAGCCTCGACGGCCTGCGCGAGGAGCACGACTGGTTCCGCGGCCGCGAGGGTTCCTACGACCGCGCCGTGGACGCCCTGCGCCGCCTGATCGCCGCCGACTTCCTCGAGGACTTCGACGTGGTGACCTGCGTGCACCCGCGCAACCTCCACCAGCTCGACGCCCTGCGCGAGGTGCTCGCGGGGCTCGGCGTGCCGCGCTGGCGCATCTTCACCATCTCCCCCATGGGCCGCGCGGCCCAGAACCCTCTGCTGCAGCTCGCGCCGGTGGACTTCCGTCGCCTGATGGACTGGATCGAGGACGCGCACGACGACGGCCGCCGCCCCGACGTCCGCTACTCCGAGGCCGGCTACCTGGGCGCCTACGAGCAGCGCGTGCGCGACCACCGGTTCTTCTGCCAGGCGGGCGTCAGCGTGGGCGGCATCCTCGTCGACGGCGGCATCCTGGCCTGCCCGAACATCGACCGCGGCTTCGTGCAGGGCAACGTACGCGAGGACGACTTCGTCGAGGTGTGGGAGAAGGGCTTCCAGCCGTTCCGCGACCGCGACTGGATGCGCGAGGGCGACTGCAAGGGCTGCAAGGAGTGGTCGCTCTGCCAGGGGAACGCGTTCCACCTCTGGGAGCCGGGAGGCGCGGGGCCGAAGGTGTGTCACGTGCGGGAATTCGGACTGGACGACTAGATCCGCCCCTCCACCAGGTAGGCCCACATCCCCACCCGCCGGCTCCCCGTCACCGCGAACCCCATCTCCTTCACCAACTCCGTTGCCCCGCCCCGCGAATGGAACCGGCAGTCCCCGTCATGGGGCGCGATGCGCAGGGCGAGGTTGAAGATCTGCCGCAGCGGCGTGAAGAAGCACGGATCGACGATCAGCAGACGGCCCCCGGGGCGCAGCACGCGGCGCATCTCGGCCAGGGCGTCGCGCGGGCGGAAGAAGTGGTGCAGGACGCCCGTCAGGGTGACCGCGTCGAAGGCGGCGTCGGGCCAGGGCAGGGCGTCCTCCGCGTCGGCGACCTGCAGCTCCGCGTCCAGGCCGGCGAGCTTCGCGCGCGCCACCTCGAGGATGCCGGGCGCGAGGTCGGTGCCGTGCAGGTCGGCGGCGCCGGCGGCGGCGAGGCGTACGAGGAGGCGTCCGGTGGCGCAGCCCACGTCGAGAATGCGCAGCCGGGACGGGTCCGGGCCCAGGGCCTCGACGACGGCCCGGTCCCAGCGCGACACCTGGCACAGGCGCAGCCACACGCAGTCGTCGTAGCGCGCGGGCATCTTCTCGTCGTAGCTGCGGTAGCTGCTGGACTTGTAGCGGTCGGGCTTGCGGAAGTCGGGAGTCGGGGTCACGGACGCTGCTCCCTGTCGTCGCCGGGGAAGCTAAGCTTCCAGTTCAACACGAGTTGTGGTATGTTGCGAGCGGACTTTCATCTAGTGCGCCCCTGGGAGATCGGGCCCCGGGCCGGATCCCCATGATCATCGGCAAGAGGGAGGGATTGCCATGTCGTACCGTACCCGAATCCTATTCGCGCTGCCACTGGTGATGGCCTGTGTACTCATCGCGCTCGCGTCCACGGCCACGGCCCAGCTCGGGCCCGTGGTCCGGGTGACCGACTGCCTGTCGCGCGGCGACCAGCCGGACGTGGCCATCGACTCCATGGGTAACGCCCACGTCGTCTACTTCGACGAGTGCGGCACCACGGAGCGCGAGATCTTCTACTCCATGCTCGATCCGAACGGCAACATCCTGATCGACAGCACGCGCCTTACGCCGGACGACGACTACAGGGACAGGCACCCGGCCGTCGTCGTCGACGGCGACGACGAGGTGCTGGTGATCTACCCCGACCGGGCCACCGAGGAGGTCCACCTGACGAAGCTCGACCCGAGTCTGGACGACCAGGACGGCGATGCGGCCGACCCGGCCGCGATCATGGTCGTCGACAACGCGGAGCTGACCGCCGACGTGGACACCTACCTCTCGCACACCCGCGTGGCCCTCGACGGCGACGGCAACATCCACGTGGTCTTCGAGGAGGACGGCGACCATGTCTACTACGTGAAGGCCGACAACAACGGCAACGTGCTGATCCCCACCATCCACATCCGTCCGTGCACGAGCTGGTACGGGCGCCCGGACGTGGCGGTGGACGCCAACGACGACGTGCACATCGCCTGGAACGACTACGAGGCCACCACGACAGACGAGGTCTACTACATGATGCTCGACGGGGCTACCGGCGCGATCCTCATCGACGCCACCCTCGTCACCGACGACGACGGCTACAAGTCCAAGCGCCAGACGATCCAGGTCGACGACGCGGGCCATGTCCACCTCGTGTGGCACGACAAGATCGGCGCCGACGCCGAGCTCTACTACACCAAGCTCGACCCGGCCCTCGACGACCAGGACGGCAGCGCCGCCGACCCGGCCGCCATCACCCTGATCGAAGACGTCGCCCTGACGCCCGACGACGACGTGCACTCCAAGAACCCGCAGACGGCCCGCCTGGGCGACAACATCTTCGTCTCCTACTGGGAGCAGGGGGAGTTCGGCTACGACATCTTCACCCTGATCCTCGACCTCAACGGCGACATCGTCGGCCCGCCGACGGCGCTGACCGTGAACCAGACCGTCAGCTACAGCACCAGCCAGGGCGACAACGCCCCCAACATCGACGTGGGCGCCGACGGCCGGGCCCACGTCGTGTGGTGCGACTTCCGGAACGCCGAGTACGAGGTCTACGCCACCCACTACGACCTGGCCCAGGTGCCCGTCTTCCTGGCCGGCTTTCACCTCGAAGCGCGCGGCGCCACGGTCCGCGCCGAGTGGCGCGTGCGGGGCGACCACCCGGCCACCGACTTCCGCCTGGTCGGCGGCGACGGCCGCGTCACCTGGGAGGTCCCCTGCCGGCACCTCGCGAGCGGCCTCTACGCCGCCGAGGACGACGCCCCCGCCCTGGCCGCCGGCGGCGACTTCGACTACGCGCTGAGCTTCCGCGAGGGCGACGACTGGCGGATCCTTGACCTGGAGACCGTGCGCCTGTCCCCCGCCCGCACGCGCATCGGCGCCGTCCACCCCAACCCCTTCAACCCCAAGACCACCGTCTCCTTCACGGTCGACCGGCCGCAACGGATCCAGGTCGCCGTCTACGACCTGGCCGGCCAGCGGGTCGCGTTGCTCGCCGACCGCGGCTACCCGGCCGGCGTGCACGATGTCGCGTGGGACGGTCTGGACGCGACCGGTCGCGCAGCCCCGAGCGGCGTCTACGTCTGCCGGCTGGAGGGCGAGGACGCGACGGACGCGCGGCGGGTGGTGCTGATGAAGTAGCACGAGGGCCGATACGATCGGGATAGGGGGGCCAAGCATTAGCTCGGCCTCCCCTCCCACACCACCCGGCATGCGGGTCCGCACCGGGCGGTTCGAGAAGTTGAGGTCACGGAGTACGAAACCGTGCCCGAGTCGTCCGGGTCCGCCGGCACCGTTGAGACTTCCACGCTCCGTTCTACGCCCGGGGCTTCACCCCTGCTCTCGAACGGGAGCTCCGCCGATGGCGGACATCTGTGACTCTGTCTCAACGAGCCGGTGGGGGTTGACCCTCCCTCTCGTTCGGCCCTTCAGCAGTCGAGACTGCCTAATATGGCCTCTGCTGACTTCTCGCTCCGCGCACTGCACCACGTCACCCTTTCAGGTGTAAGGCGAGATCTCCCCGGATAAGAACACTGTCCTTCACCGCACGACTGCCGGATCTACACCACTTCCCCTTGGTCACGGGAGCTTCGCGATTCGTTGCTCGCTCGCCCCGGTCCGCAGTGCCTCATATCCGGTTCTTATTCATCAGCCCACGGCTGCGTTCCACGCTTCCTTCAGACGGTCGGTCACCCTTCCGCCCTTGCGCTTCCCTTCCCTCGCTGTGACCTGCTCAGGAGAGGACTT
>CAZTWK010000037.1:0-32807 GCA_964617805.1 uncultured Fibrobacteraceae bacterium | reverse complement strand
GTCCGCCTTTAATAGGAGAGTCGGTCAATATGCCAATGGGTGTTGTTCAGGGCACCCCAACCGAAGGGCTCATAGTGACCTTCTCCCCCCCGTTAACCAATGGGCCACTGGGGCACATCTACCTAGGCAGTATGGGTGTTATTTACCATAGCGATTGCTTTATCGACCCATCCCTAGAACTGTCCCTAGTTGCTCATCCAGAAGAGCCAACCGTATTGATCTATGATTCAGAATTAGAGGAATGGGCATCAGCCTTGGGGAATGCGTTGGGATTCTCTGATGGACTGCCCTCTGTACATGCTACAATGGGAATGGTCAAGCGTATGTATCGGTAGTGATCTGTCTCACAATTTGGGTCACAACGTATGTCATATGGGGGCAATCGTATTACATGAGCTTGCAGCGGAGTACCGCCCTGTCACGCGCCAAGCTCAAGCATGGCCCGCGCCAGACCCGCTGACCGCTGAAACCAACGATATCGAGACGATGATCCGCCCGGTCGCACGAGGGAAAGCCGCCATGATAGTGTTGATCGCCCTGCTGCTGGCCGCCTCGCCGGTTCTGGCCGACGTTCCCGAGCCGTGGCAGGACCACGTCTTGGGCATGTGGTTCGATGAAGACGCGACCCTGCCGTGTATCAACACGACCGAGCCGAACCAGGACGTGTTGGCATACGTCATCGTCCGTCATATGCCGATCCCCCTCGTTCAATTCGAGGTCGGACTGACGATCGAGAACGACGAGTATCTCAGCGACACGCAGGTGATGCTCCACTGCGGATTGGACTTGTCCGACGATGATCTGGATTTCGTGGTCGTTGATTGCTGGATCCCTTCGGGTCCCGACGTGATCCTCATGTCCATCAACACGACGGTGATCGATCCCTCTGTTCCCGTCTATCTCTACCTTCGTGCCTTCGCTTCGCCCTGGTGGGAGCCGTACCCGGCGTGTGTGGAGTCGCCCTGCTATGCAGCTGGTCCAGGACTGATCTATTCGTTCCTACCCGCCAGCGGTTTCTGGGACCGGCCCGTCGCGGCCATCAACGACGGCGTTCCGTGCAGCGTCGTCGTCCGCGACGAGATCTCCTGGGGCGCGGTGAAGGCGTTGTACAGATGAGAGCCCCCTTTGACCTCTCCGCCACGAGCGGTTAGGCTCCCCCCATGACGAACCTGATCGGATACCTCCAGCCCCTGCTCCCCACCGCCGTCACCGTGGCGCTGATCGTCGCGGTGCTGATCGGCGCCGACCGCCTGCTCAAGCGCGGCGCGACCAAGGACTCCGAGTCCGACTTCCGCAACAAGCTGCTCATGCTGGGCCTGTCGCTGGCGGGCCTGATCGTGCTGATCGTCGTGATCCCCATCGCGCCGGACACGCGCGGGCAGCTGCTGGGCTTCCTGGGCATCGTGCTCAGCGCCGCGGTCGCCCTCTCGTCCACGACCATCCTGGGCAACGCCATGGCGGGCTTGATGCTGCGGGCGGTGGGCAACTTCCGCGTGGGCGACTTCGTGCGCATCGGCGACCACTTCGGGCGCGTGACCGAGCGCGGCCTCTTCCACACGGAGATCCAGACCGAGGAGCGCGACCTCACCACCCTGCCCAACCTCCACCTGGTGACCCACGCGGTGAACGTGATCCGCGGCTCGGGCCACATCCTGCGCGCGTCGGTGTCGCTGGGCTACGACGCGCCCCGCGGCGAGGTGGAGCGCTGTCTGCTGGCCGCCGCCGCCGCCGCCGACCTGCAGGACCCCTTCGTGCACATCCTCGAGCTGGGCGACTTCTCTGTCACCTACCGCGTGGGCGGCCTGCTCAGGGAAGTGAAGAGCCTGCTGACCAAGCGTTCGCTGCTGCGCGCGGAGATGATGGACGCCCTGCACGGCGCCGGCGTCGAGATCGTCTCGCCCACCTTCATGAACCAGCGCGTCTACCGGACGGACGACACCTTCGTGCCGCGTCCCGTCGCGAAGAAGAAGAAGGCGAGGCCAGCCGCCGCGGCCCCCGAGGACGTGGCCTTCGACAAGGCCGAGGAGGCCGCGACCCTCGAGTCGCTGCGCGCGGACAAGGCCCGGCTGGCCGAGGAGATCGCCGCGCTCGGCGAGAGCGCCAAGAAGGCGGAGAGCGACGACGAGAAGGAACGGATCGAAGCGGAGATCGCGCGTCTCACCGTGCGCACCGACGGCCTCGACGCCGCCATCGCCCGCCACGAGGCCGAGAAACCCGACGGGAGCGACTGAGCGATCCGCACAGTCCCGGTACTCGATCTCGTACCGGCGGAAACACGAACCGGAGGGTGTCCATGCTGTCCAGCCACATGCAGACCTACCTGCGCTCCAGCACCAGGGTGCTGAACATCATCTGGATCGCCTTCCAGGTGGCGGCGGCCCTCTACTACCTCATCGCACGCATCATGGGGCAGGCGTGGACGCCCGAGGACAGGCTCGATCCCGGCTTCGTGCCGCTCTTCTGGGTGCTGGCCGCGCTCAGCGCCGTCGCCTCCATCCTCTACCAGCGCTGGGCCTTCTCGGATGCCAGGCTCGCCGCGAGCCCCACCTACGAGACGAGCGCGAACTCGGCGAGCACGGTCGCCATGGAACGCAACGAGACCTACCAGGCCATGGACGACACCGACAAGGGGATGGTCAAGGCCTTCGCCTACCTCCAGGTCTCCTACATCGTCACCTGGGCCTTCCAGGAGGCCATCGCCATCTTCGGCCTGATCATGGCGATCGTGACGCGCGACATCTCCAACGTCGTCATCTTCAACCTGGCGGCCATCGCCCTGCTCTTCACCACGCGGCCGGCGCCGGTGCCTCTGCTGGAGCGTGTACAGCGGCTGTCGCAGATGGGCACGAGGGGGACCTGATGGAGACGGCCCTCAGCCTGATGCTGGGCCTGGGCCTCGCCGCGGCGGTGGGCTTCCGCATCTTCGTGCCCTTCCTGGTGGTGAGCGTGGCGGCCTACACCGGCCACCTGGACCTGGCCGAGGGACAGGCCTGGCTCGGCAGCCTGCCGGCGCTGATCATGTTCGCCGCGGCGACCCTGGCGGAGATCGCCGCCTACCACATCCCCTGGTTCGACCACCTGCTGGACGCGATCTCCGGCCCGGCGGCCGTGGTCTGCGGCGCGGTGCTGATGGCCTCGGCCGTGGTGGACATGGCCCCGCTGATCAAGTGGCCCGTGGCCATCATCGCCGGTGGCGGCACCGCCGGCCTGATCCGCGGCGCGAGCGCGGGCCTGCGCGTGGGCTCCACGGCCGTGACCGGCGGCCTGGGCAATCCCGGCCTGACCGCCATGGAGACCGGCGGCTCGCTGACCCTGACGGTGCTGGCCCTGCTGGTGCCCGTGGCGGCCCTGGTGCTGACGGTGCTGCTGCTGGTGTTCATCGCGCGGCGGACGGCCCGCCTGGGCCGCTGGGTCTTCCGTCGCAAATAGTTCGGCCCGGGCCTTGCAATACGGCGGAACAAGGACTATCTAATCGGCCCCGCTCGAAACAGCGCCGGCCCTGCCCGCCACGATACGCACGGGAGAGCGTTCTTTGGACAACGGATTGTCTCGCAACGGCATCGGCCGGCGCTGCTTTCTCCGCATCTGCGGAGCGGCGGCCGCCGGCGTCCTGCTGCCGGCGCCCGCGCTGGCCCTGGCGTCCCGCCTGCAGCCCGCCGACCAGGCGATCTCCCTGCTCAACATCCACACCGGCGAGACCCTGAACCGCGTCTTCCGCACCGACGGGGCCTACGTGGCCGAGACCCTCTCGGCCGTCGATCGCCTGCTGCGCGACCACCGCACCGGCGAGGTCCGGCCCATCGATCCGCGCCTGCTCGACCAGCTCCACCACGTGGCCGCCGCGCTGGACGCGCGCGAGCCCTTCCACGTGGTCTCGGGCTATCGTTCGGCGCGCACCAACGAGATGCTCCGCCGCCAGGGCCGCGACGCCGCCAAGCACAGCTTCCACCTGGACGGGCGCGCCGTCGACGTACGCCTGCCCGGCACGCGCCTGGACGATCTGCGCCGCGCCGCGCGCGACCTGAGAGCCGGCGGCGTCGGCCACTATCCCGATCCCGGCTTCGTCCACCTGGACACCGGCCCCGTCCGCACCTGGTGACACCCGCGCAAGAAGACGGCCCGAAGCCCCCAAGCTCCGGGCCGCCTCTTCCGTCGGCCACGCTTCAACGCATGGTCAACGCGGTTCTCAGCACCCCGTCGTAGTCGTAGACGTCCTCGCGGAAGTGCGCCACGCCCTCTTCGTCCGCCCAGGCGGTCAGGTAGACCAGGTGCACCGGCAACGGCCGCGGCAATCCCAGCTGCAGGGTCTCGCGCGAGTCGACGGCGGTGAGCAGGTCCTCGCCCCGGGCGTCGTCGGCCTGCAGCAGGTAGGTGGCCAGGGTCAGCGGCGACTCCACGCGCACGCAACCCGACGAGTAGCAGCGCCGGCGCGCGCCGAACTTGTCCCGGTTGGGCGTGTCGTGGATGTACACGCTGAAGGGGTTGGCGAACATGAACTTGATCCGCCCCAGCGCGTTCAGCGGTCCGGGCTCCTGCCGCAGCTTGAAGGACAGGTCCCAGGGCTCGATGGATTGCCAGTCGATGGCGTGGGGCTCCAGCTCGCGGGCGTCCGGGCGCCAGTTCTCGTAGACGCGGATGTCGCGTTCGGCGAGGTAGTCCGGATCGCGCCGCACGCGGGGCAGCACGTCGTCGCGGGCGATCTTCTGGGGAATGTTCCAGGAGGGGTTGATCTCCAGGTACGTCACCGCGGCCGAGAGCACGGGCGTGGGCCGGTCGACGCGGCCGACCACCGCGCGCATGCTCAGGGCGGTCTCGCCGTCCTCGATCACCTCCAGCCTGTACTCGGGGATGTTGACACGGATGAAGCGTTCGCCCAGGTCGCGCGGCTGCCAGCGCAGACGTTCCAGGTTGACGGCGATCTGCGCGACGCGCTCGCCGGCGGGCACGTCGAGGGCCGCCCGGGTGGCCGGGCCCACGATGCCGTCGCGGTACAGGTCGTGCCGCGACTGGAAGTCGGCCACCGCCACGGCCAGGGGGTCGTCGAAGAGATCGGGCGCGGCGGTCGGCGCCACGTCGTAGCCCTCGGCCGCGAGGCGTGCGCGCAGGGCCGCCACGAGGGGGCCCGCGTCGCCGGAACGCAGGATCGGACCTTCGGGCAGGGACGACCAGCCGCCCGCCTCCACGTGGGCGCGATAGCGCCGGAGGGCGTCGCGGAGGCGGGCGTAGGCCGGGTCGTCGGGACGCAGGTCGTCGAGGGCCGCGCGGAGGCCGCGGCCGGTTTCGAGGGTGGCGGCCAGGGGCGCCGCGAGTTCGGCGTCGCGCACGGGGGAGGCCCACTTGTCGTAGAGCCGGCCCGGGTCGAGCAGCGCGCCGGCGAACTGGCGGCCCAGGGAGAAGACGGCGTCCGTGAGCAGGATGTCGCGCCGGGCCAGCTCGTAGGTCGTCAGGCGCCGGTCGTGGAGGTGGGCCAGGGCGGTCAGCGCGTCGACGTGGAAGCCGACGGGATCGAGGCCCTCGTCGCGGGCGCCGGCCAGGTAGTGGAGCACCGAATGGATCAGGGGATGCGCCGCGCGGCCGTGGGTCCAGACCGGCAGCCAGTCGCGGGACACGTAGAAGTCGGTCACCAGCGCCAGGCTGGTCAACTCCACGCCCGCCAGCGCGAGGGGCATCCGTTCGGCGACGGCCCCGTCGCGGGTTCCGCTCTCGATCCAGGTGCCGCTGCCCACGCTGGTGGCGCCGAACAGTCCCCCCACCAGGATCGCGATGGCGGCGTGCATCCCTGCGCGCCGTGTCTTCATGCTCTTCACACCCCTGAGCTGAAGCGTCGCTGTCATGATTTACAGTATTATTATATCACATTTCGTCATATCATGTCCCCCCTCACGGGGACAATCCCCCCTTGATACCGGCGCCGACCTGGGGAAGAATGCCCACCGGGAGGTCATCATGAGCCTGTTCGAGATCGTCGCCGTCCTGCTGACCCTGGCCGCCGTCTTCGGTTACCTCAACAGCCGCTTCCTCAAGCTGGAGCCCTCGGTGGGGCTGCTGATGATCAGCCTGGTGAGCGCTCTGGGCGTGATGCTGCTCTCGAAGCTGGCCCCGGACCTGGAGCTGGTGGGCGTGATCCGCGGCTACGTGGGCAACATCGACTTCAACGAGGCCCTGATGCACGGCATGCTCGGCTTCCTGCTCTTCGCGGGCGCCCTGCACGCCGACCTGGACTACTTCGCGCGCAAGCGCTGGACCATCTCCCTGCTGGCGACCGTCGGCCTGCTGACCAGCACCGTGCTGGTGGCGGTCATGAGCAAGCTGGTCTTCGGGCTGCTGGGCATCGAGGCCTCGTGGCTGGCCTGCCTGGTCTTCGGCGCGCTCATCTCCCCGACCGATCCCATCGCCGTGATGGGCACCCTGAAGACCCTGCACGCGCCCCCCTCGCTGGAGGCCAAGATCGCCGGCGAGTCGCTGTTCAACGACGGCGTGGCGGTCGTGGTCTTCACCGGCCTGGTGGCGCTGCTCCAGACCCAGACCGGCCACGGCGGCGGACACGGTCACGGCTCCATGGGCGTGGCCGACCTGGCCTGGCTCTTCGTGAAGGAGGCCGGCGGCGGCGTGGTGCTGGGCCTGGCCGCGGGCTGGCTCGCCTACCGCATGATGCTGACCATCGACGACTACAAGGTCGAGGTGCTGGTCACCCTGGCCCTGGTCATGGGCGGCTACAGCCTGGCCCTCGCCCTGCACATCTCCGGCCCCATCGCCATGGTCGTGGCCGGCCTGCTCATCGGCAACCGCGGCCGCGCCTTCGCCATGAGCGACGAGGTCTCCGACTACCTGGAGAAGTTCTGGGAGCTGCTGGACGAGATCCTCAACGCCGTGCTGTTTTTGCTGATCGGCGTGGAGGTGATGGTGATGGCCTTCCAGGTCGAGAGCGTCCTGGCCGGCCTGATCTCCATCGTGATGGTGCTGCTGGCGCGCTTCATCAGCGTGAGCCTGCCCATCACCCTGCTGCGCTGGCGGACGGAGTTCTCACAGGGCGTGGTGCGCATCCTCACCTGGGCGGGCCTGCGCGGCGGCATCTCGGTGGCGCTGGCCCTCTCGCTGCCGCCCATCGCGGAGAAGCCGGTGCTGCTGACCTGCACCTACATGGTGGTGTTGTTCTCGATCCTGGTGCAGGGGATGACCATCAAGAAGGTGCTGCGGCGCTACATTTGAGCGCCCCCGCCCGTAACTCTAATAGTTGCAATAGGATGCCGCTTGACGCGCCCGGCCGGATCTGCTAGGATCCCGGTGGGGACATCTTTGCTTGAAAATATCGGTCCTGGTTTGTTCGTGTTCAGATCCTATGGCTTCAACTCTCGCACGAGCAGGGGGAAACCGCGATGCGCACCGTGACACTCTTATCCTTGATCCTGATCGGCGCCATGCCGTGTCTTCTCTCCTGCCAGGACTCCGGCCGCGAGCCGGCCCCCGCCGCGCCCTGGAGCGCCGCGGTCAAGGACCTCGACGACCAGCAGGACTACCTGGACGAACTCTGGCAACGCAGCCAGGAGATGGACTTCGAGGTCGTCCTGACGGCGGTCTTCAAGCCCGAGGACGGTTGCAACGTGAGCGGCGTGCCGCCGTCGTGGGCCGAGGAGGACTACAACGAGTACCTCTTCAACCTGACCATCCAGCCCGACGCCCTGCCCGAGACGGAGTTCGGCGAGATCACCATCACCATCAGCGTGCCGACCCTCGAGTCGATCGATCCGAGCATCGACCAGGTCCAGGCCATGCCCATCGAGCGCACCATCTTCTACGAGGACACCGGACCCGAGGTCTTCGACCCGGCCGCCGTGCTGACGATCGCCTTCCATCCCCACCTGCGCCCGAGCTGCCGCGACTACTGCTTCTTCGGCATCGAGCAGGACGAGCAGGATCCGGGCTTCTACTACGTGAACGATCCCCAGGAAGTCCTGCCGCCCGCGCAGAACCACGCCAAGCGCCTGGCCCCGCCGCCGCTGAACCCCATCGAGAACCCCATCATCTCCTGCGCCACGGGCATCGAGCTGGAGATCGCCACCTTCACGCCGGTGGAACGGCCGGACCGGTGGCACGTGGTGAACGGGTGTTGCGGACGCGGGGGGCGGCCGATCGAGACGCCTTGCGACTGGTAGGCGAAGGCCGCCAGCCCCGTCGAAGTGAAGCGCGCCGGAACCCGGCGCGCTTTCTCGATGCGGTTTACACGTGTAAACACGATCTGGCGGGCTCGAGGTGCCGGCCGTGGGTCATCCGCCATCCCCGATCAACCTGAACGACGCCCAGTAGTATGGATGCCCCCACTCCGGATGCGCCCCTCGCACCTCCAACTGGGCGGCGCGCAGCGCCCGGGCCTTGCTCTCTCCGTTGAGCCAATGCAGGTAGAAGCGCTCGGCCAGGAAAGCCGCAGCCTCGTCGTCCACGCGCAGGGTCGAGGCGATCACCGTGCGCGCGCCGGCGTCCATGAAGGCGCGGGCGAAGTCGGCCAGGCCGCGGCCGGCACCCGCGGCGCGGCCGGCGGTCTCGCAGCAGGAGAGGAAGACGAGCTCGGCGTCGAGGGACAGTTTGCGGACGGTGTCGGGCGTCAGCGGTGGGGTGTCGGAAGCCAGGCGCAGAGTGGAGCGGCCCGGCGCGCCCTGGTGGATCACGGTGTGGCTGGCGATGTGGATCACGTCGGGCGGCCGTGCGCCGGCGAGGGTGGTCCAGCCGGCGTCGGGGCCGACGCGGACCTCGGCCAGGTCGGGCGGCCAGAGGGCGGCGACGGCGCGGGCCTCGGCTTCGGCATGGTGCAGGACGTCCGAGTCTCCGGCCGGTCCGTCGTGGCCGAGGGTGAGCAGGCGCAGCGTGTCGGCGGGGCGTGCGGGGGATCGGCGGGCGAGGGTGGTCAGGGACGGCGCCTCGTGGATGGTGATGTGATCGATCGCCACCGGGCAATGAATTAGGTGCAGGGCGGACCAGGGGACCGCGAACAGAATGTCGTCCGGGACGATACGCAGGGTCAGGCCGGTGGACCAGCGAATTCTCATGAGACCGGTCGCCCGACTCAGGAGGACGACGGCATCCTCATCGACGGGACGGCCCGGCCGCTCCAGGTCGGCGGCCACCGGTGCAATGGCCTGCAGCAGCTCGGCGCGGCCAGGAAGGTCTAGGACAATTCTATCGTCGAGCCATCTGAAGGAGCGATCGCGTCCCACGAAATAGCTCACAACGAAGCCATCCCCGTCGATCAGCTTGTGGATGGCGTCTTCGTCCAGGTCGGCGCGGGCGGTATTCGCGCGGACGGCCTCGGCCACGAGCAGGGTGCGCCGAGCTCTGGTATCTACGCGGGTATGATCCACGTACAGCCCGATGAGCAGCTCCGCCGCGTCGCGCAGCGCCGTCCGGTTGAAGGCGCGCAACTCAGACACCTGGGTGCGGCGTGCGGGCCCCTCGAGCAGCGTGAAGGCCGTCTCCAGGGATTCCTCGGCCACCTCGATCTCGCCGATCCGCAGCAGGGAGCGGCCCAGTTCGATGTGCAGGCGCGCCAGCAGGTCGGCCGGTGTATGTGGGGTGCAGCGGTCGAGCAGGGCGCGGTAGCGGGCAACGGCCTCGGCGTGGCGGTCCTCGCGGGCGTAGGACATGGCGTGCATCAGCTCGGCCGACAGTCGCGTGCGGAAGCGGCCGCCGTAGGCCGTGTCGGCGGCGGCGCCGGCGAAGAGCGCGCGGGCTTCGTCGCCCTGACCAAGCTCGAGCAGGACGTGGCCCAGGTGGAAGCGGCTGGCCAGCAAGCGCGAGGGGTTGCCTTCGGTTTCGGCCAGGGCGAGGGCGGCTGCGAATGACGCGCGCGCCGCGTCGAGGTCGCCGCGCAGCAGCGACAGCTCGCCCTCGCTGCGCCGGCACTCCCACGCCTTGCCCTCGCCGCCGCGCAGGGCCACGGCTTCGCGGGCGCGGACCTGGGCCGCGGCGGCCGCGCGGAACTCGCCCTGGCGGGCCAGCAGATCCGCCGAGAGGATCTCAAAATCGGCCAGGCGGTTCTGGTTGGGCGACTTGTCGCGCAGGGCCTCGGGCATGGTGCGCAGCCGGTCGATGGCGCGGTAGGCCAGGTCCGCGTGACCCATCTCCAGGCCCATGCGGATGTGGTCGAGCAGCATGTCGGCGAAGTCGTCGACCAGGCTCGCGTCCCACATGAGCGTGCGCGCTTCCTCGAGCAGGGACACGGCCGTTTCGTAGTCGCCGACCTGGCAGAAGTACTCCGCCTCGTAGAGGGGCAACTGGGCGGCGTTGATGGGATCCGGGAAGGCGTCCACCCAGCGGCGGGCCTCTTCGAGGCAGACCTTCGTGGAGTCCAGGTGTCCCAGCATGCGGTAGTCGTAGGACAGGCTCGCCAGGTTGCGCGGCACGTTCTGGGAATCGGCGTCGGCGACGGCGTGGGCCAGGTTGCGCCGGTCGTAGTCCACGGCGCGCCCGTAGTCCCGCAGGTCGCAACAGATGGAGGCGGCCTTGTCCAGGCCAGCGGTGAGGCCCCACTCGTAGTCGTGGGTCCCGGCGTCGGTCAGACAGGTCTCGAGAAGCTCCAGCGCGCCGTAGGATTCCCGGCGGCTCTGCATGATGTCGGCGATCCGGATGCGCCGTTTCACGGACAGGTAGGGATCGTCGAGCTTGCGCGCCATGGCCGTCGCGAGCACGGCGGCGTGCAGGGCGTCGTCGAGGCGATCGCCGGCCTGCAGGTAGCCGGCGATGTCGTACCAGCACTCGGCCTCCAGGCGGACGCCGCCCGTGCGCCGCGCCAGGGGCAGGCCGTCCAGCAGTCGTTCGGCGGCCCCGAGATCGCCCGTGAGGCCGCGCTGCTCGTAGGCCAGGTTCAGGTCCAGGACCACGCGTTGCAGGGAGTCGAGTTCGGCCGCGGCGTCTTCGGCGGCATCGAAGATGGCCGCGCGTTCCTCGTAGGAATAGCTCAGGCGACCGCGCAGGAAGGCGCCGGCCGCACCGGTCGAGTCGGCGAGGGCCGGGTGGCGCAGCATGTCGGCGAAGGGGTCGCGCCCGGGGGCGTAGTAGCGATACCGGGTCGTGAGATGGATCCACACGAGGTTCGCCGGGTCGCCGCGCCACGCGGCCCACAGCGAATCGACGGCGGCGGCGCGCGACGCTCGCCGCTGGATGGCCACCTCCAGGGCCTGGGCGCGATCGAGCAGACGCGTCACGGCGGCGTCGGGTTCGGGCGCGGCCAGTGCGTCCAGTCCCGCCGCCAGGTGGCCGGCCATCTCGGGGGAGACCGGCACGCCCCGCAGATCGAAGACGTCGGTGAGGGGGTCCGCCGGCTGCTTCGCGCAGCCCGCTGCGAGGAGCGTCAGGAATGCGAGGACGGCCAGGATCGATCTCGTGCGCGCGTGGGTCATCGTGCTTCCGCTCGCCTGTGTGGGGTCACGACGTGGACACTCCCATTAAAACTCACTATGATCTCTCATCTCAAGCTCAACGAATGAAAGCTCCCATGCACGCAGACGCCCACAACCCCGAGGAAGCCGCCTTCTACGCGTCGGCCGTCGCCGCGTACGTGGCGGGGGACCGCGACGCCGGCGAGAAGCTGAGCGCGGCTCTCGATGTTCCCGTGCGCCTGGAGGCCCGGATATTCCTGGGCGACGAGGGCGCCGACGTGGACGACGTGGTGCAGGACACCATCGTGGCCGTGCTGCTCTACCTGCGCAGGGAGGAGGGCTTCACCGGCAACCTTGTGAAGTTCGCCGTCACCGTGGCGCGCAACCGCTGCCGCAACCTGCTGAACTGGCGCAAGCGGCTGCCCCACGTCCAGCTCGATCCCATGCTGGCGTGGCTCGAGAACACCGACCGCAGCCCCCTGGACGCCCTGCTCGACGGCGAGGTGACGAATATCCTGCAGGAGGTCCTGTCGCGCCTGTCCACGGCCTGCCGCCGGATCCTGCGCGCCTTCTACTTCGAAGAGGTGTCGGCCGACGAGATCCGGCGCCGCCTGGGGCTCAAGACGGTGCAGGGAGTCTACTACCGCAAGACGGTCTGTCTGGAGCAGGCGTATCGGCGCTTGAAAAAGCGGCTGGTGGTTTGTTCGTCCGGACGGAACAGGGGGGCTTGAAGGAAGGGCCCATCATGGACGAGACGATGCGGAAACCGAACGGATACGAATGCGTCGAGCCGGAGCTCGGCGACGAGTTGTGGCGTCTCGGCGCCCCCGCCACGGACGCCGGCCTGCGCCGACGGCTCGAGAACCACCTGATGATCTGTGACGCTTGCCGCCTGCGCTGCGCCGCCGAACGCCGCGTGGCCGCCGGCCTGGCGGACGGGACGCTCGCCTTGCCGGACGCCCGCCCGCGCGCCGCCCGCGCCCTGGCCTGGGGCGGCGGCCTGGCCGTGGCCGCGGGACTCGCGCTGATACTGGTCCTGCCCCCGCGCGCCCGCGACGGCGACCGCATCGTCCGCGCCCCCGACGACCCGCAGTTCCACCGCCCGGTCGAAGGCGAGGTCGTGCGCGGCGGCCGGCCCACCCTGTCCTGGGCCTCCATCGAGGGGGCCACCGCCTACCGTGTCCATGTCGACGAGGTCGGCGGCGACCACGCATGGCACGGCGAGACCGCCGGTCTGGAGATCGACGTGCCCGCCGACGCCGAGCTTCCCCTCTCGCGCGATTATCGCGCTTTCGTCGAGCCGGTGCCGGCCGATCTGGCCCAGCCGGGCGGGGTCAGCGTTTCCTTCCGAACCGGCACCACGCCCGAGTTCCTGGCTCACCGCGCCGTCGCCTCGCCTGCCATGGCTAAAACACTTGCGATGATCGGGATGCTGGGGCTCGGCGCTGGTTTGCTTCTCAGAGATCGTCGATTCCCAAGTATCAGACGAAGATAAGATTAGTTGGTTGACGCTAGGGCACGCAGGTGTTACTATTAGCGTCATTGATCTAATCTTAGGTGGGGCATTGTGCGTAAGGTACCAAATGATAAGATCTTAGAGAGGATTCGTAGTGAGAATCCCTGGTGGGGACAGGCTCGCACGATCCCAAACGATTACGGCCAGATGTGTCCTCGGCCATATATTGAACACCTATTCCCATTGGTGGCCCAGTCTGATGTCAGGAGGGCTGTTGTGCTGATGGGACCGCGGCGTGTCGGGAAAACTGTGCTGTTACATCACACGATCGCGAGACTGATTGAATCGGGAGTTGATCCAAAAACCATCTGCTACATATCGGTTGATCATCCGCTTTTCAACGGCCTTGGCCTCGAGGATTTCCTTCAGCTCTACCATGAGGCGAGCGAAGTCGATCGTGAGTATCCAAGCATCTATATGTTCTATGACGAGATACAGTATTTACGGGAATGGGAAGTCCACTTGAAGTCCCTTGTTGATACGAAAAAAAACGTGAAGGTTACCGTGTCCGGTTCGGCTGCTGCTGCGCTTCGGCTCAAGAGCGCAGAGTCGGGTGCGGGCAGGTTCACCGATTTCATGCTCCCTCCGTTGACGTTTCATGAATATATAAAGCTCTTGGATCTCGAATATCTGGTCGAGTCGAATCGGACCAGAGGGGAATTCTGTACGGCAGGAGACATCGGAGAACTCAACAATCACTTCCTGCGCTATCTCAACTATGGTGGTTATCCGGAAGTTATTTTCTCCAGTTCAATCCAGGAGGATCCGGGTAGATTCATCAAGTCGGATATCATCGACAAGGTGCTCTTGAGGGATCTGCCCAGTTTATACGGAATTCATAACATACAGGAGCTGAACTCTCTCTTCACGACTCTGGCGTTCAATACGGCGGGTGAAGTGTCGCTCGAAGAACTGTCCAAAGGTTCAGGCGTTGCCAAGAACACGCTCAAGCGATACATGGAATACCTTGAGGCCGCGTTCTTGGTTCGTTTGGTTCATCGCGTGGATAGAAGCGCGAAGCGCTTTGCGAGGGCTAATTTCTTCAAGGTGTACCTGACGAATCCTTCAATGAGGGCCGCGCTGTTCTCGCCAGTATTCGATGAGGACGAAACGATCGGTTCTCTTGTAGAGACAGCGATTTTTTCTCAGTGGTTTCATTCGAACACCCTGCTCTACTACGCTAGGTGGAATAAGGGGGAAGTCGACATCGTGAATCTCGGCCCGGATCAGAAACCCGACTGGGCGATCGAGGCGAAGTGGTCGGATAGGATCGTCAATCGGCCTGGGCAACTGAGAGGCTTGGCCAGCTTCTGCAAGCGCCATGATCTCAATGATGTCCTGGTAACCACCAAGACCATCAGGGCAGAGGGAATTGTAGACGGGGTGCCGATCGATTTCATTCCGGCGAGTGAGTATTGCTATACTCTCGGCAGGAATCTGATCAAACAGAGGGCCTACGGTTCGAGTGAATGATCCCAAGCGGAGGAGATCAGGGAGAGGGCATGTCGCCCTCTCCCGTCTACGTATCATTTGATAAGCATCATCTTGCGGGTCTGAGTATATTCCCCCGCGACGATCCGATAGAAGTACACCCCAGCGCTCGTATTCGCGCCCGTGGCGTCGGTCCCGTCCCAGGTCACGGCGTGCGGGCCGGGACCACGGACCTCGTCCACCAGCACCTTCACCCGTTCGCCCATCACGTTGACGACCTCCAGCCGCACCTGCGCCGCGGCCGGCAGGCTGAAGCTGATGGTGGTCTTCGGGTTGAAGGGGTTGGGATTGTTCTGCCACAGGCCGACGCTGGCGGGCACGCCGCCCTCGCGCAACGCGCGGATCTCGGGCCGCGTCTCCAGGGCGCCGGACTTGCCCTGGTCGCACTCGCCCACGGCGGGATTGCCGCACATGCAGTCCGCGGGCTCCGGGCCGCCCTCGAACATGTAGGCGATCAGCCAGTCGATGTCGTCCATGTTCACGACGCAGTCGCCGTTGACGTCGGCGTTGCCCAGGGGGTCGGGCGCCTCGCCGCCGTGGCAGAGGAAGTCGATCAGGGCGACGACGTCGCTGATGTCGAGGCCGCCGTCGCTGTTCACGTCGCCGGGCACCACGCCCTCGCAGTCGAAGGAGCAGGCGCCGATGGTCGGCGCGCCGCAGACGCAG
This sequence comes from uncultured Fibrobacteraceae bacterium, assembly GCA_964617805.1. Classification (GTDB taxonomy): domain Bacteria; phylum Krumholzibacteriota; class Krumholzibacteriia; order LZORAL124-64-63; family LZORAL124-64-63; genus JAHIYU01. Next base: position 17,765 of record CAZTWK010000037.1, on the reverse strand, counting down.
TCCATGGGCGCGGGGCCGCCCTCGAACATGTAGGCGATCAGGTAGTCCACGTCGCCCTCGTCGATGACGCAGTCGGCGTTGACGTCGCCGTTGCCCAGGGGCACCGGCGGCGGGCCGTCGTGGCAGAGCAGGCTGACCAGGTGGACCACGTCGGCGATGTCGATGCGGCCGTTGTTGTCGGCGTCGCCCGGCGTCACGTACTCGCAGGAGGCCTCGCAGCCCACGAAGGTGGGCAGGCCGCAGACGCAGTCCGGCGCGGGGCCGCCGGCGAACATGTAGTCGATCAGGTAGTAGACGTCGTCGAGGTCGATGACGCAGTCGGCGTTGGTGTCGCCGTTACCCAGGGGGCTCGGCGGCGGTCCGTCATGGCAGAGGAAGTTGATCAGGTACACGACGTCGCTGATGTTGATCGTGTCGTCGCCGTTGGCGTCGCCCGAGAACACGATGTCGCAGGTGACGGTGCAGCCGCTGATCAGCGGCGCGCCGCACTGGCAGTCCATCGGCTCCGGGCCGCCGGCGAACATGTAGTCGATCAGGTAGTAGACGTCGTCCAGGTCGATCTCGCAGTCGGCGTTGACGTCGCCGTTGCCCAGGGGGAAGGGCGGCGGCCCGTCGTGGCAGAGCATGTCGATCAGGAAGACCACGTCGCTGATGTTCAGTTCGCCGTCGGCGTTGGCGTCGCCGCTGACCACGTACTCGCAGGAGGCTTCGCAGCCCAGTACGAGCGGATCGCCGCAGACGCAGTCCATGGGCGCGGGGCCGCCCCTGAACATGTAGTCGATCAGGTAGTAGACGTCGTCGAGATCGATCTCGCAGTCGGCGTTGACGTCGCCGTTGGCGGGGTTGTCGAGATCGCCGTAGCCGTGGCAGAGCATCCCGATGATGGTCGTGACGTCGGCGATGTTGATCTCGCCGCTGCCGTCGGCGTCGCCGGGAAAGGCGCCGTGACACGTGGCCGGCGGCGGCAGGATGATGCCCGGATCGAAGGGCCGGGGCCTGTCGGCGCCCGACGCCAGGGCGGGAACGAGGAACGTGACGAGCAGGATACAGCAGGACAGGCGAACGAATGTACGCATGCGCGCGACCTCCCGAAGGGGTGATGAGGAACCCGGGGGCGGCCTGCGGTCCGAGGGCGGGCCGGGCCGGTCGGCGGCTCCCGATTCGGTCATCCCCGAACAAGGCGGGGGCGTGGGATTCAAGGATTATCTCGTTGGTGGGGCGGGGTTTCGGGCATTGGGGCGGTTTACACGTGTAAAGTCGGACTATGAGGGCTGATTCGGGCCAACCAGATGGTCGATTGGCAATATTTAGCCATTGTATCTCTTGACATGGGGGACAACATGGTCGATATTAGCCAATTATGAATAGAATGGCAGAAAGAAGCAAAGGGTATCTAGCCGTCCTGGGAGACATCAGGCGATCTCGTATCCTGGGAAATCGCGATATGGCCCAGAGCGCGTTTCTGGATATCGTCGAGAAGGTCAACGAGGCGTACCACTCCAAGTTGGCAGTCCCGTTCTCGGTTTCCCGCGGTGACGAATTCCAGGGCCTGTTGTCGACACCCGAATCGGTCGTCGAGATCATTGATGCCTTCGATTCCCGCTCCTATCTGTTTTCATTCCGGTACGGCCTGGGCTGGGGACGGGTCGGAACGGCCTTCAGGCCGCGAACCACGGAGATGGACGGCACCTGTTTCCTGAACGCCTACAGCGCTCTGGAGCGGGGCAAGAAGGAGGATCGCTGGGTGACGTTTTCGGGTGCGCCCGAGGATCACGAGCGCATAATCAACGCTTATTTCGCTTCGATCCAACTGATCAGGGACGGATGGACGACCAAGCAGAAGTCGGCGGTCACCGAGCGCCGCGGCAGGCTGACACAGGCGGTGACGGCCGAGATGATGGGCATCGACAAGTCGACCTTGAGCAAGATGCTGAAAGCCGCGAAATACAAGCAGCTGCTGGACGCGGAGGAAGCCATGGCGCTCCTGCTGCGCGACTACCTCGCCCAGCCCGCCGGAGGTGAGCGATCGTGAACCCGACCTTCGTCTTCGCCGTGCTCCTGGTCTCCGGCCACCTGGTCGGCGAGTTCCTGTTGCAGACCCGCGCCGTCGCCGAGGGCAAGCGGCGGATCGGTCCGCTGCTGATCCACGGCGCCGGGCTCTACGTCGCCCACTGGCTGCTGCTCTACCCGTTCTGGTGCGGTCGGCTGGCGATCGGGCTGGCCGTCCTGACGGCGGTCCACCTCGTGATCGACGTGGTGCGGGCATACCGGCCGCGCACCCTCGGCGCGTTCGCCGCCGACCAGCTGCTGCACCTGATCGCGCTGCGCTTCTTCGTCACCTGGTACGACCCCGCGGCCGGCTTCGCCCTGCGCGAGGACCTGACCGTCGGCGATCTGGCGACCTTCACCCGGATCGCCCTGCTGGCCGGCGCCGTGGGCCTGAACCTGCGCGGCGGCGACATGATCGTGCGGCTGCTGCTGGCGCGCTTCGCCCCGCTCAAGGAACGTCTGGACGACGAGGGCGACGAGCTGGCGCGCACCGGCACCCTGATCGGCATGCTCGAGCGGCTACTCCTGTTCGTGATGGCTCTCCTGGGGCAATGGGCCGCCGTCGGCTTCCTCCTGACGGCCAAGTCCGTGGCGCGCTTCGACAAGCTCAAGCGGCAGGACTTCGCCGACTACTATCTCATCGGCACCCTGGCCAGCCTGCTGGTGGCCGTGCTCTCGGGACTGGCGACCCGGCAGGTGCTGACTTATCTACCGTGAATGACTGAACCGCGGAAAAGGACCGACCGGGAGGCGGCACGCGTGCTGGAGCACGGCGGCCAGCGCATCCCCGTGGACGGCGAGGGCTTCATGGCAGAGCCCGACGCCTGGTCGCGCGAAACGGCGGCCGCCCTGGCCGGCGCCGACGGCCTGCCCGAGCTGACGCCCGGCCACTGGCGGGTCATGGACTTCATCCGCGGCCACTGGCGCGAGCACGGCGTGGCGCCCATGATCCGCGTCCTCTGCCGCAAGACAGGCTTCACGCTGCGGGAGATCTACGACCTCTTTCCCCACGGCCCCGCCCACGGCGCCTGCAAGTACGCGGGGCTGCCCAAGCCGGACGGCTGCGTCTGACCCCCTTGCCAACGACCCCCCGTTTGACCGATGATATAGATGTCCGCGCCTTCACCGCGACATCCAAGCCCAGCCGGAGGGGGAGATGCGTGCACGCGACGTCGGTTGCCTCCTGTTCGTCCTCATGAGCGGCCTCTTCGGCGGCGGTTGTTCCGCCCAGGACGATCCCGCCCATAGCCGCCTCGACATGATGCGCGCCGTCGACGCCGACGTGGCGCGCAGTCCCGAGGTGCTCGGCCGCGACCGCCTCTCCTCCGAGGTCCACGCCGCCATGCTGAAGGTGCCGCGCCACGCGTTTGTCCCAGAGGAGATGGCGCGATGGGCCCACGACAATCGCCCCCTACCCATCGGACACGGACAGACCATCAGCCAGCCCACCATCGTGGCCATGATGAGCGACCTGGTCGCCGTCGGCCCCGGCGACACCGTCCTGGAGGTGGGCGCCGGCAGCGGCTACCAGGCGGCGGTGCTCGCGGAGGTCTGCGCCCACGTGCACACCATCGAGATCGTGCCCGAGCTGGCCCGCACCGCCCGCAAGCGGCTGGCCGCCCTGGGCTACGAGAACGTCACGGTCTACGAGGGGGACGGCTACAAGGGCGTGCCCGAGCACGCGCCCTACCACGGCATCATCGTCACCGCCGCGCCCGACCACGTGCCGCCGGACCTCATCGAGCAGCTCGCGCCCGGCGGACGCCTGGTGATCCCCGTAGGACGCCAGGGCCGGGTGCAGGAACTGACCGTGCTGGAGAAGTCCGGCGACGGTCGGGTGACGCGCCACGAGGTGCTGCCCGTGCGCTTCGTGCCGCTCACCCGGGAACCCGACGACTGATCCCTCTGTATCCCAATCCCTGCTGGTCTTTGAGCGTGCCGGGGCTTATCCTCGCGCCTTGAACCGGACGCCCCGCCCGCGCGGCGGTGCGGATATACCGTAACACCCGACGGATGCGTGACATGGTCGAGAATCTCCGCAAGACCCTGCGCGCCCTGGCGCCGCCCAGCGAGGGGCCCCTGGCGCTGATGGTGCGGCGCCACCGCCTGATCTTCTTCGTGCTCTTCTTCGGGACGATCGCGGCCCTGTCGGTGACGGTGTCGTTCCTGGCGCGCTTCGAGTGGTCATGGCTGCGCGAGGTGCCCCACTGGCCCGAGTGGTGGCGGACCATGCTGGTCGTGGCGGTGCCGGTGCGGCTGGTGGTGTTCTACGCCTTCGGCATGCACCGCGTGTCGTGGCGCTTCGCCGGTCTGCGCGACATGGCGCCCCTGGTCTACGCCACGCTGGTGGGGTCGGCCATCGACGCCGTGGCGCTCATGTGGTCGCACCAGGGCGCCTTCCCGCGCTCGGTGCTGATCGTCGACACGGTGATCTGCCTGGTCCTGACGGGGGTCGGGCGCTACGCCTACCGCATCCTCGACTTCCTGTCGCGGCGCTGGTCGCCCGGGCCGCAGACGCGCGTGGTGATCGTGGGCGCGGGCGCGGCGGCGAACCTGGTGCTCGAGGCCATGATGACGCCGCGGCTCAACGCCTACAAGCCCGTCGCGCTGGTCGACGACGACGAGCTCAAGGACGGCATCACCATCCACGGCGTGCCGGTCACCTGTCCCATCGACCGCATCGGCGAGGTGGCGCGCAAGCACCGCGCCGAGGCCATCATCCTGGCCCTGCCCTCGGCCGCCACGTCGCAGCTCTACCGCATCCTGAAGCTCTGCCGCGAGACCGGGCTGCCGCTCAAGACCACTCCCGACATCTGGCAGATCCTCCAAAGCAGCGAGGCCGTGACCCGCATCCAGGACTTCAGCCTGGACGATCTGCTCGCGCGCCGCGTGGTGCGCACCGACGTGCCGGAGATCCGTGCCCTGGTCGAGGGGGCCCGTGTGCTGGTGACCGGCGCCGCCGGAAGCATCGGCTCGGAGCTGTGCCGCCAGATCGTCGACCAGGGGTCCGAGCGGCTGGTCTGCATGGACAAGGACGAGAACGGGCTGTTCCGCCTGGAGCAGGAGCTGCGCTCGCGCAAGCCGGACGCGGACCTGGCCTTCTTCCTGGGCGACATCAAGGACCCCGTGCGCATGGATGAGCTCTTCGCGCGCTTCAAGCCGGCGCTGGTCTTCCACGCGGCGGCCTACAAGCACGTGCCCATCCTCCAGTACCACCCCGTGGAGGCCATCCGCAACAACGTGGGCGGCACGCGCACCGTGGCGCGCCTGGCCCAGAAGTACGACGCGGACCGCTTCGTGCTGATCTCCACCGACAAGGCCGTGCGGCCCAGCAGCGTGATGGGCGCCACCAAGCAGGTGGCCGAGCGGGTGATCCGCGCCCAGGGCGAGGGCCGGGACGGCGGCACGCGCTTCTCGACCATCCGCTTCGGCAACGTGCTGGGGTCGGCGGGCAGCGTGGTGGAGCTCTTCCTCAAGCAGATCCGCCAGGGCGGCCCGGTGACCATCACCGACGAGCGCATGACCCGCTACTTCATGACCATCGCCGAGGCCGTGCACCTGGTGCTCTACGCGGCCGGCCTGGGCGAGGGGGACGAGGTCTTCATCCTGGACATGGGCGAGCCGGTGAAGATCGACAACCTGGCGCGGCAGATGATCCAGCTCGCCGGGCTCACGCCCGAGGTGGACGTGCCCATCGTCTACACGGGCCTGCGGCCGGGGGAGAAGCTCTACGAGGAGCTGTGGACGCCCGACGAGGAACCCCAGCCCACGCAGCACCCCGGCATCCGGGTGGCGGGCAGCCGCCGCGTCACCGAGGGCGCCGGCGAGGCGGTCGAGGCCCTGCTGGCCGCCGCCGAGACGGGCAACATGCGCGCGTGCTGGGATCACCTCCTGCGACTGGCGCCCGACTACCAGGGCGACCTGCGCGCGCAGGCGGAGACGCCGCAGGGGGCCGCCGCCGACGAGACGGAAGACTGACCCCATGAGCGAGACGGGACGGACAGAGGGAACCGGCGTCGGCGGGGCGATCCTCAGGTACGCCCCGTCGCGTTTCGTGGAGCCCCTGCTCGGCTTCCTCGCCATCCCCATCCTCACGCGCGCCCTGGGCGCCTCGGCCTACGGCGACCTCTCGGTGGTGCTGCTCACCGCCGGACTCCTGCGCACCCTCGGCTTCGACTGGGTCAGCAACTGCGCCCTGCGCTTCCGCACGCCCATGGCGGGGGAGCTGGACCGCTTCTTCAGCAACCAGCTGGCCGGACTGGTGGCGGCCACGCTGCTGACGACCCTGCTCGTGGCCGGCGGCGGCGACCTGCTGCCCGCGCGCGTGCGCACGGCCGTGGGCGCGCTGCTGGTCTGGACGCTGGTCGACGCCGTGGTCTCGGGCTTCGCCTACTGCGGCGAGATGGTGCTGCGCGCCACCCACCGCCCCGTGGCCTTCACGGTCTCGCGCTCGCTGCAGGGCGTGTCGCGGCACGTGCTCGGCGTGGGCGGACTGCTGCTGGTCTCGCGCGACATCCCCACCTATTTCCTGTTCCGCATCGCGGGCCTGACCCTCGTGGTACTGTGGTCCTGGTCGGCCATCGGCGCCTGGCGGCACCTGCGCTGGGGCGCCGTCTCGGCGGACGTGCTGCGCCGCTACCTCTATTTCGGCGCGCCCCTGGCGGTGACCCTGCTGGCCACCACGCTGCGCGTGGCGGGCAACCGCTACGTGGTGCTCTCGCTGGCCGGCTCCGAGGCCACGGGGTTGTTCTCCGCCGCGGTCAACATCGGCACGGCGCCCCTGCTGGTCTTCGAGCAGATCGTCATGCTGGGGCTCTATCCCCTGGCCATCGACCGCTGGGAGCAGGGCCGCGACATCCGTCCGGTGGTGCGCGACGGCCTGCGCTGGTTCGCCCTGATCGGCCTGCCCGCGGCGGCCGGGCTGGCGGTGCTGGCGCGCCCGCTGCTGACGGTCATCGCCGGGCCCGAGTACGCGCCCGCCTGGCCAGTGCTTTCACTGCTCGCGGGCGCCACCTTCGTCTACGGCGTCAGCCAGTACTTCTCCCTGCGCTTCATGGTGGCCAAGCAGACCCAGAAGATGGCGGCCATCTTCCTCACGGCCGGCCTGGTCAACATCAGCCTGTCCATCCTGCTCGTGCCGCACCACGGCTACGTGGTGGCGGCCGCGACCACCGTGGTCGCCAACCTGCTGCTCTGCGCGGGCGCCATGATCTGGGGCGTGCGGCCCGGCCGCGACGTGCTGCCCTGGCGCCCGCTGCTGAAGGTGCTGGGCGCGGCCGCGGCCATGACCGCGGTGGTGGGCGGGCTGCAGCGCCAGCTCGACGTCGACAACCTGCCGCGCCTGCTGCTGGTCGTCGTCTGCGGCGTCCTGACATACGCGCTGGTCCTGTGGCGGACCGGCGAGATCGACGACGAAGTGGCCCTCGTCCGGGAGCGTCTGTCATGATGACGCTGGCCCTGCTGGGGCTCGTGTGCGTGGCCATGGCGGTCTACGTGCTGGCGGAGCGCCTGCGCTTCCGCGACCTGCCCCTGCTGCTCTTCCTGCTGTCGGCGGCGGTGTTCCTGTCCCGCTTCAACGTGATGTTCGCCGTGGACCTGATCGCGGATCGTGCGCTGCCGGGTTTCCTCGTGTACCTGGTCGTCGCGGGCGTCGTCCTCTGGCTGCTGCGCGAGAATCTGCGGCGGCCTCCGTCGCGGACCGTGCGACGCGTGTTCAGGCTGTCGCTGCTCTTCTCGGCGCTGGCGCTGGCCAGCGGCGTGATCAACGGGGGCACGACCGGGCTGGTGTCGGCGCTGCAGGTGCTGCTGATCACGCTGCCGCCCATGTGGGTCGCGGGGCTGATCGTGGACTTGGCGCCGCGGGATCCCGAAAGCACGCGGCGCCTGCGGGCCGGCCTGCTGCTGGTGATGGGCGTGCTGGTCCCGACCATCGTCATCGTCTCGGCGCTCAAACCGGAGCTCTTCGGCCGCGTGCTGGGCTGGAGCGCGATCTCCAAGCAGGTGGGCGCGGGTTTCGTGCGCGGCTGGTCCCCCCTTGGCAACACCATCTCCTCCGGCATCCTGATCGTGATGGCCTACGCGCTGGCCCTGCACGAGGCGGCCGTCGGGCGCCGCCGCCGCTTCGCCCTGATGGCGGCGGCCTGCGCGCTGGCGATCCTCTTCACGCTGGCGCGGTCGGTGATGGTGACCTTCGTCGTCTTCCATATCGCCTACTGGATCCTCTACGCCCTGCGCTCGCGCAACCGCCTGGTGGTGGTGGGCCCGATGATCCTGGTGGCGATCCTGCTGTTCTGGGCCCTGCAGAGCGGCTACAACTTCGGTCGCTTCACCGTCACCGACGACTTCAGTTCGCGCGTGCGCAAGTCCAGCGCGAGGGTGGCGCTACGCGAGAGCGTCGAGGCGCCGCTGCTGGGACAGGGGCCGGGCCTGGTCTATACCGATCCGCGCGAGGGGCTCGCGGCGAGTGCGGCCGAGGCCGAGCAACGGCGGCTTCAGATGTCCGGCGAGGAGTTGACCGCCACCGAACCCCACAACCTCTACCTGTGGCTGCTGGTGGAGCACGGCTGGCCCGCCGCCGCCGTCTTCGTGGGCATGATGATCGTTCTCGCCGCTGGCCTGCGCCGGTCGAACCCGGGCGCCTCTGCCGAGGAGCGCTCCCTGCGCGCCGCCTATCAGGCCACGTGGATCGCCCTGCTGGTCTTCCTGCTCTCGCACAGCGATCCCCTGATCTATCCCAAGTTCTCCCTGTTCTTCTGGTTGTGGGCCTTCGGCGGCCTGCACTGGGTCGAGTCGATCCGCGGCGGGGAGGCGGAGGCGTGAAGGTCTGCATGATCACCTTCACCGACGTGCGCAACGACAACCGCATCCGCAAGGAGGCGGCCTCGGCCGCGACGGCCCACGAGGTGACCGTGTGCAGCCACCTGCCCTCCGGCGTGGACGGCGACTTCGATCTGGAGGGTTTCCGCGTGGTGGACGTGCCCGTGCGCTCGCGCGGCCTGCCGTCGTCGCCGGTGTTCTGGATCTTCAAGTACCTCGAGTTCGTGTCGCGCGCCGTGCGCCGCGCCACCCGCATCGGCGCCCGCGTCTACCACGGCCACGAGATCTTCAGCGCGCTGCCGGCCTGGCTGGCGGCCAGGTTCACCGGCGGCCGTTTCGTCTACGACGCACACGAGCTCGAACTCGACCGGGTCGGCCGCATGCAGTCGGTGCGCTGGCTCTACGCGATCGTGCGCTTCTGGGTGCGCTTCGTGCTGCGGCGGGCCGACGCGGTGATCTGCGCCAGCGAGGAGCGCGCCGACATCATGCTCGCCGACTACGGCGTGCGCGCGCTCCCGACGCCCATCGTCAACGTGACGCCGCGCGCCGGCCTGGCGCCCGGGGAGCCGGCAGAACTGCCGCCGGGCACCGACTTCCCGGACGGCGCCGTGCCCATCGTCTACCAGGGCGGGCTGACCATCGGACGCGGCCTGCCCGTCCTGGTCGAGGCCCTGGCGCACCTGCCCGACGACCACGTGCTGATCCTGGTGGGGGACGGCGCCGACCGGGCGGCCATCGAGGCGCGCATCGCGGCGCTCGGCCTGGGCGCGCGCGTGGCCATGGTCGGCCGCGTGCCCGCCGACCGCGTGCCGGCCTACATGGCGCTGGGCCGCGTGGGGGTCGTCATGTACCAGAACACCTGCCGCAACAACTACTACTGCGCCCCCAACAAGCTCTACGACTACTGCGCCGTGGACGTGCCGGTGGTGGGGCCCGACTTCCCCGGCGTTCGCGCCGTGGTGGAGCGTTTCGGGGTGGGCGAACTCTTCGACCCGACCGACCCGCGTTCCCTCGCCGGCGCGATCGAACGCCTGCTGGCCGACCCCGGCCGTTACGAGGCCCGCCGCGCGGCGGCCGGCGGCCTGCGCGAGCACCTGAACTGGGAGCAGCAGGAAGCGAAGCTGCTGGACCTGTACGCCGGCCTGGAGGCGCGATCGTGAGCGGCGGCGCACGGGGCAAGGCCCGGGTCGTGCACCTGTCGTCGGTGCACCCGCCCTACGACACGCGCATCTTCCGCAAGGAATGCCGCTCGCTACACGACGCCGGCTACGACGTGACGCTGGTCGTCGGACACGAGCGGGACGAGGACCACGACGGCGTCCGCCTGCGCGCCGTGACGCGCGGCGGCAACCGCCTCACCCGCATGCTGGCCACCACCTGGCGCGTGTGGCGCCGCGCGGCGTCCGAGCGCGCCGACCTCTACCACTTCCACGATCCGGAACTGATCCTCGTCGGTCTCGCCCTGCGCGGCGGCGGCGCGAAGGTGATCTACGACGCCCACGAGAACTACGCCGAGCAGATCCGGGGCAAGCCCTGGCTGCCGGCGCCGTTGCGCGGTCCCGTAGCGGCCGCGGCCTCCTTCGTGGAGCGGCGGCTGGCCGGCGGCTTCGACGCCGTGGTCGCGGCCGGCGACGACATCGCACGGGTCTTCGCGGGGCGCGCACGCCGGGTGGTCACGGTCGAGAACTTCCCCGTGCCCGACCCCGCCCTGCTGGCGGCCGGGGACGAGGGGCGCGAGCGGGGCCTGGTGCTGAACTACGGCGGCGTCTCGCGTCAACGGGCGGCCGGCGTGCTGTCCGAGGCCCTCGACCTGTTGCCCGTCGGCAGCCCTGTGCGCCTGATCCTGGGCGGGAGTATTTGGGCGCCCGACCTCCTCGAGCGGATGAAGACCCGGCCCGGCTGGTCGCGCGTGGAGTTCAAGGGCCGGGTCGACCGCGCGGAGATGAGCGCCGACTTCCGCCGCGGCTGGGCGGCCGTGGTGCTCTACGACCGCAGCCCCAACCACATGCACATCCGCTCGAACCGTCTCTACGAGGCCATGGCGGCGGGACTGCCGGTGATCGTATCCGACTTTCCCGACTGGCGCCGCTTCATGGACGAGCACCGGTGCGGCCTGCCCGTGGATCCCGACGATCCGCGCGCCGTGGCCGCCGCCCTGCAGCGCCTGCACGACGACCCCGAGGCGGCGCGGGCCATGGGCCGGCGCGGACAGGGCGCCGTGCGCGAGCGCTTCAACTGGGACCGCGAGGCCGCCAAGCTGCTCGACCTCTATCGCGAACTGCTGGGCGAGGCGTCGCCATGAGGATCCTCTACCTGCACCAGTACTTCACCACGCCGGCCTTCGGGGGCGGCACGCGCTCCTACGAGATGGCGCGGCGACTGGCGGCGGCCGGCCACGAGGTGACCCTGCTCACCTCCTCGGCCTTCCTGGACGAGACGTGGGCGCCCGGCCCTGGCTGGCACGCGGGCGAGGCCGACGGCGTGCGCGTGGAGGTCTACCGCCTGCCCTATTCCAACCGCGACGCATTCGCTACCCGCATCCGCCGCTTCCTGTCCTTCATGTGGGCCTGCTCGCGCCGCGCCCGCGCCCACGACGCGGACGTGATCTTCGCCACCAGCACGCCGCTGACCATCGCCGTGCCGGGACTGCTGGCCCGGGGGCCTCTGCAGGCGCCGCTGGTCTTCGAGGTGCGCGACCTGTGGCCCGAGCTGCCCATCGCCATCGGCGCCCTGCGCAACCCGTTGCTGATCGCCGGCGCACGCTGGCTCGAGCGCCGGGCCTACCACGGCAGCGAGCGGGTGGTGGCCCTCTCGCCGGGCATGGCCGACGGCGTGGTCGCCACGGGCTATCCCCGCGAGCGCGTCGACGTCATCTCCAACTCCTGCGACCTGGACCTGTTCTCGGCCGGCGACGAGGACGCGGCCCGTTTCCGCGCCCGCTTCCCCTGGCTGGGCGACCGGCCCCTGGTGGTCTACGCGGGCACCCTGGGCCGCATCAACGGCGTGGCCTGGCTGGCCGAGACGGCGGCCGCCGTCCGCCGCCGCGATCCCGAGACGCGCTTCCTGGTCCTGGGCGACGGCATGGAGCGCGAGGCCGTCGAGGCGCACGCGCGCGAATGCGGCGTCTGGGAAGACAACTTCTTCATGGCGCCGCCGCTGCCCAAGCGCGAGATGCCGGCGGTGCTGCGCGCCGCCGACCTGGCCACCTCGCTGTTCGTGCCGCTGGAGGCCATGTGGCACAACTCGGCCAACAAGTTCTTCGACGCTCTGGCCGCCGGCTGCCCCCCCGCCATCAACTACGGCGGCTGGCAGGCCGAGCTGCTGCGCGAGACGGGCGCCGGACTGGTGCTGGATCCCCACGACCACGAAGCCGCGGCCGTCGCCTTGACCGACGCCCTCGCCGACCGCGACGCCCTGCGGGACATGGGCCGGGCCGCCCGGAACCTGGCCCGGGAGCGATTCGACCGCGACGCGCTGGCCGCCCGGCTGGAATCCGTGCTCCGCGCGGCCGCGGAACGAAAGGGGGCGGGATCATGATCCGAGCCCTGACTCTGGACCTCAAGCGCATCTTCGACCCCATCTGGGCGCTGGTCGGCCTGCTCGTCCTGCTGCCCCTGCTGCTGCTGATCGCCGCCCTGGTGCGCTGGCGGATCGGCCGGCCCGTCTTCTTCCGGCAGGATCGGCCCGGCCTGCGCGGCGCGCCGTTCACCATCCTCAAGTTCCGCACCATGACCGAGGCCCGGGACGCGGAGGGCGCCCTGCTCCCGGACCACGAACGCCTGACGACCCTCGGCCGCTGGCTGCGCGTGACGAGCCTCGACGAGCTGCCGGAGCTGATCAACGTCCTGCGCGGCGACATGTGCTTCGTGGGACCGCGCCCGCTGCTCACGCGCTACCTGGACCTCTACACGCCCGAGCAGATGCGCCGCCACGAGGTCAGGCCGGGTATCACCGGCTGGGCCCAGGTCAACGGACGCAACGCCATCGACTGGAACACCAAGTTCGCCCTGGACCTGTGGTACGTGGACCATGTGTCCGTGTGGCTCGACTTCAGGATACTGCTGCTGACCGTGGCCCACGTGCTGTGGCGCCGCGGCATCAGCCACGACGGATACGCGACCATGCCCGAGTTCCTGGGCGACGCCGCGGACGAGACCGAATCCGGAAAGGACGGGCACTGATGGATCTGGTGATCTACGGAGCGGGTGGGCTGGCGCGCGAGGTCGCCTTCCTGGCGCGCGACATCAACGCCACCGCCGGCGAGGAGCGCCACCGGGTGCTCGGCTACATCGACGACGATCCCGGGGGCGCGGGCCGAGAGGTCGGCGGCCTCCCCGTGCTGGGCAACGCCGGCTGGTTCGCGACCCGCACCGAGCCGGTGGACTGCGTGATCGGCATCGGCACGCCGGCCATCCTGGCCGCCGTCAGCGCACGCCTGAAGGCCCACGACCACGTGGGCTTCCCCAACCTCGTGCATCCGAACGTGGTCTGGGACGAGGGGCGCATCGAAATCGGCGAGGGCAACGTGATCACGGCGGGCAGCATCTTCACCACCGACATCCGCATCGGCTCCTTCAACATCCTCAACCTGGCCTGCACCTACGGCCACGACGACGTCGTCGGCGACTGCTGCGTGGTCAATCCCGGCTGCTCCGTCTCCGGCAGCGTGACGCTGGAGGGCGAGAACCTGATCGGCACGCGGGCCTGCATCCTGCAGACGCTGACGATCGGGCGGGGCGCGACGGTGGGTTCGGGCGCGGTTGTCACCAAGGACGTGGCGCCCGGCGAAGTCGTCGTCGGGATCCCGGCGAAGCCGCTCAGGAGTAAGTAGGGGCGCTCAACGGCCCTGGGCCTGCGAGGCGCGCACCCGGGCGGCCGTCTCCGCGAGTGCGGTGCAGACGGTCTCGACCTCGTCCTCGCCCAGGTTGCTGAAGAAAGGCAGGGCCAGGGTGCGGTCGGCCACCGTCTCGGTGGCGGGGAAGTCGCCCTCGCCCGTGCCGAGCCGCTCCCGGATGAACGGCTGCAGGTGGATGGGCGTGAAGTAGTTGCTGCAGCCGATCTCCCGTTCGCGCAGACCCGCCAGGACGGCGTCGCGGTCCTTGCGGTCGAAGGACCCGTCCAGCTCCACCACGTACACGAACCAGCTCTTGGTGACGCCGGACGGCACGGCCTGGCCGCGCAGCCAGTCGTGCTGCTCGAGCCGCTCGTCGTACCAGCGGGCCACGCGCGCGCGCTTGGCCAGGATCTCGTCGATGCGCGACAGCTGGGCCAGGCCCAGGGCGGCCTGGATGTCGCTCATGCGGTAGTTGTAGCCGAGGCGCGAGTGGCTGAGCCAGGCGGCCCCCGGCGCGCGGCCCTGGTTGTGGACGCTGCGCATGACCTCGGCGTGGCCGTCGTCGTCGGTCAGCACGAGACCGCCCTCGCCGGTGGTGAGCTGCTTGTTGGGATAGAAGGCGAGCACGGCGATGTCCGATTCGCTGCCGGCCAGGGTCTCGCGCGAGTAGGCGCCGATGGCCTCGCAGGCGTCCTCGACCACCCACAGGTCGCGGTCGGCGGCGAAGGCGTTGACGGTCTTCATGTCGCAGGGCAGGCCGAAGACGTGGATCGGCAGCAGCCCGCGCGTGCGGGGCGTGACCGCGGCCTCGAGGCGCGAGAGGTCCATGTTCCAGGTGTCGGGATCGATGTCCACGAAGCGGGGCACGCCCTGCTCGTAGAGGATGCAGTTGGTCGACGCCACGAAGGAGAAGGGCGTGGTGATCACCTCGTCCCCGGGCTCGAGGCCCAGGGCGATCATGGCCAGGTGCAGACCGCTGGTGCCGCTGTTGACGGCGATGGCGTGTCTGCGGCCGTGGTAGTCGGACATGGCCCGCTCGAACTCGCGCAGCTTGGGGCCCAGCGCCAGGTGGGGCGAGCGCAGGACCTGCATGACGGCCCGGCGTTCGAGGTCGGTGATGTCGGGTCGCGAGAGGGGAATCATCACCTGCGGCCTCCGGTTCGGTTGCATCGATACGTCAATTAAGCCGACGATACGGCGCCGGCACAGGGGGATTATACGTCATCCGTCCCGGCCGCGCCACGGATAGGCGCGCTCAGGGCCGGCTCAAGGCCTCGAAGTTCCAGTCCGCCAGATCCACGCTCTGCGGGCAGTCGGGGCCGAAGGAGAGGATCGTCCTGAACTCGACGACGGTGCCGGTCTGGCGGAAACCGACCACGTCGACGGGCTCGATCTCGTGCTTGGCGTACGAGGCCCAGCCCTGCAGGTGGGGGTCGGTCTGGCCGCGCACGCGGTAGGCCGCGGCCCCGGGGGTGACGCAGGCCACCGTCAGCGAGAGCGACGGATCGCGCCGCGAGCGCAGGACGAAGCCGTCGCCGTGCTCGATCACGTCCTTGTCGCGGTCCACGTGGAAGATCTGCTTGTAGTCGTGACTCTCGCCGTCGCGAGCCGTGAGCACGTCGCGGATCAGCACGAGTTCCGGCTTGAGATAGAGCAGCGAGCGCGTGTGCGAGACCGACGGCGTCGGGTCGTAGCCGGCCTCGATCCAGACGCGCTCCCCGGTGGCGCGGCTCGCGCGCCAGGCGGTGGGCAGGGGACCGGGCTTGGCGGTGCGGTCCCCGTCGTCGACGGTCACCACGTTGTGGGCGAGGCGGCCGGCCACGTGGATCCGCAGGGGATCCCGGTAGTCGTACTTGTAGATGCCGCAGTCGATCAGCCAGCGCTCGCCCCGGCCGTAGAGGACGAAGGACAGGATGTCGTCGTGGAAGTGGTAGCGGGAGTTGGCCGCCAGCTTCATGACCAGCGCCACGGGCCGGTCGAAATCCTCGGCGTCGCCCCAGCGTTCGCGCAGGACGGCGTATCCGCTCTCGGGCAGGATCAGGTCGACGAGCTCCGGTCGCACGCCGCGTCGGCCGGCGTCCAGGCCGTAGAGGATGGCGTCGCGCTCGGGCAGCCAGGCGGGCAGGGGCACCGACTTGCTGGCCCTGGCGTGCGTGTCGCCGACCAGGGGCATCTCCCCGTTGGGCAGCAGCAGGTGCGGCGCGACGGCGAGCGCGCCGGCGAGGGTGGCGTCCAGGCCGTCGCTCGCCACGCCGTAGGCCTCGCACATCCCACTCACGCGGAACACCAGCGGGATCATGTAGAAGTGGTAGGCGGGACTGTTCTCGCGATGCACGCCGTGGTCGTCGAACGCGAAGTCGCACTCGTCCATCAGCCGCGCCAGGCCCGTCTCGCGGCAGCGCGACGCGTTCGGCAGTTCGGGCAGGGCCAGTCCCAATCGTGCGAGGGCGAAGGCCTGGTCGAAGCCGTGATTGGTGTGCCGGGTGTAGAAGGACTCGTCCATCAGCTTGGCGCCGTGCCGTCGGATCAGCTCCAGGAGGCGGACCAGGTCGGCCTCGTCGGTCGCCTCGCGCCGCCGCAGCACCTCCAGGAGGTCCAGCAGCCGTTCCAGGCGCATTCCGGTGGCCTGGTCGTGCCAGGTCATCTCGCTGGGCGGTTCCTCGACGAGGTTGTCCGCCTCCCAGTCGGCGACCAACTCCAGGGCGTGGGCCAGGTAGACGTCGTCGCCGGTCTCGGCGTGGGCGGCGAGCAGGTCCTTCATCCAGGCGTAGCAGTGCAGCGCCCACGGCCAGCTGCGGTTGTCGTGGGGGTCGGCGCCCCAGTCGACGTCACGATCCAATCGCACGGGCGCGAAGGGTTTCAGGCTGAAGACGCCGCCGTGGACCAGGGAGTCGGCCGCGGCGATCGTCTCCGCCATCGTCGACGCGGGCGCCCGCACGTCTGTCCAGGGGTCGGCCGCCCGCGCTCTGAGCGCCGGCACGACGTCGGCCGCAGCGAAGACGCTGCCGGGGACCGGGGAGGCCTCCCGGTCGGAGCGGCAGGCGCCGGTGGCCAGCAGGAACAGGGCGAGAGAGAGGATCGGGATTCGCGGGTGCATGCGGCGGCTTCCTCCGTGTGATCGGCGACGTCGAGGCCCGCCTACCCTATGGACCATTCCTCATGCCGTCAAGCCGGGCGACAAATCCCTTGCCGGTCGGGGCGCAGGTGCTACGATGGCTCCACACAGCGGCGGCCGCGCCACGCGATCGGCGCGCGCCGCCGTACCTTTCAGATCCTCACGGAGTCGACGTCATGCGGAACGGATGCCACGCCGCCCTCTCCCTGCTCATCGTCTGTCTGGCGCTGTCGGCCCTGCTGCCGGCGCTTTCGGCAGCCCAGGAGCCCACCGAGGAAATGCTGGAGCAGGCCGAGCGCCGCACCGGCCTGAGTCGCGAGGAGTTGATGCGGCGCTACCGCGAGCAGGTCGCGCCAGAGGGCGAGCCGGTCGTCCCGCCGGGCCTGACCGAATTGCCCGCCGACGCGGCCCCGGCCGAGCGCTCGCAGGTCATCCTGCCCTTCGACCTGGACCTGGCCGAGTCGCTGGTGGACACCGCCGACGCCGTGCCGCCGGTCGCCGCCCTGCCCGACAGCGTGTTCGGCGCCAGCTTCTTCCGTCTCGACGCGGGCGTCTTCGCGCCGCCGAGCTACGGCCCGGTGCCCGAGAGCTACCGGCTCGGCGTGGGCGACGAGGTCTTCGTGGACGTGTGGGGCGAGGTCGAATTCCGCCTCGAGCGCGTGGTCGACCGCGACGGCGCGATCATCCTGCCCAAGGGCGGCAAGGTGCGCTGCGCCGGACGCTCCCTGGAGCAGGTCGCCGGCGCGGTGCGCGAGAAGCTATCCGGCTCCTACTCGGGCATCGATCCCGACGGCGAGGGGGGCAGCACCTTCGTGGACGTGAGCCTGGGCCGGCTGCGCGCCGTGCGCGTCTTCGTGGTGGGCGAGGCCGCCCAGCCCGGCGCCTACGAGGTGAGCTCGGTGGCGACGGTCTTCACGGCCCTCTACGCGGCCGGCGGCCCCGGCGCCCAGG
>CAZTWK010000036.1:0-35444 GCA_964617805.1 uncultured Fibrobacteraceae bacterium | reverse complement strand
ATCGTGGTGAACAACGGCATCGTGCTGGTGGACCACATCAACAACCACCGGCGCGTGGGCCTGAAGCTGGAAGAGGCCATCGTGGCGGGCTGCCGCGACCGCATGCGCCCCATCCTGATGACCGCCGGCACCACCATCCTCGGCCTGATGCCCCTGGCCGTCCTCAAGGGCGCCCACGTGGGCGACGCCGAGTACTACCCCATGGCCCGGGCCATCATCGGCGGGCTGGCCTCGAGCACGCTGCTCACGTTGATCGTGCTGCCCACGTACTATCTGATCGCCAACCGCTACGCCACGGCCTTCAAGTGCGGATTGCGGGCGATGGTGAAGGGGCGGGGGGATGCCGCCGCCGAGTAGACGCCGGGGACGGGCCGGTCCCGGGAACGACGACGGGGCGCCGCGCAAGGCGGCGCCCCGTTCCTGTCCGCGTCGGCGACGCCGGACCCGGGCGGCCTATTTCACGACCACCATCTTCCGCGTCCGCGCTCCCTCCTCGGTGCGCAGCTCGTACAGGTAGACGCCCGAGGCGACGCGGCGGCCGCTGTTGTCCTCGCCGCGCCAGAACGCGCTGTGGCGCCCGCCGGGCAACTCGCCGACGACCAGGGTGCGGACGAGCTGTCCCCGAACGTCGTAGACCTTCAGGTCCACGGGTCCCCGGCGCGGCAGGCTGAAGTCGATCCGCGTGAGCGGGTTGAAGGGGTTCGGGCGGTTCTGGTCCAGGGCCAGCACCAGCGGCACAGCCTCTCCCTCCACGCCGACGATGACGGCGAACTCCTCCGAGAAATCGCTCTGGTTGCCCTCGATGTCCACCGCCGTGAGGGCGACGTAGTAGGTGGTCTCCGCCGCCAGCTCGTCCACGAACAGGCTGTCGACCATGCCCACCGAGACGGGGCTGTCCGCGCCCCAGACCGTCGCCTGGCCGTCGTAGGGGGCGCCCGGGCCGTCCGCGTCGTACCAGACCAGGTAGCCGGCCAGGTCGGGATCTTCGGGGGCCTCCCAGGTCACCGCGAAACCGCGCCAGGCCGGGCGCAGCGTGGCGATGACCGGCGGCGCCGGCAGGCCCGCGTCGTGGAGCGGGAGGTCCACGGTGCACTTGGCGTAGCCGTTGACCGACTCGGCGCTGATGTCGACCGGCCCCGAGACCTCGCCGGCCCGGTAGCCGAAGCCGAGGGCCTGTCCCGCGACCGCCACCTGGATCCCCTCGTGGTCGGGATCCGCGTCCGCGGCGAGGATCTCCCCGGTGCCGGCGGCGACCGTGAACAGCGTCCCCTCGGCGATGGGCGTGCCGTCGTTGTTCAGCAGCGGTTCCGAGGTGAGCACGGCCTCGGCGAGGCCGTCGGCCGGCAGGGTGGCGGGTACCGGCGTCAGACCGTACTCGCCGCTCGGCATGCGCGGCGCGAGCGTGTAGGTCCGGAAGGTGTCGATGGTCGTGCGCACCAGGTTGGAGTCGGCCACGTTCGTCGAGGGCATCAGGTGCCAGCGGCCGTCCTCGTCCTCCCGGTAGACGGACAGCGTCCGCTCGTCGAGTTCCGCCACCTCCTCGTCCCCGTAACGGAGGGTCAGCTCCGCGGGTTCGAGCAGCTCCAGGCCGAGCGGGCGCAGCGAATGGAAGCCGCCGATCCCGTAGTGCATGCCCACGATCTCCTGGCGCACGGCGCGCAACCGGTCGACGTAGGCCTTGAAGAGGGCCTCCTTCTCGGGCGTCGCGTTCTTGTACAGCCGGCCTTCGTTCCACTCCCAGTGTCGGCAGTGCGTCGAGTCGACGTCGGCCGGAACCGCCGTCGAAGAGATGTCGAGAGTCGAGCCGCCCGGCGAGAGGAGGAACACCTCCCGGCCGTCCTTGAGCCACCAGAAGAACGTGTCGAGGATCTGCTGGAGGACGATGTCCACCAGTTCCTGCAGGATGTTGCCGCTGATCACGTAGCCCCACAACTCGCCGACGACGCCGAAGAAGTTGGCCGTGTTGGTGGGCGGGCTCGGCATCTCGTTCTGCAGGAAGGGGAGGCCCTGGTAGTAGTAGCCGCTGCCCAGCTTGTGCTCGTCCTTCTCGCCGGCCTCCACGCCGGCGCCGATCTTCAGCACGATGGGGGGCACGATCGGCAGGGGGATCTCGAGGTCCAGCCCCAGCGAGAACTCGTTGATGTCGTCGACCTTCCAGTTGTAGCCGACGACCGCCTCGCCGTTGGAGACCTGCTCGTCGTACACCGCGCCGAGGAAGTTCGTGAAGTCGGTCAGGAAGGAGGTGCTGCCCACGGAGGTCGAGTCCGGCTGGCTGCCGACGTTGGCGACGGTGGCCGGCAGCGTAGTCACGTCGTGCAGGAGGTTCAGCATGTTCTGGCTGTCGATGGTGATGCCGTAGGTGTATTCCTGCTGCACGCCCGGCAGGTTGTAGGTGTTGAACCAGTGCACGTCGCTGCGCATGGACGCGTCCATCGCCACGCCCTGCCACTCGGTCAGGTGCTTCCATTCCGTCGAGAAGACGAAGCCGGCGTTGATGGTGCCGGCGGGGATCAGCCCGAGCCAGTTCAACGGCGAGACGAACCTCACTTCGGGACGGTCCTCCATGCCCAGGAACTGCGGCCCGAGGCTGCCTTCGACGCCGCCGTTGACGTAGAGCTTGGTGGTGATCGTCGTGTCGGGGACCTCGTAGCGGAGCGCGCCGCCCACGTGGATGTCCACGCCGAGGCTCCCCTCGGCGCCGATCTTCAGTTTCTTGCTGTCGCCGATGCCGATGGCGACGCTGGCCTGCGCCGTCGCTCCGCCCCAGATGTCCAGGCCGACCTCGTCCGCGTAGCGTGCCACGCCGAAGTCGCTGGAGTTCTGGATCAGCAGCTGCACGAACCAGGACAGGGCGGTGGTCACGATCTGGGTCTCCTGCGGCCCCAGCGAGATGACCGGCTCGACGATGAGGTAGAAGGCGGTCAGGGCCTCCAGACCCTCCAGCTCGTTCATGTCGAACTCGTACTCATGGGCGTAGGGGAGGGTCACCCCGCCCTCGATTCCGATCCCGATGCCGATGTCCTTGGTGCCGCTGCCCGTGCTGAGGAGCTTCGGCGGTCCGAGGCCCCCGGCGCCGAAGACGTAGATGTCCGCCTGGTGGCGGACCCTGAAGCGCCGCCAGTACGAGTTGTTCGCCAGGCCCGCGAAGTCGATGATGACGCTGGAACCCGTGCCGCCGCCGACGGCGAGGACGCCTGTCGCGATGCCGGCCGTGGCGCCCCCGCCGATGTGCGCCCAGAGGCGGTAGCCCCACTCGGTGCTGTACTCGTAGGGGACGACGCGGACCCGGAAGGTCTTGTCGTGGTCCGCCGAGAGGATCTCGCCGTTGACGCGCTCGATGGTGAAGGTCTCGGAGGTGTGCAGCTGTCCGCCCCAGATCCTGTCCGCGGGGATCCGGATGCCGAAGACGCCCGGGATCTCGAAGTGGGCCGGCTGGGTGAGGAACTGGTACTTCACGATGTTGGCCCGGGCGCCGTAGTAGTCGCCCGTCTGGTCCTGGGCCAGGATCCAGGCGTTGGGCACCGGCTGCCAGGTGCCGTCGGCGAGCTGTCCCTCGACCTTGAACCAGGCGTGGAGGATCCCGCCCTCGGTCACCTTCAGGTCGCCCTCGGGGACCGGGATCTCGTCGAAATCCACGATGCGGTAGTCCTCGTAGATGTCGTTGGCCGGGTCCAGGACGTGGTCGAACTCGCGCACCTCGCCCGGTGCGAGGACGAGGTCGTGTTCCAGCACGGTGGCGTAGTCGTGGCGCGACACCTCCAGCAGGTAGCCGGTGCCGGGCGGGATCTTCAGCTGCCAGCGGCCCAGCGCGTCGGTGGTCGCCGGCTCGACGGTGCCCATGGGGTAGACCGCTATCCGCCCGCCTGCCAGCGGCGTGCCCGTGTCGCTGCCGGACACGACGCCGGACAGCCCGACCATGTTGGCGGGCACGACCCACTGGTGCAGCCACGGCGCGTAGTCCACGTCGTCGGAGACCGCGTCGCCGGTGCCGGGCAGGTTGCTGGCGTGGAGCGGCCCGCTGGCGTGCCCCCAGTAGTTGTACTCCGCCCGTATCGGGAAGGAGGCGTCGCTGCGGATCGCGTAGTCGGCGTTTCCGAAGAAGCCACAGCGCAGGACGACGCAGTCGACCGCCTCGGCGCCCACGGACAGCGCGATCTCGTGGGCCGAGAAGTCGCAGTATTCGGCCAGCAGCGACCCGTCACGCAGCTTGACGCCGAACTCGCCGTTGTCGTCGAGGACGCACTCGGACAGCTCGCAGTCGGACGTTTCCGCGATCCAGACCCCGCCGCCCCCTTCGCCCCAGGCCCGGTTGGCGCTCAGGTCGCAGGCGAGCAGGGTCGGGGTGGCGGCCGTGACGACCGACACCGCGCCGCCGTATTCGCCGGCCTCGTTGCCGACGAAGTCGCATTGCTCGACCAGCGGGTCGGCGCCGTCGCGGCAGTGCATACCGCCGCCGAAGTAGTTGGAGCGGTTGCCGCTGAATTCGCAGGCGTAGAAGTAGGGCTCGGAGCCCACGCCGGCCATCGCCCCGCCGCCCACGTGCAGGGCCGTGTTGCTCTCGAAGCGGCAGTGGCGGATGTGGGGCGAGGAGTTGATAAGGGCCACCGCGCCGCCGCGCAGGGCGCTGTTGTCGCGGAACGTGCATTTCTCGATGCGGGGATCGGCGTCGTCGCAGTAGATCGCGCCGCCGCCGCCGCCGCCGCGCGTGCCGTTGAGGATGACGAGGTTCTCGATGCGCGTCCCCGTGCCGACGCCGCTGCACAGGATCCCCCGCCCCTCGCCGGCGGTGTCGATGACGACCGGCGTATCGGGATGGTACTGGCCTATCAGCGCGACCCCGTCCTTCATCACGAGATCGTGCTCGAAGTAGGTGCCCGGCGCGACCAGGATCATGTCCCCGCTGCGCGCCGCTTCGAGGGCGGCCTGGATCGTCGGTTCCTCGTCCGGGACGTGCCGGACGCGTGCGGCCGCCTCGTTCGCCAGAGGCAGGGTCAACAGAGATGCGATCAGGATCCAGCGCATGAAGCCCCCCCTTGTTCCACGTACCCGTACCGGCATGCGAGAAGAAGACGGCCCGACGAACGGACCCGGCCCGATCCGGACCGCTGCGGCGAGGCTATCTTGTTCCGGCACAACTGTATCACGGATCGATGAGTCCATGTTGTCAATTTGTGATTCCATGCGAATTCGCCACGGTCACGACGTGGTCGGCGGCAGATGGCAATATCCTCTCATTCCGGTGACTATTCGGCCGATACATCTCCTGAACATGCACAGGAGTGTCCAGTTGGCAACGAACACGGGCTTCAAGTTCTACAGTCCCGGCGGCGCCAGATGCAGCGCCGTGGTCACGTCGCGCCGTGTGGGCGCGACGGCCATCCGTATCCTCGAGATCGTCAGCGGCGCCGAGTCGCTGACGGTCGCCGCGCGCCGGGTCGCCGACGCCATACGCGACCTGGTGGGCTTCGAGGCCGTGTGGATCCGTCTGCGCCAGGACGACGACTACCCCATCCTCACGACCCGCGACGTGCCGCCGGCCATCCTGTCCAACTGCAACGCCCTGCACCGCGACGACCTCGCGGACCTGACCTGCCTCTGCGGCGCCATCCTCGACGGCGGGAGCGACGACGATCGCCGGCCCGGCTTCACGGCGCGCGGCGGCTACTGGACCTGCACCCTCGGCGACCCGGACACGGGCCGCGATCTGGACGCGGCCACGGTCGACCGCCGCGGCCTCTGCCGCGAGCACGGCTTCGAAACCCTGGTCTCGCTGCCCCTGCGCGCGGCCGGGGAGACCATCGGGTTGATCCATCTGGGCGACCGCCGCCGCGACCTGATCGACGCCGAGGTCGTGGGCCACCTGGAGGACCTGGCCCACGGGCTGGCCGTCGCCCTGCTCTCCCTGCAGAAGGACGAGGAGCGGCAGCGGGCCGAGGAGGCCCTGCGCAAGCTCAACCTGGAGCTGGAGTCACGCGTCGAGAATCGCACGCGCGAGCTGGCGGAAACCCGCGACCGGCTGGTCGCCTCGGAGAAGCAGTCGGCGCTGGCGCGGCTGCTGACCGGTTTCGCCCACGAGATCAACACGCCGCTGGGCATCAGCATCACCGCCTCGTCCCTGCTGGAGGAGCGGGTGGCCGAGCAGCACGACACCGGACTCAGCGACGGCGGCTTCATCGACCTCTGCGCCGAGTCCTCGTCCCTGATCTCGGGCAACCTGCGCCGTGTGGCGACCCTCATCGATACCCTCAAGCGGCTCTCGCCCGAGCAGATCGGCGAGCCCAAGCGCGAGATCGTCCTCGGCGAGCACCTGCGCGTGGCCACGCTCGAGCAGGTCGAGCGCCTGAACGTCGCAGGCCACGGGCTGGAGATCGACTGCGACGACGACCTGCGCGTGGAGCTGTGCCCCTCCAACCTGGCGCACGTGGTGGTGGAGCTCATCGAGAACTCGCTGCGGCACGGGCTGTCGGCCGACGGCGGCGGACTGGTGTCCCTGCGCGCCCGGCGCGAGGGCGACGACCTCCACCTGCACTACGGCGACGACGGCGCCGGCATGGACCCGGACACGGTGCACCGGGTCTTCGACCCCTTCTTCACCACGCGCCGCGACCTCGACGGCTGCGGCCTGGGCATGCACATCGTGCACAACCTGGTCTGCCAGTCCATGGGCGGCACCATCGCCTGCGAGAGCTCGCCCGGCGGCGGCGTGTCGGTCCACATGACCATCCCCCTCGGCGACGCCTGATCCGCGATAGACCCACGCCGAAACTTCGCTCGCGGAGACAAGTATTGTATACTTGTCGTCCAAGCCGATGCGAGGGGCCCAGATGTCGCAACCGATCATACCAGGCAAGCTCACCGCGCCGCCGCGCCCCGCGGGCTACCTGCCGCGCCCGCGACTCGACGATCGCTGGCGCGACTGGCGGGACTGCCGCCTGGTGACGGTCACGGCGGGGGCCGGTTTCGGCAAGACCTCCCTGCTCACGGCCGCCGTCGCATCCTGCCGCCGCCCCGTCGCCTGGTACTCCCTGGACGAGATGGACACCGACCCCGCCGTCTTCCGCGACCACCTGCTGGCCGCGGTCTCCGGCGGCGCGTCCCGCGGCGGCGACGATCCCGACCGCGACCTCGCCGAGACGGTGCGCGTGCTCCGCGACACCGCGGGCGGGTCGGTGCTGATCCTCGACGACATGCAGCTGGCGGCGGGGACGACGGAAGTGCTCGTCTTCATCGAGCGCCTGGTGCGCTATCTGCCGGCGGGTCACACCCTCGTGCTGGCCTCGCGCGAACCGCTGGACATCGCTTCCATGAAGCTGCGCACCCAGGGCGTGCTGGCCGAGCTGCAGGCCGCCGACCTGGCCTTCCGGCCCGACGAGGCGGCCGCGCTCTTCGAGACCCGTTTCCCCGGTGCCGCCCTCGACGCCGAGCTGGCCGAGCTCGTGGTGCGCCGCACCGAGGGCTGGGCGGCCGGCCTGGAGATCCTCCTCCAGGCTCTCGACGGCCCCCGGGAGGACCAGGTGCGCGCCGCCCTGGCGCGACTGCTCGAAGCGGGATCGGGCTGGTTCGCCTACTTCGCCGAGGAGGTGTTGCGGCAACTGCCCGACGCGACGCGCGACTTCATGCGCCGCTCCTCGCTGCTGCCCCGCCTGGACAGCGAGCTCTGCGACGCCGTCCTGGGGCGCGAGGGCAGCGGCCGCGTCCTGGCCGATCTCTGCCGGCGCAACCTGTTCACGGTGCGCCTCGGCCGCGCGCGCGGGGGCTACCGGTACCACGGCCTCTTCCAGGATTTCCTGCGCGAGGTGCAGGCCCGCGAGGGCGAGCCGGCCGAGAGCCTGCGCCTGTGGCGCGAGGCCGCGCGCATCCTCGAGGCGCGGGGCGAATGGGGCGACGCCATGCTGGCCCACGCCGAGGGCGGCGCCCACGGCGCGGCCCTCTCCCTGCTCGAGAAGCGCGGCGAGGATCTGCTGGCCGCGGGCCGCCACGAGACCATCCGGCGCACGCTGGCGGCCCTGCCGGCCTCCGCCCTGGCCCGCCGTCCGGTGGCCCTGCTCGCGCAGGGGCGCGTGCTGGAGGCCCAGGGCGACCTGCGCGGCGCGGAGGCCACCTACCGCAAGGCCCTGTCCTGCGCGACCAGCGGGCGGCAGCGCGTGTCGCTGATGAGCAAGGCGGCCCAGGTCAAGCTGCGCCTCGGCCGGTACCAGGCCTGCATCAACCTCTGCCGCAAGGCCCTGCGGGAGCCGGGCCGCGCGGATGCGATCATCCGCGGCCGCCTGCTGGACATGATCGGCATCTGCATGTGCGACCTCGGTCGGCTCGACGAGGGGGAA
Organism: uncultured Fibrobacteraceae bacterium; assembly: GCA_964617805.1. Classification (GTDB taxonomy): domain Bacteria; phylum Krumholzibacteriota; class Krumholzibacteriia; order LZORAL124-64-63; family LZORAL124-64-63; genus JAHIYU01. The sequence goes on along the minus strand of CAZTWK010000036.1, from coordinate 27,120 downwards.
CGCCACCTGCTCGAGGCGCGCGAGGCCTTCGGCAAGTCCCGCGACGAGGAGGAGGAGGCGCGCGCCTTCTACCTCCTGCAGAGCAACATCCACTACCGGCGCGGCGACTTCCACCGGGCCAAGGACGCGGCGCGGCGCGCCCTGGTGGTCTTCCGCAAGCGCGACGACCTGCGCCGCGTCTGCCACTGCCTGGGCGTGCTGTCCCACATCACCGCCGACGCCTGCGAGGTGCGCGAGGCCCGCGAACTCGCCCGCGAGGGACTGCGCCTGGCGGGCAGCCTCGACTACCAGCTCATCGAGGGCTACTGCCGGCTGGCGCTGGGCCGCTGCGCCCTCGCCACCGGCGACCACGAACGCGCCCGCGAGCACTACGCCGCCGCCGAGGCCTGCGGGGAGCGGGTGGGGGAGAGCGGCCTGCTCGTCTTTCCCCAGCTGGGGCTGGCGGAGGCCGCGGCCCGGGCCGGCCGCCGCCACGAGGCGCGGCGCCTGGCCCGGGGCGCCCTGGCGGCGAGCGTCGAGCGGAAGCTGATCTACCAGGAGGCCCAGGCCAGGTTCCTGCTGGGCGCCCTGGCGGAACGGAGCGCCGACGTCCGCCGCCACTGGTGCGACGCCGAGAAGACCATGCGCAGCGTGGGCATGCGCTACGACCTGCACCACCTGCTGCTGGCCCGCCTGGACGCGAAGGACGCGAAGCCCGCCGCGCGGCCGGCCCTGCTGGCCGAGCTGCTGTCGGGCGTGGCGGAGATGGGCCACGACTTCGTCTTCACCACCCTGGCCCGCGACCGGGCCCTGCGCGTGCTGCCCGAGGGCCTGTCCCGCGACGCGACCGCCGAGGAGGCCGCTCGCCACCTCACCGATCTGGGGACGGACGCCGTCGCCGCCGTGCAGCCCCTGCTGCGGGACGAGGACGCGGACGTCCGGGCGCGGGCCGCGGCGGTCATCGACCGCATCGGCGGCGAGACCGCCCGCGCGGCCCTGGGCGCCGACGAGGCGGCGTCCGCCGGCGCGTCGCTGGCCATCCGCGCCCTGGGCCCCCTGTCGGTGACCATCGACGAGCGCCGCCTCACCCTGGACGACTGGCGCTCCAAGCGGGCCCTGCGCCTCTTCCAGTACCTGCTGGTGCGCCGCTTCCGCTGGGTGCCGCGCGACGAGGTCATCGAGGCCCTCTGGCCCGACACGGAGATCGGCAAGGGTCTGAACAGCCTGCGCCAGACCCTGCACGTGCTGCGCCGCACCCTGGCCGGCGGCAAGGAGACGCGCGCCGACCGCTTCGTGCGCTACCACAACGAGGCGCTGCGCCTGGAACCGGGCGACGGCTACGCCTACGACGTGGAGCAGTGCGAGGACCTGCTGCAGGAGGCGGAGTCGCTGTGGAGCGACGGCGACACCGAGGCCGCCGTCGAGCCGTTGCTGGACGCCGAGCGCCTCTACCGCGGACACTTCCTCGCCGAGAGCCCCTACGAGGAGTTCACCGCCGAGGAGCGCGAGCATCTGCGCGACCGGCTGCTGCAGGACGTGGGCCGCCTCTGCGCCTGGTACGCCCGCCACGACAAGTGGCGGGACCTCGTGCCCCTGGCCCGCCGGGCGGTGGCGCTGGACGCCTACCACGAGGAGTTCCACCAGCGCCTGGTGGAAGGCCTGGCCGGGCTCGGCCACCGCGCCGAGGCCCTGGAGGCCTACCACCAGTACGAGAAGCTGATGATCGAGGAGCTGGACCTGCTGCCCTCGAACCGGCTGAAGTCGTTGGTAGAGAAGATCGCGACACAGTGAGCCCCACGCGATACGGGGCCGCGGCGCATCCGCGCCACGGCCCCGTCTTCAAGGCCCCGATGCCTCCACCCCTACTTGGTGATCGAGACCTTGCGCACGACCTCGCCCTCGTCGGTGGAGAGGCGGGCCAGGTAGACGCCGCTCTCCAGCCGGCGCCCCGTGTCGTCGTCGCCGTGCCAGACCAGTTCGTGGTCGCCGGCGGGCAGGTCCCCGGCGAAGAGCGTCTTCACCCGCTGGCCGCGCAGGTTGTACATGGACACCTCGACCGGGCCCGCGGCCGGCAACGCGAGGGCGAACACCGTGCGCGGGTTGAAGGGATTGGGGTTGATGTCCAACCGTGCCGCCGGTGCCGCGGGCGGGGCGCCGGTGTCCGTCTGGCTGAAGATGCGCAGCGAGACGTTGTCGAAATAGGGGGCGGGGGTCGGGTCCAGCGCCGGCACGGCGATCCTGAGGAAATGCAGGCTGATCTGGACGTGTGTGCAGCCGGGCTCGACCAGGTCCGTCAGGTCGATCTCGCGGCGGACGTAGCTGGGCTCGTTGGCGAAGTACACGAAACTGTAGTTGCGCCACTCGGTCCACGTGCCGCCGCCGTCGGTGCTGAAGCGGACGTTCCAGGTGGTGAAATGGACCGGCGGTTCCGAGTGGTCGTAGGTGTCGTAGGCGAGGATCGCGCCGTCCATGGAGGCGTCGGCCCATGCGATCCGCGGTGACCAGATCGCGTCGCTGGCGTAGCCGGGGGCGTAGTAGGTGACGAAGCCGCCCGGCCCGTAGGTCCAGGTCGTGCCCGGGCTGGCGGGGATCCCGGGACAGGCCAGCCCGTCGTTGACGAAGGCGAACTGGGGCGTGTCGTTGTCGTGATCGGGATCGAGGTCGTCGAGCAGGGGCCAGACCCGGGCGAAGCTGCAGGGGCCGGACGGGCCGGTACCCTCGCTGACGCCGAACCAGCCTTCCGGGTCTGGCAGGCCCGCCGCGTCCTGGAAATCGCCGTCGTCGCGGTCGGGGCCGCCGAGCAGGTAGAGCGTGTCGGGATCGGCCACGCCGGACGCCCCGCAGGGGAGCGGCGCGAGCGCGAGCGCGATCAGGGCCAGGGCCGTGCATAGGGAGTGGATTCGTGTCTGCATGTCATCCTCCGTAAGTCTGTGGGGCGGATACATACAGTTCGCCGTGCGGTTCTGATTCTAACATGGATTATCGGTCACTCGCCCATGAGCACGAATCCCGACCAGTAGCAGGGATGCCGGTAGGCGCCGTCCGTGCCGTCGCGCAGCCAGCGCTTGGCCTCGGCCAGGGCCGCGGACTTGTCCAGGGGCGGGATGTCCGCGCCGTCGCGGCGGCCGGCGAGGTTGTCGAAGAAACGGCCCATGAGCAGGCTGGTCGCCGTGTCCTCCACCGGCCACAGGCTCACCAGCAGGCTGCGGGCGCCGGCCCGCAGGAAGGCGTGGGTCAGACCCACGAATCCTTCGCCCGCGGTGCGCCGGCCCAGCCCGGTGCGGCAGCCGCTCAGGCTGACCAGGTCCGCGTCCAGGCGCCATTCGGAAACGATCTCGCGGGCGGTCAGCCGGCCGTCGCAGAGGAGCAGGGCCGAGGCGGCCGGGTCCTCGTCGTCGACCAGCGCGTGCGTGGCTAGGTGGATCCAGCGGAAGCGCGACAGCTCGCCGGACTCGTTCAGGGCGCGCAGCCGCGCCTCCGACGCCTCGGCGCCGAGCAGGACGGTGGCGCCGGGCAGGGCGTCGGCCAGGCTGGCGACCTCCGCGCGGGTGCCGGGTAGACCGGCCAGCCAGGGATCCGCGTAGTCGGGGTCGCCCAGCAGCAGGGCGCCCGACGGTGGCGGCGCGGTCGCGGTGCGGTCCTGCTCGCGCAGCCAGGCGTAGAGGGTGGCCGAGGGGGCGTAGGAGACCTCGAAGCGGTCGCCGAGATGGAGGCCGTCCCCGTCCGGCAGCGCCTCCAGGGGCACACCATGCAGGGGGCCGGTGGGCACCGCCACCAGGCGGCGCGCGTCGCCGGCCTCGGCGAGCAGCGGCGCGATCCACTCCCGGTGGAGGCGGCGGGACAGGCGGTCGAGGCGCGCGGTGTCGCGCACCGGGAAGGGCCAGCCGCCGGCGCGCTCCAGGGCGAGGCTGAAGTCGCCCGGCTCGCGGGCCTCGCCGTCGCGCAGGGTAGGATGCAGGCGGACCCAGCGCATGCCGTCACGGGTGTCGATGACGTAGCCCCAGGTCGAGGGGGTGTCCGGTTCCAGCGCCACGTGGAGCCAGCCCAGCAGCGCCGTGCCGGGTTCGAGGGCGGCCAGCACGCGGGGCAGGGGATCCGCGTCGGGGGCCAGGGGCGTGCCCCGGGCCATGAGCAGTTCGGCCAGGGCGCGGCTCTGGGCGCGCTCGGCGGCCCGCCAGGCCTCCCGCGGCCGCCCGAGCCGCAACAGGACCGTGGCGTGGGTGGGGTAGGGCGACGGCTGGCAGACCGAGCGCGAATAACCGGGTCCCGCCATGGCACGGGCCCGCTCGTAGATCCCGGCGGCCCCCACCAGCAGCGAGTCCGCCCGCGCGGTCTCGCCCCGGGCGGCCAGGCACACACCGCGGTCCAGCAGCGCCCAGGCCACGTAGGGGTGGTCGGCGCCGAGGGTGCCCGCGTAGACCGCGACGGCTTCCTCCAGCATGGAATCCGCCGACGCGAAGCGGCCCAGGTCGTAGCGCACCATCCCCAGCGCGTGCAGGATGCCGGCGGTCAGCGGGTGCGCGTCGCCGAGCACCCGCCGCGACATCTCCAGCGCCCGGCTGCAGGTCGCCTCGGCCTGCGCGTCGTGGGACTGCTCGGACTGCATGAGGCCCAGGTTGTAGAGGTTGCGGATCACCGGCTCGCTCTCGGGGCCGTGCAGGGCGCCGTACATGGCCAGGGTCTTCTCGTAGAGGGCCTCGGCGTCGGCGTAGTCGCCCTTGTCGCTGAGGAAGATGGCCAGGTTGCCCAGGCTGCGGGCCACGCCGGGATGGGTGCCGTCGTGGAGGCGCCGGTACATGCCCAGGGCCTCGCGGAACAGGGGCTCGGCCCCCGCGAAGTCGCCCTGGCGCCGCAGCAGGATGGCGAGGTTGTCCAGGTTGCTGGCGATCCGGGGGTGGTCGGCCTCCAGCAGCGACCGGTTCATGTCCAGGGCCTCGCACGTGTAGGCGGCGGCGGCGACATAGTCGCCGAGCTGGAGGTTGATGGCGCCCAGGCGGTGGAGCGTCGTGGCGATGTCGGCGTCGGGCTCGACGAGCACGGCGCGCCGGTCGTGGAGCAGGCGCTCCAGCCGTCCGCGCGCCCGCTGGAACTCGCCGGCGTGGAAGAGGCCGGTCAGCGTGGCGGACAGGCTGTCCGCCACGGCCAGGCGCGCCCGCGCGGTATCGGGCAGCGTGGCCGCGAGGGCCAGCTTGCGCACGAGCCGTTCGGCGTCGCCGAGTTCCCAGGGGGCGGTGTCCCCGCAGTCGCGCAGGGCCCGCAGCCGGAGCTCGGCGTCGGGCAGGGCCTCGGCGTAGCGGCCCTCGCCGCGCAGCGTCTCGATGCGTTCGGAGAGCGAGTCGGCCCCGGCGGACGACGTCCCCTCGGGATCCCGCGCGCAGCCGGCGCAGGCGGTCAGCAGGGCGAGGCCCAGCAGCAGGCATGGTCTCATCGGCATGTCCCCCGTCGCATGCGGGGACGCGGACACCTCAGCGGGCCGCGTCGATCCCGGCTTCCAGATATCGTCTCGCCCGGTCGCCCACCGGCCCCGGCTCGTCCGCCAGGACCTGCAGCATCGAATCGGCCCGGGCGCGATGGCCCAGCCGGTGCAGGACGCCGCACAGAGTCCAGCGCGATTCGTTGCCCCAGGGATCGGGAATGGCATCGATGGTCTCGTCGTCCAAGACGCTCAGCGCCCGGGCGTCGCGCCCGGTCAGGGCGAGAGCGCTGCCCAGGTAGACGTCGCGGACCGCGGCCTCCGTCCCCTCCGCCGTCAAGTCGTCCAGCAGGTCGGCGGCCCGGTCGTAGTCGCCGTGAGCGTAGGCCCGCAGCCCGTCGGCCAGCCGGGTGCGCATGGCGTCGTCGTCCCGCGCCCGTACGAGCATCGTCTCGGCGTGGGCGGGCAGCGCGAGGGGCGCCAGGCCGGGATCCGGGTCGTCGTGGGGCCACAGCATCAGCAGGGCCAGCACCGCGGCCGCCGCCACCACGCCGAACCAGCGGCGCGGCCGCGCCGGGCTTCGCCGCAGGGGGAGGGGCGGGATCGCGCCGCGGCGTCGTTCCCGGTGGGCGGCCAGCTCGCGGAATCGCGTCTCGCAGTCGCCGCAGCGTCGCAGGTGGTCGACCACCGCGTCCCGCCGGTCGGTCGGCAACGTGCCCGCGAGCAGGTCGGTGGCCGTGTCCGGGTCGAGGAAGTCGCACTCGACCCGCTGATTGTTACCCGTCATCACTCGTCCCTTCGACGTGTCCGCCCCCGCGCTCGCGGAAGACCGTCCAGATCTCCACGAAAGCGCCGGCGGGCAGATCCCCGGGCTCGAATCCCTTGCGGCGCATGCACTCGCCGAGGGCGTTGCGGCTGCGCTGCAGGATGACATCCACGTTCCCGGGCGTGAGTCCCACCTCGGGGTGGCGGGCGATCTCCTTGCTCGACATCTCGTAGAAGGCGCGGAAGATCCATATGGTGCGCGCCCTTTCCTTCAGCGCCCCGACGCAGGCCGCCAGGGCCCGGGCGAACTCGGCGCCCTCGGCCGGGGCCGACGCCGTCGGCGCGCGGCGGCCGTGGGGGGCGGGATTCCCGTCGCCCGCGATCAGCGCGTCCAGCCGTGTCTCGTCGTCGATGCCCATGCTGCGGCCGCTCCTGCGCAGGTGGTCCACCAGGCCGTTGCGCGCCGTGCGGGACAGGAAGCCGGCGAGTTCGGCCGGCCCGCGGCCCGTCACGTCCCACACACCGGATTCGGCCCGGCGGAACAAATCCAACGCTTTTTCCGCGGCGATGTCCTGCAGTTCGGCCCGGTCGACCCGGCCGAGGAGGGAGGCCTGGTGCTGCAGCCTGGCGAAGAGAGCGGTGTTCAGCAGGGACCAGGTCTCGCCGCGCAGCGCGTCGTCGGCCCGGCGGGCGGCGGCGAGTTCCGTCAGCAGTGCGAGCAGGCGCGAGGCCCAGGAGGATCCATGTGCGATAGGCGCATCCATGTATTACGAGTGAGGTATCTCGACGGGCGTGTCAAGAGCGCTGTCGAACGCGGCGGCGGCGACCTCATGTCGGATCCTCCCGTCCGGCCGGCCCGGCGCCGTCGTCCGGGGCGTCGGCGGCGCCGGCGGTGGCCGGTTGCGGCCCGTGGGAAACGTTCATGCGTTCCAGGAAGTCGTAGAGCTCCTCGGGGGAGGTGAAGTTGTCCTCCTCGCCCGTGCTCACGTGCCGCACGCGGCCGCGGAACTCGTCAGGCATCGCGCCGAGGAATCTCACCACGTAGGTCGTCATATGAACGTCATCCTTCCTGGGCCGGTGGGGTCGGCCCGTGACGCGATGAGACTACGCGGGGGGCGTTACTCAGGAATTACGCGGTGGCGGAATCCCGGTATTGTGTGAGAATGTGAGCGGAGACGGTGGAGGCTGGAATCGTGGAGGTCGTTGCATGAGAAAGAGTTGGCTGATCCTGGCCGCGGTCGTCCTGTCCTGGGCGGCGGGCGTCGCCGCGGATGAACCGGCCGTGCCCACGACCGTCATGTCCTTCAACATCCGCTACGGCGACGCCGACGACGGTCCCGACAGCTGGGAGCACCGCCGCTACCTGGTGCGGGTCGCCATCCGCGAGCACGATCCCTACATCTTCGGCGTGCAGGAATGCCTGTGGGACCAGGGCGTGGAGCTGAACAACGCTTTCGGCGGCTACCGCATCACCGGCGTCGGCCGCGACGACGGCGTGCGCAAGGGGGAGATGTGCCTCATCTTCACCCGCCGCGACCGCTACCGGGTGCTGGACCAGGGCTTCTTCTGGCTCAGCGAGACGCCGGATATACCCGGCAGCAAGGGCTGGGACGCGGCCTGCCCGCGCATCGTCACCTGGGTCAAGCTGCGCGACCGCTGGTGCGATCCCGACACCTTCTACTGCTTCAACACCCACCTCGACCACATGGGCGAAGAGGCGCGGCGTCTGGGCGCCGAGCTGCTGCAGCGGCGCATGGCCGAGATCGCCGGCGGGCTGCCGATCCTGCTCATGGGCGACTTCAACGCGCAAGCCGTCGCCGACAGCCCGCCCTATCGCCTGCTGGCCGAGGAGGGCTGGCGCGCGGACGTGCCCCTGCGCGACACCTTCGGCGCGGCCCCGTCGGAGGCGCGGCGCCGCGGCGCCGACACCTTCCACGGCTTCACCGGCGAGCCCTCGCGCGGGCGCATCGACTGGATCCTGGCCTCGCGCGGGTTCGACGCCGTCGATGCGGGCGTCTCGCGCTACCAGATGGACGGCCGCTATCCCTCCGACCACTTCCCCGTCTGGGCCACCTTCCTGCAGGAACGCCACCCGCCGCTGCCCGGCGACGAGGTGGACGTCTCCACCGGGGCGACGCCGCACTACTGATATCAAGTTTCAAAGTGTACACGTGTAGACTTCGTAGGGATCAGGCGAAGTCTACCTCGATGGTTGCGATCTCGTGCGGTCGCATCCGTAGTTCCAGGCGCGTCGGCTCTTTCATGACGAACGGCTCGTCCCGTTCCTCCAGCAGATCCGCGCGCCAGGCGCCGGCCACCTCGCGGCCGAAGGCCAGCGGGGCTTCGACCGCCTCGCCGTCCAGGTTGCAGAGCCGCACCACCAGCGTATCCCGGGTCTCGTGCCGCTTCACGGCCGTGACCCGCACGCGCGGCTCGTCGCAGCGCAGCAGCCAGGCGCCGGCCGTCGACGATCCCGCCACGCCCTGGACCGACAGGGGCGGGCAGCGCCAGCGCGCCGAGGCGCCGGCCACGTCGGCTTCCAGCCAGCCGCCCGCGTAGGGCCGCAGCGCGAACTCGAAGACCTGTTCGCCGGGGCACTGGGCCTCGGGGGTGGCGATGGTCGGGCCGGCGTTGCCGCGGCGTTCGGGCTCGATGTCGTCGCGCGACAACCAGCCCACGCAACGCAGCAGGGTCAGCGCGAGGCCGGCGCCCGCGTCGGTCCGGAAGCCCTCCACCTCGGGCAGGCCCCGGTTCAGGACGGCCAGGCCGTGTCCGCCGTCCTCCAGGCAGGAGAAGCCGGCCTGGGGCCAGGTGGCGGGGGTGGGCTGGACCCAGTCGGGATCGGACCCGCGCAACAGGTCGCGCGCCTGCACCAGGTAGCGGTCCTCGGAGACCAGCCGGTCGGTGTGCAGCGGCGTTGGGAAGAGCAGGCGCAGGCGGTGGTCCTCGGCGCGGTTCTCCAGGCGCAGGCGGGCGTCGATACGGGACGAATCGTGGCGCAGGCTCAGGCGCAGGCTGGCCGGACAGTCCACGGTGTCCTCGCGGCGGGCGGCGCGGTCGGCCGTCAGGCGCGCGGGCAGGCGCAGGGTGAAGTCGGCCTCCAGCACGCCCTCCAGCGGCGTCACGCGCACCTGCCGCACGCCGCCGGGCAGCACCTCGGGATGGGCCGGCCCCGGCACGGCGTGGAAGTCGTACTCGTCGCCCGCGTCGCCCCGGTCCTCGATCCGGCCCAGGCCGCGGTACTCGGTGCCCGTCTCCAGGTCGCGCAGGTCGAAGGTCCCGTCGGGCTGCAGTCGCAGCTCGACCAGGCCGTTGGACAGCGTGTCCGCGCCGGCGGTCACCGCGCCGGCGACCGTGGCCGTCGGCGCTTCTTCCACCAGGCGCAGCCGCGCGTGTCCGCAGGGCGGCAGGTCGGCGGCGAACTGCAGGGTCAGGCGGCAGTCGAATTCCCCGTCGCCGAAACCGTCCTTGAGCATGCGCGAGCGGAAGTGGGCCAGGTAGGGCGCGAAGGCCGCGTCCTGGTCGGCGCCGGTGAGCTGTAGGCGGTGGTCCACGCCCCAGAAGCGCTCCACGTACTTCGTGTCGACGACCGCGAAGGGCACCTCGCCGCCCGCCTCGTCCACCAGACGCAGACGGTCGAGATCGTAGCCGAGCGGCTGCAGGACCACCGTGCGGGTGACGATCTCGCGCCGCGGCTCGGGCAGGGGGTTGGCCAGGCAGAGGACCGTGTCGCGATCGCCTTCGGCCCGCGTGTCGAAGGTTGGCGCCAGGTCCTCCAGGGCGCGCTGCAGCAGGCGTTCCGCGGTCAGGCGGGCCAGGGCGAAGCGGGGGCCCATGTCGCGGTGCACCTGGTCGACGCTGCAGCCGCAGATGGAGTCGTGGGGATGGTTGAGCAGCAGTTCGCGCCAGGCGTCGCGCAGCAGGCCGCCGGGCCAGGGATGGCCGTGACGGAAGGCGGCGTAGGCGAGCAGGGGCTCGGCCACCGACGCCAGCAGGGTCTCGCAGCGCTCGTTGGCCTGCTTCAGCGGCATGCGCGCCGACCACACGCCCGACAGGATGTTGCGGTCGTAGCCGCCGAGCAGTTCGCCCTCGCGGACACGATCGCCGGGTCCGGCCGCGCGGGCCGCCGCCACGAAGTCCGCCAGGCCGCCGTGGACGAAGTCGGTACCGGGGAAGGCCGCGCGCAGCGCTTCGAGCACGCGGCGGAAATCCCGCTGGGGGGGAAAGTGGTCGCAGCCGTTGCTGACCAGGAAGGGATCGCCGCCGGGCCGCGCGGCCGACGCCGCGAAGAGCTCGCGCAGGCGCTGCGCTGATCTTTCCAGATCCACTTCGCGGCGGGTGTGGGCGTGCCATAGTTCGGTGTGGCCGAGGCCGCCGGCGCCGCAGTAGCCCTCGCAGTGGTTCAGGGCCAGCACCTCGCTGCCGTCGGGGCCGCGCCAGGTGAAGCGCCAGCCGAGGTGCTCGGCCTCGTCGCCGAGGCCGCGCTCGAAGACGAAGGAATCCAGCCCCGCGGAGCGCAGGAGCTGGGGCATCTGGGCCACGTGGCCGAAGGAGTCGGGCATGTAGCCCGCGGCCAGGCTGTCGCCGTGGGCCTCGGCGACCTGCCGGCCGATCAGCAGGTTGCGCGCCAGCGATTCGCCGCCGACGAGGAACTCGTCGGGCAGCACGTACCAGGGGCCCAGCGAGAGGCGGCCCGCCTCGGCCAGCGCGCGCACGCGCTGGGCGTCCCCGGGGCTGACGCGGAGGTGGTCCTCCAGGGCGGCGGCCTGGCCGTCCAGCATGAAATGCCGCTCGGGATCGGCCTCGAGGGCGTCCAGGACGCGGCCCACCACGCGGACCAGGTCCACGCGGAACTCGGGGAAGGTCAGGTACCACTCGCGGTCCCAGTGGGTGTGCGAGACGACGAAGGCCTGGCGGGGGTCAGTCCGCGTCATGGCAGGCTCCCAGCAGTTCGCGGACGGTGCACACGGCCAGGCCGACCACCGTGTCGGCGGCGCCGTAGTAGATCTTCAGGCCCGCGTCGAGGTCCGCGAAGCCGTCGGCGTCGAATTCGTCGCAGATCCAGCCCGTGGGGAAGACCACGTTGGGCACCTGCCCGCCCAGCTCGTAGGGCGCGCGCGGTTCGAGCACGTTGCGGCGCGTGCGGGCGACGACGCGGGACGGGTCGCCGAGGTCCAGCAGCACGGCGCCGGCCTGGTAGATGTTGACGCCCTGGAAGTGGGTGGCGATGCCGTGGTAGAGCAGCAGCCAGCCCTCGCTCGTCTTCAGCGGCGGGGTGCCGGGGCCGATCAGCTCGTCCCAGGAGCGGGGACGGCCGCGCATGACCTCGCCGCGCGGCGTCCAGTCGATCAGGTCGTCCGATTCGCTCAGCAGGATGACCTCGCCGCTGGCGGGGCCGCCCGGCAGGCGTTCGGTGTTGGGTCGTTCCAGCCGCAGCCAGAGGCCGCCCACCCGTTCGGGGAAGACCACGCCGTTGCGCGCGTCAGGCGGCGAGACGCCGGCCAGCCGCAGCACGCCGTCCCCGCCCAGGCGGCCGGTGCCCAGGCGGCACCCCTCGTCCGTGTCGATGGCCACGGTGCAGATCAGCTCGCCGTCGACCAGGGTCAGCCGCGGGTCGTAGACGTGGTGGGCCGTGAAGTCCGCATCCTCGAGCCCCTGCACCTCCACCAGGCTGTCCTCGACGCGGAAGCGGATGCCGTCGTGGCTCCAGGCCCGCACCAGCCCCGTCTCGCGGCCGCGCGACTGCACGCGCAGCAGCAGCAGGATCATGTCGTCCACCTGCGCCGCGCCGGGGTTGAAGACCGAGCTCACGTCCACGTAGGCCGGCTGGATGTCGGGGATGTCCGCGCGGTCCAGGATGGGGTTGCCGGTGATGCGTTCGAGTGTCATGATCCCGCCTTCGAGAGGGAGAATATACGGTGTCCGACAACGCCAAGGTCTGCGCCAACTGCGAAGCGCCCATCACGGGCGACTACTGCGCCCGTTGCGGGGAGCGGATCGTCGATCACGACGCCCTGACCCTGCGCGGCTTCGCACGCAGTTCGTTCCATGCCATGTCCGATCTCGAGACCGGCCTGCTGCCCACCCTGAAGTGGCTGCTGACGCGTCCGGGTTTCCTGACGCGCGAGTACCTGGACGGCCGCCGGCGGCCTTACGTGCGGCCGCTGCGGCTGTTTCTGATCATCAACGTGCTCTACTTCCTCGTCCAGCCCCTGTTGCCGGCGAACACCTTCAACACGAGCCTGCGCGGCCACCGGGACCAGCAGGTCTACAGCGGCGTCACCGGGCCGGTCGTCGAGCGCACCCTCGCCGAGCGGGACGTCACGCTCGAGGCGTACACCGCCGCGTGGGAGTCCAAGTCGGAACCGCTCGCCCGCTCGCTGATCATCATCATGATCCCGATGCTGGCCCTCGCGGTCGCCCTGCTGCAGCGCGGACGCGGCGTGCCCGCCGTCGGGCACCTGGTCTTCACGCTCCATTTCTACGCCTACCAGCTGCTCGTGGCCAGCATCGCCCTGATGCTGCTGCTCAAGCTGCTGTACCTGGCGGCCGTGAAGTGGAAGCTCGACGTGGCCTTCCTGTTCAGTGAGGCCTTCATGGACTTGCTCACGACCCTGGTCTTCGTCCTCTATCTGGTGCCGGCCATCCGCCGGGTCTACGGGCGCGGCCTGCCTGCCGCCCTGGCCCAGGCCCTGCTGCTGGCGGTGGCCTTCTTTCCCGTGGTCTTCCTCTACCGCTTCAGCCTCTTCTGGATCACCTGGCTCCTGGTCTGATCACCGCCACCCGCTCAGGTGCGCCGATACGCGCCAGTACCCGTGGTGGCCCTCCTCGTCCGCCGGGCGGATGTCCTCGACGCGGTAGGCCACCTCGTGCGCGCCCGGGGTCAGCCACGGGCTCAGGTCGATCACCACGGGCTCGACCACGTCGCCGGGACACCAGCCGCTGCGGCTGTAGTCGCTGCTCCACGAGCCGTCCGACCAGCGGGCGCAGTAGGGATTGAGAGCGCGCAGCTCGCCGCAGTCGTCGCGCCAGGGGCGGAAGCGGTGCACCTCGACGCCGTCCACGAGGATCACGTTGTCCTTGGTGACGAACTCGTCGGCGTCGCGCCCGTCGGTGCAGTGGCCGGAGACCATGACGTGCAGCAGGGTGCGCCGCGTGCCGTCGGGGACGGTCACCGCCGACGCGACCCGCGGCGCTTCCGTCTTCAGCCCGCCGTCCACGAAGAACAGCCCCCGCGACCAGGCGGGCGCCCCGCCGCCGCCCGGCGCGAACACCAGCTCCACGTCCACCTTCCAGGCCGGCGTCACCCAGGTGTCGATGAAGACCTCGAATTCGCAGTGTCCGCTCAACAGCGGCGCCAGGTGCGTGACGTCCACCTCGTGCTCGATGGCGCCGCCGTAGGCGGTCATGAACTTGATCATCTCCACGGGCGCCATGCCGGGCTTGATCAGCGCCACGTGGCCGGCGCGGTCCCAGCGGTCGACGACGCTGCGCATGTCCTGCCGGATGGGCCGCACGCGCAGGACGGCCGTGACGCGGTCGCGGCCCCGTCCGGGCGGGAACTCGCGGCAGGTGCCCATCACGCGGCCGTTGTCGCGGGCGGTGGCGAAGGGCGTGTCGTGGCGCTCGGGCGCGTCGGGCGTGAAGTGCACCGTGACGTCGTTGAAGAGCGTGACGACGGCGGGAGCGGGGGGCTCGACGCGGGTTCCGCAACCGGCGACGAGCAACAGGAGCAGGACGGACAGGCGGCGCATGAAGGTCCCTTCGCGCGGGTGAGGGGTGCCGACCCGCACTCTACACGTGCGGCCGCGGTCCCTCAAGGGGCCGTCAGGGCCTGCCCGTTGTGCGCCGCCCCCAGCGAGAGCAGGAAGGGCGCCGCCGTGCGCGACCAGGCCTCGGGTTTGGGATAGGCCGCCGCCGCGCCCTGCCAGCAGGTGCGCAGCATGTCCGTGTCGATGATGCCGGGATTTAGCGACACCGCGGCGACCCCGGCCGGCAGTTCCTGGGCCAGCGAACTCGTCAACCCCTCGATGGCCCACTTGCTCGCGCAGTAGGGGCCGACCTCCGGCGCCGTGCTCCGTCCCCAGCCCGAGCTGAGGTTGACGATCACGCCGGCGCCGCGTTCGATCATGGCCGGCGCGAAGGCGCGGATCACGTTGAAGGCGCCGTCCACGTTCACGTCCATCAGGCGGCCGAAGTCGTCGGCGGGCACCTCCCAGAGGGGGGCGGGCGCGTTCATGAGCGAGGCGTTGTTGATCAGCAGGTCGGGGGCGCCCAGGTCGTTGAGGACGGCGGCGGCCCAGGCCGCCACGTCCGCCGCGTCGGACACGTCGACGGCCGCGAAGCCGTGGGGCGCCGGGTGGGCCTCGCGCAGGGCGGCCACCTGCACGTCCGAGCGTCCGCAGCCGTGGACGGTGTGGCCGGCCTCGGCGAAGCGGTCGACCAGGGCGCGTCCGAGGCCGCGGGTGGCGCCGGTCAGGACGATGCGTCTGGTGTCGGACAAGGCGATCTCCCATCGCTGGAGTGTTCCGGGGGCGACCCATGGTAGCGCACTCCCCGCCGTGCGATCACGGATTCAATCGGCGCTTTATCACATGCACAAACGACAATAATTCCGTCGTGCGGCAAGTCCATTCACCTTGGCCAGTTCCACATTCGGCACACCGATTGCGTTATTGTCCCCGCGATGCGATACGGGGGTACCGCATCCTGGAATTCGTCCTCTGCGACGCGCGAATTTCACACGGAATAAGGAAAAACGTGAAGATCCATGTCAGTCGGTATCACAGAAGCGGTGCAGAATAAGCCACCTCCCGCGAGTCGGGCCTACGATGACGCCGTTGTGAGTTTCCGCCAAAAAAACACCTCCCTGGCCCTCCAGCATTGCCGTAAAGCGTTGCAAAACAACCCCAAGCACGGTGGCGCCCATCATCTGATGGGCCTTCTGCTCTTCAACTCGGGCGATCAGCAGCATGCGCTCGAGCATCTGGACCGGGCCGCGCGCCTGCTGCCCGCTTCGGAGAGCGTGCTGACGTCGAAGGCGCGGATCCTGGCCATCCTGGGCCGCACGCACGAGGCCCTGGACAGCTACCGCAAGGCCTTCGAGCTCGCGCCCGATTCGGTGCCGGTGCTCAACCAGTACGGCGAGTTCCTGCGCCAGCGCGGCAAGCCCAAGGAAGCCATGACGCTGTTCTCGCGGGCCATGAAACACGAGCCCCGCAACGTCGAGACCCTGCGCTGCGCGGGCAACGCCTTCAACGAACTGGACATGTCGACCAGGGCGCTGGCCTGCTTCCGCATGGCCTTGAGCGAAGATCCCGACAACCCCATGCTCCATGCCAGCATGGGCAACGTGCACATGGCCCTGGGCGAGCGCGAGGCGGCGGCGGCGAGTTTCCGCGCGGCCCTGGAACACAAGCCCGACCTGGTGTCCGCCCACCTGGGACTGATCACCGCGGGCCAGGGCGAACCCTGCACGGAACAGGTCGCGGTCCTGCGCGGACTCGAGCGCCGGGAGATGCCCATCAACGAGCGGGTCGACCTGCACTTCGCCCTGGCCCAGGCCGGCGCACGCTGCGGACACCACGACGAGGCCTTCGGCGAGTACGTCGTCGCCAACCGGCTGCGCGCGCAGCTCACCGGCGGCCACTTCGACATCGAGGCCAGCGGGCGTGAGATCACGGCCCGCATGGAGGTCTTCGACCGCGCCTTCTTCGAACGCCGCGCCGGCTGGGGCGTGCACTCGGGCCGGCCGGTCTTCATCGTCGGCATGCCCAGGTCCGGCACGACCCTCTTCGAGTCGATCATCGGCAGCCACCCCGGTTGCCACATGGCGGGGGAGCTGTCGCTGCTGGAGGAGATCCGGCTGGGATTCGAGGGCACCGGCGTGGAACACGCGGCGGTCGCCGAACTGCCCGACCTCTGGCGCTCGCTGGACGCCGGGGACGTGGCCGGCGCCGCCCGCCGCTACCTCGACGCCATCGACGCCCTGGCCCCCGACGCCACGCGCGTGCTGGACAAGATGCCCCACAACTTCGTGAACCTCTGGCTGGTCGCGCTCCTGCTGCCCGGCGCCCGCGTCATCCACTGCCGGCGCCATCCCCTCGACACCTGCGTGTCCATCTTCACCCAGGTCTTCCGCAAGTCGCACGCCTACAAGAACGACCTGCGCACGCTGGGCCTCTACTTCCGCCAGTACCAGGATCTGATGGCGCACTGGGCGCGGGTTCTGCCGGTGCCCCTGCTCGAGGTCGACTACGAGGGCCTGATCGCCGACCAGGAGGGTGTCAGCCGGCGCGTCGTGGAGTTCTGCGGCCTCGACTGGGATCCCGCCTGCCTGGACTTCCACAGCCACCGCCGCACGGTGCTCACCGCCAGCTCCCTGCAGGTCAACCAGCGCATCTACGACTCGTCGGTGGGTCGGTGGAAGCTGTACGAGAAGCATCTCGGACCGTTGATCGAGGTGCTGGGGACCTAGCCCGCCCGCTCGGGATCACCCCCGCTTGATGGTATTGATCATCTGGTCGAGCTGCTGCAGGAACAGCGAGCGGTCCTTCTTCTCGAAGGGCGGCGGTCCGCCTCCCAGCACCCCCTGCTCACGCAACTGCTTCAACAGCTGCCGCGAGGCCAGCGCGTCCCCCACGTTGTCCCTGGTGAACGGCCGCCCCTTGTGCCCCAGAACGCGCGCACCTTCGTCCAGGCAGCGCGCGGCGAGGGGGATGTCCCCGGTGATCACGATGTCGTCCGGCCCGACCCTCTCGACGATCAGGTCGTCCGCCTCGTCCAGGCCTTTCTCCACGACCACCAGCTCGACCCGTCCGCCGCCGGGGTACTTCATATAGCTGTTGGCCACGAGGGTCACCTTCAGGTCGTAGCGTTCCGCGACCTTGTAGATCTCGTCCTTCACGGGACAGGCGTCGGCGTCGATGTAGATGTGGAGCATGGTCGCCTCGCATGAATTCAGTTCACCCGTATTCCGTTACCACTGATCAGTGTCGAGTTGATCACGAATGGTATCGCAACCGCTCTTGATCTGACACGGATTCCGTACGGTGTGGACAAGATTCAGCGGAGGAGTGAGATCTTGCCGCTCACGGCTCTTCCCATCCCTATGATTTGGACCAGGTATGTACCGCTGGGCATGTTTCGGCTTCGGTCATCCTTGCCGTTCCATTGCACCTCGTGATCACCGGAGAGGAAGTACCGATCTGCTACCGAGCGCACGAGCCGTCCGCTCGGGTCGAAAAGCCTTATCTGGATTTGAGCGTCGACCAGGTTTGTGAAAGCTATGTTTATCAATGGATTGGAAGGATTGGGAGTGCTGCCTCTATAGATCAAAGGGGTGACTGCTGGTGGTATGACATCGATACCGACGACTCCACTCAACCCGCTGTAGATACGAACGCGATCGAAGTGCTCGGTATGGCCTTGCCCTGTCCGGATGTGAACCATCACATCGTCGAGTCCATCATTATCGATATCTCCAGCTCTACCTACATGAACGCTATCCCAGTCTTCGTCGTCGACAGGTCGGATTACCTGGTCCGGGATCGAATCTGGATCTGCGCCACCCCAGAAGATCCACACCGCGCATGAGGTGTCCACTATCGCAATATCGTCGAATCCATCTCCATTAACATCACCCAGGCCAGCAACGTCTTCGCCAGGAACAAATGTCATCGAATCGTTGGCGTGGATGTCCGTGCTACCAAACACGATCTTCGATTCCTGCACGTTTGGAGCCGCAGCAATCACGTCGTCGAGCCTGTCGCCATTGAAATCAAAGGCGCCATCGACCTCATATCCGAGATGGGATTCACACTCGATTGGCAACCAGAACATCGTGCCGGCATGCCACATGTAGTCGCCACCGTGTATCCGCAACACACCGCCAGCGTTCCAGCCTTCGATAAGGGCGCCGTCCTCCAAGCAGAATCCCGACCGCCAGGGTACGCCGATCACCAGGTCACCAGCCCCATCGCCATTTAAGTCGCCGGCGAACTCGAGGTGCTTCTCGAACCCGTCGTAATAGTCGCCCGTGTATGATCTGAGCCATCCGTACTCGGTCGTGGGATTCGGTCCACCGAAATAGGCATAGACTGTGGGAAGAGGTCCCCACCCATAGCTCGTGTCAATCGTGATCGCGATGTCGTCGTATTCGTCCTCGGTGTTGAAGTGTCCGGCCTTGGCCAGTTGCTTGCCGAAATAGTACGAAGTCCACGGCCCGGGGATCATGAAGTCGGCGATAGCGTCGATATCGGCACCACCATGATAGATGAACACGGCTCCGGTATTGCTCATGTCGTTCGTGTCGTAGCTGGGGGAACTGATGGCGATGTCACCGAAGCCGTCTCCGTTGAAGTCGAATGGCCCTTCAAGAGCTTCCGTGATCGACCCTGAGTCGTCCTGTTGGAGTACGAGGTCGGCTACATCGTCGAGATAGGAGCCCCCGAAATAAACGTAAGCTCGACCCAAGTAGCCCGGTCCTTCTTGTTCCTCATCTACAACTAGGAAATCGTCGTAGGTATCTGCATTGACATCCCCCAGCCATGCGATTTCCTTGCCGAACTCCTGATTCTGGTTCTCGGGATAGACCGTAACGAGAACGCCAGCCCATGCTGGGTTGACGGCAAGGGCAAGGATAGCCAATACAAGCTTCGCCATATCAAATACTCCTTCATCCCGATACCACAGATAGATGCGCTCGATGGGCGAAACGTGATCGTACATAGATCAAATGGGTCGTTCGGATTAAGTATTGCTATAGCCGAATTCAGTTTATCACTTTTGGCGTCAAACTGTCAAACGCACGGCCTACCGCACGAACCCGTCGTCCTCGGATCGCCGTCCAGCCGTCCGCAGCCGTGCCAGCATCGCCCGCAGGTCGCGTGTGCCGCCGATGCCCATCCACACCGTCACGAACACCGCCAGGGCGGCCTGGATCTTCACGTAGATCTTCCAGAAGGCCTCCCACCACGCGTTGTCGACCGGGTGGGCCAGGTTGTGGATGGTGCCGAACACGAAGAACGCGAACCACCCGATCGTCCAGGCGTAGGAGGCCAGGTAGATCACGCGGTCGCCGCGGGTGAACTCCTTGCCCATGCCCAGCACGCGCCAGCCGCGGGCGGGCACGACGGCCTCGCGCTCGTGATCCTCGTCCACGCGCCACGCGCCGCGGTGCAGCAGGCGGTCCAGGTCGGGCGGTTCCTGCCGGCTCAGCAGCGAGCCGATCACGTAGGCCAGCACCGCGCCGCCCATGCTGATGGCCGTCATGATCTGGCCATTGAGGGGGAAGTCGTCCATGACCTGTTGCAGGGTGATGCCCGTCACGGCCAGGCCGGAGCCCACGCACAGGGCCGCCCAGGCGCCGGCCGCCGTGCCGCGGCGCCAGTAGAGTCCGCCGATGATCACCGCGCCGGCGCCGCCGGTGAAGATGGCGCCGGTGATGGCGAAGAACATGAAGATGTAGTCGGTCTGGGTGAAGAGCAGCGAGAAGAGGAAGATGAACAGGGCCACGCCCGCGATGGACAGCCGCAGCAGCCGCAGGTGCGCCTTCGGCGACAGCGGCGTCTTGCGGAAGGGCATCACCACGTCCTGGACGAAGATGCTGCCCCAGGAATGCAGGTAGGTGTCGTGGGTCGAGACGAAGGCCGCCACCATCACCGCGGCGAAGGCGCCCAGCAGGCCCGGCGGCAAGAGCTGCAGCAGCACCAGCGGGATGCGCAGCTGGCTGGCGACGGCGTCGGTCTCGGCGCCGGCCAGGCCCGTCTCGACGGAGGCGCGCAGGGCGGCGAAGTCGGCGTGGTGCATCACCGTGTACGCCACCAGGGGCACGAACATCAGGGCCAGGTTCTGGGGGAAGCCGCGCCACATGCTCAAGGCCGAGCCCATCTTGGCCTCGTGGGCGTCGCGGGCCGAGGCGTTGTAGCCCTGGGTGCCCTGCCACGACAGCGGCCCGTAGATCACCACCGCCACGCTGATCAGGAAGTACACCAGGTTGAAGTCGGGCACGTTGCCCGTGTCGAAGGGATTGATCAGGCTGGCGTCGACGGGCGCGGTGCCCAGGGCCGCGAAGATCTGGTCCCACGACACCTGCGTCATCAGGTAGAGCACCAGCCACAGGAAGACCACGTTGACGAAGAAGCCCTGGATGAAGTCGGTGACGATCACCACCACCTGCCCGCCCACGTAGACGAAGGTCAGCGAGAGGCAGATCAGCACGAACATGGTGACCGCGTAGGTGGGCAGCCCGAGCACCGTCTCGGGCAGCCCGCAGTAGTGGATGAAGAAGCGCGCGCCCACCGACGGGAAGATGCCGAAGTTGATGATGCCGCTGATCCAGGCCAGCAGGCCCGCGAAGACCCGGAAGCGCCGCGAGTAGCGCCGCTCGAAGAACTCGGCCAGGGTCAGGCAGCGCGTTTCGCGGAAGCGGTAGACCACCCAGCCCGACACGGCGATCACCATCACCACCACGCTCATGGTCAGGCCCCACCACGACATGGCGAAGCCGGCCACATAGTTCATCTCCAGGTTGGCCACGATGGTGATGGCGCCGAGGCCGGCCAGCCCCGTCGACACGGTCAGCACGTAGCGACCGGCGCTGCGGCCGGCGGCCAGGAAGTCGGTGACGCCGCGCATGGTGCCGCGGCTGAGCCAGAGGCCGCCGAGCATCAGGGCCAGCATGACGGCGACCAGGCTCCAGTCGAGGGGGGTGAGGATCATCGACGCGCTTCCTTCGCGGGAGTGAGGGTGTTGCCGGGAAGCATATACTCAGCGACGGCCGAGGCCAAGGCGAGGCTCATCCGACACTCCCCGGCACGCAGTCCAGAATTCTCTCGTTGAGACGGTTTTTCATGATATGTTGTGCATGAGGTGAACGGAGACACCCCGCCATCACTCCACGCATCCCACCTCGGATTCACTCGCCCAAACGATTGTCGCATCCCTCGCCCGGGTCCGCTTGCGGACGAATCGTCGAATGGCGACGCGCCATTCGCCAACAAGGGGGAACACCATGCGTTTCTACGTGATCGTCGTCATGCTGCTGATCTCCGCCGCCGCCCAGGCGCAGGATTGCGTCATCGGCAACTCCCAGGGCCTGTTCGGATACGAGACGGGCTGGGTCCAGACCGGCGCCCTCTTCGGGCAATACTCCCAGCCACAGGCAGACGGCTGCACCTGCGAGTCGGGCTTCGAGGTCGACGAGATCCGCGTCTCGTTGTGGATGGAGGCCGGCGCCACCGTCACCGTGCGCGCGCACCTGCTGGAGGCGGACGACGTGGCCGGCTGCCACGAGCCGGGCCTGGTCCTGGACAGCTCCGAGCCGCTGCTCTTCGCGGGGGCCTCGGCGACGGGCGTCTATGAGATCGACATACCCTGCGGGCTCCAGTGCGCCGTCGTCTGGTACCACTACTTCCTGGTCGTGGAGATCACCACCCTGAGCGGGGTTGTGGAACTGCCCTTCACCAGCGCCAACACCGGCGTGCCCGACAAGACGGCGCCGGGCGATCCCTGCACCACCTACCGGGACGTGGGCTCGGGCTGGGAGGACATGATCCTGGCGGGATTCGGCGGCGGCCTGCCCATCGAGGCGTTGGTGACCTGCTGCGGCGATCCCATCGATCAGGACGTCGGCGCCTGGGGCGAGGTCAAGCGGCTCTACCGCTGAAACAGCGCTCCGAACGGCTTGCTCGGCACGTCCGGCATCGTCGCGCGCGGTGTCGCTGTGCTCCATTCCCGTACAATCATCCTCTTGCCCGCCTTTGTCTTCCATCCGGCAGAAACGCCTTAACCTAAAGCAAAACAACATAGTTAATCATATGGGAAGCGAATAGCGGTAAGGCGATTCCCTAGTTCGGACGAAGCCTCCCACCGACACCGGCGAGGGCCTGGACCACTATGCAGAGGACGACATGACGACCACGACAGACCTGATCGAACGGGTGCCGAGACTGGCCACCCATCCCGATTCCCTGGCCACGCTCCTGGAGGTGCTGAGCGACCCGACCGTGAGCGCCGACGCGCTGGTGCCCATCGTCACCTGCGACACCGGGCTCACCGCCGGACTGCTGCGCGTCTGCAATTCCTCGTACTTCTCCTGGAGCCGCGAGATCGGCAGCGTGCGCGAAGCCCTGGTACGCATCGGCAATCTCACCTTCGCGCGGCTGGCCTTCGTGCTCTGCCTCGAGCCCATCTTCCAGAACCGTCTGGGCGGGTACCGCCTGGACATGAACGTCCTCTGGCGGCACAGCCTGGCGGTGGCCTGGGCGGCCTCGCACCTGGCCGCCGACTCGGAGACGCCGGGCCAGCGCGAGCGGGCCTTCACCGCCGGCATCCTGCACGACATCGGCAAGCTGGCCCTGGATGAGGCCCTGCGCGAACACTACGACGCCGGAGGCGAGGCGCCCGCCGGAATCGTGGACCGCGCGCTCGAACGCCGTGTGGCCGGCCTCGATCACGCCGAGATCGGCGGTGCGCTGCTGGAGGAATGGAATCTGCCCCCGGATCTGGTGCAGGCGGTGCGCTGCCATCACGCGCCCGAGCACGCGGGCAAGCACGCGTTGCTGGCGCGCGCGGTCCACGGCGCGAACGTCGTGTTGCAGACGGTAGAGGGCCGCCTGTCCGAGGCGGCGGCCGCGGAGAAGCGCGCCTGCCTGCTGGGCTGGGGCATGACGGCGGAGCTGCTGGACGAGCTGCAGGCGACCATCACCGAGGCCGGCGAGGACATGATGTCGGTCATCCTGGCGCGGAAGCGCTAGTCGGACCACCACAGCCGGCCGGTCTGGTCGATGTTCAGGGTGCCGCGGCTGGACACCCGCACGCTGGCCGCGAAGCTGTCGGCCTCGGCGTGGAGGCTGGGCGGCCAGGAGACCCAGGACGCGTCGAGCTTGCCCGCATCGAGATCCAGCTTCAGGCGGAAGGGGGTGAAGGCGCCCGTCTCGCCGTGGACCTCGCGCTGGGCGTAGTAGACGTTGCGCAGCGTCCACGCGGCGTGCTCCTCGCGTTCGGGCTCGACCACGGCCGAGTCCGCGGCGATGCTCAGGTCCTTGAACTCCACCACGCCCCACATCTCCGGATAGTGCATGTTGATCAGGCCCTGGGGCGACCAGACCCAGTTCTCCTCGGGGCCCTCCAGTTTGCGGTAGCCGCCGGGCGCCGCCTCCACCGCCCACTGCACGCGCGAGAAGTTCATGCGCCAGCGGTCGCCGCCCGCGGGCGGGCAGCGCACGCCGGCCCGCTCGGCCAGGGCGGCCCAGGGGATGGCGATCTCCACGGTCCAGCCCGCGTCCAGGTCGCCGGGCGTGTTGAGGGTGCCGTGCACCGCCACCGCGGTGCGCAGGCCGTCGATGTCCCACTCGTGCACCGCCGGGCCGCCGTCGCGGTAGGGCTTTTCCAGGAAGAGGTCCCAGACGGTGTTGAGGGCGTTGATCTCCAGCTCGAAGTAGTCGTGGGTGTCGCCGTCGGGGTCGATGAAGACCTCGAAGTCGTTGTCGTGGTAGATGACCGCGTCGCGCTCGGTGAGCGTGCCCCACACGTGGGGCTCCTCCATCTCGGCGCCGATGTAGAGGGCGGTGTCGTCCCAGACCATCAGGAAGCGGGTGCCCAGGGGCGGCGCGGGGCGCAGATCGCCCTGGATGTCCACGAAGGGCTCGGACCAGCGGTCGTTCCAGGCCATCTCGTCCATCACGCCGTCGACGCGCACCTCGAAGTTGGTGCGCAGGCAGAGATAGCCGCGGGGCGCGAAGTCGATCTGGGGGCGGGGCGGCACGTACTCGGCCCGGGCGGTCGCGATCAGCAGCAGGCAGATGATGGCGGTTCTCATGTCGGTCCCTTCCTCAGAGCCGCAGGCACCAGGGGTCGGTGGCGAGCGCGAGGCATGTCCCGGAAACGGCGTCCGGGCCGGCGAGTTCCGGCCCCCAGGCCACCGTGAAGCGGAAGGCGTGGCAGCCGCCCGACGCGGCGGCGAAGTTCGTCTCCCAGTAGTTGGTCATGAGCCAGGCGTAGGCGTGGGCGGGGTCGTCCCGCAGGCGCGGGTCGCCGGCCAGCAGGCGTTCGCCCGGGTTCAGGGGGCCCAGTTGCAGCAGGTGCCCGTCGGGCATGGCGACGGCCAGGGCGCGCTCGCCGTCGTCCAGCGCGAAACCGCCCTGCACGGCGTAGTAGTCGGTCAGGGTGCCGGGGATCTGGTCGCGCCGGGGCCGCGGGGCCGCGCCGGCCTTGTCCAGCCGCAGCTCGGGCCGGCGGCCTATCGTGAAGGGCAGAGCCAGGTAGAGGTTCTCCGGCTCGCGGAGGCTCTCCTTGTGCAGGCGCACGGTGACGTCCACGCGCGGCAGGCCGCGGTGGGCGGCCAGTTCTACCTCGCAGGCGCGCAGGCCGTCCACCTCCCAGTCCAGGACGGCCGAGACGATCACCGGGCCGTCGTCGCCCGCCCGGGCTCCGCGCAGCCGCGCCGGGTCGCGCACCACGTCGACGCCCTTGCGGTTCAGGCCCATGGCGCCGCGCACCTGGGCCAGGTCGGCGGGCGCGGGGCAGGGCGTCAGTTCGCGGATCAGGGTGAAGGGTCCGTGGGGACAGTCGTCGCGCGCGAGATCCTCGCCGCTGTGCGGGTCGCGCCACAGGATGAGGCCCTGTCCGCGCCGCCAGCCGATCTCCACGTGCTCGGTGACCAGCTCGTCGACGGCGGCCGCGTCGGCGGCTGCGGGCAGGCGGGCGCCGCCGGGCGCCGGCCGCAGCTCGAGGATCCGCGCCTCGTCGGGCGCCAGCGCCACCGGCACCAGCACCTCCGCGCCGCCCGGCGCGTGGACGGGCTGGCAGGGGAGGTCCTCGCCGCTCGCGGCGTCGCGCACCGCGAGGCCCCCGTCCAGGCCCAGCTCGTTGAACTCGTGGTGGCCGACGGCCAGGCGCGCCGCGCCGCGGAGCGTCCGGTCCAGGGGACAGACCACCTTCCAGCGCAGGCCTCGATTCGGACGGAGGCCTGATTCGCCCATCGCGGCACCGACGCGGTCGCGCAGCACGGCGGCCGTGTCGTAGGCCCGGGCCGCGTAGGCGTGCTTGCGGGCCGCGATGGAGAGGGCCGCCTCGCCCCAGGGCCGCGTCACGGAATCGCAGTGTCCGAAGGTGTGCTCGGCGAAGAGGGCCAGGTCCTCGTCCAGGCCGGCGGGCACCGGCGGCGCGATGTCGGGACGGCGTTCGTGCAGGCCGGCCACGAGGTCGGCCGTGCGCTGGGCGGCGCGGAAGAGTCGGACGGGGCCGGGATCGCCGGCGGGGCCGTCGCTCCACCAATCGGGCCAGTCGCCGCTGTGGACGGGCAGCGCCGAGAGGTCCTCGTCGCGCAGCCGCGCGAAGACGTCCGAGAGGGTGGCCATCTCCACGCGGCAGACGTCGCCGTGCTCGCGGTTCCAGCGCTCGACCTGGTCGAAGACGGCCTCGCTGGGCGGCGCGTTGTCGGTGCGCAGGCCGGAGATCATCAGGGGCACCGCCGAGAAGGGGTAGCCGCGCCGGTCGAGTTCCGCCAGGTAGCGCGGGATGCGTCGCTCGGCCACGCCCCAGGGGTCGCCGAAGATCATGTCCGCGTCGCAGTCGTCCTTGGTCAGGTAGGATGCGCAGGCCCCCGGCGCGAAGCCCAGCTCGTTGCCGTAATGATAGTGCTCCCCGCTGAAGACGAGCAGGCGGTCGCCGCGGGGCGTTTCCCACCAGAAGGCCCGCAGGGTGCCGTCCAACGGCCAGCGTCCGTGGTGGGTGTGGACGCAGGCGAAGAGGTTGCGCACGCCCAGGTCGTGCCAGGCCTGGCCCATGCCCCAGCCGTGCCCGTTGACGTCGGCGGTCATGGCGCTGTCGACGACCAGGCCGTGCGTGGCGGCGAAGTCGGCGGCGCGGCGCGTGACCGCGCGGAAGACGCGGTCGCCGATCAGCTCGCTGAAGTTGAGGTAGCTGCCGGACAGGCCAATGGCGCCGGCGCGCACGGCCGCCACGAAGGCGGCGCGCTCGCGGTCGTCGGCTTCCTCCCAGAACCTCTCGACGCCCCAGTGCCCCTCGCACTGCCAGCGGAAGTCCGGTCGCCGCGCGGCGATCTCCAGGGCCTGCCGGATGAAGTCGGCGTGGCGCAGGGCGACGCGGCCCAGTGGATCGGTGTAGCCCACGTCGGTGTGGCTGTGGTGGACGAGCAGGATGGTGCGTTCGGCGGTCACGGTCTCTCCGGTTGAGCGGGGGAACGTCAGCGGCTAGCATAGCCGCAGGCACGACCCATCTCCAGCCGGAAAGAGCGCCATGACCACCCGCAGGGACTTCCTCAAGACCGCGGCCGCCGGTTCGGCCGCCTTCGGCGCCGCCGCCGTCGGGCTCAAACCCGCACCGGCGCGCGCCGCCGCGCCGCGCGCCGACGCCCCCCTGGTACTCTCCACCTGGGCCTTCGGCGCCGTCGCCAACGAGGCCGCCTGGACCGAGCTCACCGCCGGCGGGGCCGCCCTCGACGCCGCGGTCGTCGGCGTCGCCCTGGCCGAGGCCGATCCCGACAACCACTACGTGGGCCTCGGCGGCTACCCCGACCGCGACGGCCACGTCACCCTCGACGCCTGCGTCATGGACCACCGCGGCGACGCCGGCGCCGTGGCCGGCCTGGAAGACGTGGTCCACGCCGCCGCGGTGGCCCGCGCCGTCATGGAGCGCACGCCCCACGTGATGCTCGTCGGCGAGGGCGCGCGGCAGTTCGCCCTGGACGAGGACTTCCCGGAACAGGACCTGCTCACCCCCGAGGCCGAGGCCGCCTGGCACAAGTGGCTGGCCGAGGACGGCACCTACGCGCCCCGCGTCAACCCCGAGGCCCACGACACCATCGGCCTGCTGGCCATCGATCGCGCCGGCGACCTCTCGGGCGCCTGCACCACCAGCGGCCAGATGTGGAAGCTGCGCGGCCGCGTGGGCGACTCGCCCATCATCGGCGCGTCGCTGTACGTGGACAACGAGGTCGG